>NZ_JARVSH010000006.1:0-542361 GCF_030209295.1 Pseudarthrobacter sp. lyk4-40-TYG-27
CATATCTCCACCTACGCCGGGGCCGCGACCCTGTACGAGGTCGGGTTCAACCACTTCTTCCGCGGCAAGGACCACCCCGGCGGCGGGGACCAGGTCTTCTTCCAGGGCCACGCCTCCCCCGGCATGTACGCCCGGGCGTTCATGGAAGGACGCCTCTCCGAGGAAGACCTCGACGGGTTCCGTCAGGAAAAGTCCCGCGCCGGCCACGCCCTGTCCTCCTACCCGCACCCGCGGCTGATGCCGGACTTCTGGGAATTCCCCACCGTGTCCATGGGCATCGGGCCGATGAACGCGATCTACCAGGCCCAGAACAACCGCTACCTGCACAACCGGGGCCTGAAAGACACCTCGGACCAGCAGGTCTGGGCGTTCCTGGGCGACGGGGAAATGGACGAGCCCGAGTCCCGCGGCCTGCTCCAGCTCGCCGCGAACGAGAACCTGGACAACCTGAACTTCGTGATCAACTGCAACCTCCAGCGCCTCGACGGCCCGGTCCGGGGCAACGGGAAGATCATGCAGGAACTCGAAGCGTTCTTCCGCGGCGCGGGCTGGAACGTCATCAAGGTCGTCTGGGGCCGGGAATGGGATGACCTGCTCACCCGCGACACCGACGGCTCGCTCGTGAAAATCATGAACGAAACCGTCGACGGCGACTACCAGACCTACAAAGCCGAATCCGGCGGCTTCGTCCGCGAACACTTCTTCGGTAAAACCCCGCAAACCAAAGACCTCGTCGCGGACCTCACCGACGACCAGATCTGGAACCTCAAACGCGGCGGACACGACTACCGCAAGGTCTACGCCGCCTACAAAGCCGCCACCGAGTTCAAGGGCAAACCCACCGTCATCCTCGCCCACACCGTCAAAGGCTACGGACTCGGACCACACTTCGAAGGCCGCAACGCGACCCACCAGATGAAGAAACTGACCCTGGATGACCTGAAGAAGTTCCGCGACCACCTCCGGATCCCGATCACCGACGAACAGCTCGAGAAGGATTCGTACCGGCCGCCGTACTACCACCCCGGTAATGACGCGCCGGAAATCAAGTACATGATGGAACGCCGTGCAGCACTGGGCGGCTCCGTGCCCGAGCGGCGCAGCAAGCACTCCGAGATCACCTTGCCGGACGCGAAGTCCTACGAGGTTGCCAAGCGCGGGTCCGGCAAGCAGCAGGCCGCCACCACCATGGCATTCGTTCGCCTGCTCAAGGACCTGATGCGGGATAAGAACTTCGGCAAGCACATCGCCCCGATCATTCCCGACGAAGCCCGGACGTTCGGCATGGACGCGTTCTTCCCGACCGCGAAGATCTACAACCCCAAGGGCCAGAACTACCTCTCCGTGGACCGCGACCTCGTCCTGGCCTACAAGGAATCCCCCGCCGGCCAACTCATCCACCCCGGCATCAACGAAGCCGGCGCCGTGGCAGCCTTCACCGCCGCCGGAACCGCCTACGCCACCCACGGCGTGCCGCTGGTCCCGGTCTACGTGTTCTACTCCATGTTCGGCTTCCAGCGCACCGGCGACGCCTTCTGGGCCGCCGCGGACCAAATGACCCGCGGCTTCATCATCGGCGCCACCGCAGGGCGGACCACGCTCACCGGCGAAGGCCTCCAGCACGCCGACGGCCACTCTCCCCTGCTGGCCTCCACCAACCCCGCCGTCCTCACCTACGACCCCGCCTACGGCTACGAAATCGGACACATCATCCGCTCCGGCCTCGAACGCATGTACGGGCCGGACTCCACGGACAAAAACCTCATGTACTACCTCACCGTGTACAACGAACCCATCGTCCAACCCGCCGAACCCGAAAACCTCGACATCGAAGGCCTCATCAAGGGCATCTACCTGCTCGCCCCGGCAAAGATCGACGGTCCCCGCACCCAGATCCTCGCCTCCGGCGTCTCCGTGCCCTGGGCCATCGAAGCCCAACGCATCCTCGCCGACGACTGGAACGTCTCCGCCGACGTCTGGTCCGTCACCTCCTGGAACGAACTGCGCCGCGACGGCCTCGCCGCCGAAGAAGAAGCCTTCCTCAACCCCGGCCAACCCGCCCGCACCCCGTTCGTCACCCAGCAACTCGAAGGCGCCACCGGCCCCATCGTCGCCGTCACCGACTACATGAAAGCCGTCCCCGACCAGATCCGGCAATTCGTCCCCAACGAATTCGCCACCCTCGGCGCCGACGGCTTCGGCTTCTCCGACACCCGCGCAGCAGCCCGCCGCTACTTCAAAAACGACACCCACTCCATCGTGGTGCGTGCCCTTGAAATGCTGGCGCGCCGTGGCGAGGTGGATGTTGACGCCCCGGTCAAGGCCATCGAGAAGTACAAGCTGCTCAACGTCAATGCCGGTACCACCGGCAATGCCGGCGGGGAGGCCTGACAGCCTTTCGCAGCAGAACCAACGGCGGCCCCCTCCATCACGGAGGGGGCCGCCGTTGTCCGTTCCGGGGTGCCTGCCTGCTGTGACGCAGCGCAAAGCGGATTGTAGCCTTCGCACAAATGGAGCTTGCGCGGTGGGGGCCGTATGCTCAAAGAATGCCAGCACCAGCCAGCCCGTCCGCCAAACGGAAACCGAGCCCGCCGAAGGTCACACCGGAGAAGTCCGAAACCCTTAAGCAGCTGCGGGCCAACGTCGGCCAGCTTTCCACAACCACCATGCGCAAGCTTGAGCAGTCGCTGCCCTGGTACAGCCGGCTCAGCTCCGACGAGAGGTCGGCCCTGGGCATGGTGGCGCAGAACGGGATCGCGGCATTCGTCACCTGGTACGAGCGTCCAAGCTCTCCGTCGTGGATCCTGACGGATGTGTTTGGGACGGCGCCCACGGAACTGACCCGCTCCATCAGCCTGCAGAAGGCGTTGCAGCTGATCAGGATCGTGGTGGAGGTTGTCGAGGACCAGGTTCCCGTCATTGCGCCGGAGGCAGACCAGCCGTCCCTGCGCGAAGCAGTCCTTCGGTACTCGCGTGAAGTCGCGTTCGCCGCAGCCGATGTCTACGCCCGGGCCGCGGAATCGCGGGGATCCTGGGACACCCGGCTGGAAGCCCTGATCGTGGATGCGATCCTTCGGGGTGAAAACACTGATGCGCTCCGCTCCCGCATCGCGGCCCTCGGCTGGAAGGCGCAGGAGCGTTTCACGGTCATGGTGGGGAACTCGCCGTCCGAACCCAGCGCCAGCTACGTGAGCGAACTGCGGCGGATGGCCGGGCGTTTCGCAGAGGACGCACTGGTGGGGATCCAGGGTGACCGGTTGATCCTCATCCTGGGCGGGGTGCAGGACCGCGAATCGGCCTATGTGAAGCTGAGCGAAATGTTCGCACCCGGCCCCGTGGTCTACGGCCCCGAGGCCGGTTCCCTGCTGGAGGCCAGCGGATCGGCGCAATCGGCGTTTGCCGGCCTCACTGCCGCCCGGGCTTGGCCGTCGGCGCCTCGGCCGGTAGCGGCCGACGATTTGCTGCCGGAACGGGTGATTTCCGGCGATGATGCCGCACGGCGTTCCTTGGTCAAGAATATCTACCGGCCCCTCGTGGCAGCGTCCAACGGCCTGGTGGAAACCCTGGGAACCTACCTTGAGCTGGGACATTCGCTGGAGGCAACGGCACGGGAACTCTTCGTCCACGCCAACACCGTCCGGTACCGGTTGAAGCGTGTTTGCGACGTCACCGGCTGGGACCCGCTGCTGCCCAGGGAGGCTTTTGTGCTCCAGGCAGCGCTCGTGGTGGGCCGCCTTTCTGCCCCGCCAAAGGCCGCCACGGAGCGGCAGTCGTCCCGGAACCAAGCGTGAGTCATTGTAGACTTCCTACAACCTGACCCCGTGAGCTTGGTGCGGTGAAACACCGCTGGATCACACAGTAATTTGGAAAGCTGGTTACGTGCTTGCAATAGTCTGCCCTGGACAGGGCTCGCAGACCCCGGGTTTTCTGGCCCCTTGGCTGGAACTACCTTCGGTGGCAGGCCAGCTGGCCGCCCTGAGCGACATCGCGGGGATCGACCTGATCGCCCACGGGACCACCTCCGACGAGGAAACCATCAAGGACACTGCCGTTGCGCAGCCCCTGATCGTTGCCGCAGGCCTGGTCACGGCGGCTTCCCTCTTCGACGTGGAGCTCAATTCCCTTCCGGTTATCCTCGCCGGCCATTCGGTGGGTGAAATCACTGCTGCCGCCCTCGCCGGCGTGCTGACCGAGCAGGAAGCCATGACCTTTGTCCGCGAACGGGCCAACAGCATGGCCGCCGCGGCTGCCGTCACACCCACCGGCATGAGCGCCGTCGTGGGCGGCGACCCCGCCGAGGTGCTGGCTGCCATTGAGTCAGCCGGCGCGGCCCCTGCGAACGTCAACGGCGCCGGCCAGACCGTTGCGGCCGGAACCTTCGACCAGCTGAAGGCGCTGGCCGCGAACCCGCCCGCCAAGGCCCGGGTGATTCCGTTGAAGGTGGCCGGCGCGTTCCACACCAGCCACATGGCACCGGCCGTTGACGCGCTTAAGGCGCTGGCGCCGCAGCTGAACCCGGCAGCCCCCAAGGTGCCCCTGCTGTCCAACTACGACGGCGGCGAGGTCACCGACGGCGGTGCCGCCGTCGAGAGCCTCATCGCCCAGGTTTCCCGCCCGGTGCGCTGGGACCTCTGCATGGACGCGATGGTCAAGCGCGGTGTCACCGGACTCATCGAACTCGCCCCCGCAGGCACCCTGGCCGGACTCGCCAAGCGAGGCATGCCCGGCGTCAAGACGGTAGCGGTCAAGACTCCCGAAGACCTCTCTGCCGCCCTGGCACTGTTCGCAGAACTGGAGGGCAACGCATGAGCGTCCCCACGCTGAAGCAGGCTCCCATCCATGAGCACACCCGCATCCTCGGGCTGGGGGCGTACCGTCCGGACGTCATCGTCACGAATGAGGACGTGTGCCAGTGGATCGACTCCTCCGATGAGTGGATCCGCCAGCGCACCGGCATCGTGACCCGGCACCGTGCGGCCGCGGACGTGAGCGTGATCGACATGGCTGAGGGCGCTGCCCGCGAGGCCATGCAGAAGGCCGGGATCGAGGCTTCGCAGCTCGGCGCAGTCATCGTGTCCACCGTGACGCACCCGTACGCGACACCCTCAGCCGCTGCCAGCCTGGCGGACCGCATCGGCGCCACACCGGCACCGGCCTTTGACATCTCCGCAGCCTGCGCCGGTTACTGCTACGGCATTGCCCAGGCCGACGCCCTGGTCCGTTCCGGCGCCGCCAAGTACGTCCTGGTGGTGGGCGCGGAAAAGCTCTCGGACGTCATCGACAACCGGGAACGCACCATCTCTTTCCTGCTCGGGGACGGCGCCGGCGCCGTCGTCGTGGGTCCCTCCGACACTCCCGGCATCGCCCCGTCGGTCTGGGGTTCGGACGGCAGTAAATGGGATGCGATCGGCATGACCCGTTCCCTGCTGGACGTCCGCGATCTCGGCATGGCGGCCCGGCAGTCCGATTCCACCGGCGACCTTGCCCTCCTTGAAGAAGCGCAGGAACTTTACCCCACGCTCCGGCAGGACGGCCAGACCGTGTTCCGCTGGGCCGTGTGGGAGATGGCGAAAGTTGCCCAGCAGGCGCTCGACGCTGCCGGCATCGAGGCGGAAGACCTGGTTGCGTTCATCCCGCACCAGGCGAACATGCGCATCATCGACGAGATGGTGAAGAAGCTGAAGCTGCCCGAGACGGTTACAGTGGCACGGGACATTGCCGACGCCGGCAACACGTCCGCGGCCTCCATCCCGTTGGCAACGCACCGTCTCCTGCAGGAGAACCCCGGGCTGAGCGGCGGGCTGGCGCTGCAGATCGGTTTCGGCGCCGGGCTGGTCTTCGGCGCGCAGGTAATTGTCCTTCCCTAGATACGCCCAAGGGCCGCGACCGCGACCCGACCGTTTCCGGCAGCCCCTGCCGGCAATACAAGAAAAGGAGCCACCAATGGCTAGCAACGAAGAGATCCTGGCCGGCTTGGCTGAAATCGTCAACGAAGAGACCGGCCTGGCCCCGGAGGCCGTCGAGCTGGACAAGTCCTTCACCGAGGACCTGGACATCGACTCCATCTCCATGATGACCATCGTGGTCAACGCCGAGGAAAAGTTCGGCGTCCGCATTCCGGACGAAGAGGTCAAGAACCTCAAGACCGTCGGCGACGCCGTCAGCTTCATTGCCGGAGCACAGGCCTAATCCAGGCTTCCGCCGTCTCACGGCTTGGCTGGGCTGCCGATCCGGATTGACCGGATCGGCAGCCCGCCGCATCTAACCGGCACAGTGCCCCCGACCGGGACTGGCCGATCATCAAATGTGCGGGACCCTGCGGTTGGCGCAGGCGGATTCCCCACCGACGAAAGAGTGATCCCATGACGCGCAAAGTAGTCATTACCGGTCTGGGTGCCACCACGCCCATCGGCGGCGATGTACCCACCATGTGGAACAACGCCCTCAAGGGGGTCTCCGGTGCCCGCACCCTGGAGGACGACTGGGTAGCCAAGTACGAGCTCCCCGTCCATTTCGCTGCCCGCTGCAGCACACCCGCGCTGGACGTCCTGAGCCGGGTTGAAGCAAAGCGGATGGACCCATCCACGCAGTTCGGCGTCATTGCGGCCCGTGAGGCCTGGGCCGACTCCGGCATCACCGAATTCGACCAGGACCGGTTGGCTGTTGCGTTCGCCACCGGCATTGGCGGGGTCTGGACCCTGCTGGATGCCTGGGACACCCTCAAGGAGAAGGGCCCGCGCCGGGTCCTGCCCATGACCGTTCCCATGCTGATGCCCAATGGCGTGGCCGCGGCCGTCAGCCTGGACCTGGGCGCCCGAGCCGGCGCCCACACCCCGGTGTCCGCATGCGCCTCAGGCACCGAAGCCATGCACCTCGGCCTCGAACTCATCCGCTCCGGCAAGGCGGACGTAGTGATGTGCGGCGGCGCAGAAGCCGCAATCCACCCCATGCCGTTGGCGGCCTTCGCCTCCATGCAGGCACTGTCCCGCAGGAATGACGAGCCCGAGCGCGCCTCCCGTCCCTACGACACCGACCGTGACGGCTTCGTGATGGGCGAAGGGGCCGGAGCGCTGGTCCTGGAGGCCGAGGAGCACGCCCTGGCCCGTGGAGCACGCATTTACGCCGAGCTCGCCGGTACGTCCGTCACTGCCGACGCGTACCACATCACCGCTCCGGATCCCCAAGGCCTCGGCGCCACCCGCGCGCTCAAGGCAGCGATGTTCGACGGCCGCATCCAGGCCGAGGACGTGGTGCACGTCAACGCCCACGCGACGTCGACCCCCGTAGGCGACAAGCCGGAATACACGGCACTGCGTGCCGCCCTGGGCAGCCACGTGGACAACGTGGCGGTTTCCGCCACCAAGTCGCAGATGGGGCACCTCCTGGGCGCGTCCGGCGCGGTGGAGGCGGTCCTGACCGTCCTGGCCGTCCACGAGCGCAAGGCTCCGGTCACCATCAACCTCGAGAACCAGGACCCTGAGATCCCGCTTGACGTTGTCACCTCCGCCCGTGACCTGCCTGCCGGCAGCATCGTGGCACTCAGCAACTCCTTCGGCTTCGGCGGACACAACGCCGTGGTGGCCATCCGCAGCATCTAGCCCCCGGTCCTGCACAACGCGTGGACAGCAAGAGGAGGCCCCGCCGGCTGGCGGGGCCTCCTCTTGTGCTATGGATGGGTACTCGTTTGGCCGCCCGGCAGGACGACGTCGGTCAGCCCACCTGGTGCAGCCAGCGGACGGGGGCGCCTTCGGCAGCGTGGCGGAACGGCTCCAGTTCCTCGTCCCACGCCTCGCCCAGGGCCAGCGAAAGTTCGTGATAGACGGCGGCGGGATCGCCCGCACCTGATTCGTAGGCGTAGCGGATGCGGTCCTCCGACACCATGATGTTGCCATGGACGTCGGTGACGGCGTGGAAGATCCCCAGCTCTGGCGTGTGCGACCACCGGCCGCCGTCCACGCCCTGGGTGGGCTCCTCGGTCACCTCATAGCGCAGGTGCGCCCAGCCACGGAGGCAGGACGCCAGCTTGGATCCCGTGCCGGGGGTTCCGGTCCAGGAAAGCTCCGCACGGAACATTCCGGGCGCGGCAGGCTGCGGGGTCCACTCCAGGTCCGTCCGCTTATCCACCACAGCCCCGATTGCCCACTCGACATGGGGGCACAGGGCCGTAGGGGCTGAGTGAACAAACAGCACACCGCGGGTCATTGCAACAGACATTCCATCCTCCATAGCTCTAGGTACGTCTTCCCCAACGACCTCTGCCCGGATGGAACTGCCGTGCCCTGCACTGCGGCGGTGGTTCCCGATATTCAGGTGTATCAGATTAAGCTGTGTCCGGACTTGCCGAGCCGCATGAAGCTCAGGGAGCTTCAAGCGGGACTTGAAAGTTGCCGGACGTGACTCTCATTGTGCCGTACCCCGTGGAATTACGCCAGTGCGATGAGCCACACCGTCAGGCCCGGGGGTGAGCCTGCTGGTAGCTCTTCCGCAGGCGGTCAACCGAGACGTGGGTATAGATCTGGGTCGTGGCGAGGCTGCTGTGGCCCAGGATCTCCTGCACGGCACGCAGGTCCGCTCCGCCGTCGAGCAAATGCGTTGCAGCGGAGTGCCGCAAGGCGTGGGGCCCGGACACGGAGGTGTCACCGAGGGCACCGAAAAGAGTGTTGACCAGGGTGCGGACCTGGCGCTGGTCAACCCGGCCACCGCGGGCGCCCAGGAAGAGCGCCGGCCCGCTGGTGCCCGTCGCCAGGGCAGGGCGGCCCCGCCGCAGCCAATCGTCGACAGCGAGGGCGGCCGGAACCCCGTAGGGCACGGTGCGCTCTTTGTTCCCTTTGCCGATGACCCGCAGCGTCCGGCGGTCCGGGTCCAGATCGTCGACGTCCAACCCGGCAAGTTCACCTACCCTGATGCCTGTGGCGTAGAGGAGTTCCACGATGGCACGGTTACGCACGGCCAGCGGTTCACCGTCCAGTGCCGCGTTTTCGAGCCCTTCCAGCATTCGCGCCAGCTGGGACGCCTGGAGTACTCCCGGCAGTGATCCTTCGCGTTTGGGGGCTTTCAGGCGCAGGGCGGGGTCCGTCTCCAGAAGTTCTTCCCGGAGGGCCCAGGCAGTGAATGCCCTGGCCGTAGCGGACCGGCGCGCCAGCGTTGAGCGTGCGGCACCCGCCGAGCTCTGGCTGCCGAGCCAACGGCGGAAGGTTCCTAGTTCAAGGTCCTTCAGCCCGGTCGCGCCCTCGGATGCGGCGTGCGCCAGGAGGCTCCGCAGGTCCCCCAGGTAGGCACGCCGGGTATGCTCCGACACGGCCCGCTCCCCCGACAGGTAGGCGGCAAATGCGTCCAGTGCCGAGCCGAGCTCCTTGGGCAGTTCGTCATGGTCCACTCCTACACTGTCTCAGGCTTGCCCTCGTTCACCGCAGCCGGACACGGTCATACCTTGCCTCGTTTCCAGCCGCCGCGTTCAGAGACGGCCAGCCCGAGCAGCCCCAGCCGGCCGAGGCCGGCGCGCACCGAGTCCTGTCCCAATCCGGCCACCGCCGAGAGCTTTTCCACCGACGTGGTGGAGCGCAGCGGAAGTGCATCCAGCAGGATCAGGTCCTCCAGGGTCAGCCCGTCCTGCACGGCGGCTGCACCTGGGCGTTGTTCGGGCAGCCCCGCTCCGCTGGGCGCGGCGAGTTCGGCCACTTCCGCGGCATCGGTGACGCAGACCGCGCCGCCGTCCCGCAGGAGCCGGTGGCAGCCGGCCGAGTTGGCACTGTGGACTGATCCGGGGACCGCCCCCACTGCCCGCCCCAGGGTTTCGGCGTGGTGGGCTGTGTTCAGCGCACCGGAGCGCCACCGCGCTTCCACCACCACTGTCACTGACGAAAGCGCAGCAATCAGCCGGTTCCGCTGCAGGAACCGGTACCGCGTGGGAGCCGATCCCGGCGGTACCTCCGCCAGGACCGCGCCTTGGTTGGCCACGGCCCGGAGCAGGTCCTCGTTTCCCGACGGATAGAACCGGTCCACTCCGCCGGCCATCACAGCGATGGTCGGGACGGCCGAGGATCCCCCCGCGAGGGCGGCCCGGTGCGCGTGTGCATCGACGCCGTAGGCGCCGCCCGACACTATCGTGAAGCCCCGTTGCGCCAGCGAGTAAGCCAGATCCCCTGTTACCGCAGCCCCGTAGCTGGTGCTGTCGCGGGAACCTACCAGGGCGATGGACATGGCTGCGTCCGGCAGCGGGTGTTCCTGACCCCGCCACCAGAGGCACAGGGGCTCCTGGATGCCGAGGTCGGCCAGCTGGGAGGGCCACAGCTCGTCCGTGGGAATGATCAGGCGGCCACCCAGCCGTGCCAACGTGGCCAGGTCACGTTCCGGAGCCAGGTCAGGGATCCGCGGCTGCCAGCGCTTCAAGGCTGCAGCCATTCCCGCCCAGCTGCTCGCCCCGCTGTCAGCCAGCAACGAGGTGATTTCGCGCTCCAGGTCAGCCCCGGCCGTGACCCGACCGGTGGCAATCCGAAGGGCATCCGTTGCCCCCGCAACATGCACGAGGGCCAGGCCTGCGGCGTCCTGGGGCTCCATGAGGCGGGACAACGCTGCCCGGGACAACCGCTCGTCAACCTTTGCTGGATGGTTTGCCGAATCGTTTGCCACGCGCAGTTCCTTTAGTTCGTTCACGTTTGCCGTCCTCCTCACGCCACCGCCGCGGCAGCCTGCCGCAAGCCAAGCGCCTGCCCGATGTCGTTGGCGTCCGGCAGGTCCCGCCGGCCCAGGTCGGCCAAGGTCCATGCCAGCCGGAGGACGCGGTCATAGCCGCGGGCGGTCAGGACCCCGCGCTCCAAGGCCTGGTCCAGGATCCGGGTGGCTGCCGGAGCGAGCCGCAAGTCACCGCGCAGGATGCGCCCCGGGACCTGCGAGTTCGTTTCCAGGCCAAAGCACCGCAACCGCTCTCCCTGCCGCTCACGCGCTGCCCTGACCCGCAGGGCGACCGTTGCGGTATCTTCCTCCCGGCCGGCCTGCCCGAACTCGGCCAGGGACACCCTTTCCACCTGCAACTGGATGTCCACCCGGTCCAGGAGTGGGCCGGACATCCTGGCGAGGTAACGGCGGCGCATCACGGGGGTACACGTGCAGTCCAGGCCTTTGCCGGAGGCCTTCCCGCACGGGCAGGGGTTTGCGGCCAGCACCAGCTGGAAGCGGGCCGGGTAGGCGGCAGTCCCGGCCGCCCGGTGGATCACCAGCTCACCGCTCTCCAGGGGCTGACGCAAGGCATCGAGAACCCGGCGTTCATATTCCGGGGCCTCGTCAAGGAACAGCACGCCGCGGTGGGCTCGGGATGCCGCCCCCGGCCGGGGAAGTCCTGAACCGCCTCCGATGATGGCCGCCGCAGTGGCTGAGTGGTGCGGGTTTTCAAAGGGTGGCCGGCGCAGAAGCTGGACCGCGGACGCCGGCAGGCCGCACAGCGAGTGGATGGCCGTGACCTCCATGGACTCATGGTCACCAAGATCCGGCAAAAGGCCCGGCAACCGTTCCGCAAGCATGGTCTTACCTGCTCCGGGAGGAAAGCGAATAACGGTGTGAGCGAGGGTGCTGCGATTCTTGCATTATCAGGCAGAACGGTGCGAACACCACATGAACACCAGGGTCGGACTTCTTCCTGCTTAGGCGCATGGACGCGCCGGGAGACAGGAGCCGCGGCATGGACGGATAATGAGCGGCTATGGAACCAAATGCTGAGGTTCCCGCGGTCCCTGTCCAGGGGAAGAGTGGGCCTCGCCTGGTTCAGTTGATGTCCGCGCGACGCATGCCGGGCCTCGGCATATCCAAGGGTTCTTGCCAGTCCGGTCTGCATGACGAAAGAAAGAACCCCGACAGCCGGGGCTGTCGGGGTTCCGTCGAGGCCTGTCAGGAGCCGCTGATCTTCCCTGCCGCGATGAGCTGCTGGGCGCGATGCTGCTGCTCATCGTCGCCAAAGCGCGTCACCGCCGTCATCAGATCCATGCCATCCTCAAGTCCGCCATAGATCTCCTCCAGCCGCTCGCGCGAGCCGCCGAGCAAGTTGATGCCGCCCAGCGCGTTGATCTGCTCGAGCTGCAGGTAGGCGCGGTACACGAGGTCGACGTGTACACCGTCATCGGCGGTGAAGGGGTTCGGGACGTAGTCGGCGTCCGGCGTAAGGCCATCCGTGTCGAGGCCCAACTGGGCCAGCTCGTTCTTGTTCATGGATGCTTCTCCTTGGTTTTGGGACTGTCACTCGGCTGTGACGACTCTCGATCTGAGACGGTCAGGATGCCCCCGGCCGGGCTCCGCCTGGCTGGAACGCCTGCGGGCCGACCATGATGATCACATTGATTTGGACGTCACTTACCTGGCGTACCAGGACGTCATCGACGCCTTTCAGCATACCGATGGGTGGACCAGCAAGCGTGGCAGGAAAGCGTAAAGACCATGTGTGCGCGCCCTGCTGACATCGAAATTCTGGCTGATTGGTGGACGGTAACCAGGATCGGTCCGACCAGCTCTGGGGTTCTCGTGGGTACCGCAGACCTACAAATTCCGTTGCATGTCCTCCAGAATGGGGATACACCAGGGCTAGGCTGGCGGAACACAAAGTCGGAGGAGGATCCCCTGAAGCGCAGAACCGGGTTGTTAGCGGCCAGGAATACTGCCCACAGGGGCGGGGAAGCCCGGGTCAACCGCCGCTTCGAAGCGTTTCGCGAGGTCCGCCGGCTATTGAACGGTGACCCGGTGGTATCTAGGCGAGGCTCTAGCTGCGCTTTTCGAGCGGACGATACCTGTCGCCGAGCATGCGCGCCCAGGCACAGGGGCGCGCATGCTGTACCTTCTCGTCACTGGAGACAGTCCCTGTCCGGGTCCGCCTAATGAATTCCGGCCGCAGCGGGGGCGTTGGCCTGTGCCGCGGTTCGGGAAGGCAAGGTAGCTGCAGCCAGTATTCCTGCAGCCACCAGCAGCCCAGCCGCGACGGCAAGTGCGCTGCCGTATCCGGCGACCAGTTGGCCTGCCTCGGTGACGGCCGAATGCTGGCTGCTGTTGCTGACCGTTGCAGCAACGCCTGCCAAAACGGCCAGTCCGAGGGCAACGCCGATTTGCTGGGCCGAGTTCAGCAGCGCAGAGGCAATTCCGGCCTCGGTTTCCTTCGTGTGATATACGGCGGCCTGGGTCAGGGCGATAATGCCGAGACCGAACCCAAGGGCGAGGATGAACATGGCCGGTGCCAGGTGCAGCCAGTAGTTCGTGTTTACCTGGATGAAGGAGAACCAGAAGGCAGCCCCGGCACTGAGCAGTGCCCCCGCTGCTGCGATGAGGCGCGTGGCCATCTTCAGCAGCAGCTTAGGCGCGGCCCCTGCCCCGAGCACCAGCCCTGCCGCGAACGGCAGCCAGCTGGCACCGGTCCGCAGAGGGCCGTAATGCTGAACCTGCTGGAGATAGAGGGTGATCACGTAGAAGCTGCCCATGGGACCAATGGCTAGCAGCAGCATGGAGGCGTATGCGCCAGCGCGGCCACGGTCCCGGAACAGCCCCAGTGGGACCAGCGGCGTGCTGCTGCGGGATTGCAGGGCGATGAAGGCAGCCAGCAGCAGGGCTGCAGCGGCTACCAGACCAAGGCCCAGAGGGTCAGCGAAACCCTCCTCGCCAAAGCGGGTAATTGCGTACACCAGGGCGACCATGCCGCTGGTTCCCAATACGGCGCCCCTGACATCGAGACTCCCGGCGTGCCGTCCTGCGCTCACCAAGGTCCGGCTGCCCAGGAGCACGAGGATGCCGATGGGTACGTTGATGAAAAAGACCCACCGCCAGCCGAGGGTGTCGGTCAGGCCGCCACCAAGAAGCAATCCCACCACAATTCCGAGAGCGGACATCGCGCCGTACAGCGACAGGGCTGCATCACGGGTCTTGCGTTCGGAGAAGGTTGTCGCAATGAGGGCCAGGGCGTTGGGCGCAACCAGTGCTGCTCCCAGCCCCTGAACCGCTCGGGCGGCGATGAGGGTCTCGCTGTTGGGGCCAAGACCCCCGGCCAGCGATGCGATGACGAAGAGGGCGAGACCGGCCTGCAATGCATGCCGCCGTCCGTAGAGATCGCCAAGCCGACCGCCCAGGAGCAGCAGAGCCCCGAACGTGAGGTTATAAGCATTCACAATCCAGGGCAGATGCACGGCGTTCACCCCGAGTTCCTGCTGGATGCTAGGCAACGCGATGTTCACGATGGAGTCGTCGAGCACCAGCATCAGCTGTGCGGTCGCGATCACCAGCAACGGCACCAATCCGCGCCGCTGTCCTGTTTTTCCGGTCATAGCATGTCCTCTACAAATTGGCGGGCAGCAGAGCCCGCAGAAAGTTCAGGGGGTACCCGAGTCGGGTGTTTTTTGGGGTTGCGCGGCCTGCTGGGGTTCGGGTGGACCCCGCTGGCCAGTTGTGGAGGGATTCATTCGCCCGCGGGCGCGCTTCGATGCCTCCTGTTTCGGGAGGGGGCGCCAACTTCTGGGCCGTTTTTGCGGCGTGAAGTTCCAGGGAATTACTAGCCGCTAACCACGTAACCGGCGGCAATGACGGCTTGGCGTACAGCAGCCGCGGCGGCTTTGCCGCCCATCAGGAGGCGGGAAAGGCCACCAGGAACGAGCTCAATAGCCACAGAATCCACTCCCTCAAGGACCAGGACGGCCTTCTCGACTGTCTGGGCACAATGCCGGCAGGTTAGGCCCTCGAGAGTGAGCTCAGCAGCGGAGGAGGTGGGCTGCGAAAAGACGTTGGCTGTGCAGCAACTGCATCCCGCACTCGAGGCGAGGGGAAGCTCAGTGCGGTTTCCAGATTCAAACATGTCAGTTTCCATTCCTTGATGGAGCATCAATGGGCGCTGGGGTTGACGGGCCGTGAAAGCGGGTGTTGGCACCGGCCGGGACATGCCTTGTCACTGACAACGCATCCACTATACCCCCCGGGGGTATAGTGGATGCGTGGGTAGATTTGAGCGCCGTTTATGCGTGCCTGCGGTATGGGGGTCAGTACAGCTTTCGTACTTGTCCGGTAGAGAGAGCAGGTCGCTGAATTGAAACAAGGCGTCACTGCGGACGCTTTACACGACGAAGGAGCAGAGGAAGAACTATGGCTGTAGACCTCACACGTATGCAGAAGGCCAATTTTGTCGACGAGGACAAGTACGAACTCATTACTATCGGGCGGATCACGAAAAGGATGGTGACCCTTGACGGGGCCAGCGCCCTTCTCGTCCGTTTCCCGGTGGGAGCATCAGTGACGGAGGATGCGGTCAAGACCGGAATTCTCGACACGGATATGTGTCCCATGCCGCATGTCGCCTACATCCTGGAAGGCAGTTTGGGGGTGCGCCAGCGTACCGGATCCGAGGAGGAATTCTCAGCCGGAGATCTTATGATGCTGCCGCCGGAGCATGAAGCATGGACCGTCGGGGACAGGGACTGCGTCTTTATCGAATTCATGCGTGGGACCAGTGACGTCTACGACTACTGGCCGGAGCACTGAGCGGGCGCGTAGGCGCCATGTGAAGTGCGGGCACGATGAGCGCTGAAGATAGCGCTCATCATGCCACGTCTCCCGTTGGGCAAGTCGCCGCGCCTAACGGGAGGCGTGCCAGAAGTCATCATCTAACTGTTCGCCGGCTTCGTCCCAGAGGGGATGGCGGCGCTGTAACATCGAGGGTGTCGACGACAGTCAGGCTGCCTACTTCCGTCGTCGGCGGTCTGCCTGTTCGACCAGTTCCGTAATCCATGGCCGATGTCCGCGTCGAAATTCCATCCACTCAGGCAGGCCCTGAATAGAGGGGCCGGACCTATCGATGTCGATGGTGATCCGGCCGCCACCCACAGGTGCGTTGGTGATGTGCAGATCACCATAGGCTTCCGGAAGCACAGGATCCATCCACAGTCCCCGACGGGAGACATGAACGTCGTACCGCATCAGGTTCGTCACCAGGAGGATCGGGGCCGTTGCTGCCCAAGCCTGGGGCGAACACGCCGTTGGATAGGGTACGGGTTCGGCGAACTGATCACGGCTGAAGCCGCAGAAGAGCTCGGGCAAGCGCCCGCCCGAGAATTCGGCGGCTTCCAATATCGCAGTGGTAATGCGCTGTGCTTCCGCCACGAAGCCGTATCGCAACAGACCGGCAGCGATGATTGCATTGTCGTGGGGCCATACCGAGCCGTTGTGATAGCTGGCCGGGTTATATGCGCCCATGTTGCTGGCCAAGGTCCGTATACCCCAGCCGCTGAACATCTCCGGAGACATAAGCCGCTCGGCAACCTGCGGAGCCTTGTCCTCGTCTACGAGTCCGTAGACCAGACAGTGGCCCATGTTGGAAGCACACGCGTCCACCTGTCGCTTCCTGCCGTCGAGTGCGATTGCATAGTACCCCCGGTCCGGCATCCAGAACTGCTCGTTAAATCTCCGCTTCAGTTCCGCCGCCCGATCGGCGAGATCATCTCCCCGTGCCGTGTCGCCCGCGTCGTATGCCATCCAGGCACGCGCGGTATACGCAGCATAGACATAGGCCTGGACTTCACAGAGCGCGATCGGGGGCTCCGCAAGTGTTCCATCGGCAAAATTGATGCCGTCCCAGGAGTCTTTCCAGCCTTGGTTTATCAGGCCCTGGTCGTTGAGCCGTTCATATTCGACGAAACCGTCGCCGTCCTTGTCCCCGTAGTGACGTATCCATTCCAGGGCGCGGTCCGCGTGGGGCAGCAAACCGGCGATAATATCTGCTCCGAATCCCCACCGGCTGACGGCTCCGAGCACATCCACAAATAACGGAGTCGCGTCGACGCTCCCGTAGTAGGCTGATTTGCCTCCAAGGGCCAAACCGGCATTGAGGCTAAGCCTTACTTCGTGCAGGATCTTGCCGGGCTCCTCCTCGGTCAGCGGGTCCACGATGGTTCCTTGCCGGTCCGCCAGCGTCTGCAGCGTCCCCAAAGCCAGTGAGGGATCCACCGGTAACGCCATTTCCGAGGCCCACAGGGAATCCCGGCCAAAGAGCGTCATGAACCACGGCGCACCTGCCGCCACCACAACGCGTTCGGGATGATCCGGATCCTCGATCCGGAGGGCACCCAAGTCGTCGTAGCTCCGCCGTAACGTACGCTCAATGGATCGGTTACCCATGCGAACGACGGGAATCCTGGCAACCCATTCCTTGCGGCGCCGGTCACTGGGGGACAACTCCTCCCCCTCAGGGTGGACAAGGGTGGCGCTCCGGCCAGAGCCTTCAACCTCAACCCGGGCACTGACGACAGCGCTCCAGTCCCCTTGCGGTGGGACAGATACCAGAAAGGTGACCCCCTCCGGCTTCACCTCTGCTCCCGGAGCCTGAATGACGACCCGTTTTCGCATGCCTTGCCAGACACCGGAAATGGTCAGCTGGTCCCCATCCACGTACCGGGTTGCGTCCCACGCACGCTGGATCCGGGCTTCCTTCACTTCAAAAAGGTCCGCGAAGTCAGCTTCAACCTCGAGGGAAATCGCGCATTCGACGGGTTTGGTTGAATAATTGCGGACGGTAAGTCGCTCCTGAATACCCGCGCCGACTTCCCGCAGGCGCTCCACGATCAGCGGGCTGTCGGCATATCCGTCGGAACGGGGAACGCGACCTGCAAACAGGGCCCGGAACGGCTCGCGCGTCTCGGCAGCGAGGGACTCAAGCGGATGACTGTTGACTGTCAGGTTCCAGCGGGACAGGAATCGGGTGTCCTGCACGAACAGGCCATGCGGGTGCTCGGGATGAATGTCGCCATTGGGCAAAGAAATGCAGAACGAGGTTTCCTCGACCAGGGTGACGGTCCCTGCCCCTACTGGGCCGGCAGCCGTGTCAGCATTCCATCCAGCCATCCTGGTTCCTCCAAGAAAGCAGCGCCGGCACAACGTGGTCTCTTAGACACGCTTGGGCGACGGCACCTCTGTTTACTTGACCCTACTCTCCCCCGGCTAAGGGGTGTAGACCCTGTTTCATATCCCTGCATGGCATCCAGAAACAGGACCCAGTGCAACGTACCTGTATAGCAGGAAGCCGGGAAACGGCGGGCCTGTCAACCGCGGGGCACCGTATGGTGGGCGCTGACCGTTAGGAAGCTGCCCGAGGGGCGAACCAGCCGGAGAAGTCCGCAGCCCACTCTTGCGGGCCAACAAACCCGATGGAGCCCAGCTGCCGCGCCTCCTCACAGCGGCGCAGACCCCACCAGAGGTCGTAGAGCACCCGCGGGGCGACATGAACCTGAAGATCCGGGACACGTTCTGCGCGGCCGATGCTCGCGGTTGTCTTGCTGTTCTCTGTGCAGATCCAGCCATGAAGGGGAGCTCCCCTGACGTTGTCGAACTCGAACCCCAGGACAATCGACTTCCTGGGCAGGGAATCTGTCACAAGGCTGCGGCCCATGTGTTCGAGCAGCGTGCCAAGCCCTGTCCGCAGGTCATTCTCAAAGGGCGCATGCCAATGACTCGCCCAGAGGCCCAGCGACTCCAAGGTCTGCCGCAGCGCGTAGCCGACCGGCGTCAGTCTGTAGCGTCGTGAGCCGCGGGGGCCGGTTTCATCGTTGCGAACGACAAGCTCCAGCTGGACCAGGCGCTTGAGCCGCTGGGAAAGCAGTGTCCGCGAAAGGTCAGGCAGGGCCCGGGACATATCGTTGAACCCCATTTCACCGCAGAGGAGTTCGCGCACGATCAATAGGGACCAGCGGTCACCCAGCAGCCGCAGCCCTTGTGATATCGACCAATAATCGGCACTCGGGCGCCCTGCTGTTTTCGCCAGGTCGTCTTGTTCCCGGGTGAACTGCTCCGAAATGGTCGTCATCGTCCCTGAGCTCCAAGCGATCCGTGAGTTGTGCTGCCACCATTCTTCCCGACCCTTCGAGGTGCTGTGTGTGCGCCACGCACATAAGTTGATGCCCGCCTGTCCGTCGCAGGCCTTCACCGGTTCTGCCTTTAAGCAAGAATCGAAGGTTGGCCGATAACCGTCCAACCTTCGATTCTGCGGTCCGTTTGCTAGAGCCGGATGTCTGCAGACTCCCCCGGTTTCAAGGCGATGAGGAGTTCGCTGAGCCCGGCATCGGCGAAAAGCTTGCTGATCTGGTCCGCATTCTGGCTGAAATGTTCCCACGAATCCTCGTGCACTGGAACGACCTTCTTGACACCCATGATCTTGGCCGCCTCCAGGGCCCGGTCATTGCTGAGGGTGATGTACGCGCCATCTGCGATCACATCGAATTTTGCGCCGCCGACGAAGAGCACAGCGATATCAATGGCTGGAAAACGATCCGCAATTTCGCGCACGATATCCAGCTCGGAGTTATCACCGCTGATGTAAATCGTCGGCATGCCCTCTGCTTCGAGGACAAAGCCAATAACGGGCCCGAGTGCGTCCCACACGCCCTCCGGGCCATGATGCGCCGGCACTGCCGTGATTTTCATCTGCCTGCCATCGGGAAGCGTAACGGTATGAGTCTCGTAGTCGCTGGTCCCGCGGACGTTGGGGCCGAAGTTCTTCGCAGCCTCCGTCGTGGTGAGGGCAAGCGGCACCATCGTCAGAAAACCCCGGCCGGCCACGTCCAGGTTGTCGATGTGCTCGTGGGAGGCGAGTGCCAGGTCAACGTGGCCAAGCTCCTCGGGGGTGGCGCTGGGGGCGAGCTTCTTGATGACGGGTCCGGCGATTGGGTGGTGGTAGACCTGGGGGGAATCGAAGGTGGGGTCAGTGATCATCCGGTAGCCGGCGATCTCGAGGAGCAGGGTCGGTCCTCCAATGAGGGTTGCTTTGACGTCGTCCATAATTTCAGTCCTTTATCGGGTCGGTGGCGGCCGGGGTTCAGCTCTTGCTCGTCATTTGAGCCGTGATGTCTTCCGCCCCGTGCAGGACATAGACGAGCTTGCCGTCATCGTCGAAAGCCGGAGCGTTCAGGGGCTGGAACCACCGGGGCTCGAAAATCCCGTCTGAGTTCTCGATGTCATAGCGAACAGGCGGAAGAATATCGATCTTGCCGGTTTCGACAACACGCTCGATGGAGCTGCGCAGAATCTCTGTTCCCTTGGCGTCAGGGTTGTCCGGGTTGTCCGGAAAAGCCTCGAGGATGTCCATGCCGACGATTCCCTCGCGGCTCTTTCCCGTAGATGCAAGGAACGAGTCAGTGGCAGCGACGATCGTTCTGTCGGGGGTGACGATGATGTATTGGTTCGGCAGACTTTCGAAGATTTTCTGAAAGTCGGGGTTATGTGCATCTGAGGATGACACTTCGACTCCTTTCCCTGATGAGCGACTCTTTCGCGTCTCGTATTGCCATTGCAGCAGGTGGGGCCGCCCCCCACTAGTGCAATACATGGACTGGAAGGAGTCAGCGTCCCTGCTGTTTCGCCGACCAGGGCCTGCCGCAGATGTCGGGAAAAACGGGGATGCCCTTTGGCTTGGGCCATCGGCGGCATTTGTCCCAGATCCCTAGAGTCCGAAGGCGGTTCCGTGGCCATGCTCGAACACGAGGTTGGTCTGGGTGCCTGCGACGGCAGGATTCGATGACAGATGGTCCAGTACGAATTGACGGATGTGCTCGGTATTCCTGGCCGTGATGTGGATCAGGAAATCATCTGCACCGCCAAGAACGAAGAATTGCTTGATCTCGGGCAGGTCCCGCAACTCATTTCCGAAGGCATTCATCAGGTGCCGGGCCCCAGGCCTAAGCCGCACGCTGACCAGGGCCTGGAGGGGCAGGCCCATTGCTTCGGGTGCGACTTCGACGGTGAAGCGCTTGATTACCCCCGACTCTTTGAGCGCCTTGAGGCGGGCAAGACAGGTTGACGGCGCAAGTCCGAGGGCCTCCGACAACGACTGATTGGTACGCCTTGAATTATTGGACAGCAGGCCTAGAAGCTTGTGGTCCACTTCGTCCAATGGCACCTGTTGCAGTTTCTGCGAGTCCGACACTCTGTAACGCTCCTCACAATGCAGGAATTAATGAGCTGCTTCCATTCTGCCGCAGATCCTGCGAGCAGGGCTCACGTTTCCGCATTTTCTGTCATTCTTTTGCCCACAAGCATCAATCCCCTCAGAAAGCATGAGTCATGATCATCTCCGTCCCCAAGGAAATCAAGAACAACGAGTTCCGCGTCGCGATCACTGCCGCCGGCGTCCACGAATTCAAAGCAAACGGCCACGACGTGCTCGTGGAAACCGGCGCCGGCGCCGGTTCCGGCATCAGCGATCAGGAGTACGCCCTTGCCGGAGCCGAGATCGTCGAGACCGCAGAGGAGGCCTGGGCGCGGGCCGACATGGTGATGAAGGTCAAGGAACCCGTGGCATCCGAATACCGGCACTTCCGTGAGGGCCTGCTACTTTTCACCTACCTGCACCTTGCAGCGGAACCCGCACTGACCCAGGCGCTTGTCGAATCCGGTGTCACCGCCATCGCGTACGAGACCGTTCAGGAAGGCCGGGCACTGCCGCTGCTCGCCCCGATGTCCGAAGTGGCCGGCCGGCTCTCCGTCCAGGTCGGTGCGACCTCGCTCATGGCGCCGGCAGGGGGCAAGGGTGTGCTGCTCGGCGGCGTTCCGGGCGTCCGTCCCGCCAAGGTTGTCGTCCTCGGTGCAGGCGTCGCCGGCACCAACGCCGCGGCCATGGCGCTCGGCCTCGGCGCCGACGTCACCATCCTGGACATCAACATCAACCGGCTGCGCGAGCTGGACGCCCAGTACCAGGGCCGCCTGAAGACCGTAGCGTCCAACTCATACGAGATCGAAAAGTCCGTTATCGATGCTGATCTCGTCATCGGCTCCGTCCTGATCCCGGGCGCCAAGGCACCCAAGCTCGTCACCAACGACCTCGTGGCCCGGATGAAGCCCGGCTCGGTGCTCGTTGACATCGCCGTGGACCAGGGCGGCTGCTTTGAAGATACCCACCCCACCACGCACCAGGAACCCACGTACAAGGTCCACGAGACGATCTTCTACTGCGTGGCCAACATGCCCGGCGCTGTCCCGAACACCTCCACCTACGCCCTGACCAACGTCACGCTCCGCTACGCGGTGGCTTTGGCCAACTACGGCGTCAAGGGTGCTTTCGACCGGCTCCCCGCTCTCGCCGGCGGTCTGAACGTGGCGGCAGGCAAGGTCACCCACAAGTCTGTCAGCGATGCCCACGGGCATGACCTCGCCGACTGGCAGGACCTGGTAACGGTTTAAGGCATCGGCCGTGTCTGCCCGATAGAAGGCAGACACGGCCCGCTTCACAGGAAGGGAAAGCATCGAATGGCATTTCACCTGCAACCCAAGTGGCAGCCGCTGATTGGCCAGCCGGTCATTGTTAAACTTCAGGATGAGGAGATCCGGCGCGGAGTTGTCGATGCAGTCACCGACGATGATCAAATCCTGTGGCTCGACAGTGACGGCGCTGAGCCCCGCCGGCTATTTCACCGGGCAGACGGTTTCAACGTGTGGGTCGACTACAAGTGGGAAACCGAGAGGTTCAGCCGTTGCCCTGACTTCCAGCGGGAGGCTGCATCATGAGGGGCGGGCAGTCCAAGGCGGCTGGATACGTACAGCATCGGGAACGGTTTCACAGTGATAATGAATTGTCAGCAGCAATCACCAGGCTGCGTTCCCAACGGGACAACAGTGAAGCGTCAGGTGTTCTTGTCACCTGGCACGGCCCCTGGTCCTACACCCTGGAGCTCTGCCACCGGATTCCTCCCGGGCTCGTCTACGAGTGCATCGCGTCTGAACGACTGAATATGGCACTCTAATTCAGACCCGGCCTGACGGGCCGCGCCCATCAGCGCTCCCCCAGCAGGCTCGTAACCTCAACGACCGTCCTTTCCGATGGGCGCCAGGCACACGGTCCGCGCGAATGATGTGCCCGCAGTACATGTCGATCACCTGAACCGCCACGAAAATGGTCGAAGATGAACAGCCGCAAGCCCCTCCCCTACCTGGTGTGTCAGAGAGCGGGGAGCGCCACCGGCCCTGTGCAACCTGGCAACGACAAAGGAGCCCTGATGTCCGAACTCACTGTTGAAAGAGCAGATCTCGGCATGGCATGGGCGGTCAAAGACAGCTTTGTCCGCTACGTGCAGTCCATGCATGACGGACGCATACTCTTGCGTGACGGTGCTGCCGTGACCAATACCCGGCAGTTCTATTTCCCGTTCAAGAGCCTGGACCAGTCTGCCGGTGACCACTTTGTGCTCCAGTTCGGTGGGGAGGCGCGCTTCCTCGCCCACCATGGGCTTATGTCGGTCGCAATTTGCAACCCAAAAATAGAAGTCGGGCCGGACGGGGCATGCCTGTCCATCGAGCAAGGAAACGAGACGGTGCAGCTCGCCGATCTCCGTTTGCCGGCGGTGTCGGTGGAAGACGGCGTAACCATGTGGGCGAATGTCCAGGTAGCGTTGACCAGCGCAGGAGCGGCTGTCTTCGCAGACAGCTACTCAGCCGGAGAGACCCTGGCTCCGCTGACCATGAGAGCACCATCCTTCGAGAAAGTACCGTGACGTCGTCTTTGAGGGAACCTGTTCGACACCGCTTGGGGCCGGTGCTGGGAAACACCTGAAGACACGGGTGCGTTTGTTTGTTGCAAGGAGCTCAAGATACGTAGGCGCTTCAACATACCTGGCCCTTCGCGTTTAGGCATGGTTCGTTTGTTTGATCCGGTAGGGGCGGTGGCCGCCGGCGGCGAGTAGGCATCTAAGTCTGTAGTTAGTGAAGTTGCGGAAGCCACGGGCGATTCTGCGGGTGGTTTCGATGACGCCATTTATCGCTTCGGTGGGTCCATTGGAGGCGCCGTTGGTGTCGAAGTAGGCCAGGATCGCTGCCTTCCATTGTTTGAGCGTCCGGCCCAGTCGTGAGATTTCCGGGATCGGGCAGGACGGGAACGAAGCGATCACTTCGTTGATTAGTTCCCTGCCTCGCTCGACCTCGTGGTGCGGGTCCCCGAGGGTGAGCTTCGCGTCGAGCCGGGCGGTTTGTTTGTCGGTGAGGTGTTCGGCGCCGACTTGCAGCGCCCGGCGGATGCCGTAGAGCGGATCGCCCTTGCGGCCGCGGTGTCCGAGGGTGTCCTGCTGGACGCGGCGGCGGACCTCATCGACCATGGCCGATCCGAGTTTTACGACGTGGAACGCGTCCAGGACGGTGATGGCTTCTGGCAATTCATCGCGGATTGCGTTCGCGTAGCCACGGAACGGATCCAGGGCCGCTGTCTTGATGCCGGTGGTGAAGGCGGCACCGCGCTCTTTGAGCCAGTCGGCGTAGGCCTTCCCGGACCGTCCTGGAACGAGGTTCAGCAACCGGGCGTGAACTATGCCGCGGGCGTCCCGTGTGTGGTCCACGATCCCGGTGACCATGCCGGATCCCGGCGGGCCCGTGTGTGACCAGACATGCTCGTCGACGCCGAGCGCGTTCACGCCGGCCAGCCGTTCCGTGATGCCGATGCGCCTGGTGGCCTCTGCCTTGATGGCGTCCCAGACGGTGTGCCAGGAAAAGCCGAGCTGATGGGCCAGGGCTGAAACGGAAGTGTCGAAACGCTGCAGCGCGTCGGTCGCCCATGCCACTGCCCGGGCGGTGAGTTTCGCCCGCGGCCCGGCCAACGGGTGTTCCTCGGTGAAGGTGTTCCCCCGGACAGTCCGGGTCGGGGCAGCGCCAGACGCGATTGGCCCACAGCAGCCGCACCGGACGACCGAAACACGGGGTGTCATGGAGACGAACCGGCCGGCGGCCGTGCCCGACCGCGACGACGCCGCAGCCCGGACAGCCACTGAGGGTTTCACCGGTTTCGACGTGCAGAACCAGGCCGTTGGCGGTTGCTGTGACGGAGTTGATGTGGAGGCCCTCGACACCGAGCAGCGCATCCGGCGCGCGTGCACCAGCGGCCACCGGAACAAGACATAGAGTTATTCATGTCAGGGTCTCTTTTGGGTGTTGGTTTGCTTGGCCGCAACCAATTCAAAGAGGCCCTGACCTTATTCCCACCGCACCACGCCGCACCGACAACATCCAATGCCCGGCGGGGACAGTCTCAGCCAGCACTAACCACGCTCATCTGCGAAGGGCCACATACCTGGCGCATCCGATCACGACGGATATGGCATGTTCCCGCCCCCTTGGAATGACTGGTGCCGGGGGCAGGAGGCGCGGCGCCGGATGTCCAGGACACGTCCAAGCCGCAACGGCAGCGCCGCCACACCACTTGGTCTACTGGGAAGCCACTGTTGCGGTCGTTCGGACCAGGTGGGCGAAGCGTCGTGCCATTGCCTCAGTATGCTCCCTCACAATCTGGTCTTGATTCTCGAACGCCTGCATACCATGCCCTGCCCGCTCCATGGCAACCGCGTCATTCTCGTCGACCAGGGATAGCCACTGGCGGTAGACCGCCGGCGACAGCTCAGGGTGAAACTGAACTCCCCACGACATTTCGCCTACCCGGAAAGCCTGATGCGGATACTGGGCGGTCATCCCGAGCCAGACCGCCGAAGGTGGCAGGTGGTCGATCATGTCCCCATGCATGGCCCCGGCGCAGAAAGGGCCCGGTAACCCGGCCATCAGGGGATCCCCGGCCGCCTCGGACCGTAATGCTACCTCTACGACTCCCGCCTCGAGGCCCTGGTCGCCCCTGGTCACCGTACCGCCGAAAGTCTGTGCCATCAGCTGAGCTCCGAGGCATATCCCAAGTGTGGGCTTCCTGTGGCTGGCAGCAGCTGCCATAAGGCTGCGGATGTGGGCAAGCCAGTGATAGACATGGTCGTCCAGCGAGCTCATGTCACCGCCCAGGACCACCAGGGCGTCCTCCCGAAGTATTTCCGGGATCACGTCGTCATTAAATGGCTGGACAATTCTGGTGGTTATACCCTCATCGTGCAGCCACAGGCCGAGACGGTCGATCGGGCAATAGGGATCCGGCTGTATGACGAGGGCCTGCAAAGTGCCGGCGCCTCGGGAAAGATCTGGCTGGTAGGTCATGCTCGAATTCCTTATCGGGCGATCGGAGTTTCCAATACTTCAAGGTAGCGAACGGCATCGCCGCGACCGCAGTGCCATTTGCACATGGAGATCCGAATGTGTGTGCTTGCAGAGCTGAGGCATTGGCGCTTCGGATGGCTGGGGTCGACACTATTCACACCATGGGACGGTCCTTGAACAGGAATTTAGTTTGGGCGGCCGTTGCCGTCACTGAAGAACCGCGCGCTGGCCTTCCCGCACCGCCAACCGTGCGGCAATGCCTGTGGGTAGCCAGTCTCCGGATTCTTCGAAGGAATGACCGATGAGCTGCTCTACGCGCTGGAGGCGTTGCCGGAGCGTGTTGCGGTGGATGTGCAACTTGGAGACCGTGTCCGCAATGGATCCCTTGTTGGATAGCAGCATGGCAACTGTTTCGGCCAACTGGGTTCCATTTTCTGCGTCGTAGCGCATGAGGGACCTGAGTTCAGCGAGCACGTCCTTGATCTCCGCAGACATCCCTTCCCCTACGAGCGGCACGTCCTGCAGATGTTCTATTTCGCTGAAAGAGGTGACCCGTCTCCCGGACGTCCTGGCAACCAGTTCTGTCCATGCCAGTGCGGTCTCGGCGTCGGAAAGCGCAGGCTGCAGGGAAGCGACATCGCGGGCCACCGGACCGAGGCCGGCGAAGGCTGAGACGCCGCGGTGTTCGTCGAGCTCAGAAAGAGTTGTCTCCAGCTTCGCCTTGATCTCCTCTCCCGTACCGGAGGGGGTATCAATAAAGAGCAGGCTGAGGGGTCCCTCCGTGAAGACGAGGGACCGTGGGCCGGCCAGTTCCTGCAGGTAGGGGGCAATGCGCCTGGACACCGCATCCGAGTCGAATTTCAGCCGTTTCACCCGTACCAGGACAGGCAGTGTGCGGCCCTTTGACCAGCCTGACTCCTCCAGAATGCGGGCGAATGTGCTCGTGCCGACGCTTCGAAGCAGGCGTGAAGCATGGGAGGAACCTACCGATTCCAGTTCTACTGCTTCAAACAGGGCGGCCAGTTGGGAGCAAATGGCGCTGAGTCGGTCAAGTTCCCTGGCGGAATAGCGGCGTGGACGGTAGCAGGTGACGATGCCCCGGGTGCTCGTCAGGCCGAAGGAAACAGATATCCGCTCATGTCCGGCGAAGTTGGATTCGATAAATTCGGAGGTTGCTGTTCGTGAGTGAGTGGTTCGAACCACTGTTCCGCTTCGCTCGCCCTTGTCCATTGCGATGGCAGTGGGCGGGGATGTGGCTGGACCACGACCGAAATATTCGATGACGCAACCGTCGGAGCTCATGTGCTTGAGGATCGACTGGGCGGCCACTTGAGCGCATTGCAGAACCGAAGTGGCGGAGTTGATCGGGAAATCTACAAGGAAATGTGCTGCTGCAGACTGACGCCGCAAGTCATCAACAGTCTCAGCCTGCAGCAGGCCGCTGGCAAGCAGCATGCCCACCTCGTCGGCAATCAGCTTTGACTCCCACGTGAAGGTTTCCTCGACATACGACCAGAGGCTGAATACACCCAGGAGCGTCCCGGTCGGAGCCACGATCGGGACTACCAGCATCGAGTTGAAATCTTCTTCCTGCAGTTCGCTGATGCTGACGAACCGCGGATCCTGCTGAATGTTTTTGTTAAGGACAACTGACTGCCGGGTAAGCCCCACCCAGCCGGTTACCCCCTCGCCGAGGCGAAGGGTGACCCTTCCAACTTGCTGGCTCTGCACTCCAGCGGTACCTGCACGCATAACAAGAACTTGTTCCTGTTCATCCCACAGGTAGACGAAAACCCCTGCTGAGTTTGTTGCCCTGGCAACCAGGTCCACTGCCCTTTGAGCAAGCGCGAGCGGATCGGGTCCTTCCATCATGAGCTGCGTGAGCTCAGACAGGGTATCTGCCCGGAGCTCTGCTATTTGGAGTTTTTGGCGATAGTCAGCCGGCAGGACCTCGTTCGGTTGCGGCGCCGCGGGCTCAGCAGGGGTATTCATCTTTTCAGCTTAGGAGGCTCATGCCCATGGAGGCCCGACTGAACTGCCTTGGCGCGTTGACGCCAATCCAGGCCGCCTCCTCCTCCGCGGATCCGATCCGGTACAAGGCGGCGTTGCGTTCCTCGGCAGCGTAGACCTGCACAAGTTCGCCTTCCGGCGGAAGCATCCCGTGTACCTGGACCTTTCGACCAAACTGCTCCGTCCATCCGTACGGAGCCTGTTCCAGTTCAATGGATTCGAAGCCGGCGAAGTATTCAGCCAGGGCTGCACCGTGCCGTTGCGCCTGAGTCCAACTCTCGAACCGCCGAAACGTTCCGTCCTCGGCCTGCCGTGCCGAAACGTCTCCGATAGCGAAGATCCCGTCAGCGATTTCACCGCTGGTCAGCAGCGCCTTCCCGTCGGCAGTGCAACGGACTCCGTTGGAAATGTCGAGGTCGCTGTAGGTCAGCCATTCAGTATTGGGCCGGGCGCCGACAGCGCTGATAACAAGGTCGGCGTGCAGGTCCAGGCCGCTGACCTGGACTGTCCATGCGGCATCGGTTTTCTGAATGGACTCCACAGCAACTCCAAAGTGGGTTACAACACCGGCCGAGTGCATCCATGCCTTTGCTTCTTCCCCCAGATGTCCTGAAAAGAAGCGCTGCATTGGTTGCGGAGCCAGATCCACTACGGTGACCGCAAGCCCACGCTGGGCCAGTGTGGAGGCGAGCTCCGCACCAATGGTTCCGGCGCCGATGATGATCGCACTGGCAGCCCCTGCATCCACGGCATTGCGCAGGGCGAGGGCATCCTCGGCGGTTCTCAGGCTGAGAACGCCTGCCGGCTCTTTTGGCAGTCTGATGGAACCGGCTCCGGATGCGATGACGACCGCGTCAGCCGCCACTTCTCCGAGCTTGTCCAGCAGAACAGTCCGCTTGTCAGGGAGCAGCCCGATCGCCTTTGCGTTGAGGATCGGCGTAGCCTCCGGCCACCACTCGGCCGGTTCGACGGAACCAGTGCCTAAAAGAAACTGCTTGGATAGCGGGGGCCGGTCGTAAGGCGCATTCGGGTCGGAATCTATGACGATAAATTCGCCTGCAAACCCAAGCTCACGGCTGCGTTCAATCAGCATCGCCGATGCAACCGAAGCGCCAATAATCGCGACCCGGTCTGGCAGATGTGTCACGACGCCGAAACCTCTGCGGCTTTTTCGCCGGCCTCGGTCGATTCCCGTTCAAGGATTGCCCGTTCAGGGCAGTTCCGGATGGCCTTGCGGACGTTCGGCTCGTCGCCGCTGTTTTCGCGGCCAGGAATGACGTGCGCATAGCCTTCCTCGTCGATCTCGAAGGTTTCGGGTGCCAGCGCCCAGCACCGGGCGTGGCCCTGGCAACGCCCTCCATCGACCCAAAGTTCTCCCATAGTGATCAAGCTCCAATCTTGAGGGTAAGCGGGCCGACGCCGTGCCACGGCTCGTCGTCATTCGCCCGTTCAAAGTGAGGGACAGCCTTCAGGAATTCCTCCATGGCAATAACCATCTCGGCGCGGCCAAGGTTCGATCCAAGGCACCGGTGGATACCGCCGCCGAAGGCCAGATGGCGGTTGTCTTCACGGTCAATCTTGATTTCATTGGGTTCTTCGTAGACCTCCGGGTCCCGGTTGCCCGCGCCGAAGACGAGCACGACGCGTTCCCCGGCCTTGATCTCCTGGCCACGGACAACTGTGTCTGCTTTTGCTGTGCGGGCCATGGCCTGGACCGGAGAAAGCGTCCGCAGGAACTCCTCGGCAGCTGTGGGGATCAGGTCCGGGTCTTCACGCAACTGCTGCTGGGCGTGCGGGTTGCCGGCAAGGTACCAAAGGGCGGACCGGATTGCCCAGGCGGTCGTATCCAGCCCGGCCAGGAAGAGCAGGTAGCAGTACGACAGCAGATCTTCACGCGTGAGCTTCCGTCCCTTCACCTCCGCTTTCAGAAGCTGGGTGATCAGATCGTTGCTGGCCTCTGCTTCCGGTCCGGCCTTTTCCCGTTCGTCGAGAAGGCGGTCGAAGTAATCGTTGAGCTCGCGTCCGGCCGCGTAGGCCGTTTCAGGATGGGCCGTGCGCTCATAGATGATCTCATCGATCCACCGGTCGAAAATCGGCCAGTCCTGCTCCGGATATCCGGCCAGGCGGCTAAAGATGATTGTCGGCATCGGGCGGGCAAGCTTCGCCGAGACATCAACGACGTCGCCCGCCGCGAGGACCTCCTGGCAGAGCTGCCGGGCGGTCTCCCGCATTCCCGGGCCCAGCTTGGAAACATTCATGGGAGTGAACATCGGCAGCAGGATCTTGCGGAAGTCAGCGTGGGTCGGCGGATCGATGTCAATCGGGATAAGGGGGACATCGGTGCCGAAGGCAGGGAGGAGCATGGAGGGACCGACAGCGAAAGTGTCAGGATCCTGCTCTGCATTGAAGATGTCTTCGCTCTTGGTGATGTACCAAAAGCCCCCATACTTGTCGCTGTGACCGACAGGACCGTTGGCGAGCATGTCCTGGTAGTCGTCGAAAATGTTGTCGAGTGCCCGTCCGTGGAAGTCAAAGTCTGACTTGTTGTGGCTGAGCCCGCGCTCGGTTTCTGTGCTCATGAGAATTGCTCCTGAAGTAGTTGCTCTGACTGTGCGTGTGCCGCGGCCTTCTCCACGAGATCCACGAAGAGAGCCTTCTGGGCTTCGTCATAATCGACCATGTGTTCGGGATGCCACTGCACCCCGATCAGGCTGGCATCATCGGCTTCGATTGCCTCAATAACATCGCCTTCCCGTCCCACAATGCGAAGGGCTTTCCCGAGCCTTCCCAGGCCCTGGTGGTGGTAGCTGTTCACCGGGATGCTCAGGCCTTTAGCGATCCGGGCAAGTTCGGAATCAGGTTCCAGCTGCACCCTGTGCCACGGTTGGTGCGAAGGGTTGTCCTGCCAGTGCCCTCGGTCCGGGCTTACTTCCTGGACCAGGGTTCCGCCGCGAATGACGTTGACAAGCTGCATTCCCCGGCAGGTCGCCAGGACCGGTATGCCACGAAGCATGGCCTCGTTGTAAAGCTCGATCTCGAAATCGTCCCGGATATCGCAGACGTCATAGACCGTGTCGATCGGGTCCTCGCCATACAGTCGGGGGCTGATGTCGCCGCCGCCGGTGAGGATGAGCCCGTCGAACCCTTCAAGGGCCGCATCGGGGATTGTTGCCGTTGACGGAAGAATGGCAGGACGGCCGCCCGCGGCAAGGACGCCGTTGGCGTAGGCCATGTTCTGGACTGTTGAAGGCATCGGGCCGAAGGCGGTATCGACGGTTTGCCGAGCCGCTGAAATGGCAATAAGGGGCGCCCTCATGTCAGTAAACCAGCCAGCCACCGTCGACGTGGATGGTGGTACCGGTCACCCAGCTGGCCTCGTCGCTGGCCAGGAACGCGACGGCGTTGGCAACGTCGGACGGGCGGCCGATACGTCCGAGCGGCGTACGGTCAAGGAGGAACTTCACGGCCTCTTGGTTCTCCAGCACGGACTTGGTGAACGGGGTCTCGATGAAGCCCGGGGCAACAGCATTGACGCGGATCTTGGAAGCCGCGGTTTCGATGGCCAAAGCCTTCGTGAACATCAGGAGTGCACCCTTGGAAGCGTTGTAATGCACCTGGGGGTGCCCGCTGCTGGCGATGACGATATGGGCCTCGACTGATGTGATGTTGACGATGGCGCTGGTTGAATCGTCGCCTCGGGCGGCGGCGCCCTTCTCCAGCAGCGGACGTGCAGCCTGGCTGACCAGGAACGGGCCTGTGGAGTTCACGGCGAAGACCTGGTCCCATTCGGCAACGCCGAGGTCATCGAAGTTGCTGCCCTTGACGATGCCTGCGTTGTTGACGAGGGTGTCGAGCCGGCCGAACTTGGCATCGATCTCGGCCATGCCGCTGCCGACCGAAGCCTCGTCGGCGACGTCCATAACAACAGGAACCATTTCCGGGTGCTGGCCAACCAGGCGCTCGAGCGCGGCCTCGTCACGGTCGAGGGCTACGACGGTAGCGCCCTCCTTGAGCAGCTTTTCTGCGATGGCAAGGCCGTTTCCGGACGCGGCTCCGGTGACTGCGGCGATCTTTCCGGGGTGAGTAGTCATTGGGTGTTTCTTCTTTCTTGGTAAGGAAAATGGTGGATTGAACGCTTCTCAGCGCTGCACTGGGCGCTAGATTCGTTCCAGGTAACGTGCGATTTCGAAGTCGGTGACACTGGTCTGAAGCTTGCGGAGCTCCCAGCGCCTCGTCTGGACGTAGTGCGTGACGAAGGTTTCACCGAAGTACTCCTTGGCGACCTCGCTCTTCTCGAACTGTTCGATGGCCTGGCCGAGTGTTGCGGGGAGCTCCTTTACCTGGTGTCCCTCCTCCAGGGCGTATGCGTTGCCTACCACCCGCTTGGGAGCGGTCATCTTTGTGTCCACGCCGTGCAGGCCGGCGGCGATGCTGGCAGCGATGACCAGGTAAGGATTGGCGTCAGCGCCAGGTACCCGGTTTTCGATGCGCGCAGCACTGCCCGTTGACGGGATGGACCTGATGGCAACCGTACGGTTGTCCAGGCCCCAGGTGGCGCTGGATCCGGCCCATTGCCCGCCTTCGGTCCGCTTATAGGAGTTGATGGTGGGCAGGTAGAGGGCGGTAAGCTCCGGCGCCGTCTCGACGACGCCCGCCAGGTAGTTGTACCCGACGGCGCTCAGCTCGCCGGGCTCCTCGGCATTGGCGAAAGCTGACTTGCCGGATTCCGGATCCCAGAGACTCTGGTGCATGTGGCCGGAGGAGCCGGCCCACTCCGGGTTGATCTTGGCCATGAACGATGCCGTGTAGCCGGCTTCAGCTGCGACCTCCTTGACGGTGGCCTTAAGCCGGAGGGCGTTGTCCGCGGCTGCGAGAGCATCCGAGTAGTGGATGTTCATCTCGAACTGGCCCGGGCCGTTTTCGCTGTTGCTGGCCTCGATGAAAATGCCCTGCTCAGACAGGCGGCGGCGGATCTCGCCGATGAGGAACTCGGTGCCTGTGTCCCTGACGAGGCTGTAGGTGTGGCTGCCAGCCGTGATGGGAGTCAGGTCACGCCAGCCGTTGGCGGCAAGCTCGGTTGGAGTCCCCTTGAACAGGTAAAACTCGAACTCGTAGGCGCAGACCGGCGAGTAACCGAGGTCTTCGGCTTTCTTCACAACCCGCTTAAGAATGCTCCGGGGACAGATCGCCGCCGGCTCGCCGGACATTTCGTAGGCATCGCAAATGACGGATGCGACCCCAGGTTCCCCCGGAACAACCTTCAGGGTGTTGAGATCCGGCAGCAGGGTCACGTCAGGGTAGCCCGAGTCCCACCCCGTGTAGCTGAGATCAGAAATGATCTCATCCTGAATGTCCCAGCCGAAGATGATGTTGCAGATGTTTGTGCCGCGCTCAGCGACACTTTCCAGGAAGTACCGGGCGGGGATGCGCTTGCCGCGCCACACACCGTCCAGGTCCACGACGCCCACTTTGAAGGTTTTGATGTCGTTTTCGGAGACGAACTTTTGCAGTTCGTCGTGGGCTGACCCTGCGGCGGTTTTATCCTGCATGTCGATTGCCTCGAGTTCTTGGAGGTCCTCCGGGACCTGTGTGATCGGATTCACTGTGTACCTCTTTATCCTCATTGATATCGGTTACTAAAGACACTAAATGCGGGGTCTCGCGGGCGTATGTGCAAAGTGCACATCATGATTGCCGGCTACATGCATTCGGTAAGCCACGTCACATTTGAGACCGCGTCCCTGCACTCAGGCCAAGGCTTTGTTGTGTTCCTGCCCGGTTCCAGGGGTGCGAAAATCCCCGGAACCGAGCGGGCAGGCAGGCTTAGTAGACGTCCTTGACGTAACGTCCTTCGCCTTTCATGGACTGCAGGTAGTCGTGCGCCAATTCGGGCGTCATTCCACCGTGGCTGATGAGCACGGCCAGCAAGGCTTCGTCAACGTCAGGTGCTATTTGTTTGCCGCCGCACACGTAGACCGAAGCACCGCCCGACAGCCAGGCAAAAACGTCTTCACCTTCCTCGCGGATCCTGTCCTGGACGTAGACCTTGCCCTGTTGATCCCGGGAAAACGCCAGGCTGAGCCGGTCCAGCACTCCATTGGTCTGCAGTTCTTCCATTTCATCCTGATAGAGCCAGGACGGCTTCTCGTGACGGTCCCCGAAGAGCAGCCAGTTCCGTCCCCGGGCCTGTGAGACTTCGCGCTCACGAAGGAAGCCGCGGAACGGGGCAATTCCGACGCCTGGGCCGATCATGATCACATCAGTTGAGCTGTCGTCGGGCAGGTGGAACTCGTGGGCCGGCAGCGGGAACACTTTCATGGCCGTCTTGGTTTCCGCGGCGGACTGGAGGAAACCGCTGCAAGCGCCCGAATGCCGGCGCCCGGCAGCCTCGTACCGCACGGAAGAGACCGTCAGGTGGACACGGTCACCGTCAGCAAGTGGACTGGATGCGATGGAGTAAGACCGGTGCTGCAAAGGCCGCAGCATTGGGATGAACTCGTGCGGATCAACATCTGTTGATCTCGTTTCCTGCAGGACGTCCAGCATGTCCCGTCCCCACAGCCAATTCTCCAACGCCAGGCGATCACCGGACTCGACGAGGTTCCGCACGGGATGATCGGGCGCGAGATCTTCAACCAGCCAGGCCACGATGCCCAGATGAGGCAGCCGAAGCTCATAGTCGTTTTGGAGGGACTCGCGTACTGTCTTGCCGTCGTTACCGAACACCTCGCTTCCCTCGAGGCCCAGAAAGGCGAGGAGGTCATCGACGAGCTCGCCGGAGTTGGCCGGGATTACGGCGAGTGAGTCACCCGGCCGGTAGTTGCGGCCGTCGCCGCTGACCTCCAGCTCATAGTGCCAGACCTCTTTTTCAGACTCCGGAGCGCTCAGGAGGCGGGCCTCGACGACAGTGGCCGTATCAGGTTCCCGGCGGGTGGTTTTGGGCTGCTCAGCGGGCGTTGTTCCCGGGGCGGAGGAGGCTTGCGGGGTTTTGCCTGGCTTCTTGGGAACAACTGTCTTGAAGGTCTCAAGCATGCCCTTGATCCACTTGCCCGACGTCAGGTCATAGTCGACATCGCAGTCAAGGCGGTCAAGGATCCGCTTGCCGCCGAGTTCGCCAAGACGTGTGTCAAGGTCGATGCCGGCCTTGCAGAAGTCTTCGTACATCGAGTCGCCAATGGCAAGGACCGCGAAGGGCACATCCTCAAAGAGGTCTGCGCCAGCGCTCTGAAGTTGATCCCAAAACGGTTGCGCGTTATCGGGCATGTGGCCGTTGTCGTGTGTGGCGGTAACGATCAGCAGCCGGTCCTTGCGCGCCGCATCTTCGGGGGTGAGCATGTCCAGGCTCATCAGCTCGGCTGCATAGCCCTGGGCGTTTGCCTTGTCCACGATCTTGGATGCCAGGAATTCTGCGTTCCCGGTCTGGCTGCCGTAAAGCACGCTCAGGGTCTGCACAGCACTGTCTGTTGCACCGGAAACTTCGGAAGAGATGCCTTGGTCGGTGCGGACCAGTTCCCCTGTCTCAGTTGTCACGATCAGTCCTTACAAAGACGGTTTTGAGTTCGGTGTAGGCCTCGATGGCTGCCTGGCCCAGTCCGCGGCCGATGCCGGACTGCTTGAAGCCGCCAAAGGGCGTTTGCATCCGGATCGAAGAGTTGGAGTTGACGGACAGAGCCCCGGACTCCACTCCCCGTGCTGTCCTGAGTGCCTGGCCTACATCGTTGGTCCAGATGGAGCCGCTGAGCCCGTAGATGGAGCTGTTTGCCAGGGCGATGGCTTCTTCCTCGGTGTCAAAGGGGATGACCGAGGCGATGGGGCCGAAGATCTCATCAGTTGCCACCCGGCTCTTGGGGTCCGGCGCAATAACGATCCGCGGTGCCATCCAGAAGCCGGGACCCTCCGGTGCCTCGCCTGCGGTGACAACGTTCAGTCCGTCACCGAGGAAGCTGGACACGGATTCGCGGTGGCTGGCCGATACCAGAGGGCCGAGATTTGTTGTGGCATCGAGCGGGTTACCGATCTTCAGGGCGCGGGTCGTTTCGATGAACCCTTCAACGAACTCGTCGAAGACTCCCCGCTGAACGAGAAAACGGCTGCGGGCGCAGCAGTCCTGACCAGTGTTGTCGAAGACAGACATAGGCGCCGCCTGGACGCACTTTGCAAGGTCTACGTCGTTGTAGACGATGCTGGCGGACTTGCCACCCAGTTCGAGGGTGACCCGTTTCATCGTCTTGGACGCTGCCTGGATAATCGACCGGCCGGTTTCGGTGGAACCGGTGAAACTGACCTTGTTAACGCCGGGGTGTTCGGCAAGGGCGTTACCGACGCGTGCCCCAGAGCCGGTGAGGACCTGCAGCGCGTCGCCGACGACGCCCAGTTCGTTCACGATTTGGCCAAGACGGACAGTGGACAGCGGGGTGAGGGCCGCAGGCTTAACGATTACGGCGTTGCCGCAGGCGAGGGCAGGTGCGATACCCCATGACGCGATCGGCAGAGGGAAGTTCCACGGGGAGATGACGGCTACGACGCCCATCGGCTCACGGAAGGTCATGCTGATGCCACCGTCGACGGGAATGGTGTCGCCGAGGATCTTGTCGATAATGCCCGCGTAGTACTTGAAGCATTCGGCTACTCCGAGCACTTCCTGCCGGGCGGCGGCCAGCGGTTTGCCCACGTCGGTTGATTCGAGCAAGGCCAGCTCGTCGGTGTGCGCGATGACAGCGTCCGCGATGGCCCAGAGGGCGTCACGGCGTTCGGCGATAGGCTTCCGCGCCCAAATGCTCTGCGCCTTCCGGGCACGCTCGACGGCCGCGTCAACCTCAGCCAAGTCGTACGAAGGGACTTCACCAATCAGTTCCTCTGTAGCGGGGTTGTAAACGGAAATAATGCTGCTCATACTCGGGTGCTCCTTCAGGAGAGTGGATTTCGTCAAAGATTCCTAGTCCCATGTGGAGTCTGGGAAGCTCCGTTGGTATCGAGCATGCCCGGGCTCCGGCCAGGGAGCGAGTGCGACGGGCACCACATCGATGTCAGGCATGTGCAACCTGCACACCGGGGTGACATGCGCCAAAACTGTGCATTGCGACCATGAGCGGTGGGGATAGTGTGCAGAGCTGACACAGCAGCGTGTAAGGAGCGACTTTAGGCTGTAACCCAGTTCACAGCAGCCGTGGCAAGGGGGCCACGACTGCAGTTGGATTTCAGCGGTGCTACTCATTTTCGCCCTGTCGAAAGCATCGTGAAATGACTAGGCTTCAAACGTCCGGGAGGGACGAATGGCAACTAATAATGTTCAATTTGAGCCGGTGGATGCCGGACCCAACGGACTCCTGACCCCCGACAAGTTACTCGGCCGCGGGCTAGGTGTCGGATCAATCGTGTTCATGGTTGTGGCTGGTGCCGCACCGATGACAGCTGTCGTGGCCGGCTGGCCTGTGGTGGTATCTGCCTCGGAAAGCACGGGCGGTCCACTGTTCTTCCTCATCGCCACGGCGATCCTGTTTCTGTTCGCGATTGGCTTCACGCGTATGACGCCGTTCGTGAAAAATGCGGGGGCCTTTTACTCCTACATACAGACTGGCCTCGGCCGGGGCATGGGGCTAGGGGCTTCCACCTTTGCACTGGGTACTTACCTGCTCCTGTTTCTTGCGCTGTGTTCATACCTGGGATCAGCGGCCCAGACCACTGTTCACGATCTGGGCGGCCCGGATCTGCCTTGGTGGCTGTGCAGTCTGGTGCTGATGGCGATCTGCGGTGCTCTTGCGTACCGGGACGTCGAGCTCTCCGCCAAGGTGCTGGGTGTGGTCCTGGTCATTGAAACGGTCGTTCTGTTGGCAGTAAACATCGGGGTGGTTGTCCACGGCGGTGCGGAAGGTTTGAGCGGTGACTCACTGTCCCCCGCCCGTCTGGGTGAAGGTGTCCCGCCGCTGGGCGTCATGTTTGCCTTCTTCTCATTCATTGGTTTTGAGGCCACCGCTGTTTTCCGCAACGAAGCGCGTGACCCCGACCGCACAATACCGCGCGCAACGTACATCGCCGTCCTCGCTGTCGGCATCTTCTACACGTTCACCGCATGGGCCATGCAGGCCGGTATCGGTGACAGCAACATCGTTGAAGTGGCTACGAATGATCCCACCAGCATCGTGGTCGGTTTGGCCGCGAAGTACGTCTCCCCTGTCCTGGCAACTCTCCTTCAAGTCTTCCTGATCAGCAGCCTCTTCGCCTGCATTCTCACGTTCCAGAACGTGCTGACGCGCTACCTGTTCACCCTCGGAACGCAGGGCGTGCTCCCCTCCGGGCTTGGCACGGTCCATCCCCGACACCGGGCTCCTTCCAGGGCCTCGTTGACTGTGTCGGTCGTGGCAATTGCCCTGCTTGGGGTCGAGGCGCTCCTCGGGCTAGACCCGGTGACGCAGGCGTACACCTGGTTTTCGGGATCAGCAACACTCGGCGTGGTGGTTCTGATGGCCCTCACGTCATTCTCGGTGCTCGTGTTCTTCCGGAGAAAGGCAACAGGAAAGCTGTGGGCCACGCTGTTTGCTCCCGCTCTTGCTGTGATCGGTCTCGGCGCGATTGTCTTCCTGGTCGTGCAGAACTTTGGGCTTCTTGTCGGCGGTGACCTGGCTGCAGGCATCCTGCTAACGGTCATGGGAGCCCTGTTTGTCGGCGGTTTGGTGACCGCACTGGTGATGCGCTCAAAACGGCCCGAAGCATACGCCGCGCTTCTGCCCCCGGTATCAAGCCAGGAGCACGAACCGGCCAAAAGCGAGAACTGCGCTACGGCGGAAAACAAGAGCTAACCCCCCGGGATTCCGGACTCGTGCCGGGCCCGAGGCACTGCTGTGGTGACCTCCAGAACGACGTCACCACAGCAGTGCCGAACCCGTTGATCTCTGATCACCCCACTTCTGGTCATACCTGACGGGGTCAACTCGATGGCCCGGCCTGCATCTTCTGAGGCCTGTGCAACACCGCCGGACCTCCACTGAGGCAAGCGACCATCTATCAGCCCTGGTACAAACGCCTCAGAAGGCTCGCCAGGACAGTAAAGGAGTATTCCATTTCTGAGAGCGCTCTGTTGAAGCAGACCATTGATAAGACATACCCGGTGGTCACCCATGGCCGGGGGGTCTACTTGTATGACTCAGCCGGTCTGCAGTACCTGGACGGGTGCAGCGGGGCCATGACTGCAAACATCGGCCATGGCGTAGAAGAAGTTGCAGAGGCGATGAAGGCGCAGTCATGCCGGGTGGCCTTTACTTACCGAACCCAGTTCACGAATGTGCCCGCCGAGGCCTTGGCAAGGCGGCTCACCGATCTGGCACCGGGAGACCTTGACTGGGCATTCTTCGTCAACAGCGGATCAGAGGCGTCCGAGTTCGCCATCCGGACAGCAGTCAGCTACTGGCGCGAAAGGGGGCTCCCGGGCAAAGTCAAAGTTCTCGGCCGGAACATCAGCTATCACGGCATGACCATGGGAGCCCTGTCAATGTCGGGACATGCAGCACGCCGCCCCGACTACGGGCCGTTGTTGCATGCGTTCTCCTTCGCCCCGCCGGCCTACGCGTATCGCTTCGCGCAGCCGGGCGAGAACGAAGAAGCATACGCGCTGCGGGCTGCGCAAGCCTTCGAAGATGCCATTCGGAACGAGGACCCTGGCACGGTCGCAGCAGTGATCGTGGAACCGATCGTTGGAGCCGCCGGCGGGGTCCTGACGCCTCCGGCTAGCTACCTCTCCCGGTTGCGCGAAATCTGTGACCGGTTGAATGTGCTGCTGATCATTGATGAGGTCATCACGGGCGTCGGGCGGACGGGAGATTGGTTTGCGAGTTCCTACGAGAACGTCGTCCCGGACCTTCTTCTCATCGGTAAAGGATTAAGTGCCGGTTATTCCCCTGTTGCCGGCGTCCTGCTCCGAGGCCATGTTGTCGAGGCGCTCAGGGAAGGCAGCGGTGTCGCTCCGTTCGGGCACACCTTTTCGGGGAATCCCCTGGGGGCAGCCACCTGCCTGGCGGTCCTGGACTTCATGGAACGCCGGAACGTCCTTGCAAACGTCCGGCAGCGGGGGAAGCAGCTCAAAGAAGGACTGCTCTCCCTGGCAGCCAGGTACCACTGCATGGCCGATGTCCGTGGCCGGGGCCTGCTGTGGGGCTTCGAGTTCGTTACGGACCAGGAAAGCAAGCAGGCGCCCGATCCTGCGCTCGGAGCGGCCAACACCTTCGTGCAGGAATGCCTCGCCCAGGGGCTTATTGTCTATCCGGCAGGCATTGCTCCGCTGAACAACGCGGTGATCCTGTCCCCGCCCTTGGTGATCAGCGAAGAGGAGACCCGGGTACTGCTGGCGAAGCTGGAGGAAGCCCTTCGCGCCATGGAACACCATGTTGAGCGGTGGGCCGCTGTGGATGACAGCCGGAGCGGATCCCGAGTTGGAAGCGGAAGCTGACTTTAATCCCTGTCATTCCACCATGTGCCGACGCTGGTCACCTTGCACATAGTGGCCGTAAAGGCTGTTCCCTCCACACACTTTTGAAACTCTGCCAGGGCCGAAGATGGTCGAAGCGATCCATCTGCAAATGCCTAAACCCTCAAGGAAGCCAAGTGCCTACACCCATTCTTGCCGCCGTACTGGAAAAGCCCGGAACACCTCTCCAGATCCGCGAGCTGCTGCTGGATGATCCGGAGGACCATGAGGTCCTCATCCGGACGGAGCGAGTTGGCCTTTGCCACAGCGATCTGCACTACCTGAAGGGGGCCCTGGATATCTCCCTGCCGGCGGTCCTCGGACATGAAGTCGTAGGCATTGTCGAGCGCGTCGGCTCCGGCGTCACAAGAATTAAGACTGGAGACCGCGTCGTAACAACCGTAACCCCGTCCTGTGGCGCTTGCCGCAACTGCATCAGCGGGCGCCCGACCCAGTGCGAACGGGTCGACTCGATGCGTGAGCGGCAGCGGCCCAGACTCATCTCACATGATGGATCAAGCGTCGAGTCGCTCGGCGGTATCGGCGCATTTGCGGAGGCCTTCCTGGTGAAAGAGGCATCCGTTGCAGTGGTCGGCTCTGACCTGCCTCCCCAGGTGGCATGTCTTCTCGGTTGCTGCATCAGTACAGGAGTCGGCGCGGTCATTCACGGCGCAAAAGTAGGGCCAGAGGATACTGTCGCCGTAATCGGCTGCGGCGGCGTCGGAATAGCCGCCATCCAGGGTGCAAGGCTGGCTGGGGCTCGACGGATCATTGCCATTGACGCCGTGCCCGCGAAGCTGGAGCTCGCCCGCAACTTCGGTGCCACGGACACAGTTCTCTCATCACCTGACCCGACAGAAACACTCATCCAGGTCCGGTCACTTCTTCCCCAGGGTGTTAGCCATGCAATCGAGGCGGTCGGCCGCAGTGAGACAGCGGAACTCGCCTTTTCGCTCCTGAGCCCGAACGGAACCGCCAGCATACTCGGTCTCATGCCCACCGGGTCCGAACTGCGTATCCCTGCAGATGCACTCATCTACGGCGACCGACACCTCCAAGGCGCGTACATGGGTGCGAACAGGTTCCTCAGCGATGTCGACATGTTCACCGACCACTACCTGAACAATCGGCTGGATCTCGATGGAATGGTTACCAAAGAGCTGCCCTTCGACCGCATCAACGAGGGATTCGAAGCGATGGCGGATGCGTCGACGATCCGCGTCGTGCTGAACATGACCAACAGGCAATCGTGATCCAGATAACTGCGTAGATCGTTGCGGCGTCGGCCTGGTTACCGGTGATCGCGATCTTGCTTTGCGCCACAGCCGGGCCGGAACGAACGTTAGGCCGCTGCACAGCCTTCCGAACATGAACAGCAAACATCGGGGGCCAGCCCCTGCCGTCACTGGTTATGGACGACAAAACCCACAAACGAAACCAGAGGAGCAACCCTTAAATGACTGAAGGACTAGCCCAACTGACTGATATTGCCCCCGACCTCGTCGAGCAACGCTCCTTTGTCAATGGCACATGGCTGCAGCTCGAGGAAAACGGCCGCTACCTTACCAACCCAAATACTGGCGAACCCCGGCAGCCGATGCGCAAGACCGCAAAGGATGATGTCGAGCGGGCACTCGCGGCAGCAGCGACCCTTCACAGGTCCGGGAAACTTGAAGACATCAAACTCCCGGACCGCCTTGAGCTCTTGACGAAGGTAGCCGCGTCCCTCGATGCGAAGAGCGAAGAAGTCGCCCTCCAGGACAGCATCAACACCGGGGTTCCTATCCGCACCACCCGCCTGATTGCCGGTGCACTGGGTGACAGAGTCCGCGGAACTATTGCTGAAGCGGAACAGCTTGGTGAATCGGAGACCCTTGACCATGCCAGGTCTGTGGTCATCCGGCGCAAGCCCCTCGGCCCAGCCCTCATCGTCGGCCCCTGGAATGCCCCAACGTTCACCGTGGTCGGCAAGGTGGCGGCAGCCATGGCGGCCGGTTGCCCCGTCATCCTCAAACCCTCCGAGAACGCCCCCAGCGGTTGCCAGCTCTTCGCTGAGGCGATCGTGTCTGCCATGACCGAACTGGGATACCCGGGCGCCGCGTTTCAGCTGATTCATGGGAATTCGGAGACAGGAGCACTGCTGACATCGGACCCCAGGATCGAGGCTCTTTCATTTACGGGTGGCGATTCCGCAGGCCGGACGGTTGCGCAGGCTGCCGCGTCCAACCTGGCGGTCATGCAGATGGAGCTCGGATCCAACAATCCCGTGATCATTCTGAATGACGCCGACGTCAGCTCGGCGGCGCGGTCCATTGTGCAGGGCATGACGCGTCTCAACGGCCAGTGGTGTGAGGCGCCAGGCAAAGTACTGGTTGACGAGTCGATTCACGACCGTTTCGTTGAAGCTATGAAGTTTGAACTCAGTAAGCTTCGGGTCGGAAACGCCTTGGATGAGTCGACGCAAGTGGGTCCCCTGGCATTCCAGCGGCAGCGTGATGGCTTGAAAGCCTCAGTGAATCGGCTCCTCGAGCTGGGGGGAAAGCTCGTCACTGGCGGCGAGCTGCCGGGTCTTGACGGCTGGTTCATGGCACCGGGGATGATCGTCGGATGTGCCGCCGAGGCCGCCACGGAAGAGCTTTTCGGGCCGCTGGTAACGGTACATCCGGTGCATTCGGTCGAGGAGGCACTTGCCCATGCGAACGGCCCCGCAACCGGCCTGGATGCCTACGTATTCGGTGCCAATGAAGCAAGGGCCATCGAAGTGGGATCCCGTATTCGTGCCGGTGAAGTCCGCATCAACGGCACATTCATGAGCGACCTCGCCGGCAGTTCACGCCAGAGCTTTTGGGGCACCAGCGGTATCGGTGGCCACGGTCCGCAGTATGGCGTCCGCTTCTTCACCGGCGACCGCGTGGTTGGCGTGGACAGGACGGATTCCCCGCTCTAGGCGCCATATCCGACCCCAACAAGCGTAGGCCAGGCCCCGTGGGGGCCTGCGACAAACAGTCCGGGAACGTGACGCGTGGCTAAGACGGGGGTCCGCGTCCTCTCGGGAAAGCAGCAGGCCAGAGCCTGGCAACATGAGACGAGAAAGTCCTTCAATGACAGATACTTCAACGACAGATACGGTGCGGTTTTCACCGCTGAGTTTCCTTGAGGACGCCACAGCGGCGATCCCGGCCTATGGAAGCGACCTGGTCGATTTCCGTAGGGAAATGCACGCCGATCCTGAAGTCGGCCTGTATCTGCCCCGCACCCAGGCCCGGGTCCTTGAGGCACTCAAGGGACTCGACCTCGAAATAAGCCTGGGAAAAGCAGCCTCGTCCGTGGTTGCGGTACTACGCGGCGGGGCCACCCAGGCCCCCGTCGGGAGCCGTCCCACTGTACTGCTCAGAGGTGACATGGATGCCCTTCCTGTGGCAGAAAAGACGGGAATACCCTTTGCCTCGACTAATGGAGCGATGCATGCCTGCGGTCATGACCTGCATACAGCGGGCCTGATTGGTGCCGCCCGGTTGCTTTCGTCCGTACGTGACAGCCTGACCGGTGACGTCATCTTCATGTTCCAACCGGGGGAGGAAGGACATGAGGGGGCCCGCATCATGCTGGAGGAAGGCGTTCTTAACGCAGCCGGCAGGCGACCGGATGCTGCCTACGCCTTGCATGTCGTTTCGGACATCCCGTCAGGCGTGTTCACGACCCGTGCCGGCTCCTACATGGCTGCCTTCGGAGATCTGTCCGTCAAGGTTATCGGGCGTGGCGGGCACGGTTCACGCCCCTTCCAAGCTCTGGATCCCATACAGGTAGCTGCTGAAATGCTTGGCGCGCTCCAAACGTACATCACCCGGCGATTCAACGTTTTTGATCCCGTGGTACTGTCCGTGGGCCAATTCCATGGCGGTTCCGCCTCTAATGTCATACCTGATTCGGCGGAATTCAGGGCCAGCGTCAGGTCTTTCAGCCCCGGTGTCGAAGCGCGGCTCGCACAGGAGTTGCCGGATCTCATCCGGCAACTGGCGACTGCTCATCAACTGACAGCCGAGGCAACGTTCACTCCGGTTATGCCGGCCACCGTCAATCACGAAAGTGACGCCGAACTCTGGGGCAGGACCGCACGGACGTTCTTCGGAGAGCACCGGTTCGTGCCCAGCCCGTCCCCCAGGACCGGCTCTGACGATTTCTCCCGTGTCCTCGTGGAGGTCCCAGGAGCGTACGGGCACCTCGGAGCTGGGTCTCCAGATATCGACCCCATGGAGTGGGCCCCCATGCACTCGCCCAGGGCAGTGTTTGACGACAGTGTCCTCGTCGACCAGACACAATTTATGGCGGGCGTGGCGCTTGGAAAGCTCCAGGAGTTGGAGGTCCTGGGGTAGCCCCGGGCGCAGCTCGGAGGGCTTCCGGAGCGGCCCACGCCTCACTTGAGGCAGCGGACCTAGCAGGACCGGTCTCGAAGCCCCGAATGGATGGCAGTTCAACCACTATCAGATTGGTACACCCAACGTGACGTCAGCGCCCCATCCGGGTCCTGTCACAATAGAGTCCTCTTCTTTCCTTCCTGACAAGGACACGAGTGGGTCCTGGAATGCAATCTGACACATGGGGGCGAAGACGTTCTCCCCTTTGGAGCGCACAGCCCACCCATGGACCACTTCCGCCTTACCCCTGGCACCCGTGGCGCAAGCTGCTAACTCATGCCTACCATCCTTCTTACCGTTGGCCCGGTCGTCCTGGCGGGGTCGATGCAGGCGTGCGAAAGAATGTGCCGAGGCCCAGGGCTGATGGAGTTCAGTACCATCTGAAGACCAGACACTGTTAGCAATAGGGGTGGGTCCGAGAACGTTGCCTCATATGACCAATGAACCCCTCCGTGACTGATCAGGACCCATCTCACTAGATCTGACCGTCTTGCCGGAGACCGCCGCCCAGGCGAGGGCAGCAGCTCGGCCGGGCTCGTGCAGGCGCTGCATCCGCGATGAAAGTCACGAGCACGTTTTGACTGCAATTCAGCCACCGCTCGCGCCTTCACGCATGCATGGTTAAGGACATAGACCCGGAGGAGTGCGAATAACGTGGTAATGCAAGGTGCTGCAATCCCTGCAATAGCAGGCGAAACGGTGCGATTATCACATGTACATAAGGCACTGCATGATGAGTCATCCTTTAGTGCACAAGGAATCACGTCTCCAGACGAGACGATTGTCCGCGCGATGCATGCGGGGCCCCGGCATATCCAGGGGTTCTCGCCAGCCCGGTCTGCATGACGAAAAGAAAGAACCCCGACAGCCTGGGCTGTCGGGGTTCCGTCGAGGCCTGTCAGGAGCCGCTGATCTTCCCTGCCGCGATGAGCTGCTGGGCGCGCTGCTGCTGCTCATCGTCGCCAAAGCGCGCCACCGCCGTCAGCAGGTCCATGCCGTCCTCAAGTCCGCCATAGATGTCCTCCAGCCGCTCGCGCGAGCCGCCGAGCAGGCTGATACCGCCCAGCGCGTTGATCTGCTCGAGCTGCAGGTACGCGCGGTACACGAGGTCGACGTGCACACCGTCATCGGCGGTGAAGGGGTTCGGGACGTAGTCGGCGTCCGGCGTAAGGCCATCCGTGTCGAGGCCCAACCGGGCCAGCTCGTTCTTGTTCATGGATGCTTCTCCTTGGTTTTAGGACTGTCACTCGGCTGTGACGACTCTCGATCTGAGACCGCCAGGATGCCCCCGGCCGGGCTCCGCCTGGCTGGAACGCCAGCGGGCCGACCACGATGATCACATTGCTTTGACGTCACTTGCCTGGAGTACCAGGACGTTATCAACGCCTTTCAGCATACCGATGGGTGGACCAGCAAGCGTGGCATGCAGAAAGTGATTGAGCAGTTGCACAGGGGCCTGCCGGGAGGGCTTGAAGAGCTTGCCCGGCTGGGCCGGACGCTGTGGCCCGGACGGGCTCAGGTGCCGGCGTTCTGCAAGCGTGGAGGCGCATCGAACGGTCCGGGCGGCTGCGTCCATGCCCTTCTGCCGCGTTTCCGCAGCTAAGGGACCGAGGAATGGGCCTGGACAATGTAGTCCGGTTCACCGTCAATCTGCTCGATTGACCGTGAATACAGACCCGCACCGTCAACCTACGGGGTCTTGAGTACTGGCCTGCCCTTTTCATCGACGGCAAAGCTTTCGATGACCTTTCCTGTCGCTGTATCGAAGATGACCACTGACTTGGCCGGCCAGTTGGGATCCTGGACAACGTCGAAGTGAACCTCTGAAATCAAGGTTGGCTCGTCTGCGCAACGCGGCGTTTCGCGCTGGAAGGCATGAATTTTCAGTGATGCCCAGGTTCAGCCCGGGCAATGTCCGCGCCCTCGCCGCCCTGCGGAGAGGGAACTGGCATGCCACCAGTTACAGGGACTCCCAGCGGAACCATGGGATCCCAACCATGGCAAACAGGATTATGTATCCGGCGCAGGCGAGCAGGGCCTTCCCGTCAGAATCGCTCCAGGCTGCGTTGTTCAGCACTTCGGAGAAGAATGTCATGAGCGCACCGATGGTTGCCCACTCTGCGATGGCCTTCAGGGTGTCGCCCAGGATTCCGGTTCTACCAAGGAGGCCAAGGAGTACCAGGATGATGAAAAGGACCCGGCCGCTAGCGTTGACAGTGGCAGTGGATTTGACCAGGGCAACGAGTGCCTGGCCGATGGAGAGGAACACGGCCGCGCAACGGACGGCGAGCCCGATAAGGAGGGCGAACTGGGCGATGCTGAGCGAGAGCCCGCGCAGGATGGCGCAGGCTCTGACGACGATGACGGAAGCTACCAGGGTGGAGGTTATCTGCACGATGACGTAGCCACCACGTAGGGAATTCTCGTCGCCGCTGACATGAGTTGCAGGGGTCCTTAGCCCGTAGTTGCAGCGTGCTCACCCGGGAATACTTCCCTTATGGCCTACATCGTGAACTACAGGACCGGAACCAGCACCGGCTGGTTCAGGGTGGAAGGCTTGCACCTCAGCGATGCTCTCGCCAAAGCGAAAAACGCACTACGGGGTTTGAATTGTGCCTATGCAGTGCTGCTTTTTTCCATCTACCCAGCCCAGTCCGGCGGTGAAGTCTCCGTCGTCGCGACATACACCCAAGCCGAGGGATGGAGCGTCCAGGAAACTTGGGATGATCATTAGCCTGCCTCCCCGAAAGCCTGAGGATCGATGACCCAACTGCGGTTCCGCCATCGCCAGGACAATGACTTGACGATTGCTAAGGGCGCGAGGGGTTCCTGACCCCACACCTGGTTTTTAGGGCAGAGGACGACATCGCCAGATGGCACGATCATGATCTCAGCGATGCTGTGGTACCTGCTGGTCTTACATCTGTCGATTTAGGCCGTGGCGGCGACCGCAGTCCGTCCCCGGACCGGTTCTTCCGTCAGCTTGCCCTGCTGCAGCCGGAACCGGCGGTCGGTCTTGTTCGCAAGTGCCCTGTCGTGGGTGACCACCAGGATGGTGGTGTTGTGGTCGCGGCTCAGCGAGCTGAGGAGCTCGATGATGTGGTCGCCGGTCTGCTCATCCAGGTTCCCGGTGGGCTCGTCGGCCAGGATCAGTTTCGGCTCGTTGGCCAGGGCACGGGCGATGGCCACGCGCTGCTGCTCGCCGCCGGAAAGCCTGTTGATCCGCCGGTCGTGCTTGGACGGATCAAGCTGCACCTGTTCCAGCAATCCCTTGGCCCGCTCCAGCCTGGCGGACTTCCGCATGCCGGCGAATTCCATGGGCAGCATGACATTGGCAGCGGCGGACAGGTTGGGGATCAGGTTGAACTGCTGGAACACGAAGCCGATGTCCCGGCGGCGGTATTCCGTCAACTTGCTGCCCGGCAGGCTTGCCAGGCTGACACCGTTGACGACGACGTCTCCGCTGGTGGGTTTGTCCAGTGCACCAAGGAGGGACAACAGGGTGCTTTTGCCGCTGCCGCTCTTGCCAACGATCGAGGCGAGGGTGCCCTGCTCCAGGACGAAGCTGACGTCGTTGACCGGCTTGATGGTGCGGTCACCTGAGTTGAAGGTCCGCACCAGGTTCTTGACTTCAATCACGACTATTCTCCTCGCAGGACTTCGATGGGACGGATACGCGCCGTGAGCAGCGCGGGAACCAGGGCCCCGATGATGGCCACGCCGAACACGGCGGCGATGCCGCCGGCAATCACGCCGGGTGAGGCGCTGGCGGTCACAGAGTTCAACAGCTGGGAAGCGCCGCCGCCAAACCCGCCCCCGAAGGATCCGCCCTGGCCGCCGGGGAACCCGCCGGCCCCGCCCCGGGCGGCGGCTCCGGCTGCCCTGCGCGTCGCTCCGCCCGGGGTGCTTGTGGCGGTGTTGCTGCTGATCAGGGCCGAGGCGATCCCGCCGCTGGCGAACGACGCAATGGCCGCGCCGACTGCGCTGCCCAGAGCCGCGAGGACCAGGGCTTCGAGGACGAACTGCAGCCCGATGGTCCGGTTGGGCGCACCGATGGCCTTCAGGACGCCGATTTCGCGGCGGCGTTCACGGACCAGCATCACCATGATGAGCAGGATGATCAGGCCTGCGGTTCCCAGTGCGGCGATGAACGCGATGAAGGAGATGTTCTTGACGCTGTCAAGGGAGCTGACGGCCGTCTGCAGGCTCTGGCTCTGGGTGACGTCGGCCTTATCGGTGCCCAGAGCGGATTGCAGTGCGGTCTTGGTGGAGTCCACGTTCTCGAGGCTGTTGACGGTGACGATCATGCTGGACAGCTCATCGGACGTCCCGGCAAGTGTTTGGGCCGTCGGGAGCGTGACGTAGACGGCGTTGTTGCCGAAGGCTGTGCCGGCGTCGAATAAGCCGGCAACGGCAAACCTCTGGTTGTTGATGGTGAAGGTAGAGCCGACGTCGAGGTTGTTCTTTGCCGCCAGGGTGGTTCCCAACAGAGCACTGGTGGATGCTGCCGAGTAATCGCCGAGCCCGGTGCCTTCCGTGATATTCAGTGGCTGGCCCGTGGTGTCGGTCTCGGCGCTGATGCCGGTGGCAGTGATTGGAAGGAGGCGGGGCGTTCTGGTGGCGCCGCTGCCGTTCGTTCCGTTCGCCTGGTTGCGATTGCCCAGGGTGCCCGCGTCGATTGCGGCCGTAAGACTGGTTGTCAGGGTAATGGTGTTCTGCCCCCCGGGGCCTCCTTGGCCTCCGCCACGGGCGCTTTGGGTTCCGCTGGCTGCCTCGGCTGCCGCCTGCGCGGCGTTGTTGAGCCGAAGGGCCTTGGTGCCGACAACGGAACTCACGTTTGGCACGGCAGCGGCAGCGGATGCCTGTTCGGCTGTCAAGGGCTCGCCGCCACCTTCAAAGCCCTGGCCGCCGGCAGGATTGACGGTCAGGACGGTACCGACGGAGGCGTTCAGCTCCTGGACTTTGGCTCCCACGGCCTGGTTGGCCACCAGCATGGCCAGCGCCAAGCCGATCGCCACGGCCAGCACCGCTACAACTGCTGCGGTCCGGACCTTATTTCTGAAGGCATTACCTACGCTGCGCGCAAGGACACTCACGAGACTCCTAGATGATCTACTGCCGGCGTGGCAAACAAGCCAGGAGGCAAGGATGGCAGCCGTTGCTGTAAGCAAGCGGGACCAAAGCTGGATGACACCTGAGAGGGAACAGAGGCACGATGGCGACTCGACCTGTATCCCGAGTCGTGCGTAGCTCAGGGTAAACCGTTGTAGCGAAAGCATTGAAAATCTTCCGCATACCCGGCCGACGCCCCGCTCGTGGGTCCCTGAAAGCACCAATGCGTGGAGAGAGAAGCGCAATGGGCCAGTGCAGATTGATAGTTCTGGAGGGGTGCATGCGAGGTTTCCCGGTGGACTCCCAGGCTGCGAGGGGCATAATGAACCGAAGTTTTGATCGGGAGGTTCGCCAACGACAGTTGGGAGGGAAAGCAGAGCGTGCGGGGCGTGGAAATGTATTCACGAATTGTTGGTCTTCAGTGCCCGCCCCCAGACTCAAAGCCCGCAGGCAATCGAACATCGCCGGAATCGCCGCGACCGGGCCCGGCGGCCGGCCCAACCAATTAGCTGCCTGTCCCGCCTAATCACCGCAAGGGAAAATTCCATGCAAGTACCGATTTTGTCCACCCGAGATTTAAAGAAAACCTACGGGCGCGGCCCGGACCGGTTCGACGCCCTCAAGGGCGTCTCCCTCGACATCGAGCGCGGCGACTCCGTGGCAATCGTGGGCAAGAGCGGGTCCGGTAAATCCACCCTGATGCACCTGCTCGCCCTCCTGGACGCCCCCGGCGGAGGAGAAGTCCACGTTGACGGAACCAACGCGAAGACCCTCAGTGGCCGGAGACTGAACATGCTGCGGAACCAGATGTTCGGCTTCGTCTTCCAGCAGTTCTTCCTGAACCACACCACCAGTGTCCTTGAGAACGTCGTGCTGCCTCTGAAGATTGCCGGAACAGGGGCGCGGGAACGCCGCGCCCGGGGCATGGAGGTCCTGGAACAGCTCGAACTGGCCGACAAGGCCCGCAACAAGGCCGGGAACCTCTCCGGCGGCCAGAAGCAGCGCGTCGTCATCGCCCGCGCCCTGGCGAACAACCCGCAGGTCCTCTTCGCTGACGAACCCACCGGGAACCTGGACACCGCCACCGGGACCATCGTCGAAGACATCCTGTTCGACCTGAACCAAAACCACGGCATCACGCTCATCACGGTGACCCACGACCACGACCTCGCCGCCCGATTCAACCGCCGCCTGTACATCCGCGACGGTCAACTGATCTCCAGCGACGAGGAGCACGCGGCATGAAACCGCTCGAAACCCTGACAACGGCCATCGCCAACAGCTTCCGCAGCAAACTCCGCACCACCTTGACCATTTTGGCGATCTTCGTCGGAGCCTTTACACTCACCATCACCAACGGGCTGGGCACCGGCATCTCGAACTACATCGACAGCCAGGTCGCCGCCGTCGGCCCAGGCAACGCCTTCACCGTCACCAAAACCGATACCAGCAGCTCCCCCGGATCCGGCCCCCAAAAATACGACCCCAACACCCGGGTCCTCGCCGCGGGAGGACGCCCCGGCTCAACCCAGGTCGCCCTGAACCAATCCGATCTCGACACCATCGCCGCAGTGTCAGGGATCACCGGGGTTACCCCGGTCAGCCGGCTCAACCCCGCCTACATCCAGTGGAACAACCGGGACAAATACCAGCTTTCCGTCAGCCCCCTCGCCGGGGCCCAGCCGCAGCTGGCCGCCGGCGAAGCCCTGGACGACGCCGGAACCCAGCCCCAGATCATCCTCCCCACCAGCTACATCACCCCGCTCGGCTTCACCGGCAACGACCAGGCCATCGGCCAGGATGTGATCATCGGGATCCAGGACGCCACGGGCACCATGCACACCGTCACCGCACGCATCAACGGCGTTGAAGACAATGCCCTGCTGGGCTCCGGCGGCGCGTTCGCCAACAAGACCCTCACCGCCGCCCTCACGGACGCCCAAAGCACCGGCGCGCCAGCGACAACGAAAAACACCTGGACCGCCGCGACCGCGACCTTCGCATCGGCCTCAAAAACCCAGATCAGCGACATGAAATCTCAGCTCAGCGCCGCCGGCTACACAGCCCAGACACTTGAGGACCGCATCGGCACCGTAAAAACCGTCATCAACGGCATCATCGGCGTCCTGGACGCCTTCGCGGTCATTGCCCTCGTTGCCGCCGGATTCGGCATCGTGAACACGCTGCTGATGTCGGTGCAGGAGCGGACGCGGGAAATCGGCCTCATGAAGGCCATGGGCATGGGCAGCGGCTCCGTTTTCGCGCTCTTCAGCACCGAAGCCGCCTTCATCGGCCTGCTGGGCAGCCTCATCGGATCCGGCGCTGCCATCGGCCTGGGCACCGCCATCAGCGGCGCCCTCGCCCGGGGACCCCTGAGCGACCTCGCCGGGCTGCAGATCCTCAGCTTCGCCCCCGCACCGGTCGCCGGGGTGATCCTGCTGGTCATGGCCATCGCCTTCATCGCCGGCACCCTGCCCGCCTGGCGCGCGGCACGGCAAAACCCCATCGATTCCCTACGCTACGAATAGCCCGGAACGGGCGATGAGCGGCAAGTCAAAGGACGAGCGGGGACGATAAGAGGTGGACATGAGGGGACCAGAGGCCCTGGCATACTTCGCGGCCGACGCCCGATGGTCGGGTGGACCCCACTTCATCGGCATGAAGGTCGGAGTGGCTCTTCTGGCGCTGATCGTGATCCTTCGCCTCCGTCGGCGCCTGCTGGTGAGGGTCCGGGGGCTGGGATGGCGGCGCCTGGCAATCGGCTGCGGGGCAGCGTCAACCCTCTTCTACGTGGCGTGGATTCTCTACCTGAGCCAGACGATGCCGTCGGTAACCGTCGCCTACAACTGGAACATGGCATGGCTGGCTTTGGACGCTTTCGAGTGCCTCACCGCCCTGCTGACCGCGGTGTTTCTCTTCAGAAACAGCATCGGAGCAATCCTTACTGCCGCAGCGTTTTCGACCAGCCTGTGCATTGACGCCCTCTTCGACGTCACGACAGCCCAGCAGGGTCCACCCCTTCTCACCGCGGTCCTGGAAGCGGTCCTCGTTGAACTTCCCTTCGCGGCCCTCTCGGCAACCCTTGCCGTGAAGCTCCTCGCCGCGGCCGCACGGGGAAACCCCGCCCGTGCCGGCCAGGGCCACTGACGCCAATAGGCGTGCCGGTCAGGTCAGGGTTTTGGCCACGGCAGCGGTGATCTCGTGTATGATTGCGGTCCGCTCGGGGACATCGGTGATGTCCCCTCCTTTGGTGTAGATCACCAGGACGACGCTGCGGGCGGGTGTGCTCAAGATGGCGGCGTCATGCAGCTCACCATCGAGCAGCCCGTATTTGTGGAAGACGGCCACTCCGGCTGGCACGGCTGCGGGGATGAGATCCTCATCGTTGGTGTTCTGCATGTAGGAAAGCAGTTGCTGGGTGTGTTCCTGGTTCAGGAGCTTTCCGCCGTAAAGGTCGGCGAGAATCTGCGCCATCCCGGCGGGGGTAAGGGTGTTTTCTGCAGAGTCGTACGCCACCCCCATGGCCGCCGCATCCCCCTCCAGCGCGGACAGCCCCACAGCGTTCACCAGCAGTGACCAGGAGTCGTTATCGCTGTCCTGGATCATCTCCCGGATCTGGAAGCCGGCCGTGTACTCCCCCATGGGATCGTCAAGAGAGGCCTGCCCTGCCTCCACCAGCTTGTAGTAAGAGACGGCCGTCAGGACTTTGGCGGTGCTGGCCGCCTCAAAGGGCGCGTCCACGCCGTACGTCCGCAGTGCACCCGAGTCCGGGTCCCGGACGGCCACACCCACCTGATACTGGTTGTTGTCCGCCAGTACGCCTTGGATGGCAGCGTCCAAGCCGGCAGTGTGCCCGTCAGGCACTGGAGCCGCGGAAGAAGGAGCGGGAGCGGGAGCAGGGGCAGCAGCAACGCCCGGCTTGACTGCGGCGCTTCGCTGCGGCGCCAGCTGCAGGAAGACGAGGATCGTGACCCCGAGGGCGGCGACGAGAAATAGCGTCCTCGCCAGACGGAATGAACGGCGCTTGCGCCAGGAAAAGGTCACCACCCGAAACTAGCAAGGACACATAAGTATCAGCTGTGAATGCCCGCCCACCTCACCAGCGCCAGCGCCCCAGTGAACAACCAGTCAGGTGCAGTGAGCGCGGAGCCGGAGACACGACGAAGAAGAGCCGAGTGTCGGCGGGTGCCGGTGCCGCCCTGGGGAGCCGTACATACGGGAAGCGATGCACTGCTCCTCTGACCTGCCAGCCAACCGGGGCGGTGCGGTGGGTGTCTCCCTGTCCACGACAACACAGCGTCCATTGGCTCGAGGCCGGGATGGGCCCGCGTGGTGGACGTCTTATACGGCGATCGTCACTGAAGTGGCCAGGACGGCGCCGGTCCGGTCCAGGGCCTGCACGGCCAGAAATGGTGCTGCGGCGATCGCTGCAGAGGTTTCGAAGCCGCGTTTCGGAATCGTTGCGGCGACACCCAGCGAATTAGGTGAGCCTCCTCTGAGGAACCGCCACGAGGCGATCTCGGTAGCGCCGTTCCAGCTCGCGTAGACCTGCATCGTGGAACCGTTGCCCGGGACGCCCGCGATGTCCGGCTGTGTGTGGGGCTGGGCGGTCCAATCGCTGCGGTAGGCGCGGTACGACCCGTTTCCGACGCGGGTGGCCTCAAAGACGGCTGTCCCGTCCGGGGTGAACTCTGTGAGGGCGGGATCGGTACCCCACCCCACCAGCACGTTGCCGTTTGGCAGGGACTGCAGGCTGCCCATGGCGTTGCAGCGGTGCCCGGCGTTGCTGAATTCGGAATCGACGACGGCGGTCCGCGCTTTCTCGTCCACGGCCAGTACTAAACCGCGGGAGTTCCCGGCAGAACCGGAATAGTAGTGGTTGTCGAACATGCTGATCGAGCCGTCAGGGCGGCGCCGGGCATCGTGTTGCCAGGCAAATTCCGCCCTCGGGCCCAGGCTGAAGTCGCTGCGTTTGCCCCCCAGCCGCCATCTGACGGATCCGGTCGTCCGGTCCACCAAGTACAGGGTGTGGGCGTGCCGGGCGGAGACCAAAAGGGCATCCCCACTCTCCTCCACAGAGTTCAGGTGGTAGGGGTCGTAGGCTTTCTCCGGCGTCGAACCATCACTGCTGGCATCGTCTGCAGGCCGCAGGTAGGAATCGGAGAGCGGGATATGCGCAAGAGCATCCCAGTCCATGAGGACGGCGCCACTGGCCGTCCACTTCCTGGACGTGGCAGTTGTACATGTACCCCGCCGCCGGACCGCCGACCTCGCTGAGATCGTACTGGATGGTCGGGTAAGCCATCAGAAGGGCAGTGCCAGCGGCCGGTGCCAGGCCCGTCGTGGCCCAGCCAGTGACGTGCGGTGCGGTCAGGTGGGTACTGATACCGTGTGACATGAGCGGCCGCCGGACGAAATGTCACCGCGGCAGTAACGAGTATGCCGTTATGGGCGACCCGCGCCAGGCAGCATTGGACATGGTGCAACAAAACAAGGCTGACATCGAAGCCACCTGGTTGAGGTACTTTGCTAATGGCGGCAACGCCGATCAGATTGACTTCGAGGCCTGCGTTTACGGTCTTCTGGACTTGGACGAGTACGACGCTCGTATTTTGTCTTGGGCTGTCGAAGAAATATCGGCTCTGTAGCTCATTTTGCATTTCGGCGTACCCCGCGCAGCGATGTCGTTCCTCCCGGCAAATCGGCTACAGCGTTTCCGTCGTCGAGGGATCATCGGCGCAACCCATCTGCCCGAAGTTGACCGGATGGTGGCCTCCAGATCGTGGGCGGGATCGCAAAGAAGGCAGCAGCGCCGATCCGGAGGCAGGTTCTCCGCGGGATGGTCTGGAGTTTGAACAACCGGCGCAGTACCCGCTTCTTATCCAGAACTGCGCCCGAAGGTCTGTACTCGCAATACACGTCTGGCTCCGCGCCCTGAAACAGTTGGTTCAACAAGGCGGGTCTTTGGACCGTAGCCCGGACTTATCCAACCTGAAGTCCAGGGACGCTCAACAGCGGCCGGTTGGTAGATGCAGTTATGTCAGTGCTGTGTGCCCTGGCACGGTGAGTTGCTGTCGCAGTACCCGGACCGGTTCCGGGGGTACGGTCAGTTTCTCCCTTTAAGCTTGAGCCACCGCGGCCTGTTGGGGGCCGCAGTGGAGGGGATGCGTTCAGATGACGGAAGTGAATGAACCGCCAGCGCAGTCGTTGCTGGAGATCAGCGACCTGCGGGTCGCTTACGGGGCACGCACAGTAGTGGATGGTCTGACTTTGGAAGTGAGGCGGGGAGAGATCTTCGGACTGCTCGGCCCCAATGGTGCGGGGAAGACGAGCACACTGAGCGTTCTGGAGGGGTTGATCGAACCCGTGTCCGGTCGCGTAAGCGTCAATGGGATGGATATTCAACAGCATCCCTTGGAGGTGAAATCCCTCCTCGGTGTGCAATTACAGTCCTCCAGCTTCCAGGACGAACTGAGCATCGGCCAGATAGTGAAGGTCTACGGTGGCCTTTACGGGGTGAAACTCTCGAGGGAGCAGATCAGCGGGAGCATGAACAGCATCGGACTCGGCGAGGAACTGCGTAAACGGTTCAAACAGCTCTCCGGTGGCCAGCAACAACGCCTCGCGCTCTTCATCGCCTCTCTCCACAACCCAATGTTCCTCCTGCTGGATGAACCGACGGCAGGACTGGACCCACAATCCCGGCGGGCACTATGGAGCCGGATCGAGCGGCTGCGCGGTGAAGGCAGCAGCATCCTGCTCACCACCCATTCCATGGAAGAAGCCCAAGCGGTGTGTGACCGGGTGGCGATCATCGACCACGGGAAATTGCTCACCGTCGGGACACCCGCCCAGCTGATCGCTAAACATAAGGAAGATCCTGAGGTGCTGGCCGTAGCACGCGGTACGGTCACCCTTGAGGACGTCTTCATCGGCCTGACGGGAAGTGAAATCCATGACTGAAGCAAGTGTCGGTAGTGAGCGCGGACGGACGGGCCTTGCAATGCGGTCCCTGCTTCGTGCGGATGCCACGGTGCTGCTCCGCAGCAGGGTCTCGACGGTGCTGAGTGTTCTCCTGCCGATCGTGATCATAGTGGCGACGACTTTCGGCAAGGCCCAGCCGCGGCTCGGGAGCCCCGAATCCGTCCTCGGCCTGGCACTGACGCTGGGCCTGGTCACTTCCTGCCTGCTGGGTTACAGCCTGACCCTGGCGCATGACCGTGAAGTCGGCGTGCTGCAACGGCTTCGCGTGACGCCCGCACCAACCTGGATGATCATGGCCAGCAGGCTCATCGTGCAGCTAACTTCCAACCTCGTCGCCTCGGTCATCGTCGTGATTGTCGGAAGCATCCTGCGCGGGCTCTCGCTCAGCATCGGTCAGTATGCTCTTGTTGTCGCCGTCGCCGTCCTGGGCGCAGCAATGTTCCTTTCCATCGGCCAGGCACTTGTTGCCCTGGTGAAATCTACTGCCGCGATCAACGCTGTCGGGCGGGTCCTTTTCATCATCCTCGTACTCCTGGGCATCCTTGGTGGAACCGGGATCCTGGGCGACACCTTGAAGGTCATCGCTGAGTGGTCACCGATCGGCGCCCTCATGACGCTCTTCGCCGACGCGCTGAACAACGCCTCCTGGAGCGATCAGGACGGCTACTCACTTCTGGCCTGCGCCGCATACATCATTGCGTTCTCTTTCGTCGGAATCCGGTGGTTCCGCTGGGAATCCCGATAACCGGAGGCGTGCGGGACCTTCACCCAGTTCGCGCTGACGACGAGGATACCCGCGCCAACGACGGCGATGATTTCTCTGCCGGCGCATTCTACACCGTTGGTGACTTCTAGGCGCCCCCACCCCGCCGTGGTCTTGAAGGTACCGGACCAATGGGTTTCCGCCATCTCGCGCCTGGAACGCGGACATCTCCGTAATGACGACCTGGCGCCGACGACAATGACCCACCCTGCAAGGAACTGGTTGTGAAGACCTACATGCGGAATGTATCAGCCGCGTGCCCCGCTGATTTAGCGGGACACGGGATCAATGGTTGTCGTGTTTGGTGTTCCCTGTGACAATTTGCAGGTGGCGACTCCAATAGAAGTATCGTGGCAGCTGGACGGCATCACAATGGAGGGAACCACTGTCCGGCCGGATGGAGCCGACCCCTGCAGTGATCATGGTCGCGGGGTCCAATCTGATCTAAGCACTCCGCTGACGCTAATCCGAAAACGCCGAAGTGACATTCCAACGCTGACGCAAAGGTAGGGGTGCATGACCAAAGCCCAGGGAGAGGCGCTGCAATACCTTGTTACACCAGTGATCACGTGAGCCTACTTGAAAGGCAGTTCCGCGCCCTTCGGAAACGGAAGGGCCCCTTGTTCAGGCTCCACGGTCACGCAATCTCTTCCCTGCTCAGTCGCGAAGATGATGACACGATCCGAAGTCTGAAGCGGGTCCCCGTTTGGGTAAGACTTGCCCCCGGTGCAAGTCTGAGGCATAGACAAAATGCGGACATTTCCCGTCCCAGGATTTCCCTTGAGCACCTGTTCTACCTGGACCAGGTGGCCAGTCGCTTGGTAGCCGTAGATGACCCTAAGTACGGATACGTCGGCGTCGGCACGGTCACGGGCGAAGCGGTGCCCTTCAGGTACGCCGAGGTACTTCTGGATGGCACCACCCGTCTCGCCGATCTGCCCCTTCAGGGGACCTATGGGTCACCCCAGGACACCACAGAGTCCGCGGAGTATGTCGTCCCCGTCAATTGGAATTCAACCACGACCCGAGAGCGCGCATACCGGCAGAAAGGCATGTTTGCCAACCAAAACAGCGCCTGCCCACTGCGCAATCAGTTCACCATCGACCAACTTGCCGCGTTCTTCGGCATCGAGGCCTGAGCACACCCCCATCAATGGCCGGCTGCCTGACAACGTACCATCCGGTAGAGGATCCGCCTACGGTACGTTCCTCGTGGAGTCATGTTCCCGCCGGAGACTCGTTGTTAGTCTGCTAATTGCACACCCCTTGTGAGCACGTAACCGGTTAGCTATTATGGGATGAATCACATACTTTTCCCTTGGCGCGTAGACACAGGAAGCGCAAAGTGCAGAAAATATCCCACCTTTCGTGCCTTGTATCCGCAATCTAGCACCAAGATTGTGACGTAACCGGTTACGCAGCGCTGTGGGAACGTCGTCCTCTGCGGCTGTCGCCAATCAAAAGAACAAAGGAGATCTGCGATGGGTGAGTACATGACTTCCAGGCGTTCGATACTGAAGTTGGGGTCGGGGGTGTTGTTGAGTGCGGCAGCGGTGCCGCTCCTGTCGGCATGCGGAGGAGGTGCAGGCAGTGCAAAGGAGCAGCTGAAGCTCAAGATGTCGTCCTCAATGTCGGGCCAGCCCGGCAACGCTCACAGCACGTGGTTCACCAAGTTCCAGACGCTGCTAAAGGACAAGGTCGGCGACGCCGTAACGGTCGATTATTTCCCCGACAGCCAACTGGGCGATGAGGCGAAAATGGTTCAGCAACTGAAACTTGGGGCTGCAGACATGATGATCTCGGGCTCGTCCATCTGGTCTCAAGTTGCACCAGAGTTCGGAGTGTTGGACATGGGCTATATTTTCAACAGCTGGGACGGTGTTGGAAAGGCATTGGACTCCGGGGCGGGAGATCAGCTGTCCGGGATACTCAAGGCCAAAGGCGGGGCGCAGATCGTTGGCTGGGCATACAATTTTGGCGCCAGGAACATGATGACCAAAAACGCCGTGGCCGGGCCCGGCGATCTGCACGGGATGAAGATCCGCACCCTGCAGGCCCCGCAGGTGATCGCCACGGTCAATCTCATGGGTGCTGTTGCAACCCCCTTGCCCACGACGGAGGTCTACACTTCCTTGCAGACCGGCCTGATTGACGGGCTTGGGCACGATGCCCCGACGATTCTGCAGAATAAATGGTACGAGACGGCTAAGCACCTCGCGCTGACGGAGCATATTTTCAACCCACTCACCGTGGTCGTTGCCGCCACGACAATGGACAAGATCCCAACCGAGCATCGCGATGGCTTCATGAGTGCGGCCAAGGAGGCCACAGCCTTCCAACGGACCCAGGCAGTAGACGCTGAAAAGAAGGCCATGACTGACCTCCAAGCCCAAGGCGTGGCCGTGACCAAGGTGGACAAGGCAGAATTCAAGAACCTGGTTAAGCCTCTGTGGGAAAAGTTCACCAGCGACAATCCGGAGGCCAAGCCGATTCTGGATGAGATCCTGAAGCAGTCATAACATGGGACCCTCCGAAGAGCACATGCACGCAAGTTTGGCTGCTTCGCCGGATCCATCCGTGGACCGTCCTGGAGGCGTACTGGGTCCGGTCTTGCCGATGGCCAGGGGCCGTTTCGCCAGAGGGTTGGAAGTGGCGATCGCAATAGCCGCTTCGCTTGCCCTGGTAGCAAGCCTGGTCGTGGTCTTTATCTCTGTCATCTCGCGTTATTTCTTCAACAACCCCCTCGCCTGGGCTGGCGAGGTCAGCGGAACGATGCTGGTGACTATCGGGTTTTTCGGCGGCGCATTGGCCTTGGCACGGGGTGAGCACCTGGGCGTAGCCGCGCTTCGAGATCGGCTGCACGGCTGGGTCGGGGAGGTCAATGAGGGGCTGATCGCCTGGATTGTGGTGATCGTCGCTGTGGCGCTGTGCTGGTCAAGCAGGGCCATTATCGGCGCAGTGGCGGGTCAGACGATGTCCAGCGGGCTCCCGGAATATCTCAACTTCTATCCCGTTCTGATCAGTGGCGTCGTAATGGCAGTATTCGCCGTCGTGGATCTGGTTCGCCTCAGGGTGCGGGCACTGCTGAGCTCAGCTGGCGTACTTGTTGCGCTTGCTGGAATCTGGATGCTTTGGGTGTACCTTCTTCCGGGCTTCGCGCCGTTGCCGATTGTGGTGTTGTTGGTGGGGTTTGCCGCGGCGCTGATCATTGGCGTGCCGATCGCGTTCGCGCTTTGCCTGGGTGCCCTGTTGTTCTTCTGGACCGGCGGTGGTGTACCAATCGCCCTTTTTGCCCAGCAAATGGAGTCCGGGATTTCCAACGGGGTGCTGCTCGCGATTCCGTTTTTTGTCTTGGCAGGCTTGGTTATGGAAATCAATGGCATGTCCAAGAGGCTTATTGATCTGCTGTTGCTTGGTGCGGGGCGCTCCCGTGGCGGCCTCCGGATTGTGATGATCGGTGCGATGGCACTCTTCTCCGGGATCTCGGGGTCGAAAAGCGCGGACGTTGCGGCGGTCGGGACGACCCTATTGCCGGCCATCCGGAAGGCAGGTCAGGATGATAAGGACGCCGTGGCGCTGCTGGCCGCCACGGCCGTGATGGGGGAAACGATTCCGCCTTGCATCAACATGATTATCCTGGGCTACGTAGCCAACCTCTCCATCGGTGGCCTGTTCGTGGCCGGTGTTGTGCCGGCCGCTGTCATTGGCATTGCCCTGCTGGTTGTAGCTGTCGCCACGGCACCGAGTATTGGCGACGCTGCCAAGCTGGGCGCAGGCGCTTTTGTGCCGCGACGAAGCGGATCGCAGATTTTGAAGCTGGTCGCCGGGGCATCAACAGCCCTGGTTATGATCGTGATCATCTTCGGCGGCATCCTCGGAGGAATTGCCACCCCAACAGAAGTCGCTGCTTTCGCGGTCGTCTATGCTTTCGTAGTCGGCGGCCTCATTTTTCGGGAAATGAAATTGGGCATGACCGCATCATTCCTCGTACGCTCCGCTTCCCTGTCCGGAATGATCTTGTTTATCGTCGCAGCAGCCCAGGCTGTCACCTACGTACTTACGGCCCAGCAGGTCCCTCAGGCCATGGCGCAGTTCCTCGTCGGACTCGCCCATGCGCAAGGAACGTGGTTGTTCCTGTTGGTCTGCACGGCGATGCTAGTCGTGATGGGCTCTGTCCTGGAGGGTGCTCCGGCATTGATTATCTTCGGTCCCTTGTTGCTGCCAATTGCTGTTCAGCTCGGCGTGAATGAGCTTCAGTTCGGGATTCTGCTTATTCTGGCCATGGGTCTCGGGCTGTTCTCGCCACCATTAGGAGTAGGCCTTTACACGGCGTGCGCCATTGGGGGTGTGCCGATGGAAAAGGTTGCCCGGCCCATGATCAAGTATCTCGTGGCGATCGTCGCAGTACTCATCGGGATCATTTTCATACCCTGGCTGACTCTGGCACTGCCCCATGCTTTAGGGCTGGGATGATGACCATTATGAACGGTAAAAACCCTGTGCCCACGATCCGGGCAGTGGCCGTCGAAGCTGGCGTCTCCGTCGCGACCGTCTCCGCTGTCATCAACCAGACCCGTTTTGTCAGCGCGGAGACTGCCCGTCGGGTAAACGAGGCCATCAAACGCAGCGGCTACCGGCCCAATCGGCTCGCCCGTGGCCTCAGTACCCGGCAGACAAAGACCATCGGCATCGTCATGCCGACCATCCTGAGCCCCATTGCTCCGCTGCTTCTCAAGTCGGCTGCTGACGTTTTGCACGAGCACGGCTTCGCTGTCCTCTTCTCGAATACGGAGATGCAGGCGACATGGGAGGAGCAGGCGATCGAGCTGATGTTCGATTCACAGGTGGACGGCCTTCTGGTGGTGCCTGCCAGTGAAACGCTGGACACCCTCAAGCTGTTCGCCGATGCAGGGAAGCCAGTGGTTCTGCTTCTTCACGGGCTCAGCGGGGTCAGCGGATGCGACGTCATACGGTCAGGAAACTTCAAAGGATCGCTGGATGCTGTGAACCATCTGATTGGCCAGGGAGCCCAGCGCATCGCGGTTCTCGCACTTCCTCTGGTCAGCGAGTCGGAGAAGGACCGCATGGATGGATTCCGTACCGGGATCCTGGCAGCGGGAAGGACCCTTGACCCCGAACTAATCCGAGTGGGCGCGCCCAGTGAAAGCGGCGACAGTGAGCAGCACGGCTACCAGGAAACCCTAAAGCTCATGACCCTGCAACACCCCCCGGACGCGATCTTCGCGATGAATCAGTACATGGCTATTGGCGCCCTGTCGGCTCTTAAGGAACTGGGTCAGCGAATACCGTCGGACGTGGCCCTGATCGGGTACGACGATCTCATTTGGACAAGAAACCTTGAGCCGCCACTGTCCGTGGTCGCCCAACAAGTAGAGCTTATCGGGCGTATGGGTGCCATGCGTCTCATCGGCAGGCTCGAGAACAACGACAGGTATGACACCCCGGAGTCTGTCACCGTTGACACCCACCTCATCGTCAGGGCATCCAGCGACCGCGCTGGCACGGCCACCGGTTGAGCCCCCCCTTCCTGTTCCACTTTCCCCAATAGCGCTCGTTCGGCGGGAACACGCCCCCGATGGGCTTACCGACTGATATGGAGATTACCTGAATGGCACTTTTACTCACCAACAAGAACGTCCTGGTCACTGGCGGAGGAATCGGCATTGGAAGAGAAATTTCCCTCGAGCTTGCCCGCTCCGGCGCCAACGTGGCGATCACCTACTTCACCCACCACCCCGACGAGGAGTTGGCCCGGGAAGTCAAGGAGGCCTCGGGCAGGGAACTCACGGCAGTCCAACTCGACGTCACCTCTGAGGCTGACGTTCGGAAAGCCCTGAGCGATATCGGAACCCGGTTTGGCAGCATCGACGTACTTGTCAACAATGCCGGCGGTCTCATTGAACGGGCATCAATCGATGAAATGGATTTCGCGCTGTGGAACAAGGTCATGGCCGTCAACCTTGACAGCACGTTTCTCGTTACCCACTACGCTCTGCCTTTCATGACTACCGGCTGGGGCAGGATCATCAACATCGCTTCTTTGGCCGGCCACAATGGCGGCCACCCCGGCGCGGTTGCGTATGGCACTTCGAAGGCTGCGATCTTTGGCTTCACCAGAGGCCTCTCCAAGGAGGTTGCCGCCCGGGGAATCACAGTGAACGCCGTGGCCCCCGGCTTCATCGAAGCCACACCGTTTCACGACACCTTCACGACAGCTGAATCCAAGTCATCAACCATCGCCTCCATCCCACTACAGCGGGCCGGTAACCCGTCCGATGTTGCCGGCGCCGTAGCCTGGCTTGCTTCACCCCAGGCCTCATTTGTGACCGGGACCACCGTCAACGTCAACGGAGGCCAATATTTTGCGTAGTGCAGAGGCGACACAAACCGGAGCGGAGAGGGAAAGGGCGTGATTACCGCTAGACTCACACACCCGAACATGCTCGCAGCCCTTGCCGCCGCCGGGCATGGTTCCTCTGTGCTCCTGACCGACGGTCACTACCCGGCCAAAACAGCAGTGGGTCGCCATGCCCAGACGGTCCATCTGAACCTCACATCGGGCACGCCGACAGTTCCCGAGGTCCTAACCATTGTGCTTGACACAATTCCTGTAGAGCAGGCTACGCTGATCAGTCCAAGTGCCGACGCCCTGCCCTCAGTGGTCCAGCACGAAATCCTGCAATTGCTTCCCGACCCGATTCCTATCGCATACGTGGGGAGGCATGATTTCTATGCACTTGCGCGAACTACTGATCTGGCCCTGTGCGTGGTCACCGGCGATAACCGCAGGTTTGCCAACGTGCTGCTCACCATTGGTGTCCTTAACCCTAGATAAAGCGCCTGCCGTCACCGCCCGGGGCAACCGCGGGCTCCATCTTCACGGCAGCGAAGTGGACGTGCTCCACACGCTGACCCCGGCCCGCCTCGGCGCCATGGATGAGCGACGCGACTCTGCGGCTGCCGCGATCACTCCGGCAGCGTTTGCGGTACGGGCACTTCAATCAATGGTCTCGACAACAGGCCGCTGAGCAAGCAGCTTGCGTGGATGCGACAGGACCAACGCGAGTCGTAGGGCCGCGGGACTGTGTCGACGGAACAACTGACCCTAGTAATAGTGCGGGACAAAGGGGACCCTTCGTGCCGTTGGCTCTTGTCGAAAGCCGGTAGTTAGCGGGGAGTACTGCAGTGGCGGTGTTCTACCTTGCTGGGGAGGTTCCTTCTAGCCTTCATCGAGGAGCTCCGCCAAGGGTTGGCTCCTGGTCTCAGGAAAAATTCAGGAGCCAACCCGACCTCTGCATGTGCCATCCCAAAGAGGGTCGATGTGAGTTCAGTAGTGTGCTGCAGCGTCGCAGTGTTGTTGCTCGACAAACAGCGCACTATCCGGGCGTAGGCCGACTCCCGCGCTGCTACAGGAGTCGGCTTACAGGGCCAAGCGCCGCATCTGCTTCACGGGCCGCTACATCTTCGCTTCTGCGCCTCAAGGTTGCCCCAAGATCTCTCCACCATGCCCGCAATCTTGGATTTCAGTCCGCAGAGCGGAGGCCTCAGCCTATGAAGAAGGCCCGCAGGTTGGGGGGAACCGCGGGCCTTCGACGAAATGATATAAAGCAATCACAAGAATAACGAATGGACAATTAGGACCGCAGCTTCGCGGCCGGTTCCATTTGTCGGGGCATACTATTTTCGCAATCAACGAGAGCTGGTGCGCCACCAGCGGCAGAACCGCAAACAATAAGCCGAGGGGGCCATGAGTCAGGAACAGGGCGCTCAAGCTCATCCTGCGCCGTCGGAACGGACGATACACAAGGCACCGAACGCTGAGTCGGTGGCAATGTACCGGAATGGCATTCCGACATCGAAGATCGCTTCTAGTGCGGGCGTGGAGGGCAGTACCGTCCGCTACCATCTGGGCATCGCAGCCCCGGCCGAACCTGACATCAAAGCCGAGCACAAGGCGGCCAAGGGCCCTGTCGCCGGGCGACAGCAGGTGGGCTGCAGAACACGGCCGACACCATCAGCTTCCATGAAAGGGAAGGCCGGCTCCCATCCAGCAGTGGTTACACGCCCCGTGAACGAGCCTTGGCCTCGTGGCTCCTTACGCGATCGAGGGCGGCGGCCCGCGGCACCCTCTCCCCGGCATACCGTGAGGGCCTGGCCGTCATTCCCGGCTGGGACAGGCAGCTGACGCGGGCGGAGGAGAACACGGCCCGTTGGGACCGCCGTCTGGCCGAGCTGGTTAAATACCGGCAGGACGGTAACGACTGGCCCCTGCTCCAGAAAGCGTCCAGCGAAGAGTACGGATGCTGGGGGCGTGGTTGCACGGGCAACGAATCAGCTTCCGCAAGGGAACCCTCAGCAAGGAACACGAACGCAAGCTGGATGCCCAGTTCGACGGTTGGCGGCAAGGCAGATCACACAGACGTGCCGGTGACAAAACCAGTCACGCCGCGGTTAAGGCCATGCACGGAGCCCCGGCGCAGCACAGGCACGCCATCGACTGATGCGTGCCCGGTTTTTCGGGTTACCTGTGGGAGCACTGTTTTTTCTTGGACGCCGGACGTACTGTAAGCGGAATCCCTCGACTTTGGGATTCGGGTTCAACGGGAATGATGAGGATGGGCTGAAGGAGATGACGCTCAAAGAGGAGTGGGACCGGCTTGATTCAGAGACACGCCAGTGGCTTCTCGATAATCCAGGATGCGTCCTTGTGCCGAACACGATCACAGCCCGGATCCAAGACACTTCCGCTAGGCAGATCGAAGTAGATGAGCACGGTCAGATGATCCTCTCCTCTCTCGTGAAGATCTCGATTTCATCCGCGAGAAGGGTACTGGCGTGGGCGCAGCCCACATCAGTGACGACCTGCGGTTCTTCGATGCAACCAAGCCCAGGGAAAGCGAATAGAGACCTTTAGGCCTCGCAGCATGCCTTTGCTGACCAGGCCCGCACTACTTATTTCAATGCTCGAAGCCAGGGTTGAGGACCTGAACGACCAGGTGCGGGCTGCGCAGTCCATCAACCGGACCATGATGAAACAGAAGGACTAGCGGGCTCCAGAGGTTCGCGACCTGTTCGGCGGTCATGCCGGCTTCCCGGATGTGCCGCCGGCCGCTGCCAGTTCACCGGCTTCCTTGCCGACCGCGGTGATGCCCATGATCCGGCCGATGCTGCCGTCGGCAAGGATTTTGATAAAGCCGCGGGTGTCGCGGTTCACGAGGGGACCGGTAGAAGGCCTGCCGGCCACGGACTACCTGACCTCCACCACCGCAATGGAACTGGAGGAAGTGCCCGACCCCCTACTTGTCTTCGGCGGTGGTTACGTCGCCCTGGAACAGGCACAGCTCTTTGCCCGCCTCGGATCCCAGGAATCATGCTGATCCCTTCCCGCCTCGCCTCTGCAGATGACTTCAGAAGCCCCCGGGCCCTGAAGTCATCGCAGACGAGGTCGTCCGGCGGGTCAGTGCGCGGACGTAACTTCCGTCCGCACGGACCCCGACACAGCAGAAGTGATCGCCAGAGCCACAATCGCCGGAGGCCAGGAGGAGTTCCGTGCCTCGACACTGCTGGTCGCCACCGGACGCCGCGCTGTCACCGCCGGCATGAACCTGGAAACTGTCGGCGTCAAAACCGGAGACCGCGGAGAGATCCTGGTCCAGAACACGCTCGTTAGCTCCAACCCCAGGATATGGGCCGCCGGAGACGTGACCGGGGCACCGCGAATTGGTCTACGTGGCCGCCGCGCACGGCTCCATCATGGTCAAAGACGCGTTCAACGACCCCGGGAGCGACGTGGACTGCGGCACCGGCCGCTGTCAGGTTCACCAGCTGGGCCCTGGCCGCGGTGCGCATGACCGACAAGGAAGCTAGGGACGTCGGCATCCAATGCGAATGCCGGGTCCCGCCGCTCGAATACGTTCGCGGGCGGCGCCCAGGGGCTCGATTCGGTGGTGACGAGGTAGTGGGCGGCGCGGACCTCGCTCCGGGCACCGTCGGGGCCTGTGAATTCAGGACGGCTGACACAGTCAAGCGCATGCATTAACTCAAGATCATTATTGAGTGCATCTTATTACTGTTGGTCGAGCACATGCTTTGCGGTTTACTCAGGTTTTTGGATCTCGTCCGGCTTGCACGGTAGGACGACTGATTTCAAGGGCGTTGTCCGTGGCGCCGAGCCGGTCAACGTGCCTGGTGACTGACGTGCGATGGCGGCTCCCATTCGCACTGGAAGTCAGGCATCCATCCCTCGGAACACAGCTTCAGCGGCGGCCCCGAATGCCAGGTGCGGAATTATGTCCGCCGCCCAGTCGGCGACTGACCATTGCCGCGGGTCTGTGACCCGCAGCACGATCATTGGGGCGTTGCCGGCCAGCAGCGCCATCGCGGACGCTGCTACGGTGCCGGCTGTCCGTCCCGGCCTCCACCCGGCTGTACGCAGTCCTGCCGCCGCAATTCCGGCGGCTAGCCCGGCGCCCACCCCCACCAGCGGGCCGAGACCGGCGACCCGGTTTTCTTGTTCCTTTTCGCTGCCCTGGAGGCGAATTCCGAATACCTCCGCCACCTTACGGACGGATTTTTCCGGAGTGCTGCTGCCAGGGCGCCCGCGCAGCACCATGTCCAGATAGGTCAAACTGTTCAGCGCAGTAGTCCCAGCGGCGCCGGCCGCAGCACCAACAAACAGCGTTCGCCGCAGAGGTCCACTTCCTAACATCACCATCGCTTCCTCCCTCTCCGCTCTCTCCCAAGTTTCCTCTTCGGCAGGCCTTAACCCGGCCACGGGCCGGGGCATCCGATCAGTCGCGTCCCCGGTCGACAGCGGTCTGCGCTGCGGCCGGTGGGGTCTCCCCAGGGGAAACGCCTCCTCCGGGTTCCAGGCCGGTTATTGGCTCATCTGCAGGATTGGGGTTTACGCCGTCATAGCTGTCCGTGGGGCCTTCCTTTGATGTCACATCGTCATTGTCGGGATTGTCCAAACTGGAAGGGTCCTTATCCGGATGGTCGTTGCTCATTGTCCTGCCTCCGAAGCGGTCACCGTGACTATAATCAAAGCCCTTTCAGTGTCTCCTATTCGGACCGCTCGCTCCAGCAAATCTTTGTCGCACGTACACAGTGAACCGTCACAGCGGGCTCCCGGTATTGCCCAAGCCGCGATGTTCGTGGCCTTTCCTATCGTGGCGGCCATCCTCGGATCGGTCATCGACATTTTCCGGCCCCCCGGGGGGCGAAAACCACAAGTGCTGTGCAGCACTTCGCGGCCGGGTGGTGATGGCCGCTCTGGCTGGTGAGGTGCTCCCGGACCTGCGCAAAGAAGGAAGCCTGCTGTTGGCTGTCGTCGGGTTCGTTGCTGGCACGGCCGTCATGCTGACACTGGCCGCGGTCGGTCGGAGGCTTGACCGGAAGCAGGGATCGTCTGAGGCGGGGCTGCCCGTGGGCTTGCTCGCGGCGGTGGGAATCGATCTGCTCCTGGACGCCCTGCTGGTTGGCCTCGGCGCGGCGCTTGGCGCGAAGCAGGGTCTCATCCTGACTGTCGCCCTGACCATCGACATACTCTTCATTGGTCTGACCGTAACGATTGAGCTGACTCGGCACCGCCTGTCCCGGATGAAGGCTGTCCTCACGACCAGTGGTCTCGGCTTACTCACAGGTGTTGGAGCGCTGGGCGGGGCCGCTGTCCTGGGCGGCGCCAGTCACCAAATCCTCGCCCTGGTCCTTGCCTTCGGCGCTGCGGCACTTCTCTACCTCGTCGTTGAGGAGTTGCTGACCGAGGCCCACGAGCACGCCGAAACCGCATTCCTGGGCTCGATGTTCTTCATCGGCTTCCTCACCATCTACATAATGTCTGCTCTATAAGCCCCGTTGGAGCACAGAAAGTCAGGTGTCTTGTCCAATTTCTTCCGGCGGCGATTCAGGTCAGGATCCCCGCAGGACCTGCCACCCAGCGCCATATGGTCCACATGTTCGCCGGACGCATCGGAATGGTCACCGTCGCATCGGCTCTCGCGCTCTCTTCCCGGGCCCGGCTGTACCAACTCCCCGAGGAAGGCCGCGTCATCGGATAGCTCCTCCAGCGCCTTGTGCGGACCCTTCCCCGACCGGCGCTCAGTTTAGGCTTGGAAAAGAATAGGGAGGTGGCTGTGGCTACTGCACTGTTGTTGTCTTTCGCTGTCCTGCTGCTTATCGGGGTGCTGATCTCCGAGCGGGCCCACCGAACGGTGCTGTCCACCGCCGTTCTCTTCCTCGTCGGGGGTTTCGTCCTGGGCCCCGGAGCTATGGGGGTCATACCCGTCACCTCCGGTGACCCGATCGTGAGCGGGTTGGCGGAACTGGCGTTGTTCTCGGTGCTCTTCACGGACGGGATGCGCGTCGGCTTCCGCGACTTGGCCACTGCATGGCGGCTGCCCGGCAGGGCATTGCTTCTCGGCCTGCCGCTTACGCTCGCCCTGACCGCTGTCTTCGCCCACTACATCGTCGGTATGCCCTGGCTGGAGTCCTTCCTCCTCGGGGCCATCCTCGCCCCCACGGACCCGGTCTTCGCCTCCGCGATCGTCGGCAGGGAAGAAGTCCCCGGCCGGCTCAGGCACCTGCTCAATGTCGAATCCGGCGTCAACGATGGCCTGGCGCTGCCGATCGTGCTGATCCTGCTCGCCGCCGCCGGCGGCAGCAACACCCGTGGCGAGGATCTCCTCGTCGAAATCGTCCTCGGCGTCGCGGTTGGAATCGTCGTCCCGATCATCGTGCTTGGACTCGAACGCCTGCCCTTCCTGCAGGCCATCCAGTCCCTGCAGCCCTTGCTCGCGGTATCCATCGGGCTGCTGGTCCTGGCGATCTGCCAGGCGACCCATGCGAACCTCTTTCTGGGCGCTTTCGCCGCCGGCATCACCGTGGCCACCTTTGGCACCGCACTCCGCCACGAGTTTGAGCAGTTCGGAGAACTCGTCACCGAACTGCTCAAACTGGCCGCCATCATGGTTTTCGGGGCCTTGATTACGCCAACCTTCCTGTTCAGCGAGATCTCCTTCGCCGGCTGGGTTTTCGCCCTGCTCGCCCTGATCGTGGCCAGGCCCCTGGCTCTGCTGGTGGCCTTCATCGGCGCCAAACTCAGTCTCGGGGAACAAGTCACTGCGATGTGGTTCGGCCCCAAGGGTTTTGCCTCGGTCGTCTATGGCCTGATCATCCTCGAATCAGGCATCGCACGTGCCGACCAGATCTACCATCTCGTCGCCCTGGTCATCGTCCTTTCCATCTTGTCCCACTCCTCCACCGACGTCCTCATCGCCCGCCGGTTCGCCCGCAATCAAAAGGCAACGCCAGTTGCCGCCAAGGATTGATGAAAGCGGGCCTCATGCTCCGGAACGAACAGTTCCGTCCGGAGCACGGATTCTCTCCCCTGACACTCTTCGCCAGGACGCACTCGATGGGTCCACCCTCGCCGCCGCAGCACCCAAATTTCGCGACTGCGGACAATTTACGCCCTGCCGTGGCAGCCCCCACCAGCGTCAGCGCAACATCGTGTCTATCGAGATGGATGTCCGCTAGAAATTCGGGGCATCATTGCGCGTGAAAGCTGTTATTCGCGTCCGTCCTGCCTTTTGATGGGCATGTGGTTCTCCCGTAGTCTTCGTCCCCGCCGAATGTCCTCTTTCTCCTGCTCATGGAGCTTCTCGCTCTTCTCGGTGTCCCTAGGTGGCAACTGAATGCTCTCCTCGGCTTTGATGCCTGCCTGAAGTTCCCGGCCGCGCTCAATCTCAGCGTCGAACTCTGCTCCAAAAAGCAGCGAGAGGTTAAGGATCCAGAGCTACAGCAGCATAATGATCACACCGCCGATCGCTCCGTAGGTCTTGTTGTAACTACCGAAGTTGGCGACATAAAAGCCGAACGCAAGAGATGCCAGCACGAAGACCATCAGTGCTATGAAGGAGCCGGGGCTCAACCAGCGGAACCTGGGCTGTCGGACGTTGGGGGTGGCGTAGTACAGGACGGCGATCACCACAATGACCAAGATAGTAATGACTGGCCACTTAGCGATGTTCCACACCATCACGAACAGCGCGCCAAGTCCCAGTACCTCGCCTATCCCTTTGGCCAAAGGGCCGGTGATCACCAGCATGGCCGCAAGCAGGGCCACGATCACGATGGCAAGGACCGTCACGCCCAGCATCGTCGCGCGGAACTCGACGAAGCCGCGGCCTTCATCTATTTCGTAAATGCGGTTCATGGCACGGCCAAAGGCGCTGACGTATCCTGAGGCCGTCCAAAGAGCGGTTAGGACACCGATAATGAGGGTAAAGCCTGCCGCCGGTGATGTGGTCAGCTCCTCGAGGGGCTGACGGATCATGTCCCCCGTCGAACCGGGGGCTATGTTCCTCACGACGGCCAGGAGGGCGCCCGTCGTTTTCTCAGCCTGACCAAAGATTCCCAGTAGGGACACCAGGGCGAGCAGCGCCGGGAAGAGAGACAAAACGGAGTAGTAGGTCAAAGCGGCCGCAAGGTCGGGACATTGGTCTTCACTGAACTCCCGAAAGGTTCTCCTGAGGATATATTTCCAAAACAGCCGGGTCAGGTCCGTAGGGCTGTCGGGTTTGCGGTCATCATCCGGAGCCGGCGCGGCCGCCTTTGCTGTGCTCGATTCTGGATGCTCACGAGTTGCCATGCCAATCCTTCCTCGATAAGCAGGTTAATATCAACCCGCAGGGAAACTTCATCAAGAGATCGAACCGTTCGTGCGGCTGCCATCGGGACAGCACGTAATTCGAGCCCCACAACAACGCATCCCGGAAACGCCTTTAGCTGCCGGCACCTGTGCCGGAGGGCCCGTCCCAGCCTGTCTGGGCCGTGGTGCACTTCTCACGAAAGACGTATTGGGAGGGCTCCTTGCGTTCGCGGCTGGACCAGTCGATGACGGGCCGGCGCTGCTCCGGCGGGAGGTAACCCAGCCGATACACGGCCATCAGTTGGAGGTCCTGGGGAACCTGCAGCAATTCCTCGATGCGCTTCCAGTTCTCGGGAACTTCCATCGGGAAGGAAACGAACTGGATGCCCATGCCGAGTTGCACCGTAGCCAGCCACAGATTTTCCACCGCTGCACCCATGCTGAAGACGGAATAGAATGCCGAGAGTTGGCCCACTTGGTATTCGGCCCGCTCCAGCATCACACCCAACAGCAGTGGCGATCCGGCGACCAGTTTGCGGTTCTCCTGGCCTAATGTTTGGGGAACGCGCAGCAGATTCATCAGGGCTTGCCCGGACGAGGTCAGAGCTGTTTTGGCGAACGGGCGCAGCAGGGCTGGTAACTGGTCGAAGAGCATCCCGCTGCGGTGTTCGTCCATTTCTTCGCGACTGAACCGAAAGTACTTTTTGTAGCGTCGGAAGAAGCTCCCCTCGGCCATCACTTTGGTCATGCTGGTGCCGCTGATCCGGGCTATGTGGTCAATTGTGTTCCTGTCCTCGATCAGGACGAATCGCCACGGCTGGCTGTTGAACTGTGATGGCGCTGCCGCGCCGGCTCTAACAAGCAGCTGCTGGTGTTCTTCGCTGACCTTGTCCGGCAGAAACGGCCCGTTTGTAGTTTTTCGGTTGAATACCACATCCAGGAATTCCATAGCTTTACCTCCACGCGTTGAGATACTGATCAAATACAAGAGGGGACGCAGCCAGTGCGATGAGTGCGTGCCGGAGGGTGCTACAGGATCCGGCCACCGGCAGAGCAGCAAGCGGCACGGCCGCCGGAAGCAGAAACCATCCAGCCCGAGAGGAGGACCAGTGGACTGACCGCCACGGCCGCGAGGACACAGGTGGCGATGAACGGAATTGTGATGCACTCGGCGGGCACGGGCAGAACGGCGCCTCGCCGGACAGTCACTACTCCCCACCCGCAGCTCCCCACGTAACTGGCTTCGGCGAGCCCAAAACAGGCTTGAACGCCCGTCACCAGCTTCCCCTCTCGGTTCCAGCGCACCTGAGGCCCTCGGTCCTGTCCCGGGGGTGCCCCGGAAGGGGATAATGCCATGCCAAGGACGCGGCGTCCTGTCCTTCGAAACCACCCGGACTCCGAAATCGGTCCCTGGCCTGAAAATTCCCAGTCAACACCTTCGGTGATGGCAGGGTAGGCAAGGTACGCATCCACCAGCGCCTGGACATCGTCGGGCAGGTATCGGACATGGACCCCGTGCTCCTGATCGGCGGCTGATTCTTCCAGCACCGGCAGGACGGCCTGCCTGAATGTTGGGTCTTTGTCGGTGAGGAACTGGATGTAGGAGTCGGGCAGACGTGACAGGACGCCCTGTCGTTTTTCTGTAACCGAGGAACCGGCCCCTTCCTCAAAATTGTCGGGTCCAAGAGGAGCAGGTGCCAGCCACTCAAACGTCTCGCCGAGTACGCCTCCGTAGAGTTGCTGCCAGGTAAGGTTGCGGCCCGTTGCCGCAGGGAGCAGCTGCTCAGGGTGCGGTGGCCAGGTTCCCGAGGGTGACGTGCAGGGTCTGTGGTGTTGAGTCGCGCTGCACCACGATGTCGACCTGCTGTCCGGGATCCTGCTTCCTGAGGGCCACGAGCAGGTCCGTAACGTTTCCAACCTGGGTTTCGGCGAATTTGGTGATGATGTCACCAGCTTTCATGCCGGCGCTCTCCGCGGGACCGCCTGGGGAAACGTTGACGATCAACGCTCCGGCCGTAGCAGGCAGAGAGAACCGTTGGGCCAGTTGCGGTGTGATATCCGTGGGCACGACACCAAGCGCAGCGTGTTTGACCGCTCCACGGGCCAGGAGTTGGTCGGCAACGACGGTAACCGTGGAAGATGGGGTGACAAACCCGATTGCAACCGCGCCGGAGCTGGGTGGCAGGTACGCCTCGGATAGTCCGATGACCTGTCCGGAGGAGTCTGCTACTGCCCCGCCGGAGTTACCGGGAGAAATGGGGGCATCGGTTTGCAGTAGGTCGATGGCTCCGTGTGGAGATTCCTTGGAAGGCGGCATGTTCCGGTGCAGACTGGACACGATTCCTGCGGTGACTGTTTCCTCCAACCCCAAAGGACTTCCGATCACAACGGTCATTGAGCCCACTTCCGGATCGGAAGAAGCGAATTTGGCTGCCGGAAGGCCATTGCGGTCGACCTTGATGACGCCAACGTCCGTGACATCGTCCACGCCCAGGACGGTGCCTTGGGACTGCGAGCCGTCGGCGAACTGCACCTGAACGTTCTTGAAGGGCTGTTTCTGCTCGTTCTCGACGACGTGGGCGTCGGTGACGATGGATCCGTCGCTGTGGTAGATGACTCCGCTGCCGAGGCCGATATCTGTGCGGATCGTCACGACTGACGGTTCAACTTCCTTGACCACGCCCGGAACCGCAGGCAGTCCCCCACTTGCCGGCGGGGCAGCCGCTGGAACGGAAACCGTCGATGATGCTGCGGAGGAGCTGGATGTTGGCGTGGAATTCCCGGTGCACCCAGCCAAGGCGAGTGCCGCTGCCGTCACTGCAGCTGCCGGGCAAATCCTGAAGCATTTCATGGGGTTACTCCTTCTTGAGAGCCCCCAAGGAAGCGGGCCCCTTGCGCCTCTGAAACTGTTCCGGCAGCACCGTTTTGGCTGGTGAGAAGCATTCGCACCCCGCCCGCCTGGATTTTCCGGGTTGCCAGGAAGAACTAGGTAGTTTTATTCAACCGCACTAATTGCGTAAACGCAACGGTCACTGCCTGGCAGCTCGCTGAAGGCATGACCTCAGGATGAAGACTTCCGCCCCCTCGGGAGGCGGTGGAAGTTGTGCTTTTCTGAGATTCGCATCTTGGTGAGTGGTTGTTCGGGGTGCTCGACGCTCCGCGGCGCCGCGGTGTCGATGGTCCCATGTGCGCTGACTGGTACTGGTCTTCGGGTCCGCTGGACGTCAGCGGGATGGGCTTGGAGATGGAATGTACGGCCGGTACTGGTCAAAGGTTCCGTTCTGGATGGGCACGTTGATTGAGGCCTGTTGCCCTTTCACTGTTACCAGTAGATCGGTACGGGCACCGGGCGGCTCCTGCGTGCTGTTGAAGATCAGACGTGACTGGTCAAACTCGACGTGTCCCAGAGCGGGGATCTTCACTGGATGTTGTTCATCGGAGTCGGCAAGGACCATTTGTATGTCCGTAGCGGTCGTATTGAAGATCGTTCCCAGGACGCGCCCGGGTTCGCTCTGCCCGGACGTCACGATCAGGACGCTCCGCAATTGCAGTCCCGAGAAGTTCAGGTCCGCGCCGAGGGCAATGGGGTCGCGATCTCCTTCAGAGGAGTGGTAGCAGCCGGTCAACACAGCCGCTGATATCGCCAGGGCCGGGATCAGGCGGAAGAACTCTGTGATGCTTCGGGCGGGTTTCATGGGAGGTCCTTATCGTGGTGCTGTGAATTGATTGGCTGATCAAACCTGAAGCCGCAGGCGCAACTGTAGGTGATGACAACGTCGTGGACGGTGCTGGTGCGGCATTCTCCAAGGGGTCCCTGGCGTGATGTCGTCATTGGCTCGCCGCAATGGGTGTGCGTTGTGAGCATCCGAAGAAGCTGGGGATCGATTGACATTGCTTTCAGGCCTTCCGTCCCGCGTTGTTTCATGACTCATCACGGCCTGTTTTGACCTCGGCGCCGGTGGATCTTGTATGCATTGTGGCCTCTCTGGGATATGTCGGTGGTGGGATGGCCGCCCCTCGCCGGCCGGTAGCGCCCCTGCCTGTGAAGGAGTGGATCGTCTAATTACGCCGGGCGGGAAAGCAAGGGCTCGCCCGTTCGCCGGTTAGCTGGCTCATCCTCGAGACGCCAACGCCCGTCCTGGCATCCAGATAGTGCTTGATGCCCGCTGATTCCATGACCAGCCCGTACAGCCGCTGAAAGTCGTCGTCGAGATTCTGGCCGCTCATGCTTCCCACCTAAAAAATGTGGCTGCGGGCGCGCAGTACGCCCGCGGGTCCTGTGCCGGATCGAGGACGGAGCCGCGCCGGCCCCGTGCCGGCAGGTGGTGCCGGCGACGAAAGTAGATATTGCGGACATCGACGCCTCATCTCAGGCTGAGCCGGAGGCGGGAACCGGCTCGGTGTCTTTTTGCCATGGCCACCGTCCGGTGATTTCCAGCTCCAGAGAGAAGCTTAGGAATGTCCGGATGACCACGATCACCGACAGGACGCCGACACTGGTAAAGGTGGGCGTCACGGCCACGGTGCGAATGATGTCTGCGGCGACCAGGAGTTCAAGGCCAAGAAGGATGGACCGCCCCAGCAACTGCCGGTATTCCCGGTAGAGCGACCGGTTTAGGGGACGGCTGCCTTCCTCGAGGTTTCGGCGGCGTACAGCCAGCGGCACGGAGACCACGGCGCCGATGACCATGACGGCCACTCCCGCAAAGTCCAGGTACCGCCCGCTGGTTTCGATAATGAGTCGCAAATCCACGTCTGTCTCCCCGCAAGCTGCGTCTCGCCCGGTCATGCCGACAGGACCCAGCCTGCTCGGCAGCTCCTGGCATGTCCGTCCCCTAATGAAGAGGCCTTAAACAAGTCTGGCCCATCACTTGCGAACAAGCAATCAATTGTCCGCGCCTCGCTCCCTTCCTGCTGCATCGTTGCACTCCTGTAACCACTCACGGCGCCGGCACGGGCAATGGGGCGATAGGGTTATTTGCTAATTGGTAACTATTCGAAAGGTGCGTCCTAAACCGCAGCGGCGTTTCGACCGCCTCTTGGCATGCCCCGGCAGGGCTTAATAGCCTTACCTCTGGCGTGCGATACGAACGAAGGAAGTCTTGCATGCTGATCAAAGACATTCTGTGGAAGAAAGCCGGGGCCTTTATCGCCGCCGCCGTTATCGGCGGCTTCCTGGTCGCCGGACTCCTGGCCCCGGCGGCCGCGTTGAGCTCGACGGCGGCAGGGGCATCCATTAGGTTCTTTGATCAACTCCCCTCGAATCTGGAGCTGGAGCCGCCGGCCAGGAAATCCCGGGTCCTGGCGAAAAACGGGTCGGTCATCGCCACTTTTTACGCCCAGAACCGGGCCCCGGTGGACCTGGAACAGATGTCACCGTTCATCCGGGACGGGATCGTGGCGATCGAAGACGCACGTTTCTACGACCACGGCGGAATTGATCCCACCGGCATCCTTCGCGCGCTCTTCGTGAACGCCCGGGGCGGCAGGCAGGGCGCATCGACAATCACCCAGCAGTACATCAAGAACGTCCTCATCCTGTCATCTGCACCCGGCAGCAGCAGCGCAGACGTCGCTAAGACAGACGCCTCCCGAAGCATCGGCGACAAGCTTCGGGAAATGAAGCTTGCCATCGGGCTTGAGGAGAAATACTCCAAAGACCAGATCCTGCAGGGTTACCTGAATCTCGTCTATTTTGGCAATGGGGCCTACGGAGTTCAGGCGGCAGCGAAAACATATTTCGGAGTGCCCGCCAACGCTCTGACCCTTCCCCAGGCCGCAGCACTGGCCGGGATAGTGAACAGGCCAGCTTACTACGATCCCCTCACACAGCCAGACCACGTGGTGGCCCGGCGGAACGAAGTCCTGGACAAAATGCTTCAGCAGGGAAATATCTCCCCCACGCAGCACGACAAAGCTACGGCATCACCCTTGGCCTTGGACGTCCAACACACCCAACAGGGCTGCGCCGCTGCGACCGCACCCTATTTCTGTGACTACATCCAACGGCTGATCCTCAACGATCCCGCCTTCGGAACAGACGAGGCAGCCCGGCACAGGCTCCTCTACGAAGGCGGACTGACCATCCGCACCACGCTGGACCCGGACCTGCAAAAGACCGCCCAGGAACAGGTCAACGCCTCACTGCCCGCAACAGACCCCCTGCAACGCGGCGCCGCCCTTGTCAGCGTTGAACCCGGCACCGGCAAAATCCTGACCATGGCCCAAAACACCATCTACGACCCGACCCCAGGACCCGGACACTACACAGGCAACCTCACCCTTCCCGAGAAGGACAGCAACGGCAATCCGCTTCACGGAGCGGGCGGCTTCCAGATTGGATCCACCATGAAACCGTTCGTGTTCGCCGAGTGGCTGAACTCCGGCCGGTCCATGGCCACAATACTGGACGGCTCGGTCCGCATCTACAAAGCCGGTTATCCGTGGAAAAACAGCTGCGGCACGACAACCGGCTCCTACGATCCAGCCCTGGGCCAGACTCCCCTGCCCAACGACGACCCCTACCACTACTACCGGATGAGTGTCCTTCAGGGCCTGTACCAATCAATCAACACCATCACGTTCCAGTCAGCGGCCCGGTTGGACTTTTGCAACATCCAAAAAATGGCCACGGCCGCCGGAATCAAGAACGGCCACACCAACAAGCCCTACGACCTCTCCAGCATCGCGAGCCTGATCGGTACCCAGGACGTCGCACCACTGGACATGGCGAACGCTTATGCTACGTTCGCCGCAAACGGAGTCCACTGCAAGCCGGTAGCACTGGAGTCCGCCACCGGCCCCGACGGCCGCAACTATCCGATGCCGGCAGCCGACTGCCGGCGGACCATCAAGTCGGACGTCGCCGCGGGCGTCACATATGCCCTTAAACCCGTGCTCACCAAGGGCTCGGGCTACAACATCCCCGTGGGCAAGGAACAAGATATCTTCGCCAAAACCGGCACCACCGACGGCCACACCCAGACATGGACGGTAGGGGCTACCACGGGCATCTCGACCGCCTCCTGGTTCGGCAGCTACAAGGGATTCGGACCAAAGTGGGCGAACGAGAACATCACCATCAACGGAACGTACTACACCGGACTGGACGGGGCTAACATCGCCGGCACCCAATGGGCCCGCCTCATGAACGCCGCAGCGCCGCAATATCCAGGCCACCGGTTCCCCACACCGCCGCCATCAATGTTGCGCTGAACGCGGCGGTCGGCAGCACCCAGACGGCCGGGACGACAGAACCCGCCGAATTGGTCCTAGTCAACGCCTTCGGTGACCTGAGGATAGGGAACGGCGGGATCTACGAGTGCCTGCACCCCTCCGGGGACGAAACGCACGTGAACGCCATGTTCCTCCGTTGCTGCCGACTGTTCCAGGACCGGCAGCACTGTCGCGGTGAAGGCAGGATCCTTGGCGGCAAGGTAGGAGACGTACGAATCCGGTAGCCGGGACGGAAGGTCAAGGGGGTACACATTGCCTGAAGGCGCGGACGCGCCACCAAGCTCAGCAGGGACACGCTCCGCCAGGACCCGCCTGCCAAGGGCTTTGCCCAGCACGGCGCCGTAAAGCAGATGGGCGGCCAGCATCGTCACCGCCCTGCCGGCCTTGTCCCGGTGCGCAGGGGGCAATATTCCCATCGCCGGCAGCCAACCCTCGTACCCCACCGCCCACACAAGTGCACCATAGGCGAGGCCCGCGCCCGAGGTGGCCTGCTTCCTGCGTACCACGGCATAAAGACATCCACCGGCCGCCCCATACCCAAAATGGGCAAGGACAGCAGCCGCGTCCCTGAGCGGTACTGGAAACCGGGGAAGGAACTTATCGATGATTTTCCGGGGCGGCTCGTAATTCATCATGCCGGTGACATCGGCGGCAACGAGCAGCGCGCTCATCACTCCTGTAGCGACCAGCCCCGCCAAACCGCCGCTGGCAACAGTCTCGGACGTTGGTTCACTGCTATAGATATCCATCCCTTCATGGAACCCGGATATTTGTGTGAGCGCAAGCAAGCTCATGATTAGACGGGCTTTCCCCAATCACGGCAGCCTGACAACATGAGTCCCGTTGGATGCGGCAACTTGAGAAGTCCAACTGCTTGCCCGGGTTACGAAACCCCTGTCCCGGACACCCCCATCAGCGGAATTTTGCCCGAGGGGAGGAGGCGATACAAATAGCCATTGCGGACTGGTAACTATTGCGATACGCTTCCTATCTCTTCCGCATAAAGCGAAAGGAGAGTTACAGATGGAAACAGCAGGCAGGGTTGTCCTCGTAACGGGAGCCACCGGGGGGACCGGCAGGGCCGCGGCGGCCCTGAGTCGAAAGGATGCCCCGTGAGACCTTTGGAAGTGGTCAGAGCAGGATTTGGCAGCGCGGAGCTCCTGGCTCCGGGAGCGGCGGAATGCTCCCTGATCGCCCGCGGCCCCGATGCCCACGCCCGCACGTTCATCCGTGTTCTAGGGGCACGGCACCTAGTACAGGCCACCGCCACTACCATCTTCGGTGGCGGCGCTCCCCTGCACTGGATCAGTGCCGCGGTCGATGCCCTTCATGCCTTGACGATGTTGGGCCAGGCCGCGGTGGACCGGCGACGGCGGCACGCCGCGGTCGCCAATGCGGCCATCGCCCTGGCTTTCGCCGCGGGGGAACTTCGATCAGGGACCCTCAGAGGCCGTCTGCACCTAGACAGAGAGCACCGCGCCGGCATTACGGGGCAGGCGGTGGGCCACGAGCAGGCAGACGCACTGGTCAGCGGTGCGCGTCATACAAGGATCGGACCATGACTACCGATCAAAGCAGTGGCGAAGGGGCCGGCTTCTTCACCAGATTCACCTCCAGGACGGCAAAAGTTCTGGGCCACGCCTGGATCTTCGCCGCGGCCGTCGCCGTTCTGGTGCTGTGGGCCTGCACCGGGCCGCTGCTGGGTTTCTCCAATACCTGGCAGCTGGTGATCAACACTGGCACGACGATCGTGACGTTTTTGATGGTGTTCATCATCCAGAACACGCAGAACCGGGACTCCGCCGCGTTGCACCTCAAACTTGACGCCATAATGCACGAGCTTCGCGTCACCAGCTCCAAACTCTACGAAGCTGAAGACCAGGGCGAAGACGAAATCGAGCGTCAGCGCAAGCACATCGAAGCACAATCCGAAGAGCCTCCGGGCAAAGTAGAGCGGCACGTCAATCAGGCGAACAAGAACGAGGAGAAATGAGTACCCGCCATGGCCAGCGATTACGACGAAGTCCGCCCTGAGGTAAAAGAGTCCCAGGAAAGTTCCCTGGAGGCGCTCCGGACAGAAAACACCCCCGACGCACACAGCGTCGTGAGGGAACTCGAGGAGGCCGACAGCATCGACGGCGTCGACCTGCCCGGCGACTTCATCGCCGAGGAGCTCATCGTAGAAGTTGTGCCCCGAAAGAAGGATGAGTTCGTATGCTCCTCCTGCTTTCTGGTCCACCACCGTTCCCAGGTGGCCAAGGAGAAAGACGGACACGTCTACTGCATTGAATGCGAGGGATGAAGCAGTGACGGTCCTGCCAGCCCCTGACCACAACCATGTGACCTTGAGGGGCGTGGGCCTGCCACCCCAGCAGCTTGGCGGCTCCGTCCAATGAACAGCGGTCGTGCGCGGGTCGAGCAGAACAGGCAGAAGCATTTCCGCTTAGGCGGCGGCTACAGGGTCGCCACCGGCCGGTTCCTGGTTCTTCATGCCGTATCACTGTGCCTGGTCCTGGCAGGCATGTCCTCGTTTGTACTGACCCTTGGCGACGTGCTGAACAGCAGCGGGCTTGCAACCATCGACGGACCCCTGACCGACTGGTTCGTCGATCATCGGACGGATACAGCCACGGTGGTTATGGCCGGATTCGCCTTCGTTTTCGGGCCCGCGGCGCTTCCCGTGATCATTTTGGTGGCCGTCGTTGCGTGGGCTTTGGTGACCCGTCGCCTGTGGCGCCCAATACTGCTGGCCGGGACGATGATCACCGGGGTGGTCCTAACGGAGGTCATCGCTCACGTGGTCGGACGTTCGAGGCCCCCTGCCGAAATAATGATGCTTGGCGCAGACGCGACATCCTCTTTTCCCTCCGGACATGTCGTTGGCGCCTCGAACTTTCTGCTCGTCGGGGCTTACCTGCTCTTTTCGCGATCCTCCCGCAGAACTGCCCTGATCGCTGCCTTCGGTACCGCTGCGCTCGGCATCACAGTGGAAGCAGCAAGCCGTGTCTACCTCGGCTACCACTGGTTCACCGACACGGTGGCCTCCGCTTCCCTCTCCATCGTTCTCCTCGCAGTCGTGATCCTGCTGGATGTTAGCCGCGGTGAGCGGTCAGGTCCTGAACACACAGAGTGATCTCTCCCGGGGACCTGATCCCCCGCTTCCTCCTGCCGGAACGCCTCCGGGGGCGCGCCCCGAGGGTCCGATGGTACAGGGAGCCTCGCCGAGTGACACACGATATCAGGGACCGGGAAACGCTACGGCCAGGAAAATTCAGTCGGCCGGTGGCAACCGGTGAAGGTGCATCGCGCCCGCAAAGCCTGCCCGGAACTCCGACTGCCCCAACTGAAGCCCTTGGGGAGGCAGGCCCGCTTAAGACCTTTCTTCTGCAGCAGGTCCCTGACGTAGGCTGTGTTTTTCCCGGAGCTCGCGTCCGCGCCGGATCTCTTCTTCCTCCTGCCGGTGCAGTTTGTCGCTCTTCTTTGTGTCCCTTGGCGGCAGCTGAACAGTTACTTCGGCTGTGAAGCCGCCGTGGAATTCCCTGCCCCGCTCTGTCTCGGCATCGAACTCGGCTCAGAAAAGCATAGAAACATTCAGAATCCACAGCCACAGCAGCATGATGACTACGCCTCCGATGGTGCCATAAGTCTTGTTGTGATTGCCGAAGTTGCCTGTAGGCACCGAAACCCACAGATGCCAGCACGAAGGGCCCACCAGCGCGATAAACGTCCGTGGGCTCAACCAGCGGAACCGGGGCTGGCGCAGCTTGGGGGTGACTTAGTAAAGAACCGCGACGCTGACGACTACCGGTAAGATAATGACTGGCCATCTAGCAATACTCCACACGGTCAGGAACAGGCCGCCAAGTCCCAGCAGAGGGCCCACGGCCTCGGCGATGGGGCTCGTGGATACGAGCAGGGCCGCCAGCATCGCAACGAAAACCACGGCAAGAATCGCTACGCCGGTTGGTCAGGCAGGTGGGACCACCGCTGCGCTTCTCGATATGCTGCCCAGCATTGCGCCCCGCTCCACGGTCAACGTGATTCGCGGCCCCATTGAGGAACTGAGGACATCACAGACGGCCGGCGTCGCCCTCACGATCGTCATCGTAGCGGCCTTCTGGACCGCTTCACGAAGGGGCGTAGTGCAGGAAAGAGAGCGGGCTGCCGCAACCTGGTCTGTCACGTTTGCCAGCCGATTTACTGCCGATGCCCCATCCTGGCCCCTTCATATCGCAGACTGTTGCAATATCGCCGACTGTTGCGCAAACGCAACTAGTGCGGGAAGCTTGACAAGGAACGGTTTTAATCTGAGGAGGAGAAGTTATGCGTGCGTTGACAGTTACTCCCGGAAAAAAAGATTCAGTCAAACTGCGCGATGTGCCGGAGCCGGCCAGTGGGGAGGGTGAGGTGCTGGTGGAGGCCCTGGCGGTGGGCCTGTGTGGAACCGACAGCGAAATCATCGCCGCGGAATACGGTAAGGCGCCCCCTGGGCAGGATTATCTGGTGCTGGGGCACGAAAATCTGGGCCGGGTGCTGGATGCTCCCCCGGGCTGCGGCGTGGCCGCCGGCGACCTCGTAGTGGGTATTGTTCGCAGACCCGACCCTGAGCCCTGCAAAGCCTGCACCGCCGGGGAATGGGACATGTGTCTGAACGGCAAGTACACCGAACACGGAATCAAGGGCGTGGATGGCTTCGCAAGGGAACGCTGGCGGGCGGACGCCCACGCGATGGTAAAACTGGACCCCGGCCTGGCGGATGTGGGCGTTCTGCTGGAGCCCACCACCATCGTGGCCAAAGCATGGGAGCAGATCAACCGGATCGGACAGCGCGCATTTTTTGACCCCCACACCGCCGTCGTGACCGGGGCGGGCCCCGTTGGCCTGCTGGCCGCGCTGCTGGGAGTCCAGCAAGGCCTGGACGTCCACGTGTTCGACATCGTCACGGACGGCCCCAAGCCGGACCTTGTCCATGATTTGGGCGCCACCTACCACAGCGAACCCCTGCCGCAGTCAGGCATCAAGCCCAACATCCTGGTCGAATGCACCGGCGTCACCCCCGTGGTCCTGGACGCCCTCAAATGCCGCGCCCAGGACGCCATCACTTGCCTGACCGGCGTTTCCGGAACAGGTAAGCAAACACCTGTCGACGTGGGTGCACTCAACCGCGAGGAGGTACTCATGAACGGCGTGATCTTCGGCAGCGTCAACGCAAACCGCCGCCACTACGACGCCGCCGCTCAAGCACTGGCCAAAGCGGACGGGGTATGGCTGCGCAGCCTCATCAATCGCCGGCTCCCGCTGGATAGCTTTGCTGAGGCCTTCAAACGCCAGACCGACGATGTCAAAGTCGTCCTCGATGTCACCCGCGGCACCGACGAAAGCCTAAGCCATGAGTGAGGGGGCGCAGTGGGACGCCGGGACCGGCCATTGCCTCCCCTCGGGACGTCAATATGAAATTTCCTTTGAACGGCAAAGGGCCCTAGTGACCGAAGTCGGGGGCGCCCTCCGGGATTACCTGCTGGACGGATGGCCCCTGCTGGACGGTTATGGGCCTGATGAGATGTGCACGGGCGCGCGTGGCCAGTCCCTGATTCCCTGGCCCAACCGCATCCAGGGCGGCAGTTACGAGTGGGAGGGCCAGCGGCTGCAGCTCGACCTGAGCGAGCCGGACAAGGGCGGGGCCATCCACGGGCTCACGCGTTGGCGGAACTGGGGGACCCCGGCGGTGGAGCACACTGAGGACTCCATCTCCTTTACCTACACGCTCCACTCCTGCCAGGGCTGGCCCTGGATCCTTGACTGCCTTGTGGAGTACCACCTGGGCCCGGGAGGTCTGACCGTGCGGACCACGGCGATGAACCGAAGTGCGTCACGGTGCCCCTACGGGACAGGGGCGCATCCTTACCTCAGCACCGGAGTCAGCACTCCAGGGGCCATCAATGCCGCGTTGGTCCAGGTGCCAGGTCGCACTTTCCTGCCCGTGGACGGGCGTGGCATACCCACCGGCCGGGAGCGGGTTGAGGGCACCGCGTACGACCTGCGGGAACTCCAACAACTTGGCGGGCGGCACATCGACGTCGCCTACACGGACCTGGTCCGTGACACTGAGGGGCGGGCCCGGGTGAAACTCCTGCGCCCGGATAACTCCGGAGGAGTTGAGCTGTGGGTGGACGGTTCCTATCCGTACCTGGAAATCTTCACCGGGGACACGCTCCCCCAGCCCGGCAGGCATCGGAGCGGGCTGGGGGTTGAACCAATGACGTGCGCCCCGGACGCTTTTAACTCGGGCGAGGGCCTGATCACCCTTGAGCCCGGGCAATCCCACACCGGCGAGTGGGGGATCACGCCGCTCTGACCGGCCCGCTAGGTCCTCGCAGCGGTATTGGCACTGCCATGAGCCGTTCGCCAACTATTGCTTAAACGCAATCATTGGGGTTCAATGAAGACATGGCTTGCGGCACCGGGACTTCGTCATTTCATGTGTTGGCTCCCAGGGTAAAGCGGCCGTCAGTGGTGCCTTGGACACCGGCGGCGGCCGCGAAAGCCTCAAGTGCCGCAGCCAGTGCCGGGCGGCGACCCGATGGCATCCTCAAGATAACCTCCGCGATGGCTTGCCGCCGGTGCTCGAGCACGGAGTTCACCAGAGCTTTTCCTTTTGCGGTCAGTTCGAGGCGGATGTATCGCCGGTCGGCGGGGTCTTCGCGCCGCTCAAGCAGGTCAGCAGCGACGAGCCGGTCGCAGATGCGAGTGGCGTTGGAGGCATGCACGCCCAGTTCCGCGGCCACGCCGCCCAGATTTTGCGGTCCCCGCGTGTGGATGAGGACCAGGACCCGCAATTGCGGGGTGTTCACCACGTCCTCGACCTCTGCCACTGAGCGGGATACGACGCGCAAAAGGGTATCCGCGGCCCGCATTACCGCTTCAACTTCCCGGCTCGAAGGTTCCGGGACTAATTCAGATCCACCAGCTGTATCCATGAGTACCAGTTTCCTCCGGTAGTTGCTTTCCCGCAAAATTTGAAGATTACAGAGCCGCAGTACGGGAAATCCCGGATAAGGAGAAATTGTGGGAACACAACGGGTAAAGGGCGCCTTGGCCGGAACCGTCGATGGGATCGGCCCGTTCACCGGGAAGGTGCTGGCCGGCCGGTTTGAGCGGTCCCGTTCGGCACTGACCTCCGTGAGGATCTTCCCCGAGCCATCAGAGCCAGCAAAGGGAGGTGCGGCCTCCGGCCCCGACCCCTTTTTGAGCAGCGGCGGGGGTGGTGCAAGCCTGCCGCCGCACAGCCAAGAATAGAGCTTCCTGTGAGGTCCATACATATCGGACCCGCTACACGTTGACAACAATGGAAAGGATTCATCCTGTGAAAATCCTGCGAACCGAACCGGCACCTTGCCTCCTGGTGGGGATACTGTGATGCCCGCATGGTTGCTGGCATGGATGTGGGGCACCATCGCCGGCGGCGCGCTAGTCGTGGGGTGCGGCCTGGCGTGGAAGTGGAAGATCCCGTCCAAGGTCGTGTCATCGGTGATGTCCTTTGGCGCGGGCGTCTTGATCTCGGCCCTCGCCTTTGAACTCGTGGAACAAGCTGTCAACGGCGGGGGCCTGTGGCCGACGGTCGGCGGCTTCGCCACCGGCGCTGTGCTCTACGTAGCCGCGAACGCCCTGCTGGCCCGCAAAGGGGCCAAGCACCGGAAGCGGTCAGGCGGGAAACAGCCCTCCGAGCAACAAAAGCCGGGCAGCGGGACGGCTATCGCGATCGGGGCCCTCCTGGACGGTATCCCGGAATCGGTCGTTCTGGGCGTGGGTTTGGTGACCGCCGGTGCAGTCAGCCCCGCCATGCTGGCGGCCGTCTTTATCTCCAACGTCCCGGAAGGCCTCTCCAGCACCGCGGGCATGAAAAAGGCCGGCCGGAGCGCCAAATATGTGTTTGGGGTGTGGGTGGGAATTGCTGTCATTTCCGGTCTCGCAGCCTTGGTTGGCTTCCTGGTCCTGCAGGACGCACCGGCGGAAGTTGTCGCCTTCATCACCGCCGTGGCCGCCGGGGCGATCCTGGCCATGCTCGCCGACACGATGATCCCCGAAGCCTTCGAAGAACACCACCTGCTCACCGGCCTCATCGCGGCCGTCGGATTCCTGGCCGCCTTCACCGTCGATCAGGTAGGCGGCTGAACCACGACTGAAAGGAAACCCATGACCTCCAATCCAGACAAGGCCGGCCGCGCCAACCCTGAGCCACTGAACCCTGACCCCACGGGCCAGGACCCCAGCGCCACAGACCCAGGCGTGGACGCAAAACTGCAGCTCCAGCTCGCTATCTTCGGCGTCACCAAGGACGCCCAGGGCAAAAGCCTGCAAGAGATCCTGCAAAGGCTGCGGTCTGCCTTCGCAGACCACGGCGTTCAAACACCGCCGGGCACTTGGCTCGAGTCCGTGGCTTCCTCGGCGTTCTACGGCGAGCCCTACATTATCGACCTCCCCGCGGCTCTTGCGGCCGACAGTACCCTGCCCGCCCCAAGCACAGACGTGCGTCGCAGGCTTGCCATCCGACGCCGGCTGCGGCAGGAGAAACTACCGGCCGGCACCTTCCCCTCCCCGGCCGCATGGGATGTACCGGCCAACGAGATCACCCACCCCGGCAGATCCGGGCACATCCACCCGGTCACCATCTCCCGGACAGCAAGAGGGACCCGCATGGTCCTGGCGGCTGTCGGGGCGGTAATGGCGGTGCTTATGGCCATCCGGGCTGTCCGGGGGCCCAAAACACACCCCAGCGCTGCCGCTCCAAACACTCGACGGTGCGGGCCGGAAGGATAACAATGCCTGAAATCAGTGATTACGCACTCATCGGTGACCTGCACACAGCCGCACTGATCAGCACCAGCGGGTCAATCGACTGGATGTGCCTGCCAAATTTCGACTCCCCCGCCTGCTTCGCCGCCTTGCTGGATACCACTGCAGCGGGGCGCTGGCTCCTGGCACCTGCCGGGGCCCAGAAGTGCACCCGCCGGCGGTACCGCCCCGGCACACTCATCCTGGAAACCGAATGGGAATCAGCCGACGGAAGAGTCAGGGTCACAGACTTCATGCCGATCCGCGACGACGCCGCCGACCTGGTACGGATCGTCGAAGGGCTCAGCGGCACCGTACAGATGTACGGGGAACTATGTATCCGCTTCGATTACGGCCACATCGTCCCGTGGGTGCGGCGCAAAGACCACGGGCTCAGCGCTGTCGCCGGCCCCGACGCCGCCTACCTCACCACCGAAGCCCCACTCGAAGGCCGGGACATGCGCACGATCAGTGAATTCACGGTCCGGGCCGGCGAAACGGTGCCCTTCGTGCTGACCTGGGTTCCCAGCAGCAAACCAGCCCCGCGCCAAACAGACCCCGACAGGGCACTCCGAGTAACGGAGGACTTCTGGCAGGACTGGCTCAGCCGGAGCAGGATGGAAGGAAAGTACAAGGACGCCGTAGAACGTTCGTTGATCACCCTCAAAGGGCTCATTTACGCTCCAACGGGTGGCATCGTCGCCGCCCCAACCACTTCCCTGCCAGAGGACCCGGGTGGATCCAGGAACTGGGATTACCGGTTCTGCTGGCTTCGCGACGCGACCCTAACGCTGCAGTCACTGCTCGCGGGCGGCTACACAGAAGAAGCAGCCGCCTGGCGGGAATGGCTGCTGCGTGCCGTCGCCGGGGACCCTGCCGACCTGCAAATCATGTACGGTATCGACGGCACCCGCCGGCTCCCCGAGACGGAACTACCTTGGCTGTCAGGATTCGAGAACTCCAAACCTGTCCGGATAGGAAACGCTGCCGCTCCCCAGCTGCAACTGGATGTATGGGGTGAGGTCCTGGATGGTCTCTCCCTGACCCGTTCGGCCTTTCCGGATACTGTTGATGATTCCTGGGACATCCAGGTGGCCCTCATGGAATACCTCGAAGGGGCATGGGACAAACCAGACAACGGGCTCTGGGAGATGCGCGGCCCCCGCCGCCAGAACACCCACTCAAAAGTCATGGCCTGGGTCGCCGCAGACCGCATGGTCAAAGGAATCCACAAATACGGCCCCCCAGGTCCCGAGGCCCGCTGGGCCGCACTTCGCGACACCATCCATAAAGATGTCATGACGCACGGCTTCGACACCGAGTGCAACACCTTTGTCCAGTCTTACGGAAGTAAAGAGCTGGACGCGAGCCTCCTGCTGATTCCCCGCGTCGGTTTCCTGCCCCACGACCATCCCCGCGTCGTCGGCACCGTCGACGCCATCCAGCAGCACCTCACCGAAGACGGCTTCGTGCTCCGCTACCGCCCACAGGCGAGCAATGATGGCCTGCCCGGAACGGAAGGCGTCTTCCTCGCCTGCTCCTTCTGGCTGGTCGACGCCCTGCTGGGGATCAACCGCCGCCCCGAGGCCGAGGAACTTTTCGAGCGCCTCCTCAGCCTCCGCAACGACGTGGGCCTGCTCAGCGAGGAATGGGACCCCAAGAACCAGCGGCAACTGGGCAACACCCCACAGGCATTCAGCCACTTCCCCCTCATCCACTGCGCCCTGCAACTCCACCAGGGGCGTGCCAGGCAGAGCGACACGCCTCTGCCGAGCCCCAAAGACGGCGACCGCGGCCGGCCCGACGGGCACGAGGAACCCGTCAGAGGAAGCGCCACGTGAAGGCTGACGCTGTAGTTGTGGGGGCGGGACCCAACGGGCTCGCTGCTGCCGTAACCTTGGCGCGGGCCGGGCTGAAGGTGCGGATGATTGAGGGAGCACAGACGGTCGGGGGCGGAGCCCGGACGGCAGAGCTGACGTTGCCCGGGTTCCGCCACGACGTGTGTTCAGCCGTCCACCCCATGGCCCTTGCCAGCCCTTTCTTCCGGGCCTTTGAACTTGACAAGCGCATTGAGCTCCGTGTGCCCGAAATCTCCTACGCCCATGCAGTGGACGCAGCCACAGCCGGGATCGCACACCACAGCCTTGCCCGAACCGCTGAGGACCTGGGCCCTGACGGGGAACGGTACCTCCGGCTGTTCCAACCCCTCGTTGAACGGGTCGACGGGATTACTGATCTCACCATGCACCAACTGCTGCGTATCCCCCGCGACCCCCTCGGATCGCTCCTCTACGCGGCCCGGACGTTGGAACAGGGAGGGCCCTGGTGGAACGCACGCTTCAAAGGAGACATCGCCCCAGCCATGATCACTGGCGTCGGCGCCCATTGCATCGGGTCACTGCCCGGGCTTGCGACCAGCGGCACGGCGATGTTGTTGGGCGCGCTCGCCCATGCCGGCGGCTGGCCGCTCCCCGTCGGCGGATCCCAATCGATCGCCAACGCCATGGCAGAGGACCTGCTGAACCATGGCGGTGAGATAGTCCTCGGCTCACCGATCACCGACTTGGCTGAAGTCCGCGACGGTTTCCGGCCCAGGGCCATCCTTGTGGACCTCTCAGCAGCGGGGCTTGCCCAAGTCGCCGGAGCCGAGCTCCCCACAAGCTACCTTCGCAAACTTGCCTCGTTCCGGTACGGAAACGGGGTCAGCAAGGTCGATTTCGCACTCTCAGAGCCCGTACCGTGGGCAAACCCTGCCCTTGGCGCAGCCCCCACCGTGCACTTGGGCGGAACCAGGGCAGAGATGTCACGGGCGGAGGCGGAGGTAGCGTCCGGAGGGTATCCCCGACAACCTTTTATCCTTGTGTGCCAACCATCAACCCTGGACAGCGGCCGTGCCCCCTCCGGGAACCACATCCTGTGGACCTACACTCACGTCCCTGCGGGCTCGGGCGTGGACTCGACCGAATCGATCATCCGGCGGGTCGAACAATTCGCACCGGGCTTCCGGGACGTCATCCTGGGTACGCACTCCATCACAGCCCACCAATACAGCCAGTACAACCCGAACTACGTTGGAGGCGACTTCTCCGCAGGCGCACTGTCCGCCCGTCAACTACTCAAACGGCCGGTTATTTCATCCGACCCCTGGCGGACGCCGGCAAAAGGTGTCTATCTGTGTTCATCCTCAACGCCACCGGGGCCCTCGGTCCATGGCCTATGCGGGTGGTACGCCGCCCAATCCGCCCTTAAACGAGAATTCGGTCTGCCCTCACCGGAACTGACCTACAGGACGGTGCCACGGGGTAAGCAGGCACTGGATGACGGGGCAAGGTAGCCCCAAAGAATCAGGCTCCAGAAGATCGGGGGCGGACTGAGACCTGGGGCCTGGAAGAGGAATAAGCGAATGCTCGAGTGTCCTCGGTAAGGGGACGGTCCGAAAACATTTCATTTGCGTTATCGCAATGGTAGCGTAGTGACAAGGACCTAAGGCCAGCGTCCGGCCGGCACCCCTTCGGAAAGGGAAAATCATGGATCAAGGTTCAACGGCCTTCCTCCAGTGGCTGTGCTGGATAGTTGCCGTGGTCAGCGCCGGCACCGCACTGATACGGGCCGGTGTGGCTTCCACCGCTGGGGTCATTCGGCAGAAAAGCGGACAGATAGGCGCGCTCTGGATCCTGTGCGCCGCTTCTGTTCTCACGGGCTTTATCCTCGCGGCAGCCGCTGTCCGGAGCGGCAGCTGAACAAACGCCACGGTGCGCGAACCGGTGGTCCTCAGTTAGGCCCGAACTGGTCACGATCATCATTCGGTCAACACCAAAAAAGCAGGAGGAAGAACCATGGCAACTGTCAGCGATTTTGTAGTCCAGCGCGTGAGGGATTGGGGGGTCAGCCGCATCTTCGCTTTTCCCGGCGACGGGATCGGCGAGTTCGACGGTGCTTTGGAGAAAGCCCAACGCGCTGCAGCGGGCCTGAAGTATGTGCGCCCCACACATGAGGAGATCTGTTCGCTGATGGCCACGGCCCACGCGAAGTTCACCGGTGAAGTTGGCGTCTGCGTTGCCACGTCCAGCCCGGGTGCTTTCCACATGCTCAACGGACTCTATGACGCGCAGATGGACAATCAGCCGGTCGTGGCAATCGTGGGCCAGCAGGGGCTCAACGCGCTGGGCACCTTCACCCAGCAGGAGAGCAACCTCGAACGCACCCTTGCCGATGTCGCCGTCTATGTCCAGACGATCGTCTCCCCTGAGCAGGCCCAGGCCGTGGTTGACACCGCGTTCCGTACCGCCAAAGTTCGGCTGGGACCTGCCGTGATCATCTTTCCCCACGACGTGCAGGGAATGAAGATGCCCGAGCTTGCCCCCCAGAACTGGGTATCTCGCTCCAGCGCTGTTGCGCCGTCCATCTCAATCGTCCCCCCGCAAAGTGAGATCGAGAAGGCAGCAGCAATCATCAACGCGGGCAGTAAAGTCACGTTCATCGTCGGCCATGGGGCGAACGGGGCCACGGATGAGGTTCTTAGGGCCGCAGAACTCTGCGGAGCGGGCCTGATTACGGCCTTACGCGCGAAACAGGTGATCCCCTCCGACGTGCCGCACCATTCCCAACAGCTCGGTCTCCTGGGTTCCCTGCCAAGCGCGCATCAAATGAGCGGCTGCGACACTCTCGTACTTCTCGGCACCAACTACCCCTACAGCCAATTCCTGCCCAAGAGCGGGCAGGCGCGGGCGATTCAGATCGATCTCAAACCCGAGCAGATGGGGCTGCGCTACCCCACCGAACTCAACCTGTGGGGAGACGTGAGAGCAACCCTCACCGCGCTTATCCCGCATCTGAACTCGAAAACCGACCTCTCCTGGCAGAAGACCGTCGCCGAGGAGATGCTGGAATGGGAAAGGGAGATGGAAGCGCAGGCCATGCTGTCCTACCAAGACGGCGTCAACCCCCGGCGCGTCTATCACGAATTGAACAAGCGCCTGCCCGCGGGCGCCATCGTCACCGCGGACGCCGGTTCAACGGCAGACTGGTACGGCCACCACATCAGGCTCCGCCGCGGCATGCTCGGTGATCTTTCCGGGCGGCTCGCCAGCATGCTCGCCGCCATGCCGTACGCCACCGCAGCCAAGTTCGCCTACTCCGACCGGTCAGTTATCTGCACCATCGGCGACGGCGCCTTCCAGATGCTTGGCATGAACGAACTGATAACCATCAAAAAATACCTGCAGGAATGGGAGAACCCGCAACTGATCATCATGGTCCTGCACAATAACGACCTCACACAAGTGTCCTGGGAGATGCGCACCGAGGACGCTAACCCTGTATGGTCCACCTCCCAGGACGTTCAGTCAGTTGACTACGCTGGGTGGGCGGAATTGCTCGGCTTCAGCGGAATCCGGGTCAAGACCGACGACGAGGTCGCGGGCGCTTGGGACACGGCATTCGCGCACCAGGGGGTCACCGTCATCGATGCCTACACGAGCAAAAACGTACCGCCCCTTCCGCCGCACATCACCCTTGAGTTCGCAAAGCACACTGCGGAGGCGCTACTCAAGAAAGATCCGGACGGGGTGGACGTGGTGCGCGACTCGGCCAAGGCGCTCCTTACCGAAGGAATTGAACGCGTCAAAGGAACACTCCACATCGGCCAGGACCACGACGAGAACGAACACTAACGAGAGCACCAACGGAAGCCGGGAATTGGAAAACTGATCTAGTCGGACCACTGTGGATGACCTGCGGAAGCGTCAATAAGGCTGTACCAGTTGATTAGCGCGAACCGCTGCTTGCGGTAAAGCAACAATTGCGTGAAAATAAGAGCAGGGTTGCATCATGAAGCCTCCTCCTCAGCCGGCTGAGGGGTGCGTTCCATTGTTGGCGGCCCAACATGTAAAAGTCCTGCTCGTTCCGCCCAGGTAGCGGAAAGCGGACCGCCGGGGTCCGCGGGAGAGCAACAGCGTGCTGGGGCGCGGTCCCATCGGCCATATTGCGAAGGAGCAACTCTGATGGCACGCAACGTGACGTCCGCCCCTGCCGTGGGTAATGCCCGGTGGAAGCGGCTGATTCCCGTCGCAATCATCGTCTACATCATTTCGTTCATGGACAGAACCAATATCGGGTTCGCCCTCAACGGACTCCACCAGGACCTGGGCATTGATGCCGCCCAACAGGGACTGGCTGCCGGTATCTTCTTCATCGGCTACCTCGTCCTGCAAATCCCCGGTGGCCATCTGGCCGAACACTGGAGCGCGAAGAAATTCGTCGGCATTATGGTGCTCATCTGGGGTGTGCTGGCTGTCCTTTCCGGATTCATCCAGGATTTCACCCAACTGCTCGTGGTGCGATTCTTCCTCGGCGTCGCCGAAGCCGGGATCTGGCCGGCGATCCTTGTCCTGATCAGCCACTGGTTCCCCGCCGCTGAACGCGCCCGGGCCTACGCGTTCTGGATGATGAACATCGCCATTGCGTCCATCATCACCGCGCCCCTTTCCGGGTGGATCCTGTCGTTCTCAGACTGGCGGTGGCTGTTTATCATCGAAGGTCTTTTCCCGTTCGTGGTCGCGGCACCGCTGTGGTGGGCCCTGATCGCCGACCACCCGCGTGAAGCGAAGTGGTGCTCGGTGCAGGAGCGTGAGTACATCGAGAAGGGACTGGCTGCTGACGCCGCGGCCCATCCCCAGCAGGAAAAGCTGGGCCTGCGCCATGTCCTGTCCAACGCAGTGGTGTGGCGCCTGACCCTGGTGTACTTCCTCATCCAGATCGGCTTCTACGGAATCAACATCTGGCTGCCCCATGTGATCAAGACGATCACCTCCGGATCCTCCATCGAGGTCGGCTTCGTCACGGCGATCCCGTACGTGCTGGCTATGTTCGGCCTCTGGTACAACGCCAAGGCAGCCGACCGCTCCGGCCGTTACTCCACCCACGTGCTGCTGTCCATGGCCGTCGGTGCTGTTGCCCTCGTCATCTCGGTGGCAACCGGGGACAATCTTCCGTTCCTCGCAGTCACCCTCATCAGCATCGCCGTCGCCGGCGCCCTGGCCTACGACGGCCCCTTCTGGGCCTCCGCGTCCCGCGCGATGCCCGTAGCCGTCGCCGGAACCGCCATGGGGCTGATCAACGCGGTGGGCAACCTCGGTGGATTCGTCGGACCCTACGTTGGCGGGTACCTGCAAGACGTGACACATGGCAGCTTCCTCGCGACGTCGGTCTTCCTGGCGGCATGTTTGCTGGCTGCGGGCCTGGTGATGCTGACTCTGCGGCGCGGCGGCGACCGGCCGGTGCACGGCCGGTTGCGGGAGGAACAAGGGCGAACGATACGAACGGAAAAGCACGCCTAGAAGATAAGATGCGGGCACTCAGGTCACCGGCCGTCGGTTTTGGCCGGTGACCTGAGTGCAATTCACGCCCTCTCGGGAGGAGGATCAGGCAGCGAGAAGGGAACGAGGGAGCTGAACCGACTCCGGCAGTTCTTTGAAGGCCTGCTGGCTGGACGGAGGAGCTTGGCCCTTCCCCGGGGGTTGCTTTGGTGTTCAGGTCAAACAACACCGCATCAAACAACCCGACCAATCGTATGACGGCGATTTGTGGTTACCTTTCCGATGGCGGACGCCTGGATCTGATCGGCCACACCGGGAGGCGCTGCCAGGCTCATAATCCTCCCCTGATAACCCTCGACGATGGCGCGGCTGAGTGGGGACCTGGGGTTTGGGCAGGTGTCTGCCACGTTTGTCTAACCCACCCGGTACTTTTCGACGGCCGCGGTGCGAAAGGTCAGACCGTTGCCTGGGGAGTCTGCATCAGGTGCGATCGTGCCGCCGCTGGGGTCCAAGGTCCCGTCAAAGAACATCCCTTCGATCCGGACGTGGTCGTGGAACCACTCCAGATGACGAAAGTTTCCTGTCGCGGCTGCGACGGCAGCGCTCAGGTTCGGCGCACAGTGCCCGGACACCTGAAGTCCATATGCTGCCACCGCAGCGGCTATCCGCAGCCACTGGGTGATGCCGCCGCAGCGTGAGACGTCCAGCTGGACGCAGTCCACGGCCTCGGCTTGACATAACCGCTGGAAGTAAAACAAGTCGGTACCGTATTCCCCCGCGGCGACGTCGGCAGTTATTGCCTCTTTGACGGTCCGCAGTCCGAGCAGGTGATCCGAGGACACGGGCTCTTCAAACCACGCGAGCCGAGATTCCTGAGCCGCTTCGAAAACCCTTATCGCTTGTTTTGCCGTGTAGGCGCCATTGGCGTCGACGAACAGTTCTGCACCGTCCCCGATGATGGTGCGTGCCTCGTGAATGCGCCGCAAATCCCGTGGGATGTCATTTCCGTTGTCCTGACCGATCTTTATTTTCACCCGAGGGATCTGCTGGCCGTGGGCCCAGCCGCCGAGCTGGTCCTCCAGTTGCTGGCGCGAGTAGGTGGTGAACCCGCCGCTGCCATAAATGTTGACCGTGTCGCGCGCCGCTCCCAGGAGGCGGTATAAGGGAAGGCCAAGCAAGCGTGCCTTCAGATCCCATAAGGCACAGTCCACCGCGGAGATGCCGTAGCCGGCGAGCCCGCTCCGGCCGGCATTGCGAACGGCCCCCAGCATCGAAAGGGCAGCGCCTGTGGTGTCCCAGGCAACCCGACCGGAAACAGCCGGTTCGAGCAGTTCTGTGATCAGCTTCGAGCAGGAGGCAGGTGCATACGTCCAGCCGATCCCTTCGCAGTCGCCGGCCCGGGCGCGGACCACAACAACCGTGGTGGAATCCCAGGCGAAAGTGCCGTCTGCCTCCGGGCTGTCGGTGGGAATTGTGTACGTGCCGACGTCCAGACCGATGAGGACCGGATCGGATGTAGTTCGCGTGGCGGCCATGGTCAGCCTTTCTTGTTTGAGAGGTTTCCTGAAATTCTGCTTTGGCTCCACCATGCCGCCGTTAGCACCAACTACTGGAGCCGGAGGCTTCCCCGCAGCTCCTTGGCAACTCTGCAAAGGAGGAAGCATCGGACGTTCGGGTCTCTTTTGCCGTTGTTTGTTCATTTTGCGAGCGGTGGCTGGGCTCATAAGCCGGGGGCTGGACGTGCGGGCCGTGCGGGTTAGGTGGTTTTGCTGGCACCGCCTGCGATCAACCGGTTCGCGGCGCGGGCTGCGACGGCCATGATGGTTAGTGCTGGGTTGGCACTTCCCTGGGTCGGCAATACGCTTCCGTCCGTGATGTAGAGGTTGGGTACGGCGAAGCTGCGGCAATCTGCGTCGACAACGCCGTGCTGTTCGTCGGCGGCCATTCGCGCTCCGCCCACAAGGTGGGCAAAACGTCTAATGGTGATGACTTCCTGGGCGCCTGCAGCCTGCAGGATCTTCTCCATGGCTTCCTGGGCGGCCTGCATCAGTTGGCGGTCATTGTCACATTGGGAGTAGTGGAAATGCGCCACTGGCATTGAATTCCTGTCCTTTTCCGACGCGAGTGTTACTCGGTTGTCGGTCTGGGGCAAGAACTCGCACAGGGCTCCCAGGCAGGCCCAGTGTACGTAGTCGCTCATGTATTCACGCAGTTTCCCTCCCCAATGACCCTGGGCAGCGACGTGTTCTGCCCAGGTGATGGGCAGCGGCGAGACCGTCTGTATGGAGAATCCGCGCTTGTACGGTTTGGATGGGTCGGTTTCGTAGAAGTCCTCGGAGCTGACTTCCGGCGGTGGGGCCTTCCACATCCGTACCTCTGACTCGAACCTACCCGCCGTCTGGGGTGCCCCCTGGACCATCAGGTATCGCCCCACCTGGTCGAAGTCATTGCATAGCCCCTCCGGGAATCGTTTGCAGGCGGAGTTGAGCAGCAGGCGTGGGGTCTCGATGGAATATCCGGCGACGGCGACGATCCGGGCACGTTGGAAGCGGGCCCGTCCGTGCCGGACGTAATGCACCCCGGTGGCCTTGCCCGTTGTGTCGTCTATTTCAATCCTGGTGACCATCGAGTCGGCCCGAACTTCCGCCCCGTGGTGCAGGGCGTCGGGGATATGGGTGATCAGAGGGGAGGCTTTTGCGTTGACCTTGCAGCCCTGAAGGCAGAACCCGCGGTAAATGCAGTGCGGCCGGTTGCCGAAGCGGCCATTGGAGATGGCAACCGGTCCAACTTTGGCCGTAATGCCGGACGCGAGGGCACCCCGCAGGAACAATTCGCCGTTTCCCGATACGGGGTGCGGGCTGTGGGGATATGAGTGTGGGTCGCCCCACGGCCAGTGTTCCCCTGCTACGGGCAGTTCTCCCTCGATGTCTTCGTAGTAGGACTTGAGGTCCCCATACTCCAGCGGCCAGTCGGCGCCCACGCCATCCGTGCTGTAGGTATGAAAGTCGCTGGGATGGAACCTGGGCGTGTAGCCGGCGTAGTGCACCATGGAGCCGCCCACTCCCCTCCCGGAGTTATTCGAACCGAGCGGTACCGGATCGTCCCCGGAAATGATGCGGGGTTCGGTCCAGTACAGATGGTGCGACCCTGCCTCGTCGCTCACCCAGTCGCGTTCCGGGTCCCAAAACGGGCCCGCGTCCAAGGCCACAGCCTTCCAACCTGCTCGGGCCAAGCGCTGCAGCAGGGTCGAGCCGCCCGCACCACAGCCGACGATCGCTACGTCGACCTCTTCCTCGTCGCGAAACTGGGCCATGTCGGTACGCATGGCATGATTTGTTCCAGGCACGGGAGGCAGCAACCACGCAGAGGCGTTGCGATCTTTTACCGAAGCCATCAGCGTTGCCTTCCTGTTCGGGACTTGGCCGTATGTGCTGCAGGATCCTGGGCCGGGCGCGCGTCCGCCACCTCGAAAGGTTCGCGGGCGTTGAGACCGAGATTCTTGTATCCCCGGGGATAGGCGGGCCCGGCGAAACCTATCTCATCCCAGGCCAGGGGGTGCGAGTAGAAGGCCGTGCATGCGTACCGCGTCCACAAGCTCCAGACCCGCGACGCCTGTCGGCCCCGCCACGTTTCCGCTGCCTGGATGTCGGTCAGGAGCAGCGTTTGTTCTTCCCAGGAAAGCTCGACGAATGGCCTTTTCTGGCGTTCACGGGCCTCGGCGTCCAGCTCGGCCAGGGTGCTGCGCCAGGCAGCCGGGTCCGGTTCCATGTCTTCGTAATGCCAGCCGTCAGTCTGTTCCTCCGCCAGCCGGGCATCGACCATGTTCACCACTGGAACCCGGGGCTCGTGGCGCTGGTCAAGCAGCTGATCAAAGAGCGCCCTGGCGGCCGCCTCCTCCGCTACGGTAAAAAACCGCAGGTCTGTGGGCCGTCCCAGGCGGGCCAGCACCACGCCCTGGGTCACCCGGTCCCAATGCGGGGACTGTCGTTGTGCGTCGAAGCCGGGAAAGCGTCCGCCGCCGTCCTTGGGGTCAAGCGGGAGTGCTGTCACTTTTCCCTCCTCAGTACTGCGGCAAGCAAACCCATCCCGCCGACCAGCGTCACCAGAAGCGGTGCCAGTAACGGTGGTCCCATTTCCATGTTGTAGGTCAGGTTGGAGAAACCTCCCGGCTTTTGGGCGATGCCCCGCGCGTGCAGATACGTCCCCTGCAAGCCGTTGGCGACGATCGCCGCGGACGCCAGGGGCAGCGCTGTCTTGGCCATCCTCTTGCTAAAGATTCCGGCGATCCCGGCAGCCGCTCCCACCGGACCGAGGGCGACCGGGAGCCACATGAGTTTGTTGCCGAAGCTTGCCTTGTCGTGTTCAAAATATATTTCCGCAGCCGTAACCAGGGCGCCGACCGCAGTGAGCCCGGAAAGTGAACGCTCAAAGCGTCCGGTTTCCACATTCCGGATAATGCGGTCTATCCCGTGAATGGTTGCCTTTGTTGGAACTGGTGTTTTCATGCCGCTCCCCGTTCTCACGCTGCTTCTCTCTTTATTCCACAAAACTTTCCCTACAACGCAAACCTGGTGCTGATCCCACGTGACCCAATCAGCACCGCATCATCCGCGCCAACGTCGCTCCGGGGCGGGAGAGCCTCTTTTGCGCCGTCCGGCGACCACGAATTCCATGCCTGCGAACAACCCGGCGATCACCGCGTCCAGGGCGGCTGGCCTGCGGCGCCGCCGGTCCGCGATGGCCAGGGCAATCATGCTGACGGAATGCAGTGAGTCCACCACGCCGGCACCCAGATGGAGGGCGGTTGAGGTCGGAACTGCCCCGACGGCTACGGCTTGAATGAGGTGTCTGGCACCCAGAATCCGCATCACTGCCCGGACACGCGAATCCGGTTGCTGGCCTACCGCAACACGGTAAATCGGCGCCGGGAACACCACCTGGCATACGCCAAAGACAGCGCGGGACGCCTCCAGCGCCCTCATCACCGATGCCTCTTTCCCAGCACCATAGGGAAGCACGTCAACAAGCACGCTGCCGCTGCTCCGCTCACCGCGAGAAGGGCACCGTGGTGATGGGATGCCCACAATTGGACGCTTCGGCCTGCTGAGCGGGCATCGAATGCGCCATGGGTGCCGAAGTCCCGCTTTTCGTCGGCCGGTTTCCAGAGGTTGGCTGGCTGTTCGGGGTCGCGCGGTTGCGGCATTTGCTGGGATTTGAATCCTGTCCGGGCAAGGTACCTGTCGAGCAGCCCGGGGGCGACGGCATTGGCCACGAGGGTGCCCATGGTGCTTCCTCCCACCCAGTACTCCCGGCGCTGCGGGTGGGCGGCGGCGTAAAGGACGCCTCGCGCTGCAACTTCGGGCTGGTAGATCGGCGGCACCGGCTGGGCTTTTTTCGGCAGACGGGAAAGCACCCAGCTGAACTGTGGGGTGTTGACAGCCGGCATCTGAACCATCGTTGTCCTGATCGGGATTCGATCGTGCAGCAGTTCGCATCGAAGGGATTCATTGAAGCCCTGGATGGCGTGCTTTGCACCGCAGTAGGCTGACTGGAGCGGGATTCCCCGATAGGCAAGTGCCGAGCCCACCTGGACAATAGTGCCCTGCCCCCGCTTCTTCATCCGATCCAGAGCAATCATTGTTCCGTAGACATACCCGAGATAGCTGACCTCGGTGACGCGCTTGTACTCCTCGGGTTCAATCTCCATAAAGGGCGCGAAGACGGAAGTGAAAGCGACGTTAACCCAGATGTCGATTGGACCGAGTTCCCGCTCAACTTCGGTGGCTGCCGCGTCGAGGGCCTCGTGATCGGAGGTGTCCACCGTGATCGTCAGTGCCCGTCCCCCAGCAGCCTCCACTTCCTTTGCTGCACCAGCCAGCCCTGCTTCTCCCCGTGCCAGCAGAGCGATGGAGGCTCCTTGCTGACCGAAGCCGATCGCCGTAGCCCGACCGATGCCGCCGCTCGCGCCCGTAACGACCACTGTCTTGCCTTTAAAGGTGTTCATGCAATGCTCCTCGTCGTGTCTTGGTTACTTCCCCGAACATGTGGTTGGTGGTGATCGCGGTCAGGAACCCAGGCCTCGCCACGGGGGCGGAGGATCCGCGAGCCGACGCGAGGTTTCGAGCATGGCCGCGTGCACAAAGGCCTGCGGGAAGTTGCCACGAAGTTGGCGCTGCTCGACGTCGTACTCCTCCGTGAAGAGGCCGGGGGAACCACAGGCGGCCCGGTTTCTTTCGAACCAGCGGATCGCTTCGGTGGTCTCTCCGCTCTGATGCAGGGCCATGGCCATGTCAAAACCACAGAGCAGGAAAGCGCCCTCGGACTTGGCCAGGGCCCGTCCATCCTGGCGGAAGCGGTACAAGTACCTGTCCCGGGCCAAGTTGTCCTGCACTGTTTTAAGGGTGGCCACGGACCGGGGGTCATCCGGCGGAAGGGCACCACGGATCACCGGAAGAAGCAGGGAGGCGTCCACGCGGTCATCATCCGGTGCGCGTTGCCACCGCCCGCTGGGGTGCAGGCAGTCGCTGGCCACGTCCGTGATCAACCTGTCAGCCTGTGAGGTCCACTTCGCACCCTGTTGCGATGGGGCGTTGCGCCCAATGGCCCGCAGACCGGCAGCACAAATGAGGCGGGAGTGGGCCCACCGGCGGTTGTCCAGTTCCCACATGCCCGCATCGGGTTCCTGCCACCGCCCCATAATGGCATCTGCGCAAATCTCTGCCGCCTTCCAGTGCTCTAGGTTCAGCCGGTCGTTCTCGGCGGCGGCGGCGAACAGCAGCAGCGACTCCCCGAAGGCGTCCAACTGAAACTGCTTATTGACCCAGTTCCCGGCCCGGCCCGCGCCACCGGGGTATCCTGGCAGCCCAACGTCCCATTCATCCGGGACCTGGCCGCCCTCGGTGGTGTAAGCCGGCCGCATGTCCGGTCCGTCCGCGAGCAGTCTGGAGGCAACAAAACCCACCGCGTCGTCCAGCAGCGGAAACATCTTGCAGGCCGCGACTGCCTGGCCGACATAGCACTGGTCCCGGATCCACGCATAGCGGTAGTCGTAATTCCTCTTCTGCTCCGCCCGCTCCGGCAAGCCCATGGTGGACGCCGCCACCATGGCTCCCCCCACCCCTGTCATTCCGCGGAGAACAGCATATGACTGCCGGCAGTCATCGGCGGATATTGTGTTATCGAACCGCGGGACCACCGAATGCCAGGCATTCTCTGTGGCACTCCAAGTAGGGCCCGGTTCCGCCGGCTCTCCGGGCAATTGCTGGTCGGAGATTTCAAGCACCAGATCGTGGTATTCGCCTTCCGCCAGGTCAAAAACAGCTTCAAGACCGTCGTTCGCGGCCTTGGCCCCCGCCGCACCTACCAGACGTACCCTCAGGTTCCCCGAACGCCCGGTCCAGACACCGCCTTGACAGGAAAGTCTGGTCATTTTGTGCTTGCCGAAGTTCGCCCGTGCGTCCAGAATCATCCGAACGGACGCGGGGCCCAGGGCAGCAGAAATCCGCCGGAGCAGTACGGCACGGGCAGGATCACCTGGATATGCCAGCGCTTCGCGGCACTCTATAATCCCTGTCCCGGTTACCCACCTGCTCACCCAAATCAGGGTGCCGTCCTCGTACTGTCCGCCCCACTCATACCGGGAATCAGTCGGACTTACAGCGAAAGTCCCAGGCCCACCCAGCAGGCCCGAGAAGGTGGCATCATCATGCCAGCGTGGGGCACACATCCACACCACATCTCCGCGGGGACCTATCAACGCCGCCCGGGCACCGTCAGCAACCATCGCATACTCGCGTAAGACATGCGGGGGGAAGTCGGTTGACGCGTCAGCCATACGAACGAGTATAGAGACAATAGTTGCTGGACCGCAATAGATATCCCGAAACCCTGGCTGCTGGAATACTCCGATCTCCTGCGTTCAGTCGCAGCTCTTCTTGCGATTCTTTTACCTTCAGCAGTCAGACAGGGTCCGGTACCACCAATATCGCCGAAAGGGTCAGAAGCATCCTTTTCATTGCGCAACCGCAATGGTATGTTGTAGGCAATTACATGTGGGTTTCCTGTTACCGTCCCGGCAGGAACCTGGAAGAGTCAGAATCGGGAAATGCGCTGCACTGCAGGCGGACCTACCCGTCGGGAACGCCCCAGCAATGCTCACTTTCCATTGATCAGACGTCAAGAGGGAAAGACAAGATTACAGGGAGGTGCTGGCGATGGCTGGGTTTGTAGGCGAGATGCGCCGGAGCGGCAACGGCTTGCTGTTGCGTGCCTCGGTTATCGCGGCGGTAGGTGGTTTGCTGTTCGGTTACGACACCGGCGTAATTTCCGGTGCGCTGCTGTTCATCAAGAGTGATCTGAATGCGAGTGCGACCGCCCAGGAATGGATCGTGTCCTCCCTGTTGCTTGGTGCGATGCTTGGTGCCCTGATCTCGGGGTATCTCGCGGACAAAATCAGCCGGAAATGGACGAAGGTCATTTCCGGTTCCATTTATGTCGTCGGCGCTTTGGGATGTGCCCTTTCGATGAGCGTTCCCATGCTGATCGGCTTCAGGTTCCTGCTGGGGGTATCAGTTGGCACAGCCTCCTTTGTGGCCCCGTTATACATTTCCGAGGTAAGTCCGCCACGCGTCCGGGGCGGGCTGGTGTCCTTTAACCAACTCGCGGTCACCGCCGGAATCCTGCTGGCCTATATAGTGAACTTCCTGTTCCAGGGCTTCACTAACAATTGGCGCTGGATGCTCGGCTTCGGTGTCATCCCCGGCGCGGTCCTGGCCATCGGTATGCTGACCGTCCCACACACCCCTCGCTGGCTCGTGCAGCAGGGCCGCAGCGGGGAGGCGCACAAGGTGCTGGAGCGTTTGCGCGAGGGCGTTAAGGGCGCGCAGGTGGAACAGGAAATCCAAGACATAAAAGAGGCCAACGACGCTGAATCCGCCGCGAAGGTCCGGGACCTGCTTAGGCGCGAAATACGTCCGCTGCTGTGGATCGGTTTAGGTTTGGCCGTTTTCCAGCAGTTCGTGGGTATCAACACGGTTATCTACTACGCCCCGACAATCCTCTCCGACACCGGCCTGACCAAGAGCACCTCCATCACTCAGACCCTGTTCGTCGGGCTGACCAACCTGATATTCACTGTAATCGCAGTACTTCTGATCGACCGGCTGGGCCGCCGCAAACTGCTGCTCACCGGGACAGTGGGGCTTACGCTGTCCTTGGTATTGCTTGCCGTCTACTTCAGCTCCGGCGCCCTCCAACAGCACGCAAGCTATCTTGCGCTGGTGGGTCTGCTGCTTTACATCGCTTCTTTCGCGATTGGCCTGGGCCCGGTCTTTTGGTTGATGATCTCCGAGATTTACCCTACGGGGATCCGCAGCAAGGCCATGTCCGTGGCCACTCTCGTGAATTGGGGCGCCAACTTCCTGGTTGCCGCCACGTTCCTGAGCCTGGGACAGATTATCACCCGCCAGGGCACGTTCTACCTCTATGCCGGCCTTGGCATCCTGGCGTTCCTGTTCTTCCTGAAGAAGGTCCCCGAGACGAAAGACCGTTCTCTTGAGAACATCCAGTCCGACCTGCTCGCGAAGAACACCAGCAGAGACTAGCCCCCGCTCCCTCGACAGCGTTTGCCGGGACTTGTGTTGTTTTATGGCGGACTCGCCCCTGTTTTCCCCCACCAGCCGATGCCGAAATAGCAGCAGAAAGAGGACGGAAATGGATCACTTGTTCGACCCCCGGGGTAGCCAGAGATCCTCGGCACACGAACGGTTGTATGCCACTATCGAGTTCATCTACACTGTGGTCGATTTCTCCGCTGCGGGCCTTTTCATTATCGGAAGCGTCCTGTTCTTTTCTCCCGAAGCAACGACCCCGGCGCTATGGAGCTTCCTCATCGGATCCACCTGTTTCGCCCTTAAGCCGACGCTGCGCCTCATCCGGCAATTCCGCTACCTCAAGCTGGACAAGATCGACACACTGGCCCAAAAAGAAAAAAGCCACGGGTGAAGGGCCATCTCGTGCTGGCGTCACCACCGCTTTTTTGTGCAGCGTCTCAAGCTGGACACCTACTGCGCCTCCCCGGGCCCGGGCCACCTGACACCGCGTATTTTTCGGAGCAACCAGTTCGCTAGAAGCGCCACACCGCCAGCCACAGCAATAACCATGGAAAGTCCGCCCCAACCTGGCGGGCTGCCGGATGAACGGAACGCCGCCTCGGTTCGGGCACGCTGTGCTTGATCCGCCACAGATTCCAACGCTACCGGGGTTGGGAGTTTCCCGAGCCACTGGCGGTCCCTCGTGTGCCGGCTAATTTCGCTGGAAGGGGCGCCGGGGCCACGCCCCCTTAGAAGTGCGGCGCGCAGGTGAGCGAGTTCTTGTTGGACGGTGTCGGTGCCGTAACGGGCCATACCCACCAGTCTGAGCCGAGTCGTTCTTTTCCGCCAGTAGAGCGGAGGCGGCCAAGTGCCACACGTTTATTTGTCGCGGCGAGGCGTCCAATCGTCATCGCCGGGTAATGAGGAGGACGTATGCCTGAGTTTTTTCCCGTGTGGGTGGTGGTAACCCATTTTCTGAACCTTGCCCTGATGCTGATGCTCTTCCGGTCCGGCATAGAGGTACTCTCAGCCTTCCCGAAGTTGTACTGGCATGATGACTGCCCGCCAGGACGTCAATGGCTCCGGTTGTCGAAGAAGAATTTCGGGGCCGACTCGCGTAAACCATGGTCGTCTCTTGACGAGGAGGAGTCCTGGTCTCCGGTGGTTGCCCTTCCGGGCAGAAAAAACCTCGGCCTGGGCCGCCACTGGCACTTCATGACCGTCCAGTTCTGGATACTCACTGGCATCGTGTATGTCGTCACCATGTTTGTTACGGGCTATTGGCAGTACATTGTTCCCACCCATTGGTCGATCATCCCCGATTCGCTGAAGGCAGTCGGCACCTATCTGCAATTCGAGTTGCCGGCCAAGATCCCCGGCGAACCCTTCGAACCGGCACAAAAACTGGCCTACTTCGTAGTGATCTTCCTGATGGCACCGCTACAGATTCTGACCGGCGCAGCTATGTCACCTTCAGTGCTTGCCCGCTTCCCCCGCTACGGGAAGCTGTTCGGCGGGAAACAAGGAGCGCGCAGCCTGCACTTCCTGATCATGTGTGCGTTCGCGGCGTTCACCGTCGTACACGTGTTTTTGGTCATCATCCATGGCCTTCCGCAGGAATTCGCTGCCATCGTTCTCGGGAATCCCAACGGGGACCGCCGGCTTGCCACGGGCATCGGCCTGGCAGGGCTCCTGGCGATCGCAATTTTCCATGTGGTTATCACCTGGTTCTCCCTGCGTTACCGTCGCCGTACCCAACGGCTTCTGGGCCGGTTGGTGAATCCATTTGAGCGGGTCATATCCCGGGCCAGCATTTCGCGTCAGCGTTTCTCCCGAAGCGATATTTCTCCCTTTTTCCGTGTCAACGGTTACCCGCCGCCCAGCAAAGCCTACGAGCAGATGGCAGCGAACGGCTTCCGTGACTACCGCCTGACCGTCGGCGGCCTCGTTGCAGAACCAATGACGTTCTCGCTGCCGGAATTGCGTGAGCTCGGCGAACAACGGCAGATCACCAAGCACAACTGCATCCAGGGCTGGACCGCCATTGCCGAATGGGCAGGAATTCCGCTGTCCGACATCATGCGACAGGTGCAACCCCAGCCCGACGCCAAGCACGTGGTTTTCTACGGCATGGACGACAAAGGCTTGACCGAAGGAGACGGGCGGTACGGTTTCTACTACACATCCATCCCGATCTACCTCGCGTGGCAGCCTCAAGCCCTCCTGGCCCTGGAAATGAACGGCGCACCACTGCCCATCGAACACGGAGCACCACTGCGCCTCAGGCTTGAGACCCAACTCGGATACAAAATGATCAAATGGGTCCAGGGCATCGAATTCGTCACCGACGTCAAGGACATCGGAATGGGCATGGGCGGCTGGCGCGAAGACCAACAGTTTTACGCCAACGCCGCAGGGATCTGACACGATCAGCGAAGCATGCTGTCCCGCACCTGTATCCCAGACCGCCCGGAACCCTCTTTCACCGGGCAACGAGGACGCCCTCAAATGGATCTTTCCCCCAACACCGATACTTCGTATCGTAGATGTCTTCCGCCGATCAAGGCATGAGGTAGGCGTGGACTGGACCACGACGATTCCGGACCATGTCTTACATGGCGCAGCGCTCAACCACTATGGGACAGTGCCGACGTCCTCGTCAATAGCGCCGGCATCATGCTCCTCGGCCCATTCAGCCCTGAGCAGCACCAGGACTACAGGGCCATGATCGAGGCCAACCTCCTCGGCGCCATCACCGCCACCGAGGTCTTCCTCGAGCAGCTCAGGGACGGCAGTGCCGGAGATTTGATCAATATCTCCTCTGTCGCCGGCCGCACGGCCCGCGCCGGGAACGGCGTCTACGCCGCCTCCAAGTGGGGCATGAACGGATGGTCGGAGTCCCTGCGCCAGGAGCTCCTGCCCGGCGTCCGCGTCACCCTCATCGAGCCCGGCGGTGGCGACACGGAATTGCCGACCCACATCACACACGTGGCCACCCGCGAGACCGTCCAGAAAGGCTACGACCAGGCCACCGTCAAGCCCGAAGAGGTTGCCGAGATCATCGCCTTCGTCCTCGCCCGGCCCCGGCACCTGGCGATCAACGAGGTCCTGCGCCGCCCCGCCGACCAACTCGGCTGAGCACAGTAAAAAATCGCACAGAAATCCTGCCATATTGAGCACGACTCTGGGGCGAGGTTCTCCTCATCCTCGAGGCATCCACCACCAGCTCACTTAAAGGTGGAGCCCCGGCGGCCCCGTGAGGAGCAGGTGGTGTGCCCCTGCGGCAGCAACTTCCAACGCCTGGCGTGCCTCGGACTGGCCGGCGACATCGGCCATGTCCGGACACGGCCCGGCCGCCGGGTGTCCATCGTCAACATCGTCGGCGTCGTCCGGTTCAAAGTCCAAGGCGAGCTCCTGCGGATCCGCCCCGAAGTCCAGGGCCAGGCGCGCCAGCGTGCGGTAGCCGCGGACACTGGCGCCAGGCACGAGCGATGCCTCGGCAAGGTTTGCCTGCGCCACCACGACGTCCGGATAGCCGGCTTGTACCGCGGCCATTACGGCAGGCAGGATTCCCCGCACCGGCCGCAGCCGTCCGTCGAGGCCGAGCTCGGCAATGAAGACGGTACGTCCGGTGGCTTTGACATCGTTCGATGCCCTCAGCACGGCCATGGTGACCGCGAGGTCGAAACCCGAACCACGTTTAGGCAGCGACGCCGGGATGAGGTTGGCGGTGATCTTCCGGCGGCTGAGCGGGATGCCGGAGTTCTTCGCGGCAGAACGGATCCGTTCCTTGGCTTCGTTGAGGGCCGCGTCCGGGAGCCCGAGGATGACGAAAGCCGGCAGTGTTTGGCCAATGTCGGCCTCCACTTCGACCACGTAGCCGTTCAGGCCTACCAGGGCGATGGAGTAAGTCCGCCCCAGGGCCATCACCCAACCCCCTTGAGGTGCTCCACCACAGGGTGGCCGCCGCCGTCGTCCACCACGGCGATAACGTCCACGCGGCGCAGGGGCATCCGCAATTCCCGGTCGCGGCACCAGGCGGCGCCGAGCCGGTGCAGGCGTGCCAGCTTCTCCGGCCCCACGGCTTCAAAGGGATGGCCAAAGTCCAGGGAGCGGCGTGTTTTGACTTCTGCGATGACCAGCGCGTCACCGTCAAGGGCCACGATGTCGATCTCGCCCTCGGTGCATCGCCAGTTGCGCTCCACCACCAGCATGCCCAGGGTTTCCAGATAACCGGTGGCGAGGTCTTCGCCGCGCCGGCCCAGCAGGTCCTTCGATTTCATGTCTACCTCCGGAACCAGCTTGGCGGCGAACCGCTGCAGGGTACAGAAGGGCCCTGCCGTATGTGGACAGGGCCTTTCTGTGGAGGAAGAGTCGGAGCGCTGCTAGTTGCCCAGGTCCACGTCCTTGGGCAGGGCCAGCTCCTCGTTGCGCGGCAGTTCCTCGACGTTGACATCCTTGAAGGTCAGGACCCTGACGCTCTTGACGAAGCGCGCTGAGCGGTAAACGTCCCAGACCCAGGCGTCCTGGAGGGTCAGGTCGAAGTAGACCTCGCCGTCGGCGCTGCGGGCCTGCAGGTCCACGTGGTTGGCGAGGTAGAAACGCCGCTCGGTCTCGACAACGTAGGTGAACAGGCCGACGACGTCGCGGTATTCACGGTAGAGCTGAAGCTCCATGTCGGTTTCATAGTTCTCAAGATCCTCGGCACTCATGCTTCCATCTTGCACCATGTCCGGGGGCGCCGGCGCCGGGAGCAGGACTCAGGCTTCGTCCCGCGGGTCTTCGTCAGGAGATTCGGTGCCCTGCAACTCGCCGCCAAGCAGCCGCCAACTGACCCGGTGGTAGGGAGTCGGTCCGGCTGCGCGCAGGACATCACGGTGGGCTGCGGTGGCGTAACCCTTGTTGATGTCCCAGCCGTAATCCGGGTACTCGAGGTGCAATTCGCGCATCATCCGGTCACGCTCCACTTTGGCGATGACGCTCGCTGCGGCCACACTCAGGCACTGCATGTCCGCTTTGACCTTGGTGTGGACGGGCGCTTCACAGGCGGCTTCCACCACCGGCTGGTCGAACAAGGAAAGCTGCTCTGCCGGGGAAAGCCAGTTGTGGCTTCCATCCAGCAGCACCGCTTCCGGAATGACTCCGGCTCCCAGGATGGCCCCCCAGGCACGGGTTCCTGCCAGCCGCAGGGCTGCAATGATGCCGAGCGAATCGATCTCGGCGGCGGTCGCATGGCCAACCGCCGACGCAACGCTCCACCGCCGCACCAACGGTTCCAGCCGCTCGCGCTCGGCCGGGCTGAGGAGCTTGCTGTCCCGCACGCCCGCCAGCGGTTTTTGGCGCTCCAGGTCCACGACAGCAATTCCCACGCTGACCGGCCCGGCAAGCGCACCGCGGCCCACCTCGTCAACGCCGGCCAGGAGCCGCACGCCCTGGGCCTTGAACGTACGCTCGTGCCGCAAGGTGGGCGCCTTGGCCCCGCGCGCCGGCGTGGCTCCGACGCTTCTGCGCGGCGCTGCTGCGGGGACGGTGCGGGTGGCGGACGGCATGGTCAGCGGGCCGCCGGGACGTTGCGGAACACGTCCGGGTAGTTGTCCAGGGTCTTGATCCGGTTCAGCGGCCACGCTATGACGGCGGCCTTGCCCTCAAGGTCCTTGAGGTCGATGAAGCCGCCGTCGTTTTCCATGTGTGACCGGGAATCCGCCGAATGGTTACGGTTATCGCCCATCACCCACACTTTGCCCTCCGGAACGGTGACGTCAAAGTTACGGACCTGCGGGACTTCGGCGGGGTTGATGTAGGTCTCGTCCACGGCTGTTCCGTTGATGGTCAGTTTACCGCCGGCGTCGCAGCACACCACGTGGTCGCCGGGCAGCCCGATGACCCGCTTGACCAGGTGCTGGTCGGTGTTGTCGGGCAGCAACCCCACAAACGTCAGGCCGTCCTGGACCCAGGTGAACGGCCCCTGGGTTTTTGCTGCTGTTGGCGGCAGCCAGCCCTTGGTGTCGCGGAACACCACCACGTCCCCTCGGCTGAGCGCAAACGGCTCCGGGACGAGGAGATTGACGAAGATCCGGTCGTCCACATCAAGGGTGTTCACCATGGACTCGGACGGGATGAAGAACGCCCGGAAGAGGAAAGTCTTGATGAGGAAGGACAGCACAACGGCGATGACCACGACGGTGGCAATCTCCTTGAGCCACCCGAGCAAAGGGTTGCCCGTGGCCTTTCCGGCCGGTTTGGAGCGGGAGCCGCCCTTCCGGTGGGAGTTCGTGCCGGCCTCGGGACTGTCGCCCGGCTCTGCGGGGGTTGGAACGGCCTGGTTCCCTGCGGCGCCGTCATGGCGCGGTTCAGGATTCCGCGCTGGGTTCTCGGGCATTTACCGTCCGTTCTGTGTTGTCGGCCCCACCACTGGCGGCCGCTCTACTGGAGCAAATCTATCAAGGGGCCACAGGATCTGGACCGGCCGGCCGATGACGCGCTCCAGCGGGACCATGCCGCCTCCTGGAGCTCCCAGCAGGCTGCGCGAATCGGCGGATACCGACCGGTGGTCCCCCATCAGCCACAACCTGCCCTCGGGGACCACCGAGTTGAACTTCTGCGTGCTCGGGACCTCTCCGGGAAAGATGTACGGCTCATCCAGCGGTACCCCGTTCACGGTGACCTTGCCGCCCGCGTCGCAGCAGACCACCGTATCGCCCGGGAGGCCTATGACCCGCTTGACGTAGGTGGTGTCGCTCCCGGTGAGGCCCAGCCACTGGGCGAGGCCGCCCACTGCGTCCATCAGCGGACCCCTGCCGCTGTTCAGGGGCGCGAACGTACCGCGTCCGTCAAAGACGACGATGTCCCCGCGCCTGATGGGGTCGGCCTGGAAATCGGTGCGCGAGACCAGGATCCGGTCACCGCCTTGGAGTAGCGGCTCCATGGACTCGGAGGGAATGTAGTAGACATCGATCCACAAGGAGCGCACCACGCCGCTGATGGTGACGGCAAGGACCAGGGCCAGGAACACAAAACGCCAGCCCATGGTGCGGGGCTGGCGTTTTGTCTGGTGCATGGTCCGTATCCTGGCGCTGGTGGATTGCTCCGGCGCTGGCCGGTCACGGCCGCGTCCCAGCCGAGTGGCAAGTCCGAAAGGAACTTACTTGCCGGTGGCGAAGTCGCGCTTTTCCTTGATCTTCGCAGCCTTACCGCGCAGTGCGCGCATGTAGTAAAGCTTGGCGCGACGGACGTCACCCTTGGTAACGACCTCGATCTTTTCGATGATCGGGGAGTGCACCGGGAAGGTACGCTCCACGCCGACACCAAAGGAAACCTTGCGGACGGTGAAGGTTTCGCGGACGCCATCGCCCTGGCGGCCCAGGACGAAGCCCTGGAACACCTGGACGCGGGAGTTCTTGCCTTCGATGATGTTCACGTGGACCTTGAGGGTATCGCCCGCGCGGAATTCGGGAACATCGTTGCGCAGCGAAGCTGCATCGAGGGAATCGAGAATATGCATGGTTGCACTCCTGGTGAACGCCACAGGTCATTCACTTTGGGTCACGGCAGGCAGGTCCGGCCGCCGAAAAGCGGGCCGGATTGTTGCCGCCGAAGTAAAGGGGTCCGGCCGCTTCAATGGTTGTTGAGGCCGGTTGTCCGGCTGTTGGCCGCGCTACCCCCTGTGGCAGGTGCGGACCCAGCAGACACAAAGACCAATTTTGCCACAGTGCAGGGGTTACGCCAACTCGGGTCCGGCGCGGAAGCTATTCCTGTACCCCCGGCCCGGCGTCCGGGCGGCGGGCCAACCTCCCGGCCACGATGTCATACCCCAGGTCGTGCAGTTCGGTACGGTCGGCACGCGGAAGATTGCCGGCGTCGAACGCCTCCAGGAGGTCCGGGCGGCGTTCGGCCGTCCTCCGGTATTGCTCGTGCCGGCGCCACTGCGCGATCTTGCCGTGGTTTCCGCTGAGCAGGACCGCGGGGACCTCGCGGTCCCGCCACACGGACGGCTTGGTGTAGACCGGATATTCCAGCAGGCCGTCGGAGTGGGACTCCTCAACCAAGGACTCAGGGTTGCCCACCACACCCGGCAGGAGCCTGCCGATGGCCTCGACCATGGCCAGGACAGCGACTTCCCCGCCGTTGAGCACGTAGTCGCCAAGGCTTACGGGGCGGACGGTGAAGTGCTCCTGCGCCCACTCGATGACGCGCTCGTCGATGCCTTCATAGCGGCCACAGGCGAAAGCAAGGTGCTCTTCCTCTGCCAGTTCATAAGCCAGAGCCTGCGTGAACCTCTCGCCGGCGGGAGATGGAACGATCAGGACAGGTTTGTGCTGCGGATCGGGACGGCCCTGGGCCACCGCTGAGAGGGCCTGCGCCCACGGTTCGGGCTTCATGACCATCCCCGCGCCTCCGCCGTACGGAGTGTCGTCCACGGAACGGTGCTTGTCAGTGGTGAAGCTGCGGAGGTCGTGGACATGCAGGTCCAGGATCCCGTCCTGGCGGGCCTTGCCGATCAGTGAGAGCTCCAGCGGGGCAAGGTATTCGGGAAAGATGCTGACGACGTCGATCCGCATCTATTCCCGGCCTTCGGGTTCCGGGGATGCGGCGTCGCCGGCGTTCAGTTCAAAGAGGCCGTCCGGCGGGGTGAGCAGGACGAAGCCCTCCTCAAGGTTGACCTCGGGCACAATCTGCTCCACGAAGGGGACCAGGATCTCTTCGCCCGCCGGGGTGGTCACGGTCAACAGGTCCTGGACGGGCATGGTGGCCAGGGCTGTCACCTTTCCCACCACCTGTGAGCCGACCCGCGCCTGGAGGCCGACGAGTTCGTGCTCGTACCAGCCTTCGTCGTCATCTTCCTCGAGTTCTTCCGTCTCGATGAAGAGCTTGGCGCCGCGGAGGGTTTCGGCCTGGTTCCGGTCCTTCACTTCCGCGAAGCCCAGGAGCAGGATGTCCTTGTTCCAGCGCGCACTGTCCAGCGTCAAGGGCCCGGACGCGGCGGGTTCAACGACGAACTCCGTGCCGGGGACAAACCTGTCGTCGGGGGCATCGGTCAGCACCTGGACCGTGACTTCCCCGCGAATGCCGTGCGGCTTGCCGATCCGCGCCACCTGAAGCTGCATCTCTTCCTCTGTTCCGGGTTGTGGTTGGTGTGGGGTGAAACCACTGTGTTGATCAAAGCAGTCCGGCCCCTCCACCAGGTGGTGGAGGGGCCGGAGCAGAACTAAGTGTTGCCGAGCGCTCAGCGGCGGCGGTCGGTATCGACGACGTCGACCCTGACCGGTTCGCCGCCGGCCAGTGCTGCCACCACGGTGCGCAGTGCGCGTGCGGTGCGGCCCTGGCGGCCAATCACCCGTCCGAGGTCATCCTGGTGAACCCGCACTTCGAGGGTGTCCCCGCGGCGGTTGTTCTTCGAACTGACCTTGACGTCGTCCGGGGAATCAACGATTCCACGGACCAGGTGCTCCAGCGCTTCTGCCAGCAATCTACTCAGCCTCGGTGGTCTCAGCTTCGGCGTCGGCCGGGGCCTCGGCAGCGTCAGACTTGGAGGCCTTCTTGGTGATGGCTTCCGGGATGATGACCGAGCCCTTCTCCGGCGCTACGAAGGCGTCCTTCGCGACCTTGGTCTTGAGGGTGCCTTCCTGGCCCGGGAGGCCCTTGAACTTCTGCCAGTCACCGGTGATCTTCAGGATGGCGGCAACCTGCTCGGACGGCTGGGCGCCGACGGACAGCCAGTACTGGGCACGCTCGGAGTTGACCTCGATGAACGAGGGCTCTTCGGTGGGGTGGTACTTGCCGATCTCCTCGATGGCGCGGCCGTCACGCTTGGTGCGTGAGTCCGCGACGACGATGCGGTAGTACGGGGCGCGCATCTTGCCGAAGCGCTTAAGGCGAATCTTTACGGCCACTTTTGTGGTCACTCCTGTTTCAGAAAAGGGGTGAACCCGGCGTTCTGCACCCGTGGGGCGGGCCGTACTTGCGGGTTCGAAGGACAGGATCCGGACGCGGAGAGAGGGGCCACGCAGATCGAGTACCTGTTTATTGTGCCAGATCAGCGAACTTATTTCGACTCGACGTCGCCGCGCTTCGCGCCGGCGCCGGCCGCGGGATGGGCCCTGCGGCGCCGGTCAGGCGGACCAGACGTACAGCCCGGTCCGCTCGGCGTCGTCCAGCCCGGCCGCGAGCCTGGCGAGCTGCTCCACGTAGGTCCGGGCCTGGGCCGCGCCGAAAGGCATGTCGTCCTGCGCGGCCCACTGCTCGGCGACGTCTTCGAGGACGTTGCCCTCGCCTTCGGTCTCGTAGGACAGGAGGTCGGCCAGCGCACGGACCATGGCAGGCGGAACTGCAAGAAGGGAGTCGCTGGCGACATCCACCATGGTCAGCTCATAGTCGGCACCACCGGCGTGGACAGCAGTCCCGGCGACGTCGCCGAGCTGTTCGATTTCGAAGTCGCTGACTCCCTCGATCCGCACGGCCTGGCTGCCAGGACCGACGTTCGCCGCGGGCGCGCTCCCTGCATCAAGGAGGCCGGCGCGTTTGAGCGCGGCGTCATGGGTGGCAACAAAGATCTCGGTGAAGCCCATGGCTGTTTGCCCTTCTTCCGTTGGCGGAACTGCGCGCCGGGCGCTGCCCGCGTCCCGGCCGTACTGAATCAGCCTAGTAGCTGGGGACCGGCAGGGGCACGCGCCGGGCCGGGCCGCACAGGACAGTTCTCGGCGCTGGCCGGCCTCCGCCGGCAGCGCAGCTCAGCGGACGGCCACCCGCAGCCGGTTGCGCCACGGATCCTCGAACCGGAGTTCGGCGCCGGTGTGGTGCGCGGTCACTCCGGCGACCTTGAGGCGGTCAGCCAAGGCGCCGACGTCGTCCCCTGAAGGAACTTCGATGAGGACTTCGCCCAGCCCAAGGGTGTCCTTGCGGGGGCCGGCCCCGCGGCTGTTCCAGACGTTCATCGCCATGTGGTGGTGGTACCGCCCGGCGGAAACGAACAACGCCTGCCCGTGCCAGCCCGCCGTCTTTTCGAAACCGAGGGTGCCCACGTAGAAGTCGCGCGCCGTCTGGACGTCTCCCACCTGGAGGTGGACGTGCCCCACGCCTGCGGCCGTCACGCGCTGGCCCTCAAGCGATTCCTCGGTGAGGTGCTGCTCCAGGTAGCGCTGCGGGGGCAGGGCGAGGCTGTCCATCACCACGTCCGTCCCGTTCCAGGACCAACTGCTGCGTGGCCGGTCCCAGTACAGTTCGATGCCGTTGCCTTCCGGATCGGTGAAGTAGAAGGCTTCGCTGACCAGGTGGTCGGCGCTGCCGGTGAAGGACATCGGCTCGTATTGGGCCGCGGTGGCGATGGTGGCGGCAAGGGAGGCCTGGTCTTCAAACAGCAGCGCGGTGTGGAAGAGTCCGGCCTCTCCCCTGCCGGGCAGGTTCAGCCCGGGGGCCGGAGCCAGGTGGACCAGGGGGCGGCCAAGGCGGCCCAGGTACAGTCCGCCGTCCTGCTCGGCCACCACCTCCAGGCCGAGTGCGCGCTGGTAGTAGTCGGTCATGACCTTCATGTCCCCCACTTTGAGCATCACCGTGCCCATGGCGAGGTCGGCAGGAAGCAGGTCCTGGCTGTTGGCTGATGCGGTCATTGGAGGCTCCTTGGATTGGCGGCCGTCCCGATGGCGGCCTGTCACTTCTTAAAATTACTTGAAGCTTCAATTTATTCCAAGTCCCGGGCGCCACGTTGGGTCAACGGATAATGCGGCCGCCCAGCACGACGTGTTCCAGCCTGCCGATGGTCTCCGGGACCGCCCGTGGATCCTCACGACAGACGATCACATCGGCGCGTGCGCCTTCTTCCAGGCCGTCCGCTCCGAGCCAGCGGCGGGCTGCCCAGCACGCTGCATCCAGCGCTGCAGTCATCGGCAGGCCCGCACCGTGCAGGGCGAGGATTTCGTCCGCGATGCGGCCGTGGCCGATGACGCTGCCGGCGTCTGTTCCGGCGAAGATGCGCACCCCCGCTGCGTGGGCCTCGGCCACGCGCTCCAGCCTCCGCTCCCAGAGGGACCGCATGTGGGCTGCGTACCGTGGAAACTTCGGCTCCGCTTGGGCGGCAATGTCCGGGAAGGTGGCGATGTTGATGAGGGTGGGCACGATCGGCACGCCCTGCCCGGCGAACCGGGGCAGGTGCCGTGGCAGCAGCCCGGTGGCGTGCTCGATGCAGTCGATGCCGGCGTCGAGCATCTGGTCCAGGGTGTCTTCGGCGAAGCAGTGGGCCGTCACCCGGGCACCTTCGTCGTGTGCAGCCTGGACCGCGTCGCGGACGACGGCGGCAGGAAAGGACGGCGCCAGGTCACCGGCGCCCCGGTCGATCCAGTCCCCCACCAGTTTGACCCAGCCGTCCCCGTCCCGGGCCTGCTTGCGCACGGCCTCAACGAGGTCCTCGGGTTCGACCTCGTGGGCGAAACCGCGCAGGTAGCGCCGGGTCCGGGCAATGTGCCGGCCGGCGCGGATCAACACCGGGAAGTCCGTGCCGCCCTGCATCCAGCGCGTATCGGCGGGCGAACCCGCATCACGGACCAGGAGGGTTCCGGCGTTGAGGTCCGCAAGCGCCTGTTCCTGCGCTACGGCGGCCTCCACCGGACCGGCCGGCCCCAGCCCGATATGGCAATGGGCGTCCACGAAGCCCGGCAATACCCAGCCGTCGAGTACCCGGTCGGGTGGCTGTGCGGGCCGGCGGAACGTGAGCTTGCCGCCCACGGACCAGAGTCCCTGCCGCAGGCTGTCCGGTGCAGCCAGGACGGGTCCGCGAAAGTGAATTATTCCTGCCATCCGGGCATCCTTTCGTTGCCCGGTCAGGCTAGCATCATCGATTGTTACAACGGGCTTCCGAAGGGCTGTGGTAGCTTCGTTGCTGACCACACGGGTGCCCCTGCAGGGGCTGAGATCGGGCTGCCGCAGCCTGCGACCGTTGAACCTGTCCGGGTAATGCCGGCGAAGGAAGTGAGTATTCCCTTGAGTACACAAAACACCCAGTTGAACCCTGCCCTGGTGCCGTCCGGTTCCGATGCGGCCAACGGTCCCGGCACCGGATCCAGTGGCGAATCCCAAGTGCGGGTGACGCAGTCGCTGAAGTCGCATTCACTGGCTTACATCGACGACGCCGGTTCCGGCATCCGGGTCCCGGTCACCGAGATCGCGCTGGAGCCATCACCCAACGGGCAGCCGAACGCACCTTTCCGGACCTACCGGACGGCCGGACCGGGAAGCGACCCCGTCCGCGGCCTGGAGCCCTTCCGTGCCGAATGGATCGTGGCGCGCGGGGACACCGAGGCCTACACCGGCAGGGAACGCAACCTGCTCGACGACGGCCGCTCGGCCGTGCGCCGGGGCGCTGCCTCCGCGGAGTGGAAGGGCGCCCGGCCGGTGCCCCGCCGCGCCGTCGACGGCCATACGGTGACCCAGATGCACTACGCCCGGCAGGGCACCATCACGCAGGAAATGCGTTTCGTGGCGCTGCGGGAAAACTGCGACGTGGAACTGGTCAGGAGCGAGGTAGCCGCCGGTCGGGCCATCATCCCGAACAACATCAACCACCCTGAGTCCGAGCCCATGATCATCGGCAAGGCGTTCCTGGTGAAAATCAACGCCAACATCGGTAATTCTGCCGTGACGAGCTCCATCGCCGAAGAGGTGGACAAGCTGCAGTGGGCCACCCAATGGGGTGCCGACACGGTGATGGACCTGTCCACGGGGGACGACATCCACACCACCAGGGAATGGATCATCCGCAACTCCCCTGTCCCGATCGGAACGGTTCCGATCTACCAGGCACTGGAAAAGGTCAACGGCGAAGCCAACGCGCTGACCTGGGAAATCTTCCGGGACACCGTCATTGAGCAGTGCGAGCAAGGTGTGGACTACATGACCATCCACGCCGGTGTCCTGCTGCGGTATGTCCCGCTCACCGCCAACCGGGTGACGGGCATCGTCTCGCGCGGTGGTTCCATTATGGCCGGCTGGTGCCTGGCCCACCACCAGGAGAACTTCCTGTACACGCATTTTGACGAACTTTGCGAAATCTTCGCGAAGTACGACGTCGCGTTCTCCCTGGGGGACGGGTTGCGGCCCGGTTCCACGGCGGACGCCAACGACGCGGCGCAGTTCGCTGAACTGGATACGCTGGCCGAGCTGACGCAGCGCGCGTGGGAGTACGACGTCCAGGTGATGGTCGAAGGCCCCGGGCACGTGCCGTTCCACCTGGTCCGGGAAAACGTGGAGCGGCAGCAGGAGCTGTGCAAGGGTGCGCCGTTCTACACACTCGGTCCGCTGGTGACCGATGTCGCGCCCGGCTACGACCACATCACCTCGGCAATCGGGGCCACCGAAATCGCACGGTACGGCACCGCCATGCTCTGCTACGTCACGCCCAAGGAACACCTGGGCCTGCCCAACAAAGACGACGTGAAGACCGGCGTCATCACGTACAAGATTGCGGCCCATGCAGCGGACCTGGCCAAGGGCCACCCGGGGGCGCGCGAGCGGGACGATGCTTTGTCCAAGGCCCGGTTCGAATTCCGCTGGCGCGACCAGTTCGCGCTGTCGCTGGACCCGGAGACGGCGGAATCGTTCCACGATGAGACGTTGCCGGCCGAGCCCGCCAAGACAGCGCACTTCTGCTCCATGTGCGGACCCAAGTTCTGCTCGATGCGGATCAGCCAGGACATCCGGAATGAATACGGCTCGGCTGAGGCGCAGGCGGCGCTCACTGAGGCGGCGTCGGGGATGCGGGCGAAGAGCCAGGAGTTCCTGGCCGCCGGCGGCAAGGTCTACCTTCCGGAGTTGCAGGTGCCCGCCGGCAGCTAGGAGGCCCGGGCCGGCTCGCTGCGGCTGACCTCGCCGATGAACTGCCTGATGGTCCGGTCGCCTTCCACCGAATCATGGGGCCGGTGCCCGCCCGCGGCAACGCGGTGCAGGGCACCGGTCTCCCGCAGGTAACCGGCAATCTCCTCGTACAGCGGCTCCCAGCCCCCGGTCAGGACCAGAGTGGGGACCCCGGGAACAATATGCAGGGGCGCTTCCCACGACGGGACCTGGAGCCGCAGCCGGCGCGCGGACCGTTTCTCCTCCGCGGTGGCAGGCTGCTGCAGGTCCGTGGCATAGACCCGCCGGACGAACTCCCGTTGGAAGTCCTCGTCACTGAGCTGGTGGCGGACCTCGAGAAGCGGCTTCATCAGGCTGATGTGTGCCGCCGTGGCCGGCAGCTCCGCGGTCAGGGAGAGGCACGCCGGTTCCACCAGGGTCAGGGAGTAGACGAGGTCGGGGCGTTCGACGGCCGCCATCATGGCAGGAATGGCTCCCTGGGAGTGCGCCACCACGTGTCCGCCGGCGGCGCCGCGGCCATCATCGGCCAGGGACCGCAGCACGATGGCAGTGTCCTCCGCAAATGATGATTCCACCGGCTCCGCGACGGCGTCATAGCCCTGCCTGCGAAGGAACAGGGCGTCGAAGGACAGCGCCATGCCGTGCTGGCGGGGCCACGCGGCGGCGCCGAAAGCACCGGCGCCGTGCACGAAAACTACCCGCTGCTTGAACATGACCCAACCCTATTCCACGGCACCGACATCCGTGGGGAACCGCTACTTGCCCAGGAACTTGTCGAAGCCCTTGGGGAGGTTCAACTGCGACGGATCGAAGTCGCCGCCCTGCTGGCCGAAAGCGGTACCGGTGGGCAGCGCCTTGCCCGCATTGGCGCGCCGGGCCTCGGCCTCCTTGCGTTCCTGCGCAGCCTTGGCCGGATTGCCGGACTTCGCCTTCTTCTTCGGCGCGTTCTTGGCGTTCTTCCGCGCACCCCCACCGGCACCGGGCATACCCGGCATCCCGGGCATTCCCGGCATGCCGCCCTGGGCCATCTTCTTCATCATCTTCTGGGCCTGCGCAAAGCGTTCCAGCAGGCCGTTGACCTCGGAAACGTGGACGCCGGAGCCGCGGGCGATGCGCGCCCGGCGGGAGCCGTTGATGATCTTCGGGGCGAGGCGCTCGTGCGGCGTCATGGACCGGACGATTGCCTCGACGCGGTCGATTTCGCGCTCGTCGAACTGCTCCAGCTGCTGCCGGATGTTCTGCGCGCCCGGCATCATCATGAGCATCTTCTTCATGGAGCCCATGTTGCGGATCTGCTGCATTTGGGCGAGGAAGTCCTCGAGGGTGAAGTCTTCCTGGTCGGCGAACTTCTTCGCCATCCGGGCTGCTTCGTCTTTGTCCCAGGACTTCTCGGCCTGCTCAATGAGGGTGAGGATGTCGCCCATGTCCAGGATGCGCGAGGCCATCCGGTCCGGGTGGAAGAGTTCGAAGTCGTCCAGGCCTTCGCCGGTGGAGGCGAACATGACCGGCTTCCCGGTCACCGAGGCGACCGACAGTGCGGCACCGCCGCGCGCATCGCCGTCGAGCTTGGACAACACGATGCCGGTGAAGTTGACGCCCTCATCGAAGGCGAGGGCCGTGTTGACCGCGTCCTGGCCGATCATGGAGTCGATCACGAAGAGGACTTCGTTCGGGACGATGGCGCGGCGGATCTGGCGGGCCTGCTCCATCATGTCCGCGTCGACGCCCAGGCGGCCGGCGGTGTCCACGATCACGACGTCGTGCAGGGTGCGCTTGGCTTCCTCGACGCCGGCACGGGCGACGGCGACCGGGTCACCGGCAGGGTGGTCCAGCTCGGTGGACGTGGCGCCGGGGTGCGGGGCGAAAACGGGCACGTTGGCGCGCTGGCCCACCACCTGGAGCTGGGTGACGGCGTTGGGGCGCTGGAGGTCGCAGGCCACCAGCATGGGGCTGTGGCCCTGGGCCTTCAGCCACTTGGACAGCTTGCCGGCCAGGGTGGTCTTGCCTGCACCCTGGAGGCCGGCCAGCATGATGATGGTGGGGCCGCTCTTGGCCAGCCGGATCCTGCGGGTTTCGCCGCCCAGGATCTCCACGAGTTCCTCGTTGACGATCTTGACGATCTGCTGGCTGGGATTCAGGGCAGCCGAGACCTCGGCGCCGAGCGCACGTTCGCGGACCTTCCCGGTGAACTCGCGGACCACCGGAACGGCGACGTCTGCGTCCAGCAGGGCACGGCGGATCTCGCGGACCGTGGCATCGACATCGGCCTCGGTGAGGCGGCCCTTGCCGCGGAGATTTTTGAAGGTTGCTGTCAACCGGTCAGAGAGTGAATTGAACACGCGCCGTGAACTTCTTTCAAGAGATGATCGGGACTCGACTACCTAGGGTATCAAGTCAGCCACGTCAGATGGCATGCTGGCAAAATGACGAGCCAAACATCTGTGCAGACCTTGCTCATCCTCGGCGCCTCCGGCGACCTCACCGGCCGGCTCCTCCTTCCCGGCCTTGCCCGGCTGGCGGCGGCGGGCCGGGCGGAAGGACTCCGGCTGGTAGGTGCCGGATCGGATCCCTGGACCAAGGAACAGTGGCAGGACCGGGTCCGCTCGTCCTTCGCCGCCGCAGCCGGCGCGGCGGACGGCCCGGGGAAGGAAGCCCTCGAAGCACTGCAGCAGGAAACGGCGTACCACCAGGTGGATGTCACGGCCAAGGATGCCCTGGCGTCCCTGCTGGCAGGGCTCAAGGGCCCTGTGGCCGTCTACTTTGCACTTCCGCCCCGCATCAGCCAGCAGGCCTGCGAGACACTCCAGCCGGAGGAGGTTCCCGAGGGCACCCGGCTGGTCATGGAGAAGCCGTTCGGTTCCAGCGAGGAGTCGGCGCGCTCCTTGAACCGTACGCTCGCCCGACTGGTTCCGGAGGACCACATCCACCGCGTGGACCACTTCCTGGGCAAGGCGACAGTGCTTAACATCCTGGGCCTGCGGTTTGCCAACAACTTCCTGGAGCCGGTGTGGAACCGGCAGCACGTGGAGAAAGTGGAGATCTTCTTCGATGAGGACCTTGCCCTTGAGGGCCGGGCCCGCTACTACGACGGTGCCGGCGCGCTCCGCGACATGATCCAGAGCCACTTGCTGGAGGTCATGGCCCTCATGGCCATCGAACCTCCAGCCACTATCGGCGAGCGCGACCTCCGCGACGCGGTATCCAGCGTGCTGCGGGCCAGCAGCGTCCGTACACCGTTCACCGGCACTACCCGCCGGGCGCGCTATACGGCGGGATCGATTGCAGGGAAGGCCGTCCCCGACTACGCAAAGGAGGCGGGGGTGGATCCCGGCCGAGGAACGGAGACGCTTGCGGAGATCCAGGTGGACATCGACAACTGGCGCTGGCGGGGAGTGCCGTTCATCCTGCGTTCCGGAAAGGCGCTGGGCGACAAGCGCAAGGAGGCGGTGGTCACCTTCCTTCCCGTACCCCACCTGCCGCGGGGATTCACGGGGGTGGACTCCCCCAACCAGCTGCGGATCGGGTTTGGTCCGGACACGCTGGAGTTCGACGTCGACGTCAACGGCCCGGGGAACATTTTCAGCCTGGGCCGGGTCACCTTGGAGGCGGAGTTGAGTGCCTCAGACCTGCTGCCGTACGGGGAGGTGCTGGAGGGCGTCCTGACCGGAGACCCGTTGCTGTCTGTCCGCGGCGATACCGCGGAGGACTGCTGGCGGATCGTGGAGCCGGTGCTCACGGCGTGGGCGAAGGGTGAGGTCCCCTTGGAGGAGTACGACGCCGGTTCGGCCGGCCCGGCATCGTGGCCCACCAACCGCGAAACGGGCGCGGGCGGCGGCGACTGATAAGGGAAGGGCACCAGCACACGAAACAGCACAGCGGGCGGGAACCTTTCGGTTCCCGCCCGCTGTGCTGTTTCGTTCTGTCGTTCCTGGCCCCAGGGCCGGTGTGGCCTGCCTAGATGGCGGCTACTCCGCGTTCCCCGGTCCGGACGCGCACTGCTTCATGGACGTCGATGGTCCAGACCTTGCCGTCCCCGGCCCGGCCGGTGTTGGAGCTGGCGATGATCACGTCCAGGATGTCGTCTGACTGTTCGTCGGTGGCCAGGACTTCAACGCGGATCTTGGGAAGCAGGTCCACATTGTATTCGGCTCCTCGGTACACCTCGGTGTAGCCGCGCTGGCGTCCATATCCGCTGGCCGCGCTGACGGTGAGTCCTTGGACCCCGTAAGCTTCCAGTCCTTCCCGGATGGTTTCGAGCTTTTCCGGCCTGACGATTGCAGTGATCAGTTTCATGCCCCCACACTTTCCTTGCCTGTTGCCGGCTGTGCCTGCTGTGCTCCGGCTGCGGATTCCCGGCTTTCCGCCTGGGTCTTGCCCGTCACCATGTCGTGCAGCGGCTGGAAGCTGCCACCGTGGCCGCCGACGCCGAACTCGTAGGCGGTCTCGGCGTGCAGGCTGAGGTCTGCGCCGGCGATTTCCTGGTGCTCGGAGATGCGGAAGCCCATGGTCTTGTGGATGGGGTAGGCGATGATCAGGGTCATCACCGCGGTGAAGGCGATGGAGAGCAGCGCTGCCAGGACCTGTGCCACCAGCTGGGTGGCGCCGCCGCCGTAGAACAGGCCGGCAGCCCCCTGGTCCGGGGTGGCGAGGAAGCCGATGGCAACGGTGCCGATGACACCTGCAACGAGGTGGACGCCCACAACATCCAGGGAGTCGTCATAACCGAGCTTGAACTTCAGCCCGACCGCCAGGGCAGAGGCGATACCGGCGACGACGCCCAGGGCAATCGCGCCGAGCGGGGAGACGTTGGCGCAGGCCGGGGTGATGGCGACGAGGCCGGCCACCACGCCTGAAGCAGCGCCGAGCGAGGTGGGGTGTCCGTCCCGGATGCGTTCCACAGCGAGCCAGCCAAGCATCGCGGCGGCCGGGGCTGCCAGGGTGTTGATCCAGATCAGGCCGGCCTGTTCGACGGTGGCGGCGGCGCCGGCGTTGAAGCCGAACCAGCCGAACCACAGGATGGCTGCGCCGAGCATGACGAACGGGATGTTGTGCGGGCGGTGGTTGGGGTCCTTGCCGAAGCCCTTCCGGTTACCAATGATCAGCACCAGCACCAGGCCGGCAACACCGGCGTTGATGTGCACCACGGTGCCTCCGGCGAAGTCGATGACCGGAGCGAAGGTCTGGCCGAACCAGCCGTCCTTGGAGAACAGGCCGCCGCCCCACACCATGAAGGCCAGCGGCGCGTAGACCAGCGTGGCCCAGATCGGCGTGAAGATCACCCAGGCCGAGAACTTTGCGCGGTCCGCGACGGCGCCGGAGATCAGGGCGACGGTGATGATCGCGAACGTTGCGGCGTAGCCCACCTTCAGCAGGTCCGCCGGATCCGTGAAGTTGTGCAGGCCGAAGTGGCTGAACGGGTTGGCGAAGATCTGGAAGAAGTTGTCCTCGTTGCTCGTGGACATGGAGGCGCCCCACAGCACCCACGTGATGCCGACCGTTCCGATGGCGACGAAGCTCATCATCATCATGTTCAGTGCCGACTTGGCGCGCGTCATGCCGCCATAAAAGAATGCCAGGCCCGGGGTCATGAACAGCACGAGTGCTGCCGCAACCAGGAGCCAAACGAGACCTGCGGTGAGTTCCATGGCCTACGTCCTCTCTTGCTTTCGGTGCGGACTTGTCCGCCTGCCAACGCCTTTTTGCGTCCTGTAATGAGTTTGTGGGTGGCGTGTTTCGGCCGCGGAGGATTTAGATTGCGGGCCTGTTACAACAACCTCTAGGAAGTAAATGGTGCATATCCGCCTTGTTACGGTTATGTTTCCGCACCCGCGCAGCCACCCGGCTCCCTTTCCAGCAAGGACTTCAGCACCATGACGGCACCACCCCCGGTAAACGGCGCCACCGCAAGGATTTGGGCCCGCCTGAGGCCGCAACGGGAGAAGCTTCCGCGGGACATCAAGGTGATGCTTGCCGCAGCGTTCCTCATCGCGCTGGGATTCGGCCTTGTTGCCCCCGTATTGCCGCAATTCGCAACAACCTTTGGGGTAGGAAACACCGAGGCCGCCGTCATTGTGGCGATCTTCGCGTTCATGCGCCTTGCTTTCGCCCCTGCCGGGGGTGCGCTGATCGGCAAACGCGGCGAACGCCCCGTTTACGTCGCAGGCCTGTTGATCGTGGCGCTGTCCACTGCGGCGTGCGCGTTCGCCCAGGACTACTGGCAGCTCCTGCTGTTCCGCGGCCTGGGCGGCGCCGGCTCGGTAATGTTCACCGTTGCCTCGATGGCCCTGGTGATCCGGTTGGCGCCCCCGGAAAGCAGGGGCCGGGTGTCGGGCGCCTATGCGTCGGCGTTCCTGATCGGAAACGTCTGCGGCCCGATCGTGGGCGGGCTGCTGGCGGGGTTGGGCCTGCGGGTCCCGTTCCTGGCGTACGCGGGGGCCCTGCTCGTGGCAGCCTTCGTGGTGCAGACCCAGTTGAGCCATCAGCGCCGTGGCACCGGCGAGGCCCGGGAACGCGCACCGGACATGCGTTTCGGCGATGCCCTGTCAACCGGAACCTACCGGTCGGCGCTCCTGTCCAGCTTCGCGAACGGTTGGGCAACCTTTGGCGTCCGGATGGCAACCGTGCCGCTGTTCGCCGCGGCCGCTTTTGGGGCGGGGCCGCAGGCGGCAGGCCTGGCGCTGGCCGTGTTCGCGGCCGGGAACGCGGCCGCCCTGGCCTTCTCGGGCCGGCTCGCTGATTCCCTGGGGCGCAAGCCCATGATGATTTCCGGGCTGCTGGTGGCCGGCCTGTCAACCGCGTCGATCGGTATCACCCACGATCTGCCCTGGTTCCTCGCGGCGTCGACGCTGGCCGGCGTCGGATCCGGTCTTTTCGGTCCTGCGCAGCAGGCCGCCGTGGCGGACGTGATCGGCAACGGGCGTTCCGGCGGCAAGGTGCTGGCCGCCTACCAGATGACGTCCGACGTCGGGGCGATCGTGGGACCGGTCGTGGCGGGCCTGCTGGCGGACGGCCTGGGTTTCGGCTGGGCGTTCGCGGTCACCGGCGCCATGCTGCTGCTGGCGGCCGGCGGCTGGTTGCCCACCCGGGAAACCCTCCGGGTTAAACCCAACTGACTCGCATTTGTTGTCGTTGTGAGCCCTCAAAACGACAACAAATGCGAGCCAGCGGGGCGGGCAGCTAGTTCAGCAGGGCTTCAACAAAGCTTTCGGTATCGAACGGGGCGAGGTCGTCGGCGCCTTCGCCCAGGCCCACGAGTTTGACGGGCACGCCGAGCGCCCGCTGGATGGCGACGACGATGCCGCCCTTGGCTGTTCCATCCAGTTTGGTCAGCACGATGCCGGTGATGTTGACCACCTCGGAGAAGACCCTGGCCTGGTTCAGGCCGTTCTGGCCGGTGGTGGCGTCCAGCACCAGCAGGACCTCGTCCACCTCGGCCAGCTTCTCCACCACGCGCTTGACCTTGCCCAGTTCGTCCATCAGGCCCACCTTGTTCTGCAGGCGCCCGGCGGTATCGATCATGACGACGTCGACTTCCTGCTCGATGCCTGCCTTCACCGCTTCGTAGGCGACCGACGCAGGATCGGCGCCGTCGATGTCGGACTTCACGGTGGGAACGCCCACCCGCTGGCCCCAGGTTGCCAACTGCTCGGCGGCGGCGGCCCGGAAGGTGTCCGCTGCGCCGAGCAGGACGTCCTTGTCCTCGGCCACCAGGACCCGCGCGAGCTTGCCTACGGTGGTGGTCTTTCCGACGCCGTTGACGCCCACCACCATCATGACGGCGGGCTTGTCCGCATGCCGCTCCACGTTCAGGCTGCGGTCCATGGTGGGGTCGACCAGTTTGATGAGTTCTTCGCGGAGCATGGCTTTGACGTGTTCGGGGGTCCTGGTGCCCAGGACCTTGACCCGCTCGCGGAGTGCATCCACCAGCTGCATGGTGGGTTCGGTGCCCAGGTCAGCGAGCAGGAGTGTTTCCTCCACCTCGTCCCAAACGCTCTCGTCGATCCGGTCGCTGGACAGCAGTGCCAGCAGGCCCTTGCCCATGATGTTGTTGGAGCGGACCAGCCGTTCCCGCAGCCGGGTAAGGCGCCCTGCGACCGGCAGAGGTGTTTCGACCGGAATGGTTTCGAGTCCGGCGGCATCGTCCGGGACGGTGGTGGTGTCGACAACGTCGGTGCCGGCACCGCCGGGGGTCCCGCGTTCGATGGTTCCGGTGCTGTCATCCACTGCCGTGCCGCCCCCGGAGCGGACCTCGGGATCGTTCGCGTCCCGGGTGTCCGGGTAGCGGGTGATGTTCCTCCGCGTCTTGATCAGGACCGGGATCAGCGCGCCGATGACCACCACGGCAGCAAGGATGGACAGGACAATGGGAAGGATGTCATTCACTCCCCTAGCTTCTCATACAGGGTCCGCCCGGTCCGGGCCCCCGGCGGGGCGCCTGACCTGCTCCGATGCCGGAGGTGTGGCTGCTATACCTCGGCCCCGAGCCGCTGGCTGATGACGGTGGAGACGCCGTCGCCCCTCATGGTGACGCCGTAGAGCGCGTCCGCCACTTCCATGGTCCGCTTTTGGTGGGTGATGACGATCAGCTGGCTGGACTCCCGGAGCTCCTCGAAGATGGTGATCAGGCGCCCCAGGTTGGTGTCGTCCAGCGCCGCCTCCACCTCGTCCATGACGTAGAACGGGGACGGCCGGGCCTTGAAAATGGCCACCAACAGGGCCACCGCGGTGAGTGAGCGTTCGCCGCCGGAGAGCAGGGAGAGCCGCTTGATCTTCTTGCCGGCCGGACGGGCCTCCACGTCAATGCCGGTGGTCAGCATGTCGGCGGGGTCGGTGAGGACCAGGCGCCCCTCGCCGCCGGGGAACAGCCGCTCGAAGACCCTGACGAACTGGGCCTGGGTGTCCTCGAAGGCTTCCGCGAACACCCGTTGCACCCGGTCATCCACCTCTTTGATGATATCGAGCAGGTCCCGGCGGGACGCTTTGAGGTCTTCCAGCTGGGTGCTGAGGAACTGGTGCCGCTCCTCCAGCGCCGCGAATTCCTCCAGCGCCAGCGGGTTGACCTTGCCCAGGCTTGCGAGGTCCCGTTCGGCCCTCCGCAGCCGCTTCTCCTGTTCCTGCCGCACGTAGGGTTTGCCTTCGCGGATCTCCTCGCCACCGGCATCGACAGGGGCACGAAGGGCAGCCCATTTGTCGCCGGACTCTTCCGCCGGGACCGGCACGGGGACGTGCGGTCCGAACTCCGCGACCAAGGCCTCCGGCGTGATGCCCAGTTCGTCCACGGAACGGGTTTCCACCGCCTCGATCCTGGCCCGCTGCTGGGCCCGGGCAAGTTCGTCGCGGTGCACATTGTCTGTGAGGTCCGCCAGTTCGCGGGCCAGGGCGTCGTTGGATTCCCGGATGTCCCGGAGCCCGCGGTCCCGCAGCTCCCGGTTCTCCTCTGCGAGGTCGCGTTCGTGCCGGGCGAGCTCGACGGAGACATCCACATAGCCAAGGGCCATCTCCACGCCCGCGGAAACGGCTGCGGCCCGCCGGGCCTGGATGCGGCGGCGCCGCGCGCGGTCGGCCGCTTCCTCCCGTGCCCGGCGCTCCGTGGCGGCCGCGCGTTCCAGGGAGGCTGCCCGGTTGCCGGTGGCTGCCAGTTGCTCCTCGGCGCTGCGCAGGGACAACCGTGCTTCAACCTCGGCGGCGCGGGCGGCCGACGCGGCTCCCGCCAGCTCATCGCGGTGTTCGGTGGAGGGTTCCTGCTCGACGGGAGCTTCCTGGGCCGCCGCGAGCCGGGCGGTGATGGCTGCGAGCGCCTCTTCCTCGGCGGCCACGTTCTCTTCGGCGCGGGCCAGGGAGGCTGCCAGTCGGTCGCTTTCTCCGACGGCGCTGCGCAGGACCGAATTGAGGTGCCCCAGGCGTTCGGCAACGGCGGCGAGCCGGGCATCGGATTCATGCAGCCGGTCCAGGGCAGCGTCCGCGGCCTCCTGCGCCGCGGCGCGCCGGGCCTCGGCGGCGGCCAGGGCGAACCTGTTCCGCTCCAGGTCCGCCGTCACGGCCGACAGCTCACGCCCGGCGTCGTCCACGGCCGCCTGAACCTCCAGGAGGGATGGTGCTTTGGCCGATCCGCCAGTGGCCGAGACGGCGGTGAACACGTCGCCCTCCCGGGTGACGGCCGTCAGGCCGGGCTGCGAGGCCACGAGCGCCGCCGCCGCATCCATGCCGGGGACGACGACGGTTCCGGACAGCAGGTGCCGTACCAGGGAGACCTCCACCGCCGGGCCGTCCACCAGTCCGGCAGCCCACCGGGCCTCGCCGGGAAGCTCCAGGTCCGGGGCGTCCTGTGGCTGGTCCACGTCCGCGGACGCCAGGAGGAGGGCCGCGCGGCCGCCGTCGTCGTCTTTTAGGGCCTGCAGGACCGCGGCCGCCGTGCCGGCGTCGTGGACGAGGACAGCATCCGACGCCTGCCCCAGTGCAGCAGCGATCGCGGCCTCGAACCCGGCGTGCACGGTGAGTGCGGCGGCGAGGCTGCCCCGGATGCCCGGAAGACCGGACTCCAGCGCGTGCCGGGCGCCGTCTTTGCGGTCAAGGCCGAGTTTCAGGGCGTCCAGGCGCGCGACGAGGGCATCGCGTTTGCGAATTCCTTCGTTGACTGCGGTCTTGAGGCCGGCGATGTCGCCCAGCACCGCATCGAGCACGTCACTGGCGGCCTCGTACTCGGCGTCGAGGGACTCCTCTCCCTCCTCCACTCCCGCCACCTGGTTTTCCAGGGCCGTGAATTCGGATTGTGCCTTCGCGCGCCGTTCGGTGCCGGCAGCAAGGGATTCGCGGAGCCGGCCCAGCTCCGCCTGGGCCGACTCCACCCGGGACCGTGCCGCTGCGACCTGCCCGGCGAGGCGCGCCAGGCCTTCCCGGCGGTCAGCGGCCGCCCTCAACTGCGCGGTGAGCCGCTGGTCCTCGGCGCGCGCAGCCTGTTCGGCGTCGGCCTTCGCCGTGCTTGCGGCGTCCAGGACTCCGCGACGGCGCACGATGTCCGCTTCGAGTTCGGCCACCTCCTGCCGCACCCGCGCGGCTTGGCGTTCCAGTTGTTCCGGGTCCCGCCCGGACGGTGCCGGGGCGTCGTCGGAGCCCAGCAGGCGGCTCCGTTCGGTGGCCAGGGTACCCAAGGAACGGAGCCGTTCCCGGGCGGTGGAGAGCCGGTACCAGGTGTCGCGGGCAGCGTTGAGCCGGGGGGTGGCCTCCGCTGCAAGCTGTTCCAGCGCGGCCTGCTGCCTGCGGCCGGCTTCAAGTTCCTGTTCGACGGCGTTCCTCCGGGCCTTGAGCGCGGCTTCGTCGGCCACGTCCTGTTCCAGGGCCTGCTGGAGCTGGACAAGGTCATCGGCCAGGAGGCGTGCCCGGGCGTCCCGGACATCGAACTGGACACGCTGGGCGCGGCGGGCCACTTCCGCCTGCTTGCCAAGCGGCGTGAGCTGGCGCCGGATCTCCCCTGTGAGGTCCGTCAGCCGCTGGAGGTTGGCCTGCATCGCCTCCAGTTTGCGGACCGTCCGCTCCTTGCGCCGCCGGTGCTTGAGGATGCCGGCCGCCTCTTCGATAAATCCGCGCCGGTCCTCCGGGGTGGCGTGCAGGACCCGGTCCAGCTGCCCTTGGCCCACAATGACGTGCATTTCCCGGCCCAGCCCGGAATCGGACAACAATTCCTGGATGTCCAGCAACCGGCAACCGGCTCCGTTGATGGCGTACTCGGAACCTCCCGTCCGGAACAGGGTCCGCGAAATGGTCACTTCGCTGTATTCGATGGGCAGGGCGCCGTCGGTGTTGTCGATGGTCAGCGAGACGTGGGCGCGTCCCAGCGGCGGCCGGCCGGACGTCCCGGCGAAGATAACGTCCTCCATCTTGCCGCCGCGAAGCGTCTTGGCCCCTTGCTCGCCCATCACCCAGGCCAGGGCATCAACCACGTTGGACTTGCCGGAGCCGTTGGGACCCACGACGGCGGTGACGCCGGGTTCGAAGTCGAAGGTGGTGGCCGACGCAAAGGACTTGAACCCCCGGACGGTGAGGCTTTTGAGGTGCAAGGCTTTCCTGGTCTCCTGGCGGGGGTAGGGAACGATGCTGGAACCGGCTCCCTATAATCTACTGCGCAGGAGCGACATTTCCCGTCCAGCACTCCGCGGCCGGCGGCGGCGCCCCCGGCCAATATGCATGATCGGGCGCAGCAAAGGCATAGTTAAGCTCTTGGGCCTGCACTGATGTGGGTACAGTCACCGCGTGGCTGCAGGACAAAAACGAAGAGGGGCTTGAATTGGCAGGTAACGCAACCTTCCGGCACAGCAATACCGCGCTGCTTTCCGTAAGCAGCGTCGAGGCTCCGCGGATCGTCAGCTCCACGGATTTCGACCGCAAACTGGCTTCCACCCTGCAGAGGCTGAAGTTTCCGCCGCGGCTGCTCGAGCGCGTGGCCGGTATCACGCACCGCCGCTGGTGGGCCGCGGGGACCTCTTTCGATGATGCTGCCATCGAGGCCGGCGCCAAAGCTTTGGCCGAGGCGGGCATCGAAGCGTCGGAGGTGGGCCTGCTGATCAACACGTCAGTGACGCGGCGGAACCTGGAACCATCCGTTGCGGTGAAGATCCATCACGGACTCAGCCTGCCGTCGTCGGCCATGAACTTCGACCTCGCCAATGCCTGCCTGGGGTTCGTCAACGCCCTGACCCTGGCCGCCAACATGATCGATTCCGGCCAGATCCGGTACGCAGTGATCGTTAACGGCGAGGATGCCCAGCTGACCCAGGAAGCCACGCTTGCCCGGCTGCAGCGCCCCGAAACGACGCGTGACGATTTCAACCGGGAATTCGCCACCCTGACGCTCGGTTCCGGGGCGGCCGCCGCCGTCCTGGGTCCGGCGGACCAGCACCCGGGCGCCCACCGGATCGTGGGCGGTGTGATGCGGGCCGGCACCGAGCACCACGAACTCTGCGTGGGCGGCATCGACGGCATGGCCACCGACACCAAGGGCTTGCTCGACGGCGGCCTGCAACTGGTGGTCGATGCCTGGCATGAGGCCCAGCCGGAGTGGGACTGGGCGGAGATGGACCGCTACGTCACGCACCAGGTGAGCAATGCCTACACCCAGGCGATCATCAACGCGATCGACCTTGATCCGGACAAGGTACCCATCACCTTCCCGCACTGGGGCAACGTGGGCCCCGCGTCGTTGCCGATGACGCTGGCCGCCGAGACGCAGACGCTGGGAAGCGGTGACAGGGTCCTGTGCATGGGCGTCGGTTCGGGCCTGAACACCGCAATGCTGGAAATCGTTTGGTGACCGCGGCCTGGCCGGGAGTGGACGCCGAATGGTCGCGCCGGATCGAGGTTCCGTCCACCGCTGCCGCGGACCCGGCAGGCACGGTGCGCCGCTGGCATGTGCTCGATAACGGCCCGCAACTGGAGCGGCTGGGCCTGGCCCCGGCCGGAACCCTGCTGTGCGTGCACGGCAACCCCACCTGGTCCTACCTCTGGCGGAGTTTCCTGGCCGCCGGAACCGATCCGGTCCATCCCTGGCGCGTGGTGGCGGTGGACCAACTGGATATGGGCTTCTCCGAACGCACCGGTGTGTTCCGCCGCCTCGCCGACAGGATCAGGGACCTCGGCGACCTCACCGATGCGCTGGGCCTGCACGGTCCGGTGGTCACCGCCGGCCACGACTGGGGCGGCGTGATCAGCCTCGGATGGGCCCTGGCCCACCAGCACCAGCTCGCCGGCGTGGTCCTCACGAACACCGCCGTCCACCAACCCGGCAGTTCCCGGATCCCGGCCGCCCTGCGCCTGGCGCTTCACCCCGCCGTGCACAAGTGGGGAACCACGACGTCGGACGCTTTCCTGCGGGTGACGCACTCGCTCGCCAGCCCGCCGCTGCCCGCGGATATCCGCGATGCCTACATGGCCCCCTACCGCGGGGCTTCCCGCCGTGAGGGGGTGGGAAACTTCGTCGCCGATATCCCCGTGGACGCATCCCATCCCAGCCATCCGGAGCTGGCGCGTGTGGCCGAGGGCCTGCGCGGCCTGGACGTCCCCGTCCTGATGTTGTGGGGCCCGCGGGACCCGATCTTCTCCGACCGGTACCTCAAGGACCTCATCCAACGGATACCCGCAGCCAAGGTGCACCGCTACGAGGGCGCCGGACACCTGCTCGTGGAAGACCGGGACATCGCACCGGCCGTCTTCGACTGGCTCACCGCCAACATCGCCGGCAGCGGTGCCGGGACGGACGGAACCGGGGCGGCCGGCAGTGCCGGGACGCAGGGCACCGGACAGTGCCACCCCGTCCCCGCCGCGCAGGACACGTTCCGCCCCCTCTGGGCACTCCTCGGTGAACTGTCGGCCGGTCCTTCCGGTACCGGGACCGCCATTTCCGAGATGGCGCCCGACGGCAGCGCCGGCCGCTCGCTCACCTGGGCAGAACTGGAAAAAAACGTTGCCGACGTATCGGCCGGGCTCGCCGGAATGGGCGTCGGCAGCGGAAGCCGCGTGAGCCTGATGGTCCCTCCCGGCGTGGACCTCACGGTGGCGCTCTATGCCTGCCTGCGCCTGGGAGCCGTGGTGGTGGTGGCCGACGCCGGCCTGGGCACCAGGGGGCTCAGCCGTGCCGTAAAGGGTGCCACCCCGGATGTCATGGTCGGGATCGACAGGGCACTGGCGGCAGCCCGGGCCCTCGGCTGGGCTGCCAGGCTCGTCAGCGTGCACGACCTGCCCGCCGCGCGCCGCCGCATCCTTGGGGTGGAAACGTCCCTCACCGCCTTGGCACGGGCAGGTTCCCGCAGTGGACACCGCACCGCCGTCGGGCCGGACCCGGACCAGCCCGCAGCCGTCCTGTTCACGTCCGGTTCCACCGGACCCGCAAAAGGCGTCGTCTACACGCACCGGCAGCTGGCAGCGATGCGCGACACCGTGGCGGAAACCTTCGGGATCCATCCGGGTGACCGGCTGGTGGCGGGCTTCGCGCCGTTCGCCCTGCTGGGGCCGGCCCTGGGCGCCGTCTCGGTGACGCCCGCCATGGACGTCACGGCCCCCCGAACCTTGACGGCACGTGCCCTCGCCCGAGCGGCCGCGGCTGTTGACGCAACGGTGGTCTTCGCCTCCCCTGCGGCACTGCGCAACGTCCTGGCCACCCAAGACGGCCTCACCACCGGCGACGCCGCGGTGTTGTCCCGCGTCGAACTGCTGCTCTCCGCCGGCGCCCCGGTTCCGGAACCCCTGCTCGCCGGGGTGCAGCGGCTGCTGCCCCGGGCCTCGCTGCACACGCCGTACGGAATGACCGAAGCCCTTCCCGTCACCGACATCAGCCTCGAACAAATCCGCGCCGCCGGTACCGGGAACGTAGCGGGGGCCGGCAACGGGGTTTGCGTGGGCCTGCCCGTCCATGGCGCCCGGGTTGCCATCCTCCCGCTGGCCGCGGACGGCACCGTTCCCGGCGACGGCACCACTCCCGGCGACGGCACCAGTCCCGGGGCCGAGCCCGTGACGGCGCCCTGTGTCACCGGGGAGATCCTGGTCAGCGCCCCGCATGTCAAGGAGTCCTACGACCGGCTCTGGCTCACCCAGCAGGCGAGCGCGGCCTCGGCCGGCTGGCACCGCACCGGGGACGTGGGACACTTCGACGCCGAGGGCCGGCTGTGGGTGGAAGGGCGCCTGGCGCACATCGTGACGGCTCCGGGGTCGGTGGTAACGCCGGTGGGCCCCGAACAGGCCATCGAATCCCTGGACAGTGTCCGAATGGCCGCCGTCGTGGGAGTGGGACCGGTGGGGACCCAGGCCGTCGTCGCGGTCGTGGAAACCGTGCCGGCCGTCCGCAAGGCCGGTCCCGCTGATCCCCAGCTGGCCGTACGGGTGCGTGCGGCGGCGGCCGCAGCCGGCGTGTCCGTTGCAGCTGTCCTGGTGGTGCCCGCCCAGCCCACAGATATCCGCCACAACGCCAAAATCGACCGGACCCGCCTGTCCCTCTGGGCGGCGAAGGTGCTCGCCGGCGGCCGTCCGGGAACGCCATGAAGGTCCTGGTCACCGGCGCGAGCGGGCTCCTGGGCCGGGAGGTGGCCGCTTTGCTGGTACGCCGGGGCCACGCCGTGGCCACCTTCCAGCGGCGTCCCTCCAGGGTCGACGGCGCCGAGGACCGTTGCGGCTCCCTCACCGACGATGCAGCGGTCCGGGACGCGGTGCGGGACATGGCCGCGGTGGTCCACCTTGCCGCCAAGGTTTCCTTCACCGGCCGTGCAGCGGACTTTGACGAGGTGAACGTCCAGGGAACCCGGCGCCTGCTTGACGCCGCCCGCGAAGCCGGGGTGCGGGACCTGATGTACGTGTCATCCCCCTCCGTGGCCAACACGGGCGCCGCAATCGCCGGGCAGGGCGCCGAACCGGCGGACCCCGGGCACGCGCATGGGAACTACGCGCGCACCAAGGCCCGCGCCGAACTGCTGGCCCTCGCAGCGGACGCCCAGGACTTCCGCACCACCGCGGTGCGCCCGCACGTCGTATGGGGTCCGGGAGACACCCAGTTGGTGGAGCGTGTGCTGGAGCGGGCCGCGCGGGGCCGGCTGCCCCTGCTCGATGCCGGCGCTGCCCTGATCGACACCACGTTCATTGACAATGCGGCGGCCGCCATCGTCGCGGCACTGGACCGCATGGGGCACGTCCACGGCAAGGCCCTGGTGGTCACTAACGGGGAACCCCGGCCTGTCGGGGAGCTGCTGGCAGGCATCTGCGCTGCAGGCGGAGTGCCGGCTCCGTCGTGGTCCGTGCCCGGCAGGCTTGCGCGGATTGCCGGCTCGGTGGTGGAACGGGCCTGGCTCCGGTTTGGCCGCCAGGAGGAACCTCCCATGACGGCCTTCCTTGCCGAGCAGCTGTCCACGGCCCACTGGTTCGACCAGCGAGAAACCCGGAGGCTCCTGGACTGGACCCCGGAGGTATCGCTGGACGAGGGTCTGGCGCGGCTGGCCGGCTACTACCAGCCAGGTTCAACGGCCGGCCCGCGGCGAACCTGAGGGCCGCGGAGCCGCCTTGTCAGCGGACGACGGCGGGCGACCAGGCATGCTCGATGAACAGCCGGGGTGCCGCACCGGGTTCCAGGGACAGCGACCAGATATCGCTGTCCGGGCCCGCCCCTTCCCTGGGCATCCCGTACAGGATGGTGCCGTTGTCAAGCCACTCGATTTGGTCGTCCAGGTCCCGTTGCTCACCCAGGACGGTGACGTTCCCGGTGGCCAGCTCGAGGACGGCGGGCTGCCGGGCTCCTGCCAGGGTTCCCGATGTGCTCTTCTTGAAGGCGATCCGTTGCCCGTCGGGAGAGACCGAAGGGCACTCGACCCCGGACGCGGCGATGGTGAGCGTCCGGGCGGCGATATCCCCGTGGACCAGCCAGATATTGCCCTGCGACGAGGCGGTGGCATAGAACTCATTCGGCTTGCCAGGGCTGAAGGTCACGCCCCAAATATTCCTGTCGGTGGCCTTGATCCGCGCGCCATGGTCCATCAGGGCGTAGTCCTCGAGGTTGGAATGGCTGCTTCCGTCCGCCGGGCCAATCAGTGTTTGCGTTGAGAAACTCGACGACGCATAGGAATGGCCGGAGACGAAAACGGTGGTGGCCACCAGGGAACCATCCGCACTGACCCGTGTCCTGTTGGGGATCCCGCCGAGTGCCCACGTCCCCTGCTGCACCAGCGACCCGTCATAGGTTGAAGCCTCGAAGGAGGTGGGCATCCCGTTCCTGGTCTCCAGGCAGCTGACCAGATTCCGGGCCGCGTAGACCCTGTCGCAGGCCTTGCCCAGGAGGGTCCGCCGGCCGTTTGGTTCAGACAGGGCCGCAGTGGCTGCCTCCCCGAATCCTTGGCCGGGGGCCGTGTTCCTGAACAGCACGAAGGGGCCGGACGGCAATGCACCGGCGGAGGCAACCTGCACGTCCGGGGCGGCCTGCCGGCTCGCGCTTGACTGCTGGTAGGCGGTGAACGCCTGGGCACCTGCGGCGCCAAGTGTGGCTATGACGACCGCAAGCAGTAAGAGCAGCCGCTTCCTCACGAGGCGGGCACCGCTGCGGTGCTGCCGCGGAACAGCAGCGCTGCTCCTGCGATGGCTGCCGCCAGCAACGCAGTCGCGATGGCAACGGCCATGCCCGGCCCGGCCGCGAACCAGAGGACGCCAAATCCGGATGCGGCCGCCATCCGGCTGACGGCCACCACCGTCTGCGCGGTGCCCAGGGCGGTGCCCAGCCTTTCGGGCGGTGCCAGCTGGCTGACAAGCGCCGCCAGGACACCGTCAGTTGCCGCGTAGAAGAGCCCCAGGAGCAGCAAACAACCGATGGTGGCGGGGATCCCTGCAGTTTGCAGCCCGGCCAGCAGGTAGCAGGCCAACAAGGCACCGTGGCCGGCCAGGAAGACCGGTACTCTCCCCCACCGGTCCGCGATCCTGCCGACCGGCACGGCGAACAGCAGGAAGGCGGCGTTGGTGCCCACGAACAGCAGCGGGAACCACTGGCTGGCGAAGGACTCACGGTGCTGGAGGAGGAGGTAGATGAAGCCGTCGCCGATGGTGAGGACGCCCAACAAGCCGGCGGCGGCCATGGGGCGGGCCAGGCCCGGTTCCCGCAGGCGCGACCACCGCAACAGATTCCAGCTGACGACCGGCCTGGACCGGCCGGGGTGTTGCCGCCGCCGCTGGAGCCGGTCCGGCACCACCAGGAGAAGCACCGCGACGCCGATCACGGCGAAGGCGAGTGAGACGCCAAAGACGGTGCTGAAGCCATTGGGGATCAGCATCAGGACCAGGAACGCGATGAGCGGGCCGGCGGCCGCCCCGATGTTGTCCAGCATCCGGTGGATGCCGAAGGAGCGCGCCAGGTACTCCGGCTGGGCCTCCGCCGCGATCATGGCATCCCGTGGCGCTGTGCGGATTCCTTTGCCGATCCTGTCGCCGGTGACGATGCCGGCAAGGGCCCAGAAGCCCCCGGCCACGAGGAACCCCGCCCGCGCCAGCATGGACAGCCCGTAGCCGGCAGCTGCCACGTACTTGGGATGGCCGGTGCGGTCGGACACCCAGCCCGCGCCGATCCGCACGATGGCGCTGGCGCCCTGGTTTATTCCGTCGATGACACCGAATGCGATGGTGGACAGCCCCAGGTAGCCCGTGACGTAGAGCGGGAGGATGGCGGCGACGGACTCGGACGATATGTCCGTCATCATGCTGACCACGCCCAGCCAGATGATCACCGGGGACAACCGGAAAGCCGGGTGGACCGAGGCAGGACCGGCGCCGGCCTGGTCCTGTTGGCCGCCTTTGCGGTCCGAGATCGAGATGTACAAGGGCTGCCTGTCCTTCCCGGGGCGGGAAGCGGTGCGCGTGCAGCGGGCCCCACCCGAAGTTCGTGCAGACAGTCTTGCAGCCGGCCCGCAGCCGCGGGTACCGAAGAATCCGCAGACCTGTTGTGGAAACCTACCAGCGGCCGTTCCGCGGCCGGGGCTGGCAGACCGGGCACGTGTGGGACGAGCGGTTCATGAACTGCTCGCGCCGGATGATCGACTGGATTCCCGCTGCGGCACAGCGTTTGCAGGGCTCGCCCTGGCGTCCGTAAGCGTTGAGGGACCTGTCGAAGTAGCCGGAGGCTCCGTTGACGTTGACGTACAGGGAGTCGAAGCTGGTGCCCCCGGCCGCCAGGGCGTCCAGCATCACCTCCCGGGCGCTGTCCAGGACCCGCTGGGCCTCGGCGCGGCGGAGCGTGTCGGTGGCCCGCGCGTAGTGAAGTTTTGCGCGCCACAGGGCTTCGTCGGCGTAGATGTTGCCGATCCCGGACACCAGCCCCTGATCCAGGAGTGCCCGTTTGAGCCCGGTTTTGCGTTTCCGGAGGCGTTGGTAGAAGAGGTCGAAGGAGAATGCGGGGTCCAGCGGGTCCCGGGCAATATGGGCTGCCTCCGCTGCGATCAACGGAAGCGGCGATTCGGCGAGACCGCCGGGGCCGCCGTCCTCCGTAGGCACCAGGGCAGTAACGAAAAGGCCGCCGAAGATCCGTTGGTCAACGAACCGAAGCTGGTCCGGCATACCCTCACGTGGACTGAGCCCCAGCCGTACTTTGAGGTGTTTTTCGTCGGGAACGCCGGGGCCCTGCATCAACAGCTGGCCGCTCATCCCCAAGTGGGCCATCAGTGCCACCGCCGGTGCCTGGTGCTGTTCGGCGTGTCCCGGCCCGGCCATGCCGTTGTCCGTCAGCGGCAGCCACAGGAATTTGCCGCGTCGGACGACGTCGGACACTGTGGCGCCCTCAAGGTTGCCGATGAAGTCCCCGGCCCCAAGGGCGTGCCGGCGGATGGAGCGCGGGTCCAGGACGTCGACGGTTTGGATGGTCCTGCCGCGGACCCAGCGAACCAGGCCGCGGCGCACCACCTCAACCTCGGGCAGTTCCGGCACGGAGGCTACTTCGCAGCTGCGGAGCCGGCGGACGTACCAGCGGCATCGTGGGCTTCAGCCCCGGAAAGCACCCGCCAGGCGTCGGCGGCCGCTTCCTGCTCGGCTTCCTTTTTGGAGTGCCCGGAGCCCTTGCCGTAGGCGTTGCCGCCGATGTTCAGGACGGCAGTGAACGTGCGGGCGTGGTCCGGACCCGAGCCGTCCACGGCGTAGTGGATGCTTCCGAGCTGCCGGCTGGCAGCCAGTTCCTGGATGCTGGTTTTCCAGTCGGTTCCGGCGCCCAGGACGGCGGCATCCTTCAGCATCGGGCCGATCAGCCGCATAACCAGCTGGCGGGCGGTCTCGATATCGTTGGAGACGTAGGTGGCGCCGATCAGGGCCTCCATGGTGTCCGCGAGGATAGAGGCCTTGTTCTTCCCGTGGGTGAGCTTTTCGCCCTGCCCCAGGTAGATGTATTCGCCAATGCCCAGGCTGCGTCCAATGCCGGCCAGGGCACGGGTGCTGACGACGGCGGACCGGCGCTTGGCGAGCTCGCCTTCGGGCAGGTCCGGGTTGTCCCGGTACAGGGCATCGGTCACGGAGAAGCCCAGGATGGAGTCCCCCAGGAACTCGAGCCGCTCGTTGGTGGGTATGCCGCCATTCTCGTAGGCATACGAACGGTGGGTGAGCGCAAGACGAAGCGTCCCGGCGTCAATAGAGACACCGAGACGCTTCAGAAGCTCTTCAGTTGACGACATCAGTCAGCCTGTTGGGCCGATTAGACGTCAGCGACCTTGCGGCCCTTGTACTCAAGGAACAGCGCGGTGCCAGCAGAGTCGGTAACGACCTTTGCCTGGTGCGGCAGGCTGTAGGTGACCTGGCCGTTCTCAACGGTCTTCACCAGGTGGGGGGCGGTCGCCTTCCACTGCGAGCGGCGGGCGCGGGTATTCGAGCGAGACATTTTCCGCTTGGGAACAGCCACGGCTAACTCATTTCTCTCTAGACAAACACGTACAAATCAATTTTGCCGGTCAGGCTTAGCCATATCAGCTAGGGCAGCCCAGCGAGGATCCAGGACCTCGTGGTGGTGCCCCGGCTCGTCTTCCAGGCGAACTCCGCATTCGGAGCAAAGGCCCTGGCAGTCTTCCCGGCACACCGGCTGGAACGGCAGGTTGGTGACAACCGCGTCCCGCAACACCGGTTCAAGATCGATTACATCGTGCTCGACTCGACGTTGCTCTTCATCTTCTTCTCCGTCCGAAAGCTCAGCGCCTTCATAGAAGAAAAGTTCTTGCACATTGACCTCAAGGTCATACGCAAGGGGATCCAGGCATCGGCCGCATTCGCCGGTTACTTCGACGGCTGCAGTTCCTGATACCAGAATTCCTTCGTGTACGGCCTCAAGCCTCAGGTCGAGCTCGACATCCGAGCCTTCCTGAACACCAATGAGCGCCACACCAAGATCACCCGGTGCGGGTACATGTTCCTTCAGTGTCCGCATGCTTCCCGGGCTGCGCCCGAGGTCCTTGACGTCGAACGCCAGGGGCGAACCAGCATCTCTTTTAATGAGAACTCCTGTTGAACATATGACCGACGTACCATCTTAGCCTGAAGAGCCATGGTGACTCAAACCGGCATGCGGCGGCGCCGAAGTACCCATCCAGCCTACCGTCTTGGCTGCTGATCCGGGCCAGGCTCGCCGGTCACCAGGCGGCGGTGCACCGAGCGGGGCACGTAATCGGAGACGCTCCCGCCCAGTGCCGCCACCTCCTTGATCAGGGTGGACGACAAGTGGACGTAGCTGGCTTCCGCCGGGAGGAACACCGTTTCCACCCCGCTCAGCTGCCGGTTCATCGTCGCCATGGGCAGCTCGTAGTCAAAATCCGACGACGAGCGCAGCCCTTTGACGATGGCGGACACCCCACGGTGGCGGCAGTATTCCGCCAGGAGTCCCGCGCCGACAGGCTCCACCACGATCCCCTTGAGCGAAGCCAACGTCTCACGCGCCATGTCCAGCCGCTCTTCCAAGGTGAACATGTACTTCTTGGCGTAGTTGGTGGAGATGGCCACGATGACCTCATCAAAAAGGCCGGCAGCCCTGGCAATGACTTCGAGATGGCCGTTGTGGATGGGGTCGAAGGATCCGGGGCACACAGCGCGTCTCATGCTCCGAACCTACCCCATGGAAAGGCCGGGATACCATGACTGGATGCATCCTCCACGGGAACATTCCACGCCCCTGGCACCTGCTCCCTGGCAGCGGACCGCGCTCGGCGCCAACCTGCTGGCGCCCGACGGCGGACTGGGGGTCACCATCTTCGAAGAGATGACCACCCTTGCCGTCCGGACCGGTGCCATCAACCTGGGCCAGGGCTTCCCGGACGAGGACGGGCCGCTGGAGATCAGGGAGGCGGCGCGTGCGGCCATCGCCGCCGGAGCCAACCAGTACGCACCCGGCAGAGGCATCCCCGAACTCCGCGAGGCGGTGGCCGCGCACCAGGAACGCTTCTACGGGTTGACGCCCGATCCCGCCACGGAGGTCATCATCACCACCGGGGCCACCGAAGGCATCGCTGCCTCGCTGCTGGCGTTCGCCGGGCCCGGCGACGAAGTCCTGACGTTCGAACCCTTCTATGACTCCTACGGTGCGGTCATCGGCCTCACGGGCGCCACCCATGTGACCGTGCCGCTGGCCGCGCCGGACTTCATGCCCGACCTCTCCGCCCTGGAATCGGCATTCAGCGACCGCACCCGGGTGGTCCTGCTGAACAACCCGCACAATCCCACCGGCGCCGTTTTTCCGGAAGCCGTGCTGCAGCGCGTCGTGGACCTTGCAGCCAAGCACGGAAGCATCATCGTCACCGACGAGGTGTACGAGCACCTGACGTTCGGCGTCCACCATATCCCGGTGGCAACGCTGCCCGGGGCCGCCGGGATCACCATCACCATCTCCTCCGCGGGGAAGACGTTCTCACTGACGGGATGGAAGGTGGGCTGGCTCACCGGGCCGGAGGACCTGGTGGCCGCGGTGCGTACCGTGAAGCAATTCCTCACCTACAGTTCCGGGACCCCGTTCCAGGCGGCAATCGCCACGGGCCTGGGCCAGCCGGACGCTTTCTTCCACGGCATTGCGGCCACCCTGGAGAAAAAACGGGACATCCTCAGCGCGGGACTCAGGGACGCCGGGTTCGATGTCTTCACGCCCCGCGGCACCTACTTCGTCAACGTGGACACCGCACCGCTCGGCATCACCGATGCCCTGGACCTCGCCCGGCGCCTGCCGGCGTTGGTGGGAGTTGCCGCCATCCCGGTCCCCGTGTTCTGCCACCCCGAGGGTGCGGAACGGACAAGAAGCCTGCTGCGCTTCGCCTTCTGCAAGAAGACCGATGTCCTGGAGGAGGCCGCCTCACGGCTGGCAACGCTCCGCGGCAGGCTCTGATGTCCGGCGGCGTCGCGGGACCTGCGAGCCGGTTCCTGCGGACCACCGGACAGCACGCCACCATCGAACCGGACACGTTCACGGACGGCGGCTACGTGCTCAGCATCGGCGGGGCGGAACAGTCCCATGTCAACCTCAGCCGGCCCGACGAGATTTTCTACGAATACCTGCGCAGGATCGGCCACCTGGTGGATCTCGCCGCACCGTCAGGGGAACCGGTGAAAGCCCTGCACTTGGGCGCCGGTGCGCTGACCCTTGCACGCTACATCCAGGCCACCCGGCCCGGCTCACCGCAGTACGCGGTGGAGCTGGAACGCGAACTGCTGGACTTTGTCCTGCGGCACCTGCCCCTGCCCGAAGGCACGGACCTGACCACGATGATCGGCGATGCCCGGGAGGCACTAGGCACGCTGGCCCCGGGACTGGCATTCGACGTCGTCATCCTGGACATCTTTTCCGGGCCGGAGGCGCCTGCCCACATCGCGTCCAGTGGTTTCTACCGGGAGGCGCGGGGACGGCTGAGCCCGGACGGGGTGCTGATCGTCAATGTGGGCGACGAGCCCGCCCTCACGCTGGTCAGGAGCCAGGTGGCGGCCATGCGCGAGGCCATGGCCGATGTTGCCGCATTCGGGGAAGCCGGAATGTTCGAGGCACGGTACCCGGGAAACGTCATCCTGGCAGGAACGCAGGGCCCCTGGCCGGAGTCGTGGACAACAGAGCTGGCGGCCCGTGGCCCCCACCCTGCCCGGGTCCTGTCCGGCGTGGACCTGGACCCCTTCTCGGCCTAAGGCCAGGCCCTACCCCTCGGTCCCGTCCGGCAGGTCGTCGGCGGAGATGGCATCGGGCACCGACGGCTCGGCGAACCACAACCGGGTCTCGCCGTACTTCTTGTCCGCAAACCGTGCCATCCCATCGGGCCACTCGGGCTCCGGAGAACGCGAGGACCGCTCCACCACCACCACAGCCCCTGCTGCCAGGTGGCCGGCGAGCTTTTGGAGCACCGCGGCCAGCGCCGCTTCCTCCAGGGGATAGGGCGGGTCCAGGAACACGAGGTCCCAGGCAGCGTTGCCGGGCGCGCGGTCAAGGAAGGGCTCCACCCTGGCCCGGTGCACGCTGACGGTCTTGCGGCCAAGCACGCCGTCGATGAGGTCCGCATTGCGCTGGCACACCGCGCTGGCCTTGGCGTCGGACTCCACCAAATCCACGGACTGCGCTCCCCTGCTGGCACTTTCCACCCCCAGGGATCCGGAGCCCGCGTACAGGTCCAGAACCCTGGCTCCCGAGATCACGCCAAAAGCGTCGAGCCGGGAGAACAGCGCTTCCTTGACGCGGTCGGTGGTGGGCCGGGTCAAGGAACCCGGGACCGCGTTCAGCGGGGTACCGCCCGCGGCGCCGGAGATTATCCGTGTCATCGCGGCCGCCGCCGTCCGTCCGCGCCCTGGGGCCCTGCCGTGCTAACCGCGTTCAAGGAACGCCTCCTTCTCGGGGTTGAGGTACTTCTCGATGGCATCGGCGAGTTCGGGGTGGCCCGCCAGCAACGGGTCCCCGCCGACGATGTGCTGGGCGTCTTCCCTTGCCCGGGCGATGACGTCTTCGTGTTCGAGGACGCGCAGGAGTTTAAGGGTGGAACGTCCGCCGGACTGGGAAGCGCCCAGGATATCGCCTTCGCGGCGCAGCTTGAGGTCTTCCTGCGAGAGGACGAACCCGTCCGTGGTGGCCACCACGGCTTCCAGTCGCCGCCGGCTGGGATGCCCCGGCTCCAGGGCGGTGACCAGCAGGCAGGTGCCGGGCAGTCCGCCACGGCCGACGCGCCCGCGGAGCTGGTGCAGCTGCGAGATCCCGAACCTGTCGGCGTCCAGGATGACCATCAGGGTGGCGTTGTGCACATCCACGCCCACTTCGATCACGGTGGTGGAGACGAGCAGCTTGATGCGGTTGGCGGTGAAGCCGGCCATCGTCTCCGTCTTCAGCTCCGGCTCCTGGCGTCCGTGCAGCGGGGCTAGCGGCACCCCTGCCAGGGACGGCTCGGCCAGCAAATGCTCCACGACAGCGGTGACGGACGCAAGCTCCCGCCCGTCCTCTCCCTCCGCCCCCGGAGGTGCGGCTTCGCCGGGGCTGAAGTCGCCGTCGTCGTCCGTCCCGATCTTGGGACAGACCACGTACACCTGGCGCCCGGCATCGATCTCCTCGCGGGCGCGCGCCCAGATCCGCGCCGCCCAGGCGGGATTCTCCGCGAGGCCCACGAGGTGGGTGGTGATCGGGGCCCGGCCTTTGGGCAGTTCGCTGAGGGTTGACGTCTCCAGGTCCCCGAAAACCGTCATGGCAACGGTCCGCGGGATGGGGGTGGCTGTCATGACCAGCAGGTGCGGGGGCTTGCGCGCCTTGGCCCGCAGGGCGTCGCGCTGCTCCACGCCGAAACGGTGCTGCTCGTCCACCACGATGAGTCCGAGGTCGTAGAAGGAGACGTTGTCACCCAGGAGCGCGTGGGTGCCGATGATGATTCCGGCCGTCCCGGAGGCGGCATCCAGCATGGCTTGCCTGCGCGCCGCGGTGGGCATGGAGCCGGTCAGCAGCGTGACCTGCACGGAAACGCCGCTTCCGCCGGCCAGACCGCCCAGCAAGCCGTCGCCGGACAGCGCGCCAAGGCTGCGCCGGATGGAGTCATAATGCTGGGCCGCGAGCACTTCGGTAGGGGCCAGGAGCGCGGCCTGGCCGCCGGCGTCGATGACCTGCAGCATGGCACGCAGCGCCACGACGGTCTTGCCCGAGCCGACCTCGCCCTGCAGCAGCCGATTCATGGGGGTGTCGCGCGCCAGTTCCGCAGCGAGGGTTTGGCCGACGGCGGATTGGCCGGCTGTGAGCGTGAACGGCAGGTTGGCGTCGAAGGCGGCCAGGAGGCCGTCGCCCACCGGGCGGCGGGCCGTGGCTTCCTCGGCAGCGAGCTGGGCGCGGCGCCGCGCCAGCGCTGACTGCAGCACCAAGGCCTCGTGGTAGCGGAGGCGGTCCCGGGCCCTGTGCCAGTCGTCGGCGGACTCGGGTACGTGGATCAACCGGTAGGCGCCGGACACCGGCAGAAACCCTTCACGGGCGGAAACCTCGGTTGGCACCGGGTCCGGCAGGGCGTCGAGGTCGAGTGTCTCCAGGAGCGTGGCGATGGTCTTCTGGATCTTCCAGCTGGGAAGCTTGGCGGTTGCCGGGTACACCGGGATGGGCATGGCGGCGAGTTTCTCCGGGTCCTGGCCACTGTCGGTGAACGGATCTTCGTCCACCAGCTGGAAATCGGGGTTTGTCAGGCCCAGTTGTCCCTTGAAACTGGTGACCTTCCCGGAAAACAGGGCCCGCCGCCCCTGCAGGAGTTCTGTTTTGGCTTTGTACCCGTTAAAAAAGCTGATTTTGAGGGTTCCGGGCACCTTTCCGCGGAAGTCCCGGCCGCCCACCAGCCGGAGCCCCTGCTGACCGTCGTCGTCGGAGACGATGACGTCGGTGATGGTTCCCCGGCGGGCCTGCATGGTGCGCGTGCTGCTGGACAGCACCCGGGCGATCAGGGTGACGTCCTCGTCCAGCGGCAGCTCACTGATGGGGGTCAGCTCACCGCGGCTCATGTAACGGCGCGGGAAGTAATTCAGGAGTCCGTCCACGGTGGTGATCCCGAGGTGTTTCTCAATGACCGCTGCCGAGCGCTTGCCGATGCGCCGCTCCAGGGCCAGGTCGAGCTCAGCGTTCATGCCCGCCGGTGTTCACTGCGTCCATGTCCGGGTCCCGGGGCAGCGCAAGTTCGCTGACGCTGATCTGGGACGGCTCGCCCAGGGACCTGATGACGGCGACGGCCTGGTCCGGGTGCGGCACGTGCACATGCACCCGCCACCGGTACTTCCCGTCCGGGTCAACGCCGCCGCCAACCTGGCTCATGATGACGGACTCGCCGATTTCGTCCAGGCGCTGCCGGAGGGTGGCGGCGTCCAGCGGCGACAGGCTGATGGTGCACATGACTTCCACGCCGTCGGCGTCGGGCATGGCGGTGTGGATGTGGGGATCGGAGACGTCGTAGCCGTGCAGGCCGTCGAGGAGTTCGTTCTGCAGTTCCTCGCCCAGGACCGCCGAGCGCAGGCAGTCCAGGATGAGCAGCATTCCCACCCCGCCGGCATCGACGACGTGGGCGGACTGCAGGGCATCGAGCTGCTCTTCGGTGTGGATCACCGCTGCCAGGGCCCCCTCCACCGCGGCGTCCAGGGCAAGGCCCAGCGCGTGGTTGCTGTCGTCCCCGTCCTGGGCCGCGTCCACGGCGGCCGCGGCGCGGGCGGCTGCTTCCATGACGGAAAGCATGGTTCCGGGGACGGGATCGCTGAGGGCGGACCAGGCGCGGATCTGGGCGCGGTTCAGTGCGGCCGACAGGAGCGTGGACGTCACCCTGGTGTGGCCGGCCAGGGGCTCGGCCGCTGCGCACAGGAACACGGAGAAGAGGGTGCCGGAGTTTCCCCGGGCTTCCTCCATGGCCGCCTGCCCTGCCGTGGCGAGGACTTCACCGACGTCCACCGGGGCGGGCTGGTCGTCGGCGAGCACCAGCGAGCGGGCTGCGGCGCGAACGGTGAGGTAGAGGTTGGTACCGGTATCGCCGTCGGCCACCGGGAAGATGTTGATGGCGTTGAGCCGGTCGCTGTGGTTGCCCAGGGCCGTTTCCGCCTTGCCCAGCCACCTCTTCATCGCCAGCGCGTTGGCGGCAACCTTAGTGTGCAAAGTGATCCCATCCCCCGGTGTCCGCGGCCCGGCCCGCTATCAGGACGCCCGGGCCTTCGTCGGTTCCGAGTGCATGTACCGAGCCTATCGCAGTGAATCCGGGTGGCAGCTGAATACCGGCCGGGAAAGTGGCCAGCAGGCCGTGGTCCTCGCCGCCGGCCAGCACCCAGGGTGCCGGGTCCGCGTCCAGGAGGGTCGCGGCCGGGCGCAGCAGTTCGGCAAGGTGCGCCAGCCGGGCGGGATCGAGGTCAACGGCGACGTTGCTGGCGGCCGCCAGCCGGTGCCCGTCCCGCAGGAGTCCGTCCGAGATATCAAGCATGGCAGTCGCCCCCGCCGCCCGTGCAGCCGGTCCCGCCCACAGGGGCGGCCGGGGCCGGCACTGCAGCTCGGGGTAGATCCGTTCGGCGGGGCCGAGGGTGTCCGCGGCGATGCCGGATTCCAGCAGGGCCAGGCCGGCAGCGGCGTGCCCGACGGTTCCCGCCAAGGCCAGGATGTCTCCCGGCCGGGCCCCGGAACGCAGGACAGCCCGGCCGCCGTCGAGCGATCCCAGGACGGCGACCGTCACGGAAATTTCGCGGCCTCGGCCCAGGTCCCCGCCGGCAACGGAACACCCGGTGGCTCCGAGGGCCTGGATTCCGGCTCTCAGGCCGTCCGCCAGGTCTTCCACCCAGCTGACCGGCGTGTCCACCGGCAGGGTGAGGCTGACCACCATCGAGGTGGCGGTGGCACCCATCGCGTTGATGTCGCTGAGGTTCTGTGCGGCGGCTTTCCACCCGACGTCGAATCCTGTGGTGCGGTAGCCGTTGGGCCAGAGGAGGCGGAAATCCTGGTCCTGGACTTGGGTGTCGATGCTGACCACGGCCCTGCCGTCCGGGGCAGCGACGATGGCGGCATCGTCTCCAGGGCCCAGCAGCGTGCTTGCCGTGTGGGAGCCCGCCATCCGCAGGCGCGGGAAGATCCGGGCCAGCAGGTCTGATTCGGAAAGGCCCGCGACGGTGGGCTGGCGGTCAACGCGGTTTCGGAGGTCTTCAGGCACGCCACTACGCTACCGCGACCGGCCGACATCGTGTCCTGGCGGGGGCGCCGGCGGCGATAGGCTGGAACCATGCACCATCCCCAGCTGCCCCTGACCGCCCGCGCCACCAGGATGGCAGTTTTTGGGGCAGTCGTTGCCCTGTCCATGACTGCGTGCTCCCCCGCAGTCGACGTTACCGCCGCCAAGGACGCGGCAAACCCTGCCTGCGCGCCCATGATGGTGGCCCTGCCGGATGCGATCGGCGATTCCCGGCTGCGAAAGACCAACAGCCAGGCAACTGCCGCGTGGGGTGATCCGTCGCTGGTCATCCTCCGCTGCGGCGTCAACGTACCGGGTCCGACGACGGACCGCTGTGTGACCGTCAACGGCGTCGACTGGGTCATCAAGGAAGGCGACCCGGTGTGGACGCTGACCACTTACGGCCGGGAACCGGCCACCGAGATCCTCATGGACCCGGACAAGATCAGCTCCGCAACCGTCCTTGCGGACCTCGCGGGCGCCGCCGCGAAGGTCCCGTCGGTGCGGAACTGCGTGGGCCAGGAAGACCTGCAGAACCTCCCGCAGAGCAAGTAGGTTCTGCGGGCCCACCCACCGGGATGGGCCCGCAGTCCAGCCCGAGGCCTCAGCGGAGGCCGGTCTTCCGGTGCAGCGCCAGGTGGATGAGCTCATCGATCAGGTCTGCGTAGCCAAGTCCCGAGGCCGCCCACATTTGCGGGTACATGCTCTTGGGCGTGAACCCGGGCATGGTGTTGATCTCATTGATGATCAGCTCGCCGTCGGGGGTGTAGAAGAAGTCGACCCGGCTCAAGCCCTCAGCGCCCACGGCTTCGAAGGCCAGCGCAGCGAGCTCACGGACCCTCGAGATGGCTTCCGCCGGAATGTCCGCCGGGCAACTCAGCGCGGCGGCATCGTCCTCGACGTACTTGGCGTTGAAATCATAGAACTCGTGGGTGCCGCCGGCGACTGATATCTCCCCCGGCATGGAGGTCCGGGGAGCGTCCGTTCCCCTGCCTTCCAAGACCGCACACTCAATTTCGCGTCCCACGATTCCGGCCTCGATGACCAGTTTGAGGTCGTGCCGGCGTGCTTCCTCAATCGCGGCGTCGAGCTCGTCGAGGGAGTCCACTTTGGAAATGCCCATGGATGAGCCAGCGCGTGCGGGCTTGACGAAAACGGGGAAGCCCAGCCGGTCCACTTGTTTGCGGACGGATTCGGGGTCATTGCGCCATTGCCTGTCGGTGACCGCCAGGTAGGGGCCAACGCGGAGCCCGGCGGCTTCGAAGACCACTTTCATGTAGTGCTTGTCCATGCCGACGGCGGAAGCCAGGACACCGGCGCCGACGTAGCGGGTGTCCGACAATTCCAGGAGCCCCTGAATGGTGCCGTCTTCGCCGAAGGGTCCGTGCAGGAGCGGGAAGACGACGTCCACGGCACCCAGTTCCTGGGGTACTTCGTTGGGGGAAGCGACAATCAACTGGTGTTCGCCGCCGATCTCGGCCAGGGTCACGGTCTGGGCAGACGGCGAAACTTCCGGCAACGATGAGGCCGCCAGGGACCATTGCGCGGTATCGGCCGGCGCCAGGACCCATTGCCCGGTCTTGGCGATCCCGATCGGGATGACCTCGTACTTGTCCCTGTCGATGGCGCCGAGCACGCCGGCTGCCGTCACGCAACTTACGGCGTGCTCGCTGGAACGGCCGCCGAACAGCACGGCTACCCGCGGTTTCCTGCTGCTCGCCGTTTCCCCTGTGGTGGGTGTGTCTTGGGACATGGTCAGTGATCGCCTTCAGGTTTCAATTCCCGGGACAGCAGGACAGGCCCCAGTTGGTCAACGGACAGCTTGCCTGCCAGCACCGCGACGACGGCGGCGGTGATAGGCATTTCGACGCCGAGCTTACCGGCAAGTTCGTGCACGGCCTGGCCGGACTTGATGCCTTCGGCGGTCTGGGTCATTTTGCGGCCCACCTCCTCCAGGGTCAGCCCCTGGCCGAGGAGCCGGCCGGCGGTGTGGTTGCGGGACAACGCGGATGAGCAGGTCGCCACCAGATCCCCGAGCCCGGCAAGGCCGGCCATGGTCTTGGCTTCACCGCCGAGGGCCAGCGCAAGGCGGGAGGTCTCCGCCAGGCCGCGGGTAATGACCGAGGCTTTGGTGTTGTCTCCCATTTCCTTGCCTTCGCAGATGCCCACGGCCAGCGCGATCACGTTCTTGACGATGCCGCCGATTTCGACCCCGACGACGTCCGACGTGGTGTAGGGACGGAAGTACGGTGCCGTGCAGGTCCGTGCGAGCCATCCGGCGGTCGCGGAATCCGTGCAGGCCACTACCGACGCCGTCGGCTCTTCGCGCGCGATTTCCATGGCCAGGTTGGGTCCGGAGACCACGGCGATGCGTTCGGGCGGCAGGCCCAGTTCCTGGCTGATGACCTCGCTCATGCGGGCATCCGTGCCAAGTTCGAGGCCCTTCATGAGGGATACGACGACGGCTCCGGGCTCGATCATGTCCTTCCACTCCCGCAGCTGCGGGCGGAGGGATTGGGCAGGGACGGCCACCACCACAAGATCGGCCCCGGCCAGCACCTCCCGGACGTCGGTGGAAGCGGTGATGCTGGCGGGCAGGACGATGTCCTTGAGGTAGTCGCTGTTGCGGTGGTCCCGGTTGATCTGGTCCACCACCTCGGCGCGCCTGCCCCACACCTTGATCCCGCGCGGGCTGCCGGCGGCCCCGGCTGCGTCTGCGAGGATCTTGGCGAAGGTGGTCCCCCACGAACCGGCGCCCAGGACAGCCACGGTCCGGGCCGATCCCGGCTTTCGGTCAACGGTCACTGTGCTTCCGTTTCCGGGCCGGGCTGTCCGCGGTCGATGAACCGTCCGTGCTTGGCTTGTTGCTGCTTGGCCGGATCCCAGCGTTCGGCCGGCGGCTGTTCGCCGCGGAGGCCCGCCAGCAGGCCGGTGATCGCGGCCATGATGACCTCGGTGGCTTCGGTCAGCGTCGCTTTGTCCAACGGGCGGCCGCTGAAGGCGCTGAGGTCCACCGGGTCCCCCACCACTACCCGGGAGAGCTTCCGCGGGAACACGTGGAACCGCTTGCCGTAGCGGGGGAACACCTCGTGGGCGCCCCAGTGGGCGATCGGGACGACGGGAATTCCGCCTTCAAGGGCGAGCCTGGCCGCACCCGTATGGCCTTTCATGGGCCAGAGTGCGGGGTCGCGGGTCAATGTGCCCTCCGGATAGATGATAATTGCTCCGCCCTCGGCCACGATCTCCTGGGCCACCTGCAGCGACCGGTTCGCGCCCGTCGTCGAACGCTCAACGGGGACCTGCTTGGTCGCGTTCAGGAGCCAGCCCAGGCCGGGGACTTTGAACAGGCCGGCCTTGGCCAGGAAGTGCGGGGCACGCCCTTGGTTGTAAAGCATGTGGCCCACAACCAGGGGATCGATCTCGGTGCAGTGGTTGGGCGCGGCAATGAAGCCGCCGGCAGGCAGTTTCTCGGTGCCTTCCCATTTCTTGGCCATCATGAGGTTCAGCAGCGGGCGGGCGATCCCGGCGATGAACACAAACGTGGCCCTGCTTTTGGCAGTTTCCTTCACGGTCCGCCGCTACTTCGTGGTGGCGATGTCGAAGTCGGCACCGAGGCCGGCGAGCTTTTCGGTGAAGCGCTCGTAGCCGCGGTTGATGATGTCGATGCCCGTGACCCGGGAAGTTCCGGTGGCGGCCAGGGCAGCGATGAGATGGCTGAACCCGCCGCGCAGGTCCGGCACGTCGATATCCGTTCCCTTGAGCTGGGTGGGACCGGAGATAACGGCCGAGTGCAGGAAGTTGCGCTGGCCGAACCGGCACGGGACGCTGCCGAGGCACTCCCGGTGGACCTGGATGCTGGCGCCCATGCGGATGAGGGCGTCGGTGAAGCCAAAGCGGTTCTCGTATACCGTTTCGTGGACGATTGATACGCCCTCGGCCTGGGTCAACGCGACCACCAGCGGCTGCTGCCAGTCCGTCATGAACCCGGGGTGCACGTCTGTTTCAAGGACCAGCGGGTTGAGCTTGCCGCCCCTGTGGTAGAACCGGATGCCGTCCTCGCCGATGTCCATCCCGCCGCCCACTTTGCGGTAGGTGTTCAGGAAGGTCATCATGTCGCGCTGGGATGCGCCTTCAACGAAGATGTCGCCGCGGGTAACCAGGGCGGCCGAGGCCCAGGATGCGGACTCGTTGCGGTCCGAGAGCGCGCGGTGGTTGTAGCCGCCCAGATCGCGGACGCCCTCAATGCGGATGGTCCGGTCCGTCTGGACGCTGATGATGGCGCCCATCTTCTGCAGCACGGCGATCAGGTCGATGACCTCGGGCTCGGTGGCGGCACCGGAGAGCTCCGTGATGCCTTCCGCGCGGGTGGCGCTGAGGAGGACCTGCTCGGTGGCTCCGACGGACGGGTACGGCAGCGAGATCTTGGCGCCGTGCAGTCCCTTGGGTGCCGAGATGTGGATCCCGCCGGGGCGCTTTTCCACGACGGCGCCAAACTGGCGCAGGACGTCCAGGTGGTAGTCGATGGGGCGGTCGCCGATCTTGCAGCCGCCGAGGTCGGGGATGAACGCTTCCCCAATGGCGTGGATCAGGGGGCCGCACAGCAGGATGGGGATCCGGGAATCGCCGGCGTGCGCATCGATGGCGGTGCTTGAGGCCGTCTTCGCCGACGTCGGATCGAGGGTAAGGTCTCCGCTGACCGGGTCCTTCTCCACGGTCACGCCATGCAGCTTCAGCAGGGACGTGACGACCTCGACGTCCTTGATCTCCGGCACGTTGCGCAACACCGAGGGTTCGTTGCCCAGCAGTGCTGCCACCATGGCCTTCGGTACAAGATTCTTTGCCCCGCGGACGCTGACGCGGCCTGTAAGCGGGACTCCGCCGCGGATTGTCAGAACACTACTCATATACCGGTTTCCTCACGATCACTAGCCCACAAATCCTTGCAAAGGCTCCAACCAAGCATAGGAGGTCGTGTTACCGAACCGAAATAAGCGGGCACCGGCGGCAGTCCGTGGCGGGGTATTTCCTGCCGCCGGGCCCGTTCCTGCGTGCTAGGACAGCCGGGCGGGAAGCGTCTTCGGCTTGAAGCTGGGCCGGGTGGCCTCGTAGGCCGTGATGTCGGCTTCATGCTGGAGGGTCAGCCCGATGTCGTCCAGGCCTTCCAGCAGCCGCCAACGGGTGTAGTCGTCGATCTCGAAAGGCGCCACGATGGGGCCGCACACGACGGTCTTTGACTCAAGGTCCACCGTGACTTCGGTTCCGGGCGCGTTTTCCAGCTCTTTCCAGATCAGTTCAATGTCATCCTGGGCCACCTGGGCGGCCAGCAGGCCCTGCTTGCCGGAATTGCCGCGGAAGATGTCGGCGAAGCGGGAAGACAGGACGGCCTTGAAACCGTAGTCCTTCAGCGCCCAGACGGCGTGTTCGCGGGAGGAACCGGTGCCAAAGTCCGGGCCTGCCACGAGCACCGAACCGGTAGTGTAGGGCTCCTGGTTCAGGATGAACGAGGGGTCTTTCCGCCAGGCGGAGAACAGGGCGTCCTCGAACCCGGTCCGGGTGATGCGCTTGAGGTACACCGCCGGGATGATCTGGTCGGTGTCGACGTTGCTCTGGCGCAGCGGGACGCCAACGCCGGTGTGCTTGGTGAACTTTTCCATGGTGCTGTCCTAGGCTGCGTGGCTTGCGGATGGGGTTTCGACAGGCTGAACCGCCGGCTCGGGAGCCGGGTCAAGGTCCGACGGCGAGCTGAGCGTGCCCCGGACGGCAGTGGCTGCTGCCACCACCGGGGAAACCAGATGGGTGCGGCCGCCCTTGCCCTGCCGGCCCTCGAAGTTGCGGTTGGAGGTTGAGGCGCAACGCTCCCCCACTTCCAGCTGGTCCGGGTTCATGCCCAGGCACATGGAGCAGCCGGCAAAGCGCCACTCGGCACCAAAGTCCTTGAAGACCTTGTCCAGCCCCTCGGCTTCCGCTTCGAGCCGGACGCGGGCGGAGCCCGGGACCACCAGCATCCGGATGTTGGGGTCCTTTTGCCGGCCGCGGATGATGTCGGCAGCGGCGCGCAGGTCCTCCATCCGGGAGTTGGTGCAGGAGCCCAGGAAGACGGTGTCCACGCGGATGTCCTTCATGGGCGTGCCGGCTTCGAGTCCCATGTACTGCAGGGCGCGCTCGGCAGCGGCCTTGGCGTTTTCGTCGCCGAAGTCCTCCGGTGACGGGACGGACCCGGACAGGGACACACCCTGGCCCGGGTTGGTGCCCCAGGTGACGAACGGCTCAAGCGTGTTGGCGTCCAGGTCCACCTGCACGTCGAAGGTGGCGTCGTCGTCGCTACGCAGCGTGTTCCAGTACTCGACGGCGGCGTCCCAGTCCGCGCCTTCAGGCGCGTGGGGGCGGCCCTTCATGTACTCGTAGGTGGTCTCGTCCGGGGCCACCATACCGGCCCGGGCGCCGGCCTCGATGGACATGTTGCAGATGGTCATCCGGGCTTCCATGGAGAGCGCGCGGATGGCGGAGCCGCGGTATTCCAGGACGTAGCCCTGGCCGCCGCCGGTGCCGATCTGGGCGATCACGGCGAGGATGATGTCCTTGGCCGTGACGCCCGGGCGCAACGTGCCCTCGACGTTGATGGCCATGGTCTTGAAGGGCTTAAGGGACAGGGTCTGGGTGGCCATGACGTGCTCCACCTCGGAGGTGCCGATACCCATGGCCAGCGCGCCGAAGGCGCCGTGGGTGGAGGTGTGCGAGTCGCCGCAGACCACCGTCATGCCGGGTTGGGTCAGGCCGAGCTGCGGGCCAACCACGTGGACGATGCCCTGTTCGGCGTCGCCGAGGCTGTGCAGGCGGACGCCGAACTCGGCGCAGTTGTTGCGCAGGGTCTGGATCTGGGTCCGGCTGGTGAGGTCGGCAATCGGCTTGTCGATGTCCAGCGTGGGGGTGTTGTGGTCCTCGGTGGCAATAGTCAGGTCCGGCCGGCGCAGCGGGCGGCCGGCGAGCCGCAGCCCTTCGAAGGCCTGCGGGGAGGTAACTTCGTGGATCAGGTGGAGATCGATAAAGAGGAGGTCGGGCTGGGCGTTGGCTCCTTCGCCGTCGCCTTTGCGCACCACGTGCGCGTCCCAGACTTTCTCGGCCAATGTCTTTGCCATGGCCATCTCCCTTCACTGCTGTTTGGCTGTTGAGTCCAACTGAATCAGGACGGCTCCGCACTGCGCCAGCCGAAAGATTTGCATCTCAGATATTGAGACGGCAATATCATTACATGGACAATTCTAGTGGAGTCGGCGTCATTGATAAAGCAGCCCAGGTGCTCGATGCACTCGAGGCCGGCCCCACCACGCTGGCACAGCTTGTGGCCGCCACCGGGCTGGCCCGGCCTACGGTTCACCGGCTCGCGCTGGCACTCGTCCACCACCGGCTGGTGAGCCGCGATATCCAGGGCCGGTTCGTCCTTGGCAGCCGGCTGGTGGAACTGGCCTCGGCCGCGGGCGAGGACCGCCTGATCGCCTCCGCCGGCCCCGTCCTCATGCAACTGCGGGACGCCACGGGCGAAAGCGCCCAGATCTTCCGCCGGCAGGGCGACTGGCGCGTGTGCGTTGCCTCCGCCGAGCGCCCCATCGGCCTGCGCGACACCATCCCGGTGGGCACGCAGCTGTCCATGAAGGCCGGCTCCGCCGCCCAGGTGCTTCTCGCCTGGGAGGACCACGACCGGCTGCTCGAGGGCCTGCAGTCAGCTCGCTTCACGCCCACCGTCCTGGCAGGCGTACGACGACGCGGCTGGGGACAGAGCCTCGGCGAACGTGAGCCCGGTGTCGCCTCCGTCTCCGCGCCGGTGCGGGGACCGTCCGGCCGGGTGATCGCCGCCGTCTCAATTTCCGGCCCGATCGAGCGGCTGACCCGCCAGCCGGGGCGCCTGCACGCGGAGGTGGTCTGCAACGCCGGCCGCATCCTCACCGAAGCCCTGCGCAAGAACAACGACTAAGGGGATCCGCCGCGTTGTCCGCTCCTGCGGACGGCGCGGCCACTAGGCTGTGGCCATGGGCAGCTACGCAGTCTTCCTCCGTGGAATCAATGTTGGCGGAATCAACATCAAAATGGCGGACCTCCGGGACGCACTGAAAGCTTCGGGCTTCGCCGATGCCAGGACTCTGCTGGCCAGCGGGAACGTGGTGCTGACCAGCAGCCTGGATGCAACCGGCGTCAAACGCGAAGCCGAAGAATGCCTCCGGGCAGCGTTCGGTTATGAAGCCTGGGTGGTCGTCGTGGACGGCGGACGAGTGGCCGAACTGGTGGATGCCTGCCCTTATCCGGAGGATGACAAATCCACCCACACCTACATCACCTTCTCGTCGGATACCGCCGTCCTGGACGAACTGGAAGCGGCCGGCGCAGCCATAGAGGGCCAGGACCAGAAGCGCCTTGGACCTGAAGCGCTGGCGTGGCTGGCCCCGGTGGGGGGCACCCTGGACAGCCCCTTCAGCAAGGTCAGCTCGAAGTCCAGGTTCAAGGCCGCTACCACCACCCGCAACCTGCGCACCCTGATCAAGGTCCGGGATGCAGCGGCCGCATTGGAGGCGGACTCCTAAGCGGCTCCGCGGAAGACTCCCCGCACGGAGGACCACTCCCCGCCGGGCGGCGCGGGGTTCAGTCCATTGAGCGGGGATTGTCCGCCAGCGAATTTCGGGCAAATAAAAAATGGTCCCGGGCTGATGCCCGGGACCATTCCATGGTGACCCCAGCGGGATTCGAACCCGCGTTACCGCCGTGAGAGGGCGGCGTACTAGGCCGCTATACGATGGGGCCGCGTACTTTCCGGCAGCGTTTCCGCTGCTCGGCTCAGTGAGTATTTCACACACTTTGCCGTGGTTTCAAATCGGCGAACCGAGTGGAAACCTTCTGTTTTGCCTGCCCGAATGGGCTTCAAACCAGAGCTGGGATACCAGGACTCGAACCTAGAATGACGGTACCAGAAACCGTAGTGTTGCCAATTACACCATATCCCAATGGCACTTTCGGGCCGGATTCCAGGGCGTTTTCCCTGCTCCGTGCGCCTCAGCACGAGAAATTACTTTACCCGAGACTTGGGGCTCGCACAAATCCGGCGCGGCCTGCGCCTCCGGGCTTCGCGAAAGCGAACCGTCCAAACCCTTGCCCGGCATCCACCGTTATGGTTACCCTCGAGTAAGTTACCGATCAGTAACAAGCCCCCTGCCCTGTTTCCACGGGCACCCACGAGGTCAAGGGACCGCCCTGCCAACCACGGTTTCGCCACCGGACACCGCTGTCCGGCGGAAGTTAGGAAGTGTCAGCGTTGACAACCCGTACAGCAGCCATTGCAACCGCAACCCGCAAACCCCGGCCACAATTCATCGCCATCATGGCCCTCTCCCTCCTGCTCGTCCTCTTCCTCGCCTTCTATACCTACCTCACGGGCCAGATCGCCAACGGCTCTGCCCAACTGATGGACGGGGCGGAACAAGCCGCAGCAGGCGCCGCCCGGCTCAAGGACGGCTCGGGCCGGCTGGCAGCGGGCGCAGGCGCAGCGAACAAGGGCGCAGCGCAAGTGCAGGACGGATCGCTCAAGGTCAAGGACGGCACCACCCAACTCAACAACGGAGCCCTCGCCCTGCAATCGGGTGCGGGCAAGGTCTACTCAGGTGTCAGGGACCAGCTCGCCCCCGGCGTGGACAAGCTTCATGCCGGCACCACCAAGCTGCAAAATGACGTCCTGAACAAACTCGTCCCTGGCGTCTACCAGGTGGATGACGGAGCCCGGAAGCTCCAGGCCGGCGCCGTCGCGCTGTCCGCCGCGCTCACCCCCACCGCGGGCGGCAACGCCCCCAACAACCTTGCCGACGGCGCCGGACAGCTGGCGGCGGGAACGGGCCGGCTCGCGGCCGGCGCAGGTCAGCTCGACGCCGGCGCCACCAGCCTGAGCGCAGGGACAGCGGCGTTGAAGAACGGAACAGCGCAGCTGACGGGCTACCCCGGCGCGGGGAACGATCCAACCAAGGGAGACGGGCTGGCCGCGCTCAGCCAGGGGCTGGACCAGCTGGAAGCAGCGGCGAACGGGCCCCAGGGCCTGGTTCCCCTGGCCCTCATCAAGGACCAGATCGCCAAGTTGGCCGACGGCGGCCGGCGCGCCTACGCGGGAGCGGGGCAGCTCGATGCGGGAGCAGCAAAGCTGAACGACGGAGCCGGGCAGCTCAAGGCCGGAACCGGCAGTCTGACCGCGGGAGCCGCCCAGCTGGATGACGGGGCGGGCCGGCTGAAGGCGGGCTTCGCCACCCTGGCGGAGAAGCTCAACGCCACCGACCCCCAAAACCCCGGCGTGGTGCTGGGTACCTCGATGCTGGCGGATGGCACGGCGAAGATCCGGAACGGCATGGATGGCGTCCCCGGCGATCCGGACAGCCCCGGCCTGATCTACGCCGCCAACAACCTCCAGGACGGCACCACCAAGCTCAGTGCCGGCGTCAACGGCGGCGGCGATCCTGCCAACCCGGGACTCCTGGCCGGGACCGAGGCGTTGTCGGAGGGCACCACCGCGCTGAGCCAAGGCACGGGACAATTGCAGTCGGGATCCGCCCAGCTGGCGGATGGAACCGGGAAACTCGCCGACGGCAACGGCAAGCTTGATGACGGTTCGGGCCAGTTGGCGGACGGTGCCGGCACGCTTGCCGAGGGCAATGCCAGGATCGCGGCCGGAACGCAGGAACTGCACACGAAGGTGGCCGCCGTGTCGCCGTCGTCCTGGCTGGACAGCCCCGTCACGGCATTGCTGCTGATCGCCCTGCTGGTGGGAGCCGCCGTCGGCGGATATCTCCTCCTTCGCCGCGCCGCCCGGCTTAAGGCCGCCTGATGGACGGCCGCCCGGACAGGACTTAGGCGAAGAGCGGGAGGAGATCCGCCAACGTGGTGACCGCGGTTCCACCAAAGTGGGCCGCGGTCTCGGCGTTCCGGTTGAGCCAGACGCCAACCAGTCCGGCCGCCGTCGAGCCTTCCGCGTCCAGCAGCCGGTTATCGCCCACGTACATGGTCTCGGCCGGGACGGTGCCCAGGAGCCGGACGCCTTCCAGGTAGATGGCGGGATCCGGCTTGGCCACGCCCAGGGTGTCAGTTCCGACGAGGTGCTTCACGCGTTCAAGGCCGGCGCCGTCCAGCTTGGCGCGCTGGTAATCGTGGACGTTGTTGCTGACGGCGCCGTACGGGATCCCGGCAGCGTCCAAGACGTCAAGAAGCGGCGAAACATCCGGGAACGGCTTCACGTAGGACGGCTGCTTTTCCACGTACGCGGCCAGCCAGCGGTGCGATTCATCGCCGTCGCCCAGTTCCACGCCAAAGTGGCCCAGTGCGGCGCGGCCCCGGAGGAGGCGCTGTTCGTTGAACGTCAGCTCGCCGGCCAGGTAGCGGTCGTAGTAGTGCGTGGTCTCATGGGTGAAGATCCGGCCGAACCGCTCCCAGCCGGCCTGGTCCAGGCCGGGCAGGAGGTGTTCACTGACCTCGCGCAAGGCGGTGGTCATCGAGTACTCAAGGTCCACCAGGGTGTCGTCGATGTCGAACAGGACGCCCCTGACCACTCCCCAGGGCGTATGCCGGGCACCCGACCGGGCTTCGCTCGGTGCCGTCATCAGCCGCGGAAGGCGCGGAGCCTGCGCAGGGAGGACTCCTTGCCCAGGATGACCATCGATTCGAACAGGGGCGGGGAGATCCGCCGGCCGGAAACAGCCGTCCGTACCGGCCCGAAAGCGAGCCGCGGTTTGATGCCAAGGTCCTCCACCAGGGCCTGCTTCAGGGCTGCCTGGATGCTCTCCGCTGTCCAGTCTGCCACCGGTTCCAGCGCGGCAAGTGCCGCGTCCAGCACCTCGGAAAGGTTCTCGGGAAGGCCCTTGCGGGCGTCATCTGCGACGTCGACGGCGTCGTCCGCCTTGAACAGGAAAGCCAGCATGTCCGGCGCCTCGCCCAGCAGCGTGATGCGCTCCTGGATCAGCGGCGCGGCTTCGGTGAGGATTTCTTCCTCGCGGTCAGTGAGGATCTCCCCCACCAGGCCTGCGTCGCGCAGGTAGTGCGCCACCCGGTCGCGGAAGACCTTGGGCTCAAGCATCCGGACGTGCGTGCCGTTGATGGCCTCGGCCTTCTTCAGGTCGAAACGCGCGGGGTTGCCCAGGACGTCGTGGATGTCGAAGTGCTCAACGAGCTGCTCGACGGTAAAGATGTCTTCGTCGGCGCTCAGCGACCAGCCAAGCAGGGAAAGGTAGTTCAGCAGCCCTTCCGGGATGAAGCCCCGCTCGCGGTGCAGGAAGAGGCTGGACTCGGGGTCCCGCTTGGAGAGCTTCTTGTTGCCCTGGCCCATGACGTACGGCAGGTGGCCGAACTCCGGCATGTACTCGGCGACGCCGATGGCGTAGAGGGCCCGGTAGAGGGCGACCTGGCGCGGCGTGGAGCTGAGCAGGTCTTCGCCGCGGAGCACGTGCGTGATCCCCATCAGGGCGTCGTCCACGGGGTTGACCAAGGTGTACAACGGGGCACCGTTGGCACGCACCACGGCGAAGTCGGGCACCGATCCGGCCTTGAACGTAATTTCGCCGCGGACCAGGTCGGTGAACGTGATGTCCTCGTCCGGCATGCGCAGGCGCAGGACGGCCTGCCGGCCCTCGGCCCGGTACTGTGCCAGCTGTTCCTCGGTCAGGTGACGGTCGAAGCCGTCGTAGCCCAGCTTCGGGTCCCGGCCGGCGGCGCGGTGGCGTGCCTCGATCTCCTCCGGGGTGGAGAAGGACTCGTAAATGAATCCGGCGTCGTGCAGGCGCTTGATGACGTCCTGGTAGATGTCGCCGCGCTGGGACTGCCGGTACGGTTCGTGCGGGCCGCCAACCTCGACACCCTCGTCCCAGTCGATGCCCAGCCACTTCAGTGCGTCCAGCAGCTGGTGGTAGCTTTCCTCGCTGTCCCGGGCCGCGTCCGTGTCCTCGATCCGGAACACCAGGGTGCCCTTGGTGTGGCGGGCGTAGGCCCAGTTGAAGAGCGCGGTCCGGATCAGTCCGACGTGCGGGGTCCCCGTGGGCGAGGGGCAAAACCGGACGCGAACGGGGGTCTCGGCGGTGACGGGCGGAATGGAGGCGGCAAGCGACGAAGAAGCGATAGTCATAGTGGCTTCAACTTTACCCGCCTGGCCGCCCTCCGGCCTTCCGCGCGGCAGCCGGGGTCAGCGGCGGACGATCGGGTTGGAGAGCCGGCCGATGCCTTCGATTTCCACCTCGAAGCGGTCGCCTTCCTTGACCAGTCCCACACCGGCCGGTGTTCCGGTCATGATCACGTCGCCGGGCAGTAGGGTGAACGCGTGCGAGACGACGGACACGAGCTCCCGGACGCCGCGGATCATCTGGCTGGTGCTGCCGTCCTGGCGGATTTCCCCGTTGAGCCGGCCCTGGATCTGCAGGTCCTCGGTGTCCAGGTCCGTCTCGATCCACGGGCCCAGCGGAGCGGAGGTGTCGAAGCCCTTGGCGCGGGTCCACTGCAGGTCCGTCTTCTGGACATCGCGGGCAGTGAGGTCGTTGCCGCACGTGTAGCCAAAGATGACATCGTCAACGCGGTCTTCGGGGACGTCCTTGCAGATCCGGCCGATCACCACGCACAGTTCGGCTTCAAAGGAGACTTCTTCGGAAAACTCCGGCAGGACCACGGGGTCGTTCGGACCTACCACCGCGGTGTTGGGCTTCAGGAACAGCAGCGGCTGGGCGGGCACCTCGTTGCCCAGCTCATGTGCGTGCTCCACGAAGTTCCTGCCCACCCCGATGACCTTGCTCCGCGGGATGATGGGCGCCAGCAGCCGGACATCCTCCAGCTTGTGGCGCACGGAAGTGCGCTCCACACCGTTGAAGAAAGGGTCGCCGTGGATGACAGTGATTTCCTCACTGCCGCTATCACCTTCCACAACGCCGTACAGGGGATCGGAATCGACAACAAACCTCGCAATACGCATGGCTCCTACCCTACCGTTTCGACGGCGCCGTCCTGCCTGCCGCCTTCGTGCCCGCGAAGGTAGGAAAGCTGTGCGGCCACGGACAATTCGGCGGCGCGCCGGACGGAAGGGTCGACGCCGGCATAGACGGCGTCCGCCACCTCAGGTACGGATGCGTCCCCGCCGAGGCCGCGGAGCGCGGCACGGATCTGGGCCAGCCGCTCCTCGCGGTGCCGGCGGTACTCCCGGACGATGTCCCGCAGGGACGGCAATACCGGGCCGTGGGCCGGCAGCACGGTCGCGTTCCCCAGGGCCTCCAACCGGTCCAGGGTGGCGAGGTAGTCTCCCAGCGTGCCGTCAGGGAAGTCCAGGACGGTGGTGCCCCGGCCCAGGACCGTGTCCCCGGTCAGCACCGAGCCGTGCTGCCCGTCGGCCGGCAGGTGGAAGCACACGGAATCCGAAGTGTGGCCGGGGGCAGCCAGCACCGTGATATCCAGTCCCGCTGCCTGGATCAGTTCGCCGCCGGCCAGCGGCGCTCCGCCGCCATGGCAGTGGCCTGGGTCCGCTGCCCGTACCGGCGCTCCGGTGAGTTCGTGCAGGCGGGCCGAACCGGCAGTATGGTCCGCATGCCGGTGCGTGACCAGGATCAGTTCGACGACGCCGGCGCCCGACAGTGCCTCCAGGTGCGGTTCATCGTTGGGTCCCGGGTCAACCACCACGACGGCGGACCGGCCGGGGACGCGCAGGAGGTAGGAGTTGGTGCCGTCCAGGCTCATGGGGCCCGGGTTTGGTGCCAGGAGGAACTGGGTAAGGCCGGAGCTGCGCTGCAGGCCGGGGCCGGTAAGTGGGGTCACTGATCCATCCTTGCATCAAGCCCCGCACTCCCCCACCCCCTTGTCCCGGAGGGCAGCGGCGGAATAGATCGGCCGCCCGCGGGGGTTGGCAACCTGTGACAGCACAACGATCTCCACCAGGAAGCCGGACACCGCCCCATGAGCACACCTTCACTCGCCGACCTTCTCGCCCGCGCGGACGCGGACGGCCACGACCATTCGGCGACCGAAAAGGCCACCGGCCTCCTGCACATCCACAACCACGCGACCGGCAGCATCATCTGGTTTCCCACCTGGAGGAAGTTCCGCGAGACAACCGACTGGACGGACGCCGTCACCGGCATCACGGCGGAACTGTCCGCCGCCCCCGCGCCCGCTGACCAGGCCGGCGCCGCCCTGATCGCCGCGGACCTGGAAGCGCTGCTGGACCAGGCCTCCCGCTCCGCTGACGCCGCCGTCTTCGTCCAGGAAAACCTCATCCGCCACCTGACCCGGACCTGGGCTGTCGGCGACGCAGTGGCCCAGGCAGGCGGCAAGGACCTGTTCACCAGCGGCCCCACCCCCGCCGTCTTCGCCGGCTATCCCTACGACGTCTACGCCCAGGACGGCGGCGTCTTTGCCACCACGCTCTGGAACGACCTGATCGACGCCCGGCGCAACCGCGCCCTGGCGGAAGAAGCTGCCCGCAAGGCACTCAAGCCCGTGTCCCGCAAAGCGATGAGGAACGCTGCCCGGAAAGCCGCGCGCCGCTGACCCGGCACCCCTGCGGCAACGTAAAACGGCGCCTTCCGGACAAAAGTCCGGAAGGCGCCGTCGTCAGGGCAGAACCTAGGCCAGGCGTGTCAGCCAGCCGTGCGTGTCCGGTTCGGCGCCGGTCTGGATGCCCAGGAGCTTTTCGCGGATGGCCATGGTGGTTTCGCCGGCTTTGGCGTCCTCGGAACCAATGAACTCGGTGGCGTCCTTCAGCACCCCGATGGGGGTGATCACGGCAGCTGTGCCGCAGGCGAACACTTCGGCAATATCGCCCGAGGCCACGCCGTCGCGCCACTCGTCAAGGGTGATCTTCCGCTCCGCCACGTCACGGCCCATGTCCTTGGCCACCTGGATCACGGACATCCGGGTGACGCCTTCCAGGATGGTGCCGGTGAGGGCGGGCGTGACCAGGGAGCCGTCCTTCATGACGAAGAAGACGTTCATGCCGCCCAGCTCTTCCACGGCGTTGTCATTGGCCTGGTCGAGGAACAGGACCTGCTTGCAGCCGTTGGCCTCGGCCTCCTGCTGCGCGATGAGCGAGGCGGCGTAGTTCCCGCCGCACTTGGCGTCGCCGGTGCCGCCGCGGCCGGCGCGGGCGTACTGGCGCGAGATCCAGATGGAGACCGGCTTGAGTTCGCCGCCGAAGTAGTTGCCCGCCGGAGAGGCGATCACCCGGAAGGACACCTCGCGGGCGGCGCGGACACCCAGGAAGGCCTCGGTGGCGATCATGAAGGGGCGCAGGTAGAGGGCTTCGCCGTCGCCGGAAGGAACCCATTCCTTGTCGGCAGCCACCAGTTCGCGGATGGCGCCGAGGAAGTATTCGGCCGGCAGTTCGGGCAAGGCCAGCCGGCGGGCCGACTTGTTCAGCCGGGCCGCGTTCGCCTCGGGCCGGAACGTCCAGACGGAGCCGTCAGCGTGCCGGTACGCCTTGAGTCCCTCGAAGATTTCCTGGCCGTAGTGGAACACGGCGGCGGACGGGTCAAGGACGATCGGGCCGTAGGGCTCGATCCGGGCATCGTGCCAGCCGCCGTTGCCGTCTGCGTCAACGCTGTAGTCGACGATGGCGGTGTGGTCGGTGAAGTAGTTGCCGAATCCCGGGTTTGCCAGGATGGCTGCACGCTCTTCGGCGGACTTCGGGTTCTCCGAAAGCTGCCGGGTGAATTCGACGCCATGGGCGGTCTGAGTCATGGTTCCTCCACGATCGGCCGCCCCGGGGTTCAGCGCTGAACAGCGAGGCGGCATTTGGTGATTCGAGTCAAGCTTACGCCCGAAGCCGGAGGCCCCGGCGTGGGCTAGAGTCCGGCGGCGATGGCGTCGCCGACGGCGCTGGTGCTGCGGGCGGTTCCGTCGCGTTGTTCGACGTCGGCAACCACAGCGGCTTCGATCCGGCGTGCGGCTTCCGCGTACCCCAGGTGGTCCAGCAGGAGTGCCGCGGAGAGGATGGCCGCGGTGGGGTCGGCCTTGCCTTGGCCGGCGATGTCCGGCGCCGAACCGTGGACCGGCTCGAACATGGAAGGCGCCGTGCGGTCCATGTTGATGTTGCCGGACGCCGCCAGGCCGATGCCGCCGGTGACGGCGGCAGCGAGGTCGGTGATGATATCGCCGAACAGGTTGTCGGTGACGATGACGTCGAAGCGGGACGGGTCCGTGACCATGAAGATGGTGGCGGCATCAACGTGCAGGTAGTCGTGGGTGACGCCCGGGAATTCCTGGGCGACAGCCTCGACGGTGCGCTTCCAGAGATGCCCGGCGAAGACCAGGACGTTGTGCTTGTGGACCAGGGTGACGTGCTTGCGTTCGCGGAGGCTGGCGCGGCGGAAGGCGTCGCGGACCACGCGCTCCACACCGTGTGCGGTGTTCAGGGAGACTTCCGTGGCGACCTCGTGCGGGGTTCCGGCACGCAGCGTGCCGCCGTTTCCCACGTACGGCCCCTCGGTTCCCTCACGCACCACGATGAAGTCGATGGTCCCGGGGTTGGCCAGTGGGCTGCCGACCGTCCCGTAAAGCCGCGACGGCCGCAGGTTGACGAAGTGGTCCAGGCTGAAGCGGAGCTTGAGGAGCAGTTCGCGTTCGATGATTCCGGAGGGGATGCGGGTGTCGCCCGGGGCGGCGCCGACGGCACCGAAGAGGATCGCGTCGCGCGTCTTCAGGTCCGCCAGGACGTGGTCCGGCAGGGTTTCGCCGGTGGCGAGCCAGTGCTCGGCGCCGAGTTCGTAATGTGTCGGCTTGAGCTGCACGCCCTCCGCGGCCACGGCCTTCTCGAGGACTTTGAGGGCCTCGGCAATGACTTCGGGGCCGATGCCGTCGCCGGGAATAACTGCAAGATCGATGGAGGATGCGCTCATATTTTCAGGGTAGCCAAGTCATCCATATGGTGGGCAAGCCGTCCCACATTTCGGACACGGCGTCTGTGGGCGGCGTGGCGGGCGCGGCGGCCGGAGAAGGATCAGCCCCAGGGATGAGGCACTCGCCACCACGACAGCATAGAGTTCCGGGGTGGAATTACGGCACAAGGTTTATCACTGGATCCGGGTCAACACTTTCCGGGTTGACTTGGTCCTCATGCTGGCGGTCCTGCTGATGTGCGGTCCCGTTTACCTCATGGCGGACCGTCCCTGGCACTTCCTGCTGTCCTCCGCCCTGGTGGTGCCGCTGGCGTGGCGGCGCACCAGGCCCGTGCACGCGGCCGGCGCCACTGTACTGGCGTGCCTGGTTTTGTGGGCAACAGGGCTGGAGCCGCTGGCCGGGCTGCTGGCTGTTCCGCTGATTATCTATGCCGTTGCCGCGTACGGTCCTGCCCGGGCCAGCCGTACGGTCCTGGGACTGGGGCTGCTGGGCGGCGTGCTGCTGACCACCCGCAATCTCAGCAGCACGGCTGAGACAGGCGTGCTGGGCCTGACCATCAGCGCTGTCTACACGGTCCTGATCTGGATGCTGGTGCTGTTCAGCTGGACCCTCGGAGACCTGACACGCGTGCGCCGGCAGCAACTGCAGACCCTGGCGGACCGTGCCCGCCGGCTCGAAATCGAACAGCAGCAGGAACGCTCCCTGGCGGCAGCCGATGAACGGGCGCACATTGCCCGTGAGATGCATGACATCGTGGCGCATTCCCTGTCAGTGATCATCACGCAATCTGACGGTGCGCGGTACGCCGCGGCTGCCGACCCCGCCGTGGCCACGGAGACGCTGGCCACGGTTGCCGCCACGGCACGGACGTCACTGGCCGAAATGCGCCGCCTCCTGGGTGTGCTGCGGCACGGCGATGAGTCCACCACCCGCCCGTTGCCCGGACTTGCGGACCTCGATGAACTGTTCCTGGGGTTCCGTGCGGCAGGCCTTCCGCTGGACGTCGAACAGCTTGGTTCTCCGCGGCGCACCCTGCCTCCGGGCGCCGAACTCACGGCATACCGGGTCCTCCAGGAATCCCTGACGAACGTCCTCAAGTATGCAGGTCCGCAAGCCCGGGCCCGGGTCTTGGTGCGGTGGCAGCCGCGCGGGCTGCAGCTTGAGGTGCACGACGACGGCCGGTACGCTTCTGCCCATCCGGCAGTCGGAGCCGGGGAAGGCGGCGGTAACGGGCTGCGGGGCATGCGGGAGCGGATCAGCCTTTACGATGGTTCGTTGGCGGCCGGCCCGGCCGCGGGCGGGGGCTTCCAGGTTTCGGCCTTCCTTCCCTACACCGAGGCCTGAGCATGACTTTGCCACTAGACCGCGACAGCACCGCTCCTATCCGCGTGGCGCTGGTCGATGACCAGCAACTGGTGCGCTCGGGATTCAGCATGCTGATCAACTCCCAGCCGGACCTTGACGTCGTGGTCGAGGCCGGGAACGGGCTCGAGGCACTCCAGGCCCTCGGAGCAGCAGCCGCGGACGTCGTCCTGATGGACGTGCGCATGCCGGGAATGGACGGCATCGAGGCCACCCGCAGGCTCATCGAACGCGCCGCTTCCGCCCCGGCCGGGTCTGCCAGGGCTGAACTTCGCATCGTCGTGCTCACGACCTTCGACCTGGACGAGTACGCACTGGCGGCCATCGAAGCCGGAGCCAGCGGTTTCCTCCTGAAGGACGCACCACCGGAGGAACTGCTGGACGCCATCCGCACGGTGCACCGCGGGGACGCCGTCATCGCCCCCTCCACCACCCGCCGGCTCCTGGACCATGTAGCTCCGCTGCTGCGCGCACAGGGCAACGAACGGCCCGAGGACCAGGAGGCCGTCGAGCGGCTCACAGCCCGCGAGCGCGAAGTCTTCACCCTCATGGCCCAAGGTCGGTCCAACCCTGAGATCGGGGCAGACCTGTTTGTCTCCGAAGCAACCGTCAAAACGCACGTAGGGCACATCCTGGCCAAGCTTGGGGCACGCGACCGGGTCCAGGCAGTCGTGATCGCCTACGAGACCGGGGTGGTCACTCCCGGAGGCTGACGCCCGGCACGGTGGTGTCAGACCTGGGTATGAGTCCGGCCCCGGCAGGACCAGACCACCGGCCGATTCCCGGGCGCCGGGCCCGGCCATAGCGTGGAAACATGACAACTTCCGCGCATGCCCATACTGCTTTGAACAGGCAAAATATCCCATCCGCTCCCGCCGTGCAGGCCCTCTCCCTGGCCAAGACGTACGGCCGCGGCGCCACCCGCGTCAGCGCCCTGCGCGAGGTCAGCGTCACGTTCGATGCCGGCCGCTTCACCGCAATAATGGGCCCTTCCGGCTCCGGAAAGTCCACCCTGATGCACTGCCTCGCTGGACTCGACAGTGCCGACTCCGGCCAGATCCTGGTTGGCGGAACAGACATTACGGCCCTCAATGACAAACAGCTGACAGCGCTTCGCCGCGACCGGATCGGATTCGTGTTCCAGGCCTTCAACCTGGTGCCCACACTGACCGCCGAACAGAACATCACATTGCCGCTGGCGCTGGCGAACAAAGCCACGGACGCGGCCTGGTTCGACACGGTGGTGGCCACGCTCGGCCTCAAGGACAGGCTCCGGCACCGGCCGCATGAGCTCTCCGGCGGCCAGCAGCAGCGGGTCGCCGTAGCCCGGGCCCTGCTGACCCGTCCCGACGTGGTGTTCGGGGACGAACCCACCGGCAACCTTGATTCGACCGCCGGCGGCGAGGTCCTCGCACTGCTGCGCCGCAGCAGCCGGGAAATGGGCCAGACCATCATCATGGTCACCCACGATCCGGTGGCGGCCAGCTACGCCGACCGGGTGGTCCTGATGAACGACGGCGGCCTGGTGGGCGAGATCGCCGAGCCCACCGCCGGGTCCGTCCTGGCCGCCCTCGGCAAACTGGGAGGCTGAGCGTGCTGCGCGTTGCCTTCTCGCAATTCCAGTCCCACAGCCGCCGCTTCATAGCCGTCGGCCTGGCAGTCATGCTCTCCGTGGCGTTCCTGTCCACCACCCTGATGGTCGGGGCGAGTACCCGTGCTTCGCTGGGTGCCAGCCTCGGGGAGGCCTACAGCAAGGCCGGCCTCATCGCCACCCCGGACACGGGAACCTTCAACGATGCCGCGCTGGCAGCAGCCCGTGCGGTGCCCGGCGTGACCGAGGCCTATGGCCGGATGCAGGCGTACGCCGAGTTCACCGCAGGCGGCCAGGAGGTGTTGGCGCAAGCCCGGAACCTGGCGCCGATGGCCTTGGAAACCGCGACCGTGACCGACGGCACCCTCCCGGAGAGGGCTGACGGCGTCGCCGTGGACGGGGCTACCGCCGCCCGCTACGGGCTGCGCGTCGGCGACTCCCTGACCCTCAAGGCCCCCGCCGCCGCCACAACAGTGGCCATGACCGTCACCGGGATCCTGCGCGGCAGCAACGACCCCTTCGCCTCTGCCCTCCCGCAGATCCTCGCCGGGACACCGGCCGTCAGTGCCCTGGCCGCCGGCGCCCGGGACGCTCAAGGTGGTACCGGCGCCGCTGGCTACGGAAGCATCCAGCTGGCCCTGGCTTCGGGCTCCGACGCCGCCGCAACCAGCAAGAACGTGGCGGCGGCGCTCACCGGTGCCGGCGCCGGGGTGCAGGTGAAGACAGCAGACGAACAAGTCACCGCCCAGGTGGCGATGATGACCGGAGGCCAGGATGAACTGACGATCATCCTGCTGGCATTCGCCGGGGTCGCCCTGATTGTCTCCGGACTGGTGGTGACCAACACCTTCGCGGTGCTGGTGGCCCAACGCACCAGGGAACTGGCGCTGCTCAGGTGCCTGGGGGCGGGCCGGAACCAGGTGCGCAACTCGGTCCTGGCCGAAGCCCTGGTGGTGGGCCTGGTCTCCTCCGCCGCCGGTGTGCTCGCCGCCGTCGCCCTGATGGCTGCCCTCATCGGCTGGGCCGGGACGCAGCCGGACATGGCGTTTGCCACCATGGCCGTCCCGCCGTCGTCCGTCATTGCGGGGCTGGCGGCAGGCACACTCCTGACCCTGGGCGCCGCCCTGGTTCCCGCGAAAGCTGCCACGGCCGTGGCTCCGCTTGCTGCCCTGCGGCCGGTTGACGATGCCGGAATCGGGAACCGGCGGGGCCGCGTGCGGCTGGTGCTGGGCCTTGCCGCCCTTGCCCTCGGGGTTCCGTTGCTGGCCCTCGGCGCCGCGGGCGTGATGCTGGTGGTGGCCTTCGCCGGCGGCGTGCTCTCCTTCGTGGGCGTCCTGCTCTGCGCCACCCTGTTCGTGCCGCGGCTGGTGGGCCTGGCGGGACGGTTGGCCTCTCCTGCCGGCGTCCCCGGGAAGCTGGCCGCCCTCAATGCCGTCCGCAACCCGGCCCGGACCTCCGTCACTGCTGCCGCCCTCTTGATCGGCGTCACGCTGGTGTCCCTGATGATGACCGGGGCTGCCACTGCCCGGCAGGCGTTCGATGACGCCCTCGCCGGCACCTACCCCGTGGATATGGTGATCACCGGGGATGCCCTGACAGCCGCCGAGCGTGACGCAGTGGCACGGGTGGACGGCGTCGCAACCGCGGCTTTGCTGCCGGCAGCGGGCACCTTGGCCGGCGAAGGGATGGGCAGCCCCGTCTATGCCCTCGACGCGGCAGAGGCCGGCCGGCTGCTCCGCGACACCGCGCTCACCCTTGAGCCGGGCAGGATCTACCTTCCGGAAGGCTCCACGGCCGGACCGGTTGAGGTCACCGGGCCGGCCGGGCCGGCCTCCCTGGAAGCGGTGGTCTTGCGGACCCGCAACATCCCGGCACTGGTCTCCACCGACACCGCCCGCCAGTCGGGCCTGACGGGCGGTGGCGTTGCCCCAACAGACACTGCGCGGACAGATGGCACCGGTCCTGCGGCCAGTGCCGTGTGGCTGCGCCTGGCCGACGCTCCCGGCGGCTCCCTGTCCGCGGACCGGATCAAGGACATCCAGTCCGCTGTTGCTGCGGCAGCAGGCGTGTCCGCGGGTGCGGTCAGCGGCGCCGCCATCGAGCGGGTCACCTTCAATGAGGTCATCGACGTACTGCTCTTGGTGGTCACGGGCCTGTTGGGGGTGGCGGTGCTGATCGCGCTGATCGGCGTGGCCAATACACTGTCGCTGTCCGTCCTCGAACGGACCAGGGAAAACTCCCTGCTCCGGGCGCTGGGTCTTACCAAGGGCCAGCTGCGGGGCATGCTGGCCCTCGAGGCAGCCCTGGTGGCCGGCGTCGCCGCATTGATTGGTGCTGCCCTGGGAAGCATCTACGGCTGGCTGGGCGCGCGGTCGGCCCTCGGCAGCCTGGCCGAGGTCACCCCCTCCGTCCCCTGGCTGCAGTTGCTGGGCGTGCTGGGGGTGGCCGTCGTCGCCGGCCTGCTGGCGTCGGTCATTCCTGCCCGGCGCGCGGCACGGCTGTCACCCGTCGAGGGACTTGCCACCGCATAGCCGTGACGGCGGGCCAGTGCGCCTGCAATGGGAAAGGGCAGGTGGCGCGGAAGTCCGCGCCACCTGCCCTCATCCGCACCGGAACCTCAGGCTTCGGCCGGTTCCTCGAATTTGGGGAAGACGGGAACCGGGGCGGGCAGCGCCGTACCGGGAACGATCGGGGTCGCGATCGCGGTGAACTGGCGTGCGTCCCCCCCAGGCTGGCCCAGGGCGTCCAGGAGCTTCGCGGTGGCGCCGGGCATGACCGGCTGGGCGAGGATCGCCACTATCCGGAGCACCTCCAGCGTCACGTACAGCACCGTGTTCATGCGCTCGACGTCGGTCTTCCGGAGCACCCAGGGCGCCTGCTCGGCGAAGTAGGCGTTGGTGTCCCCCAGCACGGCCCAGATGGCCTCCAGGGCGCGGCTGAACTCCTGCTTGTCGAACGCGGCCCGAGCGGCGTCGAGCAGGCCGTTGGCCTGGGCAAGGATGGCGGTGTCGGCGGCTGTGAGCTCGCCGGGGGCGGGTACGGCGGCGCCGCAGTTCTTGGCCACCATGGACAGGGAGCGCTGGGCGAGGTTGCCGAAGTTGTTCGCCAGGTCCGAGTTCATCCGGCCCACGATGGCCTCATGGTTGTAGCTGCCGTCGGCCCCGAACGGGACTTCGCGCAGGAAGAAGAAGCGCACCTGGTCCAGGCCGTAGCGGGCCACGAAGTCGGCGGGAGCCACCACGTTGCCCAGTGACTTGGACATCTTGACCCCGTTGTTGTTCAGGAAGCCGTGGATCATGACGCGCTTGGGCAGTTCCAGCCCGGCGCTCATCAGGAACGCCGGCCAGTAGATCGCGTGGAAGCGTGAAATGTCCTTGCCGATGATGTGCACGTCGGCGGGCCAGTACTTCCGGAACTTTTCGGACTCGACATCCGGGTATCCCACGCCGGTGAGGTAGTTGGTCAGCGCATCCACCCACACGTACATGACGTGCTTGTCGTTGCCGGGGACGGGGACACCCCAGTCGAACGTGGTCCGGCTGATGGAGAGGTCCTCCAGGCCGCGCTTGACGAAGCTGATGACCTCGTTGAACCGGTACTGCGGGGCGCCAAATTCGGGGTGCGCCTCGTAGAGCGCCAGCAGTTTGTCCTGGTAGGCGGACAGCCGGAAGAAGTAGCTCTCCTCCGCCGTCCACGTCACCTCGGTGTCCGTCTCTTTCGAGTAGCGCACGCCGTCGTCCTTCACCACCGTGTCATCTTCGCCGTAGAAGGCCTCGTCCCGGACGGAGTACCAGCCTTCGTACTTGGAGAGGTAGATGTCGCCGTTGGCTTCCATCTTCTTCCAGATGGCCCGGGATGCGGCGTAGTGGTCCTCGTCCGTGGTCCGGATAAACCGGTCGTAGCTGACGCCCAAGGCAGCGTGTGCCGCCTTGTAGATCTCGGCGTTCCGGGTCACCAGTTCCTTGGGCGTAATGCCTTCCTTCTCCGCGGCCTGGGCGATCTTCATGCCGTGCTCGTCCGTGCCGGTCAGGAACATCACGTCGTAGCCGTCCAGCCGCTTGAAGCGCGCCATGGCGTCGGTGGCTATGTACTCGTAGGCGTGGCCGATGTGCGGCACGCCGTTGGGGTAGGTGATGGCCGTGGTGATGTAGAACGGCGTTTTCTCTGAAGCAGTCACGGTCGGACGTTACCTTCGGTGCGTGAGTGGGTGGGCTAGATCAGTTCTGTCAGGGTATCGCTGAGCCGGACCAGTTCGTGGTCGTGCGAAGCCACCAGGACGGCGATGCCGTCGGAGGTGGTGTCCTTCAGGATGCTGATGATGCGGTTGGCGGAGGCGCGGTCCAGGCTGGCGGTGGGTTCGTCCACCACCAGGACGCGGGTGCCCAGGATCAGGGCCCTGGCGATGGCCACGCGCTGCCGTTCGCCACCGGAGAGCTGGGCCGGGCGGTGGCGCATGCGGCGGCCAAGTCCCACCAGGTCCAGCAGGTCCTTGGCCATGTCGCGCCGCTGCTCCACTTCGCCGTCGGGCACGGCGGGCAGCAGCACGTTTTCGAGGGCACTCATGCCGTCGATCAGTGCACCGCCCTGGTCCACGTAGCCGATGAGCGCACGGCGGCGGTCGGCGATTTCGTCGTCGCCCATGCTTTCGAGCGAGTCGCCTTCCCAGAAGACGCGGCCCGACGTCGGCAGGGTCAGCCCCGCGCCAACGGTCAGGATGCTGGTCTTGCCCGAACCGCTTCGGCCGGCGACGCAGTGCATCTCCCCCGCGTGCAGGGTCAGGTCGAAGCCCTCCACCACGCTGACCGCCTCGGCGCCGCCCTTTCCGCCACCGTAACGGATGGTGATGTCGCGCATCTCCAGCGGGGTGGCGTGATCGGCAGACTTGACGATGGTGTTGGCCCGGGTCTGCAGGGGGACCTCAGTGGAGCCGCTCCGGCGGCTGCGCTGGACATTCGTCGGGTTTGTCATTGGACCACTTTCGTTGCAATCGGTATCCAGCAAAGTACGGCCACCAGCCCGGCCACGGCGGCCCAGATGGCCGCGTAGGGTGCCAGCAGCAGGCCGATGCCCAGGGCGCCCAGCACGCCCAGCGGCAAGGCCACGGTTCCCACCAGCGCGTTCTCGAACAAACGTACCTGGCGAAGCATGTCCGGGTTCCAGCCCATGGCCTGGAGGATGCCCAGGTATTGGCGCTTGGAGTTGAGCTCGAAGCGTCCGGTCACCAGGGTGAGCACCAGCCCCACGGCCACGCCGGCCACTGCCAGCAGGATGCTGGGCAGCGTCACGCTGGCCGCTGCAAGTCCGCTCAGGGCGCTGGCACCTGCGGCCCGCGGAATGTCGATCAGCAGGGCGATCAGGCCGCCGACGGCGGCGCCGAAGACACCCACCGCCACGGCCAGGGACAGGGTGTTGAACTTGTTGGTGCCCAGCTGCCGGTTGGCGAAGGTCAACGGCGAATCGACGGGGATGAGCCGCTCGTCATGCTGCGGTTCCTGGTCGATCACGTCGCGGTGGCGGAGTTGTTGCGCGGCGAACAGTGCCGCGCCGCAGTAGAGGACCACGACGGCGGCGCACACCAGGGCGGTCGGCAGGCTCCAGCTCAGGAGGCTCAGCAGGATCCCTGCGGCAGCGAGGAGGACGGCGCCGACGCCGAACTCCTCAAGGACCCAGGTGCGGATCCGCCGTTGGGTCCAGCCCATGGCCCGCAGTGTTCCGGCCTCGCTCCGGCGTTTCCGGATGTAGCTGACGGTTGACGCGCCGGTCAGCAGGGCCGCACCGCAGAGGGTAAGGAACAGCAGGGTGACGTTTGTTCCGGACAGGGATCCTGCCACGGCGTCGGCGGCGTTCTGCCGGACCCAGGACTGCTGGACCGTGCCCAGCGCGGATTCCTTGCCCGCCCCGTCCTTTGAGTAGCCGGGGACGGCGATGCTGGTGTCCTCGCGGGCCGAACCGGCCACGATGGTGGCGTCCAGGCCCATGTCCCGGATTTCGGCGGCAAGCTTCTCCACCTCGGGCTGGGCTTCCTTCCAGCTGCCCGGAGCCTTGGCCCGGACGCGGACGGCGTCGATGACCGCGGCGTTCTGCTTGTAGCCGCGGGCAGCCGCCAGGCCGTAGTAGTCGGTGATCGCACCGGCGGACTGGCTCGCCAGTCCGGTGGCGCTGAGGGAAGGCTTCAGTTCCGCGGCGGGGACATCCTTGCCTGCGGCGTCCTTGACCAAGGTGAACGGCGTGGGGTCGTAGCCGCCCAGCGGAAGCTTGTTGACGTCACCCGAGGCGGCGGCAACGGCAGCGGGGTCGAACGTGCCATAGACCATGGGCAGCGGCTGGGCCGGCTGCTGCTGGCCGGTGGACAGGTTGTCCCGGTACGAGCGCTCGTCTACCGGGTCGCGCTGGGTCTGGTCCACGGGGGCGCCGCTGGCGGCCTTGTCCGGCAGCCGGTTCACCGTTACCCAGTCACCGGGAACTGCGGTCTTGTCCACGGCACCGTTGGCGGCGGTGTCGCCGTCGGTGTACTTGGGGGCGCCGGCAAAGTTGGTGCTCCACTTGGCGGGCGTGTAGAGGCCCTGGTTGAAGTTGCCGTTGTTCCCCAGCAGGGACGAGTGGTCGGTGGAGCCGGGCCAGGAGAGCACGAAGGGGTCCTTGGACACGAACGGCAGGTAATCCTTGCCCAACGACTTGGACACCGTGCCGACGTCCTTGACCACCTTGCCGGCGTCGTCGATTTCCTCGATCTTGACGTTGTACTTCAGGTCCAGCGACGTGCCCGACCGGACGATCAGCGGCACGGCCTGTGAGCCGCCGCTGAGCTGGCCGCTGCGCTTGGCCTGCTGGTACTGGGTCATCAGGGGTGCCCAGTACTTGAGCTTGACGCCGAGGAAGTCGGGGCCTTCCTTGAGCTGGTCCATGCTGATGCCGTTGGTGAAGAGGCCTTCCAGGTACCGTCCCACGGCGCCGGCGTCACGGGCGTCGGCGGGGGGAGCCTTTTCCAGCGGGGTCAGGAAGTCGCCTGCGGAGCCCAGGAGGGCGCGCTCGGCCGCCGGGTCCACTGCCACGACGGATTCGGTGACCTCGGGGGCGAGCGGCAGCGCCACGGAGAGGTTGAAGAGGTTGTGCTCGGACCCGCCGGCAGGGTTGGGGAATTTGATGCCGGTCTCCCCCGCCGGTGCGGCGATGCGGATGCTGCTGCCGCCCTGGGCCTTCTCTTCGACGAGCCGCGCCTTGCCCAGGGTGCCTTCGGCGGTGGTCTTGAAGAGGGTCTGCTCGGAGTTTCCGTCGGAGCTCACGGCGCTGGCAGTCAGCCGGTACTTCTTTGCAGTGTCGCTGAGGACGGATTCGGCTGCCGGCCACTGATTCGGGGCGGTGGCCCCTGCGGCCTGGTCGGCGGTGGCGGTGCCGGCGAGCCCGGCGTTGTAGCCGAGGTAGTCCATGGCGTCGAGCCGGGGCGTCTCAAGGTTCTGCGTTACCCGCGAGACCAGGCTGATGGGTGCGGCCACGGACGTGCCGGAGAGTTTCCGGATGGAGTCCAGCTGGTCGAACCCAATGCCGCCGGCGCCATTGGCGATCTCGGGCTGCAGGAGTGCTCCGGAGGGCGCCTTGGCCTGGACCAGGATGTCGTAGAGCCCCCTCGAATTTTCGTCGATTGTCCGGTTGAGCGCGGCCTGTGACTGGCTCTGGACGACGACCGACAAGCACATTGCTGCGATCAAGATGGCCGCGGTCAACAGCAGCACCCTGCTTCTGATGAACCTCTGGACGGCGTTCATGGAACTCCCTGAAACCTGGATTGCGTGCGCGCACTTCCAACCGCCGGGCAGACGTGGGCGATGGCGGACGGATGTGCAAAAGGTATTGGCCGGCCTGCCGGCTATGGTCCTGAACCAGGACCAAGCCATTTTAAGCAGACCGGCCAATCATACGTGGCTCCGCCCGGGCGTGCCTGCGCGGAGGAGCGGCTTCGGCGTTTCGGCCGGTGTGTCGCGTTAGTCTTCCAGGTCCACTTCCCGGACCATTTCAGCGCCGATGCCGGCCTTGATGGCGTCCAGCACCTGCTGGGGCACGGAGCTGTCGATGGTCAGCAGGGCCAGGACCTGGCCGCCTTCGTCGGAGCGGGCCACCTGCATGCCGGCGATGTTGATGTTGTTCATGCCGAGGATGTGGCCGATGGTGCCGATGACGCCGGGGCGGTCGGTGTAGGCCACCACCACCAGGTGCTCGCTGATGGGGATTTCGACTTCGAAGCCGTTGATGCCCACCAGCTTCTCCACCTGCTTGGGGCCGGTCAGGGTCCCGGCCACGGAGATCTGGCTGCCGTCGCTCAGGGCGCCGCGGAGCGTCAGGACGTTACGGTAAGACTCGGTGTCGGGGGTGGTGATCAGGCGGACGTTGATGCCGCGCTGCTCGGCGATGACGGGTGCATTGACATAGGACACCTGTTCGGTCACGATGTCGGCGAAGATGCCCTTCAGCGCAGCCAACTCCAGGACCTTGACGTCGAGGGAGGAGATTTCGCCGGCCACTTCGACGTCGAACTGGGTCAGGGAAGCGTGGGTCAGCGCAGTGAAGATGCGGCCCAGCTTCTCGATCAGCGGGATGCCCGGGCGGACGTCGGGGGCGATGACGCCGCCGGCCACGTTGACGGCGTCCGGCACCAGTTCGCCGGCCAGGGCCAGGCGGACGGACTTGGCCACGGAGACGCCGGCCTTTTCCTGGGCTTCATCGGTCGAGGCACCCAGGTGCGGGGTAACCACCACGTTGTCGAGCTTGAAGAACGGCAGGTCGGTGCTGGGTTCCTTGGCGAAGACGTCGACGCCGGCTCCGGCGATCTCGCCGTCCTGCAGGGCCGTGAAGAGGGCTTCCTCGTCCACGAGGCCACCGCGGGCGACGTTCACCACGTAGGCGGTGCTCTTCATCTTCTTGAAGGCGTCAGCGCCGAGCATGCCCACGGTCTCCGGCGTCTTGGGCATGTGGATGGTGATGAAGTCGGACTGGGCCAGGAGCTCATCCAGGGTGACCAGCTGCACGCCCAGCTGCGCCGCGCGGGCGGACGTGATGTAGGGGTCGTAGGCCAGGATCTTGGTGTCAAAGCCCTTGAGGCGGGCTGCCACGAGGGCGCCGATCCGGCCGAGTCCGATGATGCCGATCTTTTTCTCGAACAGCTCGATGCCGGTGTACTTGGAGCGCTTCCACTCGCCATCCTTGAGGGCGGCGCTGGCCTGCGGGATGTGGCGGGCCAGGCTGAGGATGTGGCCCACGGTCAGCTCGGCGGCAGAGACGATGTTGGACGTGGGGGCGTTGACCACCATGACGCCGGCCTGCGTGGCCGCCTTGATGTCCACGTTGTCCAGGCCCACGCCGGCACGGGCGATAACCTTCAGGTTCTTGGCGGCGGCGATGGCTTCGGCGTCCACCTGGGTGGCGGAGCGGACCAGGATGGCGTCTACGTCACTGATTGCCGAGAGCAGCTGGGAACGGTCTGCGCCGTCAGTCTGGCGGATTTCAAAGTCCGGGCCGAGGGCCTCGACGGTGGCGGGGGAAAGTTCTTCGGCGAGCAGTACTACGGGTTTTGACACGGCTGATCCTCTGCGTTGCAGTCCTGGGGATGGAAACAAGTCTAGGCCGACGGAAAGGCCGGGCTCACATTGTTAAGTGTGAACCCGGCCTCACCGCTGCGGTCTGCGTGGTTGGGCTGGCGGCCTTAGCGGGCTGCGGAGCCTTCCACGTAGTCCACGTCCTGCTGCTGCCAGGAGAACAGGGAACGCAGTTCGCGGCCCACGGCCTCGATGGGGTGCTGTTCAGCCTTGGCGCGCAGTTCCTTGAACTCGACGCCGCCGTTGTCCTGGTCTTCGATGAAGCGCTTGGCAAAGGCGCCGGACTGGATGTCGGCCAGGACGGCCTTCATGTTTTCCTTCACCTCGGGGGTGATGACGCGGGGGCCGGAGACGTAGTCGCCGTACTCGGCGGTGTCGGAGACGCTCCAGCGCTGCTTGGCGATGCCGCCCTCCCACATGAGGTCAACGATGAGCTTGAGCTCGTGCAGCACCTCGAAGTAGGCAATCTGCGGCTGGTAACCGGCTTCGGTGAGGGTTTCGAAACCGTACTGGATCAGCTGGGACACCCCGCCGCAGAGCACGGACTGCTCGCCGAAGAGGTCGGTTTCGGTTTCCTCGGTGAAGGTGGTCTTGATGACGCCGGCGCGGGTGCCGCCGATGGCCTTGGCGTAGGACTTTGCCAGCTCCCAGGCGGACCCGGAGGCGTCCTGCTCGACGGCGATGATGTCCGGGATGCCGCGGCCGGCTTCGAACTCGCGGCGGACGGTGTGGCCCGGCGCCTTCGGGGCGATCAGGATGACGTCAACGCCCTCGGGGGCCTGGATGTAACCGAAGCGGATGTTGAAGCCGTGGGCAAAGGCGAGGGCCTTGCCGGGGGTCAGCTTGTCCTTGATGGAGTCGTTGTAGATCGCGCGCTGGTGCTGGTCCGGCGCCAGGATCATGATGACGTCGGCCCATTCGGCGGCGTCGGCAACGTTCTTGACCGTGAAGCCGGCGTCCTCGGCCTTGGCGGTCGACTTGGAGCCTTCCTTCAAGGCGATAACGACCTCGACGCCGGAATCGCGCAGGTTCAGCGCGTGGGCGTGGCCCTGCGAGCCGTAGCCGACAATGGCAACCTTGCGGCCCTGGATGATGGAAAGGTCGGCGTCGTCGTCGTAGAACATTTCAGTCACTTGCGTAACTCCTCTTGAGTGGTTGTAGATAGTGGTCTTGCGGTGCTGCGGTTACGGGCGCCAATTCCCGCCGGGGCTGGTGCCTAGGCGGAACGGAGGGCCCGGTCACTCATGGAGCGGGATCCCCGTCCAACGGCCAGGGTGCCGGACTGCACGATTTCGCGGATGCCGAAGGGCTCCAGCACTGAAAGCAGGGCTGTGAGCTTTTCCGGATGGCCGGTGGCCTCAATGACGACCGAGTCGGTGGACACGTCCACCACTGAGGCGCGGAACAGGTCTGCGGCCTGGGTTACCTGCAGCCGTGTAGCGGCATCCGCCCGTACCTTGACCAGGATGTGGTCGCGCTGTACGGAAGTTTCTGGGGTCAGCTCAACGATCTTGATCACGTTGACCAGCTTGTTGAGCTGTTTGGTGACCTGCTCGATGAGGTCGCCGTCGGCGTCGACCACCACGGTCATGCGGGACACGCCCGGCACTTCGGTGGGGCCGACGGCCAAGGAGTTGATGTTGAAGGCGCGGCGGGCGAACAGGCTCGCCACGCGGGTCAGGACGCCGGGCTTGTCCTCGACCAGGACGGAAAGTGTGTGGCGGCTCATGCTCAGTCTTCCTCTTCCCATTCCGGGGTCATGTTTCGGGCAACCTGGATCTGGTCGTTGCTCACTCCGGAGGGCACCATCGGCCACACCATGGAGTTGGGGCTCACCACGAAGTCGATGACCACGGGGCGGTCATTTATTTCGAGTGCCTTCTGGATGGTGGCGTCGATGTCCTCTTCGCGTTCGCAGCGGAACGAGGCGCAGCCGTAGGCCTCGCCCAGCTTGACGAAGTCCGGGATGCGGACGGTGTCATGGCCGGTGTTGAGGTCCGTGTTGGAGTAGCGGCCCTCGTAGAAGAGGGTCTGCCACTGCCGCACCATGCCCAGCGAGGAGTTGTTGATGACGGCAACCTTGATGGGAATGTTGTTGATGGCGCAGGTGGCCAGCTCCTGGTTGGTCATCTGGAAGCAGCCGTCGCCGTCGATGGCCCAGACCACCCGGTCAGGCTCGCCCACCTTGGCGCCCATGGCCGCGGGAACGGCGTAGCCCATGGTGCCGGCGCCGCCGGAGTTCAGCCAGGCGTGCGGGCGCTCGTACTTGATGAACTGGGCAGCCCACATCTGGTGCTGCCCAACACCCGCCACGTACACGCCTTCGGGGCCGGTCAGCTGGCCGATCCGCTCGATGACCTTCTGCGGGGCGATCAGGCCGTCGTCCGGTTCCGTCCAGCCCAGCGGGTAGGTTTCCTTGAGGTTGTTCAGGAAGGCCCACCAGGTGGTCAGGTCAGGCGTGCCGGAAGCCTCGAACTGGCTGCGGACGGCCTCTGTCAGTTCCGGAATGATCTCCTTGACCGAGCCCACTATGGGGACATCGGCGGTGCGGTTCTTGGAGATCTCGGCGGGGTCGATGTCGGCGTGGATGACCTTGGCATGCGGTGCGAAGGTGCGCAGCACGCCGGTCACGCGGTCATCGAAACGGGCGCCGAGGGTGATCAGGAGGTCCGACTGCTGAAGGGCCGTGACGGCGGAAACGCTGCCGTGCATGCCCGGCATGCCCACGTGCTGCGGGTGGGAATCCGGGAAGGCGCCTTTCGCCATCAGGGTGGTCACCACGGGTGCTCCCGTGGCCTCGGCCAGGGCGCGCAGTTCAGCGGAGGCGTGCGCCTTCACCACGCCGCCACCGACGTACAGGACCGGCTTGGAGGCGGCGGCGATGAGTTTCGCCGCCTCGCGCACCTGCTTGTTGTGGCCCCGGGTGACCGGCCGGTACCCGGGCAGGTCGATCCGCGGCGGCCACGAGAACGTCATCTGTCCCACCTGGGCATCCTTGGCAACGTCCACCAGGACGGGCCCGGGACGGCCGGTGGAGGCCAGGTGGAAGGCCTCGGCCATGACGTGGGGGATGTCGTTGGGGTCGGTCACCAGGAACGAGTGCTTGGTGATCGGCATGGTGATGCCCACGATGTCGGCTTCCTGGAACGCATCGGTGCCAATGACGCCGCTGGCGACCTGGCCGGTGATGGCCACCAGGGGCACGGAGTCCATGTGGGCGTCCATGATGGCGGTAACGAGGTTGGTGGCGCCGGGACCCGAGGTGGCGATGCAGACGCCAACCCGCCCGGTAACCATGGCGTAGCCTTGCGCGGCGTGGCCGGCTCCCTGTTCGTGACGGACCAGCACGTGGTTCATGGTGGAGGCCATCAAGGGGTCGTAGGTGGGCAGGATCGCGCCACCAGGCAAACCGAAAATGTCGTCGACGCCGAGTTCTTCGAGCGAACGGACGATTGCTTGCGAGCCGGTCATCACCGTCGGGGGTACGACGTTGTTCGGCCCAAGGACAGGAGAGACAGCAGCAAGGTCGGCGACGACGGCGGCATGGTCAGCCGTCCGGTCGGCGCGTTCCGGAGCCTTGGCGGCTCCAGCGGACTTGGTGGCCATCAGCGAGGGGCTGATGGGCGATCCTTTGCTCATCGGACTCTTCCTTGTGGATCTTCTCTGGTGTTCGAATGTGACTGGAAAGGCGGGAAATAAAAAAACCCCTCAGCCTGGTGGCTCTGTGAGGGGTTCGCGCGTGACGGTTCGTTACCAGGGCTAATGTGCCACGCGCTTGGTAAGGACGACGACGATGCCGGTAACGAAAGTCATGCGTTCAGTTTTCCCTCTGGTGTGATGGGTGTCAACGAGCAACAACCCTATCTCACCATGTGGACAACACTGTCCACTCTTTGATCCTATCTCGGAAGGACCAGCCTAAAACCGGACGTCAGCCGGTGTAGGCACCCTGGCTGGCGCTGTGTACCAGCTTGGCGTACTTGGCGAGCACTCCCTTGGTGTAGCGGGCCGGAAGCGGCTGCCAGTCCACTTTGCGGGCCTCAAGTTCCGCGTCGTCCACCAGCAGGTCGAACGTGCGGGCGGCGATGTCCACCCTGATCCGGTCGCCGTCCTTGACGAAGGCGATCGGGCCGCCGTCGACCGCTTCCGGCGCAACGTGGCCGATGCACAAGCCGGTGGTTCCGCCGGAGAAGCGGCCATCCGTCAGCAGGAGGACGTCCTTGCCCAGCCCGGCACCCTTGATGGCGCCGGTGATCGCCAGCATTTCCCGCATGCCGGGGCCGCCCTTGGGACCTTCATACCGGATGACCACGACGTCGCCGGCCTTGATCTCGCCGTTGTCGAGTGCGTCCAGCGCCCCCTTCTCGCGCTCGAAAACCCGGGCAGAGCCCTCGAAGACGTCGGCGTCGAAGCCGGCGCTCTTGACGACGGCGCCTTCCGGAGCCATTGAGCCGTGCAGGATGGTGATGCCGCCGGTTTTGTGGATCGGATTGTCCAGTGCGCGAAGAATCTTGCCGTCAACGTCCGGCGGGTTGATCGCGTCGAGGTTTTCGGCGACGGTCTTGCCCGTGACGGTGAGGCAGTCGCCGTGCAGCAGGCCGGCGTCGAGCAGGGCCTTCATGATGACGGGAACGCCGCCGATCCTGTCGACGTCGGTCATGACGTAGCGGCCGAAGGGCTTGAGGTCGCCCAGGTGCGGGATCCTGTCGCCGATGCGGTTGAAGTCGTCGAGGGTGAGCTCAACCTCGGCTTCCCGGGCGATGGCCAGCAGGTGCAGCACGGCGTTGGTGGAGCCGCCGAAGGCCATGGTGACGGCGATGGCATTCTCGAACGCTTTCTTGGTCATGATGTCCCGGGCGGTGATGCCCTTGCGCAGGAGGTTGACCACCGCTTCGCCGGACTTGCGGGCGAATTCATCACGACGGCGGTCTGCCGAGGGCGGGGCGGCCGAGCCGGGGAGGGACATGCCCAGCGCCTCGCCGATGCAGGCCATCGTGTTGGCCGTGTACATGCCGCCGCAGGCGCCTTCGCCGGGGCAGATGGCCTTTTCGATCCGGGTGAGGTCTTCCATGCTCATCTTGCCCGCGGCGCAGGCACCCACCGCTTCAAAAGCGTCGATCAGCGTGACTTCCTTTTCGGAGCCGTCCTCGAGCTTGACCCAGCCGGGCATGATGGACCCGGCGTAAAGGAAGACGCTGGCCAAGTCCAGGCGGGCGGCCGCCATCAGCATGCCGGGCAGGGACTTGTCGCAGCCGGCCAGCAGGACCGAGCCGTCGATCCGCTCCGCCTGCATGACGGTCTCCACGGAGTCGGCGATGACTTCACGGGAGACCAGGGAGAAGTGCATTCCCTCGTGGCCCATGGAGATGCCGTCCGAAACCGAAATGGTGCCGAATTGCATGGGGAACCCGCCGCCTGCGTGGACGCCTTCCTTGGCGCCCTGCGCGAGGCGGTTCAGGGAGAGGTTGCAGGGAGTGATCTCGTTCCATGAGCTCGCCACGCCAATCTGGGGCTTGGCAAAGTCGTCATCGCCCATGCCGACAGCCCGGAACATGCCGCGCGCGGGCGCCGCATGGATCCCATCGGTGACGACGCGGCTGCGGGGCTTGATGTCAGGCGTGTTTGCGGTTGCGGTCTGGGCGTCACTCATAGGGGAAAGTCTAGGGCGCGCACCGCTGCCGGACGACCGTCACATCAGCTTCCCGTTGAAATAACGGGAAAAATTCGCCAAATAGTGGACTCATGTCTCACATAATGAGACGTCGATGGTGGTCGAGGCTCCGTCCGGCCACCCGCACGACCGGGGAGGACGCCAGCCTGCGGCCCGCGGCTTCTCTGGACAGCAGTGCCTGCCCGACGTAGCGTCGGGGACAGGACACCCCCGCCGCCCGGATCGAGAGGCCTGCCATGGACATTCTTTTCTGGATCATTCTCATCGTTGTTCTCGCGGCAGTCGTTTGGTGGCTGCTGAAGCGCAACAGGTCAACCAGTACCCCTGGCGCCTCCGGCACCAGATCGGACGGCGCCCTGGAGGGAGGCAGCGCCGCTGCCTCGGCCGAGGCTGCCGCGACCACCGGGATACCCACGGCAGCGGGCTTCGGCCGCGCCGCCGAACCGGCAGCCCCGCCAACGGCTGAGGAACCGGCGGATTCATCGGCGACGCCACGGACGGCGACACCCGCGGCTGCCGAGGCCACCGACAACCCGGTCCAGGGCCCTTCCGGCGCCGATGCCGGCATGGCTGCACCCGGCTCCGTCGGCGCCCGGGAAGATGAGCGCAGGCTGCAGGATGAAGCCGAGTGGGAAACCCAGTGGTCGGAGGCCGGGCCGTCCGGGCCACGTCCCGCCCCGTCCGCCACCAACGATGCAGCGGCCACGGCCGCAGCGTCACAGGCAGCCCCGCCCGCCGCAGGGGCCGAGTCCGACGCGGCGGACGACGGCGCCGGGGGGCAGGAATCCCGGGCGCACAACTCCCCCGCACCGGCCCATCCTGTCCATCCTGTCCATCACGACGAATACACCGCCCCCCACGCCCCGACGCTGCCCGGCGCCGAGACGGCCGCCGGAGAGGAGACGGCAGCATCCGAGGCGACGGAGCATGCGGAGGCGACGGAGCATGCGGAGGCCTCCGCCCCGACGGAGGAAGCATCAGGCCACCACGACGCCGCCCCGGGGCACAGCGAAGCGGCGGGAGAACCAGCCGGGCACCTTGCGGCAAAGGAACCGTACGGGGCAGGCTCGGCATCGCCGGCCGCCGATGGAAGCGGTCCGGCGGACTACAGCGTCAAGGGAGACGCCACTGCGATGGTCTACTACGAAGAAGGACATCCCGACCATGAGCACATCCGGGCGGATGTCTGGTTTGAGTCTGCCGCGCACGCCGAGGCTGCCGGTTTCCGCGCTCCGCGCCGCAAACGGCCCTAGCCGGAGGCGGGGCCGCCGTATGACGCTACGCCCCTACTGGATGGCCTGCCTGCTCTTCCTGCTGGCAGCGTGCACCGGCTCGCCCGGCCCAACACATGGCACGGGCTCCGGCACCACGGCCGAGCCGCCCGTCTCCGTACCCGAGGTGCAGGAAAAGCTGGAACTGAAGCTGGCCGTCCCCTGGGCGGCCGTCTTCCTTCCGGACGGCACGGCAATCATCTCCGAGCGGGGAACGGCGTTGTTGAAGGCGGTCCACGACGGACAGGCCACCACCGTGGGCAAGGTCCCGGGGGTGGTGCCCGCCGGTGAAGGGGGCCTGCTGGGCCTGGCGCTGTCACCGCATTTCGACGTTGACCGCTACCTCTATGCCTACGTGACAGGGCAGGAGGACAACCGGGTGGTCCGGCTGACGCTGCAAAGGGACGCCGACGGCGCACTCTCCCCCGGTCCACCGCAGACCGTCTTTGCCGGCATACCGAAAGCAACGACGCACAACGGCGGGAGGATCCGGTTCGGCCCGGACGGCTTCCTCTATGTTGGCACCGGCGACGCCCAGCGCCGGGAACAGCCCCAAGATCCGGACGCCCTGGGCGGCAAGATCCTCCGGCTCGCCCCGGACGGCAGTCCGGCGCCCGGGAACCCGTTCGGCAATGCCGTGTACAGCCTGGGTCACCGGAACGTCCAGGGACTGGCCTGGGACGGCGAGGGCAGGCTGTGGGCCAGTGAATTCGGCCCCGACGTCAATGACGAGCTCAACCTGATCCTTCCGGGCGCCAACTACGGATGGCCCGAAGTGACGGGCGCACCCCACCGGCCGGAATTCCAGGATGCAAAGGTCGTGTGGCCCTCCACCAGCGAATCATCGCCCAGCGGCCTGGAAATAGACGGCGGCACCGCGTACCTGGGCGCGCTGCGCGGGGAGCGGCTGTGGGCCGTCCCCCTTCAAGGCACCGAGGCAGGTAATCCTGTGGCCTATTTCACAGGAATGTACGGGCGGATCAGGGACGTGATCCGGACCCCGAACGGCGGATTGTGGCTGATGACGAACAACGAAAACCCTGATTTCGTGCTGGTTTTGGGGCTGCGGCGGTGACGGCACTTCCTCCGTGGGCGCCGATTTCACTTGCACCGGAAGTTCGTGTAGAGTTTCATGTCGTTGCGGAGATCAACGGGAAAGAAAAAGCCCGAAAGATTGAAGCAAACAAGATGCACCTCTAGCTCAATTGGCAGAGCAATTGACTCTTAATCAATGGGTTCCGGGTTCAAGTCCCGGGGGGTGCACCAAAGGAACCCCGTCTTTACTGGCCGAGAGGCCACGTAAAGGCGGGGTTTCGTTTTGCGCCTGTAATGGATGGTGTGCCGCACGGCGACCCAGAGGTTCACATCCAATGCCTCCGAATCTGCCTGGTGGCTTCCCGAAGGTAGTCGGTATCCTGCCCTGGTGAACCCGGCACGCCGCCGGACGAGATCGGTAGGCCCGGCGAAGCTGTGTCTGGTCTTCTTGCAGGTTGCCATGATGTCCTGTCAGGGTGCGACCGCGGCCTGCCCGGGCTGCAACCGGGTTAAGCCGGGACCCGGGGTTCCGCACATATGACCGGGGTACCCGTTTCCTCATTGAAAGTAGTCCCAGTTGAAAAAACAGCTCGCCGTTACCGCTGCCCTCGCCGGGATCACCCTGGCCGTCGCAGGATGCTCCGCGACCGCCACCTCCGGCCCTGGCACCGCCGTGTCCACGCCCGGCATGACAGCTCCGCCCACCGCGTCCTCCTCCGCGGCATCCACCGGATGGGAACTGAAGCCACAGGGGGGCGGTGACCGAATCAAGGCCGCCGGGCTTCAGGTCCTCAACGCCGAAGGCGCTGCAGAGCATTTCCACGCGCACCTGGACGTCCTCGTGGACGGCAAGCCGGTCGCCGTTCCGGCGGACATCGGCTTCAGCTTCACCCCGGCCGGCCAGCCCAACGGGATCTCCGCGCTGCACAGCCATGACAAATCCGGGATTATCCACATCGAAGCACCAACCGCCGGCGCCACGTACACGCTCGGGCAGTTCCTCACCGAATGGGGTGTCCTGGACGGCACCGACCCAACGCCAGGAACGCCACATTCCGCCCAGGATGGCTGGAGTGTGGCCGTCAACGGAGTTCCGCACGACGGGAAGATCTCCGATGTGGTCCTAAAAGCCCACGACGAGGTCGTCCTGTTCCACGGCGCGGCGCCAGTTCCGGTCCCCGCCACGTTCACCTTTCCGGCAGGGCTGTAGCCCCCTCACCGGCGGCCGCCGACAAGACCCCCATGTGCTCCGCGCGCACCTAACAGTGTGGCCTCCGGACACAAAAAAGCGTGGCCCCGGCAGTCCTTGCCGGGGCCACGCTTGACGGCGTTATGAAAAGCCGGTTACTTGGCGGAGTCCACCAGCGCAGAGGCGTTGCTCGGCGTCGTGGCGAACTGGCTGGCGAGTTCACGGACCACAGCCTTGAGCTCCTGGCGCAGGACCTCGGGGTCGATCGAAGAGGAAGCCAACACCGAACGCTCCATCTCCACGGCCTGGGCTACCGCTTCCTTGCCGCGCTCAGTCAGCGAGACCACATGGCTCCTGCGGTCCGACGTGCTCCGCACCCGGGCGATATGGCCGTGGGACTCAAGCCGGCTGAGCGTCTTGCCCATGGTCTGGGCCTGGACGCGGACATACTGGGCGAGCTGGGCCTGGGTCATGGGGCCTTGCGCAGCCAGCACCTCTATGGCGATAACACCGGCGTGCGTGAGTCCGATGGCGCCAAGTTTTTCGTTCCAGGAGTGTTCAACGAGGCGCGCAGCAGTGGACAGGAGGCGCCCTGTGGGCCAGTGATCCATATCAGGCATAGCAGCCAGTATAACCAAGTGCCGATTAGCACTCGCCCCACCCGCTTACTAGGCTGTTGTGTCCCGCCCGCAACAAGGAGAAAAACAATGGCTGAAAGACTCGTTACCGGCGACAAAGCACCCGCATTTACCCTGCAGGACTCACGCGGGAAGGAGGTCAGCCTGGACCCGGCCTCCGGCCGCTCCACCATTGTCTACTTCTATCCGGCAGCGTCCACGCCCGGGTGTACCAAAGAAGCCTGCGACTTCCGCGACAGCCTTGCCTCCCTGCAGGCCTCCGGATACGACGTCCTGGGCATCTCGCCCGACCCCGTCGAAAAACTGGCAAAATTTGCGGCGAATGAAGCCCTGACGTTCCCCCTGCTCTCCGATGAGGACCACGCAGTGGCCGAGGCATACGGCGCCTGGGGCGAAAAGAAGAACTACGGCAAGACGTACCAAGGCCTGATCCGCTCCACCATCGTGGTGGATCCCGACGGCAAGGTTTCCCTCGCACAGTACAACGTCCGGGCGACCGGACATGTGGCCAAGTTGCGGCGGGACCTCAACCTGGACGCCTGACCACGGCGCACCTGCCGGACCACCCCGCCGGCGCGACGCTACAATGGACACTGGCATCCCGCCGTCGAACGCCCTGCGTTCCTGGGGGAAGCCTGCGCGCGAGTGGTGAAATTGGCAGACACGCAGGATTTAGGTTCCTGTGCCTTCGGGCGTGGGGGTTCAAGTCCCCCCTTGCGCACACCGCGGATCCCCCGGCTTTGGCCGGGGGATCCTTTGTTTTAAGCCGTCTCCCTCATGCCGGTTCGTGCCCCGAATAGAAAAACTCCACGGATCCACCCATCCACTTCCGCCCACCGGCCGAATAGCCATTGAGACACCAGCCAAGGGCAGGTGCTTACCCCCAAGTCAGACTGCACGCCACGGACACCGCTCCACGGGCAGCAGGCTCAACGATCCAAGGAGTACTGAAATGCAGACCTTCAAGCGCACCACTTTCACCGTCGCAGGCGTTGCAGCGGCCGCTCTGCTCAGCCTCACCGCGTGTGGCGGTTCGGGCAGCACCTCCGGGTCCTCGGCATCTTCGGCGCCGATGTCCTCCGCCCCCAGCTCCAGCATGGCCTCACCGTCATCCAGCGCCATGGCCAGCTCCTCGGCCGGCAGCATGGACCCGGCAGCAAACCTGGTCGGCCCCGGCTGCGCCGCTTACGCCCAGCAGGTTCCCACCGGCGCAGGCTCCGTAGCCGGCATGGCCCTGGATCCGGTGGCCGTCGCCGCCTCCAACAACCCCATCCTCACCACGCTGACCGCGTCGGTATCCGGCAAGCTCAACCCCAAGGTCAACCTGGTGGACACCCTCAACGGCGGCGAATTCACTGTCTTCGCACCGGTGGATGACGCCTTCAAGAAGATTGACGCCGCCACCATCGACACCCTGAAGACGGACGATGCCCTGCTGAGCAAGATCCTGACCTACCACGTTGTTCCCGGCCAGATCACCCCTGACAAGATCGCCGGCACCCACGCCACCGTCGAGGGCGGCTCCGTCACCGTCACCGGCAGCGGCAACAACCTCAAGGTGGACAACGCCAACGTCATCTGCGGCGGCGTCAAGACCAAGAACGCCACGGTCTACCTGATCGACTCGGTGCTGATGCCCAAGTAGCCCTCACAGGCAACAAGCGTTCTTCGACCAAGCCGGGTTCCACTGGTTATCCAGGGGCCCGGCATTGGCGTGTCCGGATCCGGGCAGTGCCCGGGTCGTGTCCATTAGACTGGATCCCGGCCCGCAACCGGCGGAGCCGGCAGGATCCAGAGGTGATAAACGAGTGCCCAGCAGTACATCGCGGCGGACTGCCCTCAAGGCCGGCGCCGTCCTCATGGCGCTGGGCGTGACATCATGCACAGGCACACCGGCTCCCTCTCCCACGCCCGGCCAGGACAACTCCACGCCCGCGGAACCGGCAGCCACCTTCAGCTTCGGAACCGCCGCCCAGCCACTGGGCCTTGACCCGGCATTGTCCAACGACGTCGAGTCCCAGCGCATCACGCGGCAAATCATGGAAGGCCTCGTGGGAGTTGACCAGACCACGGGAAAGCCCACGCCCCTGCTGGCCACCGAATGGAACGAATCCAACGAGGGCCGCACCTACACCTTCAAGCTTCGTACCGGCGTTACCTTCCAGGACGGGACCCCGTTTAATGCCGACGCCGTCTGCACCAACTTCAACCGCTGGTTCGCCTTCTCCGCCGAACTGCGGAAGCAGGCACCGGGCAGTTCCTTCAAGGGGGTCTTCAAGGCCCACTCGGACGAAGCCGGCCTCTCAATCTTCAAGAGTTGCACCGCCGTGGCCGCGGACACCGTGCAGATCGACCTCACGCAGCGCTTCACGGCGTTCCTGCAGGCATTGACATTGCCCGCCTTTGCGATGGCCTCCCCCGCCGCCCTCGCTGCCGGCAAAGCCGACGTGCTGGACCAAAACCGTGGCGGCCAGGCCTTGTCCGTTTTCGCCACCAACCCGGTCGGCACCGGCCCCTTCACACTCGCTGCCTGGGGCAGCGACAACGTGACCCTGTCCAGCAACAAGACCTACTGGGGCGACCGCGGGCAGATCGCCACCATCAACTTCCTCGCCTTCAACTACCCGCAAACCCGCCTTCAGGCCCTCCTGGACGGCAAGATCGACGGCTACGACGCCGTGACCGTGGGGAACTTCGACCAGCTGGTCAAGCGAGGCAAGCAGATCGTCCAGCGCGACCCGTTCTCCGTGATGTACGTGGGCATGAACCAGGACGTCCCGGTGCTGCAAAACCAAAAGATCCGGCAGGCGGTGGAGCTTGCGATCGACAAGGAAACGCTGATCCGGAAGTTCTTCATCGACAACACCGCCAAAGCGACGCAGTTCGTCCCGCCCAAGATCAGCGGATTCAACAACGATGCCCCGGCACTGGGCCATGACCCGGAAAAGGCCAAGAGCTACCTCAAGGACGCCGGCTACGCGGGCGAGGAACTCAAGTTCTACTACCCCCTGAACGTCACCCGGCCCTACCTCCCGACCCCCGAAAAGGTCTACGCCGAGCTCAGCCGCCAGCTGACCGCCGTCGGCTTCAACATCCGGCCCGTCCCGGTGGACTGGGCCGATGGCTATCTCCAGAAAGTCCAGTCCCCCGGCGACCATGCCCTGCACATACTCGGCTGGAACGGCTCGTACTCGGATGCCGACAACTTTGTCGGCCCGCTGTTCGGCGAGAAGAACGGCGAATTCGGGTATCAGGATCCGCAGGTGTTCTCGAAAATCAACAGGGCCCGTGGCCTGCCGGACGGCAAGGAGCGCGATGACTTGTATCACACCATCAACACCCAGATTGCGGCGACGGTGCCGGCCGTTCCCATCGCCTTTCCCATCTCCGCCCTTGCCCTTTCGGACCGGGTCCTGAGCTACCCGGCGTCCCCGGTCTTAAATGAAGTTTTTACGAAGGTCCAACTAAAGCCTTGACGGGCCGGTCCAATTTCAGTATGTCGGCTGCCCGGGGATATTCTGTGACAGCCAGAGCCGCTGCAATCGGAGACTGATCGTGACTTTCATTTCCAAGACCCCACATGCCGACGTTGTCCTGATAGGCGGCGGCATAATGAGCGCGACGCTGGGGGCATTCCTCAAGCAGCTGGAACCGGACTGGACCATCTCGCTGTTCGAACGGCTGGACCAGCCGGGGCTCGAGAGCTCAGATCCCTGGAACAACGCGGGGACGGGCCACGCGGCCCTCTGCGAACTGAACTACTCCCCCGCAGCCAAGGACGGCTCGGTAAGCCCCAACAAGGCGCTGCTCATCAATGAACAGTTCCAGCTTTCCCGCCAGTTCTGGTCCCACTTGGTGGACAACAACCTGATTGGCTCCCCCAAGGGTTTCATCAACACCGTCCCGCACATGAGCTTTGTGATTGGCGAGGACCACACCCGGTTCCTGAAGACGCGCTACGAGGCCCTGAAGCCGCACACCCTTTTCCGGTCCATGGAGTACTCCGAGGACCACGCACAGATTGCCAAGTGGGCGCCACTGATCGTCAAGGGCCGCGACCCCAAGCAGCGTGTCGCCGCTACCCGGGCAGCTGAAGGGACCGACGTCGACTTCGGCGCGCTGACCCGTGAGCTCACCGGCTACCTGGGGAACAACGGCGTCGAAATCAACTATGGCCATGACGTCACCGGCATCTCCCGGGCGTCCGACGGCGGCTGGGACCTGACGCTGAAGCACCCGCGTTCCGGAGAGCACGGCAAGATCCACGCCAAGTTCGTCTTCGTCGGCGCCGGCGGCGGCGCGCTGCACCTCCTCCAGGCCTCGGGCATCCCCGAAAGCAAGGGTTACGGCGGCTTCCCCGTCTCCGGGCAGTTCTTCCGCTGCACGGACGAGACCATCGCCGCCCAGCACAGCGCAAAGGTCTATGGCCAGGCCTCGGTTGGCGCCCCGCCCATGTCCGTACCGCACTTGGATACCCGCTACGTCAACGGCAAGCGCTCGCTCCTGTTCGGACCCTACGCCGGCTTCTCCACGAACTTCCTCAAGAACGGCTCCTACCTGGACCTGCCGCTGTCTATCCGCCCGGGCAACATCATCCCGATGCTCGCCGTGGCCAAGGACAACATGGACCTCACCGCGTACCTCATCAAGGAGGTTGCAAAGCGGCACGACCAGAAGGTCGAGGCCCTGCGCGAGTACTACCCCGAGGCAAAGGGCGGCGACTGGGAACTTATCACCGCCGGCCAGCGTGTGCAGATCATCAAGAAAGATCCGCAAAAGGGCGGCATCCTTCAGTTCGGAACCGAAGTGATCGCCGGCCGCGACGGCTCCATCGGCGCGCTCCTGGGCGCGTCGCCCGGGGCTTCGACCGCTGTCCCCATCATGATTGAACTGCTGCAGAAGACGTTCCCCCGGAATTTCAAGGGCTGGCAGTCCAAGCTCAAGGACATGATGCCCGGTTACGGGGTCAAGCTGGATGAAAATCCGGACCTGGCCGCGGAGCTGGAACGGGCCACGGCCAAGTCCCTCCAGCTGGAGAGCGTTTCCGCCAGCCATTGACCCTGCCGGGGCCAGCGGCTGGCACCCAGGGCATGTACCAGTCACTAAACCCCCAGGAGAGCATCCATGTTCCGGCTGGCGCACCTTTCCCTTGCCAACAGGGCCCTGATCGCGCTGATCACTGTCTTTGCTTCGGTCTTCGGCGTGATCACCATGTCCTCGTTGAAGCAGGAGCTCATCCCGTCCATTGAGTTCCCGCAGATCACCGTGCTCAGCTCCATGCCGGGCGCGTCGCCCGAGGTCGTGGACAAGCAGGTCAGCGGCCCGCTGGAGAAGGCACTGAACGGCGTGGAGGGGCTGGAATCCACCTCCTCCACGTCACGCACCGGCGTCTCGCAGATCACCTTGGTGTTCACCTATGGTTCCAATCTTGACCGGGCCCGGAACCAGATCGACCGGGCGATCTCCAACGCCAAACGGACGCTTCCCAGCGATGTCCAGCCGCAGGCCATCGCCGGGAGCATCAGCGATTTCCCCATCGTGTTCCTCGCGGTGTCCTCGGACAAGTCCCTGAGTGACCTGAACGCTGACCTGCAGCGCCTGACCGTGCCCCGGCTGCAGAAGATCGACGGCGTCCGCAGCGCCGACGTGACCGGTGGCGCGTCCCAGCACATCGAGATCCTGCCACGCACCGATGCCCTCGCCGCCGCGGGCGTGGGCGTGACCGCGATAAAGGACGCCCTTTCCAACAACGGAGCCCTGGTCCCGGCCGGAACCCTCGAGGACCAGGGAAAGACCCTCTCCCTGCAGATCGGCAGCCCGGTGGATTCCCTTGACGCCATCAAGGCCCTTCCGCTGGCCGGGGCGAAGAACGCAGCGACCGTCGGCTCGGTGGCCGACGTCTCGCTCAAGGACGACGAACGCACTTCCATCACCCGCACCAATGGGGCCGAGACCCTGGCTGTTTCCGTCACCAAGAAACCCGAGGGTGACACGGTGGGGATTTCCCATGCGGTGCGGGACTCCCTGCAGGATCTCCAGGCGGAGCTGGGCTCGAACGCAAAGTTCACACCTGTCTTTGACCAGGCACCGTTCATCGAAAAGTCCATCAAGGACCTCACCACGGAAGGCCTGCTGGGGCTGGGATTCGCGGTCGCGGTCATCCTGCTGTTCCTGATGTCGGCGCGTTCCACGCTGGTCACCGCCGTCTCCATCCCGCTGTCGCTGCTCATCACGTTCATCGGTCTTTCGGGCACGGGCTATTCGCTGAACATCCTGACCCTCGGCGCACTCACCATCGCGATCGGACGCGTGGTGGACGACTCGATCGTGGTCATCGAGAACATCAAGAGGCACCTCAGCTACGGCGAAGAAAAGTCGACGGCGATCCTCACCGCCATCAGGGAGGTGGCCGGTGCCATCACAGCCTCCACGCTGACGACGGTGGCCGTGTTCCTGCCGATTGCCTTCGTCGGCGATCTGGCCGGCGAACTGTTCCGGCCGTTTGCCCTGACCGTCACCATGGCGCTGCTGGCGTCGCTGCTGGTGTCCCTGACCATCGTTCCGGTGCTCGCCTACTGGTTCCTCAAAAACCCCAAGGGCGCCCCGGACGGAGCACCGGCCGGTTCCGCCGAGGCCCGCCGGATTGCCGCGGAAGCCCGAGCCAAGGCGCACGACGCCGAGCAGCGCAGCCGCCTGCAGCGCGGCTACCTGCCCATCCTCCGGTCCACCCAGAAACACCCGGTCATCACCCTGGTGGCCGCCGTCCTGGTGCTCGTCGCCACGGGCGCCATGACGCCACTGCTGGCTACCAACCTGCTGGGGAACTCGGGACAGAACAGCCTGACCGTGCGTCAGGTGCTGCCTGCCGGAACCAGCCTCGCGGACACCAGCGCCGCCGCAATCCGGCTCGAGGAGGTCCTGCGCGGCATCGACGGCATCAAAGACGTCCAGGTAACGTCGGGCAATGCGCAGGCCGGGTTCGCCGCGCTGACCTCCACCGGGTCCTCGAACTCCACTTTCACCGTGGTCACTGACGAGAAGGCCAACCAGGAACGGCTCCAGGACACTGTCCGGACCGAGCTGGCCAAGGTGCCTGATTCCGGCAAGATCTCCGTTGGCACCCAGCAGGGCGGCTTCGGTACCTCGTCCACCGTGGACATCACGCTGAAGGCCGCCACCAGCGCCGACCTGCAGTCCGCCAGCGACACCATGGTTGCCGCCATGTCCGGCGTTCCCGGCACCAGCGAGGTGGCCAGCAACCTGGCGGCCAGCAACCCCGTGGTGCAGGTGAAGGTGGACAGGGCAAAGGCGGTGGCCGCAGGACTGAACGAGCAACAGGTTGCCGGGGTCCTGGCTTCCACCATCAGCCCCATTCCCGCGGGGACGGTCCGCATCGACACCAATGATTTCCCGGTGCGGATCGGCCAGGGCACAAAATTCACCAGCATTGACGCCGTCCGCAACATCCCGCTGCCGGCTGGCGGCAAGCCGGTAACGCTGGGAAGCATTGCCTCCGTGGAGCAGGTGGACGTCCCCGTCTCCATCACCGCCAGCAACGGTGAGCGCACCGCCAAGGTGTCCATCACGCCGTCGGGCTCCAACCTGGGTGCCGTGAACACCGAGGTCCAAAAGCGCCTGGCGGACGTCCAGCTGCCTGCCGGCGTCACCGCGACGATCGGCGGGGCCACCACCCAGCAGGCGGACTCCTTCCGGCAGTTGGGCCTGGCCCTGCTGGCTGCCATTGCCATCGTGTATGTGATCATGGTGGCCACGTTCAAATCCCTCATCCAGCCGCTGATCCTGCTGGTATCGGTTCCCTTCGCGGCCACCGGTGCCGTGGCCCTGCTGCTGGTCACGGGAGTTCCGCTGGGCCTGCCGTCGCTGATCGGCATGCTCATGCTGGTGGGCATCGTGGTGACCAATGCCATTGTGCTGATCGACCTGATCAACCAGTACCGCCAGCCGCGTGAGGGCCGGCCGGGCATGAACGTGGCGGATGCCATTACCAACGGTGCCCGGCAGCGCCTGCGCCCCATCCTGATGACGGCACTCGCCACAGTCTTTGCCCTGACTCCCATGGCCCTGGGCCTCACGGGCGGGGGCGGTTTCATCTCGCAGCCGCTTGCCGTTGTGGTCATCGGCGGCCTGGTGTCCTCCACTGCACTGACCCTCATCCTGGTCCCCGTGCTGTACCGGCTGGTGGAGGGTCGCCGCGAAAAGAAGGCGTTGCTTAAGGCTCTTCAGGCCCGGCCTGAACGCGGCCCGGGGTCCGACGTCGACGCCGGGTTCAAGGACTGGACCACCGGCCAGATGCCCAAACTCAGCGGCCGCCGCGCCGCCCCCGGGGGCGCCGAGTAGCAACAGCACACCTCCCTGATGCCCGTACCGCCCAGCGGTGCGGGCATCAGCTTTTGAATGCCCGCCTGCGAACGCACGCGGGAATATTCGCCGCGTCGGGGCGTTACAGCAGGCGATAGATGCAAATGCATCTAAATTGGTTTACACTTAAACCAAGACGGAAAGTCCAGCAACGGAAGGGCACATCATGCAGATCGGTGTTTTCAGCGTCAGCGACATCACCACGGACCCCACAACGGGCCGCACCCCCACCGAGCAAGAACGCATCAAGGCCTCGGTGGCCATCGCCAAGAAGGTCGAGGAGATCGGCATGGATGTCTACGCCCTGGGCGAGCACCACAACCGGCCCTTCTTCTCCTCCTCACCCACCACAACGCTGGCCTACATCGCAGCGCAGACCAACCGCATCATCCTCTCGACGGCCACCACGCTGATCACCACGAACGATCCCGTAAAAATCGCCGAAGACTTCGCCATGCTCCAGCACCTGTCCGATGGACGCGTGGACCTCGTCCTGGGCCGGGGCAACACCGCCCCCGTCTATCCCTGGTTCGGCAAGAACATCCAGGACGGCGTGGAGCTGGCCATCGAGAACTACAGCCTCCTGCGTAAACTCTGGGACGAGGACACCGTGAACTGGTCCGGCAAGTTCCGTACCCCTTTGCAGAACTTCACGTCCACGCCCCGGCCGCTGGACGGTGTGGCGCCCTTCGTGTGGCACGGCTCCATCCGGACGCCGCAGATCGCAGAGGTGGCCGCCTACTTCGGTGACGGTTTCTTCGCCAACAACATCTTCTGGCCCAAGGAGCACTACCAGCAGCTGATCGGCCTCTACCGCGAGCGTTACGAGCACTACGGCCACGGCACGGCAGACCAGGCGATCGTTGGCCTCGGCGGCCAGTTCTTCATGCGGAAGAACTCCCAGGACGCCGTAAAGGAGTTCCGCCCATACTTCGACAACGCTCCGGTGTATGGCCACGGCCCTTCGCTGGAGGACTTCACCTCGCAGACTCCGCTGACCGTGGGCAGCCCGCAGGAAGTCATCGAGAAGACCCTGACCTTCCGCGAGTACTTCGGCGACTACCAGCGCCAGCTGTTCCTGATCGACCACGCCGGCTTGCCGCTGAAGACCGTGCTGGAGCAGCTGGACCTGTTCGGCGAGGAAGTCCTGCCTACGCTGCGTAAGGAATATGCAGCACGCAAGCCCGCACATGTTCCCGAGCCGCCCACCCACGCCGGGCGGGTCGCCGCGCTGCTGGCCGCCCAGGACGCCGAAAAAGCCACCTCGGAGGCATGATGGCCGGGCAAGGATCCGACTCGCCGGTCCGGCTGGCAGCCGAAACCTGGGAGTCACTGTTCCGGGCGCAGGTTGCGGTGATGCGCAAGCTCCAGTCCGGGCCGGCGTTCCGGAAACTGGCACTGAACGAATATGACGTGCTGTTCACGCTCTCCCGCTGTCCCTCCGGCTGGCTGCGGCTCAACGAGCTCAACGACAACGTCCTGTTGAGCCAGTCCAGCCTCAGCAGGCTGGTGGAGCGGCTCGAGAAGCGCGGCCTGGTGGCCCGGATGCCGGCGCCCGAGGACGGCCGCGGAGTGCTGCTCAAGCTCACGGACGAAGGGCGGGAGCTGCAGAAGGAGATCGGCCGCGAGCACGTCCGCGACATCTCGGCACTGGTGGCTCCCGCGCTGACGGCGGCAGAGCAAAAGGAACTCAGGCGGCTCACCGACAAGCTGCGGGCCTCCTTGGGTACCCTTCCCCGGTAATCCCGACGCCGGGCAGCCGGGTCCGGCGTCAGCCCAGCGCCACCAGCCGGGTGGGGTCTTCAACCGGCAGCTCGCCGTTGACCACGGCCGTGATGCGCAGCTGGGTCAGGGTCAGGCTGCCGCCCACGGTGGACAGGAACGCCGTGTCCGACGAGTCCCGGCCCGCGGTGATCCGGAGCATTGATTCCCGCGGGGCAAGCCCCGTGGGGTCGATGACGTGCCAGGCACCCTCCACGTAGGCTTCCGCCACCGCATGGAAATCCATGGGGCTGAGGCCTGGGGCGTAGACCGCCGCAAGGCGGGCGGGGATGTCCTTGGAACGGAGCAGGGCGATGGCCAGGTGCGCGAAGTCCCGGCACACGCCGCGGCGGCTCAGCAGGGTCTCCACTGCCCCGTCCGTGCCCCGGGAGGAACCGCTGATGTAGCGCAGCTCGCCGTTGACCCAGTTCCGGACCGCATGCAGCAGGGCGGCCCCATGGATCCCGCCGAATTCGGCGTAGGCGGTGGGCAGCAGCCGGTCGGATTCCGCGTAGCGGCTGGGGCGGACGTAACGGATCCGGTCGGCCAGCTCCGCTTCTTCGGGAACGGCGCGTCCGGACACCGTGGCGGTATATTCCACAGCAACCTCGGTGGGTTCGTCGAACTCCATGTAGTGGAACCGGCCGCCGTGGTGGTCGGACACCTCCGTGAGCGGCACGTCCGCACCGCCGGCCGTGACGGACAAGGATTCCGCAAAGGACGAATAGCCGCTGTTCCTCGCCGCGGCAATGGCCATGGCCACTTTGGTATGGGCGGTGGTCCTGAAGGCCAGGCGTGCGGAAACAGAGCGTTCCATGTCTCTCCGGGGGTGTTGGGGGTGGACGGCAAGTCGCGGTCCCCGGCACCGGGTGAGTGCGGGCAGCGGGACTAGTTTTTGACCTTCAGCGACATTAGCATCCGCTGTACGTTGGCGAAGTCGGAACTGTCATTGACATACTGGGCGGCCTGGGCGAGGGTGTCGAACGGCATCGCCGGGGCCACTTTCTCGTCCGGTGCGAAGGCCTTCAACGACACCACGTCGCCAAACGAGTAGTCGCCTTTCCCAGCCGGTCCGCGCACCACGTTGCGCAGCTCGCACGCCTGCCCGTCGCTTCCGCCCACCAGGTTGGTGATGCCGTAGGAGCCAAAGTAGCGGTTGCCCTGGATCACCCGGTAGACCATCCGGGGCGGGATGGTTCCTTCCCCGCCCTGGACGGCGAGGTCGAAGGGCACGCTGCTGATCACCGTGTAGGGGTGCCTGGCGCTGTCCGGGCAAGCGCCGGAAGACGGCGGCAGTCCCGTCCGCAGTGCGGCGACATACGTCCCGTCGGGCTTCTTGACCTCGATTTTCAGGCCGCCGGGGAGCACGCCTTCCTCCGGCGCCACCGACTGGGCGATCCAGTCCTGCGGCAGGTCGAAGCTCACGGTCTTCGCCGGGTCCGAGAAGGTCTTCCAGGAGGACGCCGTGGCGGCGCCCTGGGGTTCGGAGGGTGTGGCGGACGAAGGAGCGGAGGCGCTGCCTGACGCGCCCGGCGATGCCGTTGCCGCCCCAGATCCGGTGGTTTCCGAGGCGTCCGGCTGCGCCGTCCAGCCCGGTCCACTGCCGGCCTGGGGTCCCGAGCAGCCCGCCAGCAGGAGCGCGGCTGCCAGCAGGGACATCCGGGAAAGAACGGTCAATGGTGCCTTGCCTGTCATGGCAGCCAGCCTAACCGTGCCGTGCCGCCTTCCGTGGCTGGCGCGGCAGGTGTTTCCGGGCCACCGACCGGTTCCACCACCCGGGCACCCGGCCTGCGTGTCGCCGTCGGACGTTACCTGCCTTGGCCGGGGACTAGGCTGGAGGCTATGGCGGAAGAGCAGCACGGCACAGCCGAAGAGAATCCTGCGGAAATGTCCGCCCTCGACATCGCCGACTGGCGGCTGAGGACCTTTGCCCTCTACGACAACGTCCGCAAAATCTCTGCGGAGGACCCGGCCGAGGCGCACTCGTACTGGCGCCACCAACGCGACCTCATGTTTGCCACCCACCCTGCGTCCGCGCTCACGGCAGCGGACAAGGCACGCTTCTCCGGGCTGAAGACAGCGGACTACGATCCGATCTACCGGTTCCACGTTCCGCTGACCAAGGAAGGCGCCGGCCGGCAGATGAGCGTGGACACCGGAACCGACGGCGTGGTCAATTTCGTGCGCCTGGGCACGTTCGACCTGCCCGAGATGGGCCAGCTTGGGGTCTGGAAGATCCACGGCTACGGCGGCGGCATCTTCGTCCCGTTCCGGGATGCGACTGCCGGTCAGCCCGGTGGAACGTACGGGGCCGGCCGCTACCTGCTGGACACCATCAAGGGCGCGTTCCATGGTGTGCAGGGCACCGGCCCGGACGCCATGTTCGTAATCGACTTCAACTTCGCCTATAACCCCTCCTGCGCTTACAACGAGGCCTGGGCCTGCCCGCTGCCCGGGCCGTCCAACCGGCTGGCAGTGGAAATTCCCGTAGGAGAGCTGTACTGACCATGGTTTGCTCCCCCACGTACATGCGGCATGCCCTGTTCCCGCTGGACAGCCCGCGGTCCCCCGAACCCGGCGCCAACAGCGCCCCCGGTGGGACCGCGTGAGGGACGGTACATCCGCACCCGCCGTCCAGGAGACGCCAACCCGCCGTCTTCCCGCCACCAGGCACTACCGCGGAGTCCTGCGCTTCCCGGTCATCCGGCAACTGCTCCGCTTCACCGGGGTCGGCATCATCTGCACCGCCGCCTCACTTGGGCTGTACGCTCTGCTGCGTCCGTGGCTGGGCGCGCAGTTGGCCAATGCGGTGGCCCTGGTCCTCACGTCGCTGTTGAACACGGCCTTGAACCGGCGGCTGACGTTCAAGATTGCCGGTGGACAGCGGCGCACCCGCGACCACCTCAACGGCCTGGTGGTGATCGTCGTGGCACTGGTAATCACGGGCAGCAGCCTGGGCGTGCTGCACTGGTTCAACCCGGACGCCACCGTGGGGGACGAACTGGTGGCAACCACCCTGTCCGGCTTCCTGGCCACCGCCGTCCGGTTCAGCATGCTGCGGCACTGGATCTTCCGCCGCGCACGGCACCGCTGACCCGATGGCACGAATCCGCTAGCGTCCCTGGCCCGCGCCGAGGTTTTTGACACTGGCGACGGCGCCCCTGACGGCTGCGGCGGCCTGGTCCAGTTCCTGCGGGGTTACCGATGCGTCGAAACTGAAGCGGACGGCGGTCTGGGCAAGCTCTGCGGAGAGTCCCAGGGCAGTGAGGACCGGTGAGGGAGCATCGGAGCCGGCGGCGCAGGCCGAACCGCTGGAGCACACCACGCCGCGGCGTTCCAGCTCCAGGAGGACGGATTCGCCGCTGGTGCCCGGGAAGCAGAATGATGCCACCGACGGCAGCCGTTCGGCGGGATGGCCGGTGAGGACGGCGTCCGGCACGGCGTCCAGCACCGCTGCGATGAACCGGTCGCGCAGGACAGCCACCCTCTCCCGTTGCTGTTGTTGTCCCGCTTGGGCCAGGGCGAGCGCTGTGGCCAGGCCCACCGCACCGGCCACGTTCTCCGTGCCTGAACGGCGTCCGCGCTCTTGGCCCCCGCCGTGGACCACCGGTTCGAGCCTGGTGCGGCTGCGGACGTAGAGCATCCCGCACCCCTTGGGAGCACCCAGCTTGTGCCCCGAGATGCTCATTGCGTCCACACCCAGGGCCTTGGTGTCCAGCGGCAGCCAGCCGGCTGCCTGGACGGCATCGGTGTGGAACGGGATGCCCTGGCTGCGGGCCAGTTCCGCCAAGGCCTTGATGGGCTGCACGGTACCGACCTCGTTGTTGGCGTACATGACGCTGACCAGGGCTGTTCGCGGTCCGAGCAGCGCGGCGAGGGCATCCGGGCTGACCCGGCCGGACGTGTCCACCGGCACCACGTCCACCGTAAACCCGTGGAACCGCTCAAGGTAACGGGCGGATTCCTCCACGGCGGGGTGCTCGACGGCGCTGATCACCACCCGGTCCAGTCGCGGGTTTGCGGCCTGCCGGGCGAGCGCGATTCCTTTGACGGCAAGGTTGTCCGCTTCCGTCCCGCCGGAGGTGAAGACCACTTCCCCCGGACGGCAGCCCAGGACGGCGGCCGCGGCGGACCGTGCCCCGGCCAGTGCCGCCGCCGCAGCCTCACCGAGCGTGTGGTGGCTGGAGGGGTTCCCGAACCCGCCGGTGAGGTACGGCCACATGGCGTCCAGCACCTCGCGGCGGACGGGCGTGGTGGCGGCGGCATCAAGGAAGATCACGGGTCACCCGGCAGTCAGTTCGACGTCCAGGCCCAGGTCCAGGGCGGCCACGGTGTGCGTGAGGGCCCCTACCGAGATGACGTCCACGCCGGTGGCGGCGATCGCCGCGACAGTCTCGAGGTTGACGTTGCCGCTGGCCTCCACCAGGGCACGTCCGGCAACCAGGGCCACTCCGGCCTGCAGTTCAGGCACCGTGAAGTTGTCCAGCATGATGGTGTCCACCCCTGCCGCGAGGACGGACTCGATCTGGTCCATCCGGTCGACTTCCACTTCGAAGTGGGTGGTGTGTCCCAGCTGTGCCTTGGCTGCCAGCAGGAGCCCGGTGAGTTTGGCAGGGTCTCCGCCCGTCATCACGGCCAGGTGGTTGTCCTTGGCCAGGACGGCGTCCGAGAGGCTGTACCGGTGGTTGGAGCCGCCGCCGCACCGGACGGCGAATCGTTCCAGGACGCGCAGGCCGGGGGTGGTCTTGCGGGTGTCGGTGATGCGGGCGCGGGTGCCTTCCGTGAGCCGGACGAACCCGGCGGTCTTGGTGGCGATCGCGGACATCCGCTGGACCAGGTTGAGCGCCACGCGTTCGGCCAGCAGCACCGAACGCGCTGATCCGCTGACCCGGGCCAGGTGGGTGCCGGCGTCGAACGCCTGGCCGTCCGCCAGGAGCAGTTCCACCCGGGTGGCAGGGTCCACGAGCTCCATGGCGTCCCGGAAGACGGTGGCTCCGCTGAGGATGCCGGGGACGCGGGCGTTGAGGACGGCGGTGGCGCGCGCTCCGGCGGGGATCAGGAGTTGGGAGGTGATGTCCCCGGAGGGTGCGTCCTCGGCGAAGGCCCGTTCCAGGATCTCCCGTACGGGGGCCGCCGGAAGGGTCAGGTCGAGGGGACGCACGGCAGGGGCGTGGTCGATTACGGCGGGTTCAGTCATGGAGCAGGCTCGCTTTCGGGCGCGGAGGGCAGGTGTTCTCAGGTTCGGCGGCTTCATCGCTGCGGTAGTGGGCGCCCAGCGATTCGGTGCGGTCCAGCGCGGCGGCCACCAGCAGCCGTGCGGCCAGCAGAAGGTTCCGGTCCTCAGACACCACGGGGTCAGCAGAGGAGGAGCCGGCATCAGGACGGACGACGGCGGCCCAGGACTCGAGCGTGGCGGCAGCCTCCCGCAACAGATGCCCGGAGCGCAGCACGCCGGCATGGGACGTCATGAGGCGGCGAAGAGCGCCCCGCGAAAAGGGCTCCCCCACCTCCCCATCCCCGCCGAAGCCGGACGGCCAATTTCCGCCTGGCCCACCTGAGCGATCCGCCGTTGGCCCTTCCAAAGTGGCACCCATACCGGACCGAAGCTCGGCGCCTGGGGGTGCTCCGGAAGCGAGCGTCAAGGGGAGGCCGCCCGCGGCCGAGACAGCGAGCGGAGGAGCGCCGTCAGGCGCCACCCAAGCCCCGTCGTCGTGGTTACCGGAGAGGAAGTCTTCAACAGCGCGGCGGCCGAAGACGAGTCCCTCAAGGAGCGAGTTGGACGCCAGCCGGTTAGCACCTTGGACGCCCGTGCACGCAACCTCGCCGGCGGCGTAGAGGCCGGGGACACTGGTGCGGGCGTTGAGGTCGGTGGCCACCCCGCCCATCCAGTAGTGGGCGGCGGGGGCGACGGGGACCAGTTCGCGGGTCCAATCGATGCCGGCCTCAAGGGTTTTCCTGGTGAGGGTGGGGAACCGCCGGCGGAGGAAGCCCTCGCCCTTGGCCTGCTCGATGGCGCGGGCGTCAAGGTAGACGTGGCCGTTGGCGTCGCCGAGCTTGGCCAGGTGCAGGGCGATGCTGCGGGAGACGACGTCGCGGGGCGCGAGCTCGGCGTCGGGATGGTAGGCCTGCATGAAGCGCCTGCCTCCGGCGTCCAGCAGGGTGGCCCCTTCGCCGCGGACCGCCTCGGAGATCAGCAGCGGACCGTCCAGCCGGCCGGGGTGGGCGGTGGCGGAACTGACGAGGCAGGTGGGGTGGAACTGGAAGAATTCGAGGTCTTTCACGGCTGCGCCGGCGCGGACGGCGAGCGCCAGCCCGTCCGCCGTGGCCACGGCCGGGTTGGTGGTTTGGGCGAACAGCTGGCCTGCTCCCCCGCTGGCCAGCAGCACGGCATCGGCCGCCAGGACGGCCGGCCGGCCCGCCTGGAGGTATTCGACTCCGCTGACGCTGCCGCTTGAGATGACCAGGGCGGTTGCCTGGGCTTGGGAAAGAATGCGGAGCGTGCCCCGGTCACGCCGGTCCCGGACCGCCTGGATGAGCGCAGCGGCCACCCGCGCACCCGTGGCGTCCCCGCCCGCATGCAGGATGCGCGGGGCACTGTGTGCGGCTTCGAGCCCAAGCGCCGGGCCGTCGTCGTGCGCGGCGTCAAAGCGGACACCGTACCGCTGGAGCCCGGCGATGTCCCCGCGCGCCTGGGTGCACATCAGCCGGACGGCGGCCTCGTTGCAGTGCCCTGCCCCGGCGCGGAGGGTGTCGGCGATATGCGCGGCAACGGTGTCCCCGGGCGACGGTTCGGCGAGCACCGCCGAGATACCGCCCTGGGCGTACCAGGTGTTGCTGTCTTCCAGGGCGCCTTTGGTCAGCAGCACCACGTCCGTACCGGCGTCGGCGGCGAGCAGCGCAGCGTAGAGGCCGGCGATGCCGCTTCCCACGACGGCGAGGCGACCCGCAGGCGTGCCGGGCTCGCGGGTCATTACGGCCTCGCAGCGAGCATGCGCTCGAGTGCCGTCCTGGCGTTGGCCTGCACATCCTCGTCCACGGTGATGCGGTTGACGATTCGGCCGGCGACCAGTTCCTCCAGGACCCAGGCTAGGTAGCCGGGGTGGATGCGGTACATGGTGGAGCAGGGGCAGATCACCGGGTCCAGGCAGAAGATGGTGTGCTGCGGGTATTCGGCGGCGAGACGGTTCACCATGTTGATTTCGGTGCCAATGGCGAACGTGGTGGGCTCGGTGGCGGCCGCGATGGCTTTCTTGATGAAGTCGGTGGAGCCGGCTGAATCGGCGGCGTCCACCACCTCCATGGGGCATTCGGGGTGCACGATGACCTGCACGCCCGGGAAGTCGGCCCGGGCCTTTTCGATCTGCGCCACGTTGAACCGCTTGTGCACGGAGCAGAAGCCGTGCCAGAGGATCACCCGGGAATCGAGCAGTGCCTGTTCGTCGTTGCCGCCGAGGTCCTTGCGCGGGTTCCACATGGGCATCTGGTCCAGGGGAACGCCGAGCGCCTTGGCGGTGTTGCGGCCCAGGTGCTGGTCGGGGAAGAACAGCACCCGCTGCCCGCGCTGGAACGCCCACTCCAGGACGGTCCTGGCGTTGGAGGAGGTGCAGACGATGCCGCCGTGTTCGCCGCAGAACGCTTTCAGGGCTGCGGAGGAATTCATATAGGTGACGGGGATGACCGGAACCCGGCCCTCGGCGTCGGGCTCGGTGCCGAAGATTTCTGCCAGCTGCTCCCAGCATTCCTCCACGGAGTCTTCGTCCGCCATGTCCGCCATGGAGCAGCCGGCCGCGAGGTTGGGCAGGATGACGGCCTGTTCCGGGGTGGACAGGATGTCCGCCGTCTCGGCCATGAAGTGGACCCCGCAGAAGATGATCGCTTCCGCCTCCGGCCGGGTCAGGGCTGCGTTGGCGAGCTGGAACGAGTCACCCACGAAATCGGCGTACTGGACCACCTCGTCGCGCTGGTAGAAGTGGCCCAGGATGACGGCACGCTCACCCAAGGTGGCTTTGGCCGCCCTGATCCGTTCACCCAGTTCGGCATCGCCGGCCAGCTTGTATTCCTCCGGCAGCTGGCCCTGGCGTGGCGTGGAAGCGGGAGCGGGGTCGGCGCTTGATGCGCCCGGGCCGTATGCCGGGATGCCTGCAAGCGCCTCGGCGAGGTCGTAGTCCCAGGGACCTTTCGCCAGTGCCGGGCTGCAAGTGCTGCGGTCCGCGGCGGCGCCCTTTTCGGCTTGTTCGCGCGTGATCAGCTGGATTGCCGTATTGACGCTGCTCATGGTGTGCTCCTGTTGTCTGGGTCAAGGCCTGGCCGGCCGGTGTAGCGGTAGAGGCGTGGCGGACGGTGCTTGCCGCCCTGGAGGTATTCCCCGGTTTCTTCGATTTCCGGGGTGGACTTGAGTTGGCGGCGGAAGTTGGCAGGATCCAGCTGGCGGTCCAGGACGGCTTCGTAGACTTCGCGGACCTGGGCCAGGGTGAAGTACTCCCCCAGCAGGTGGTAGGCAATGGAGCCGTAGGCGAGCTTGTTGCGCAGGCGCCAGAGGGCGTAGTCGACGATCGCGTTGTGGTCGAAGGCCAAGTCCCCCAGGCGGTCGGCCCGGAACCACCTGACGTTCTCGGACTCGTCCGCGAGCGCCGCTTCCGTGGGCTGGACCAGGGCCCAGTAGACGATCGAAACCACGCGCTGGGTGGGTGAGCGGTGCAGGCCGCCGAACGCATACAACTGCTCGAGGTAGCTGGGGCTCAGTCCCGTGGTTTCCCGGAGGTTCCTGGATGCGGCGTCCTGCAGCGACTCGTCGTGGCTCAGGGGCCCGCCCGGCAGCGCCCACAGGCCTTTGAAGGGTTCCCTGATCCGCCGGACCAGCGGCAGCCACAAGGTGGGACGGCCCGAGGTGGCGCTCGGGCGCAGGGCGAAGATTACCGTGGAAATGGCGAGCGACGGCGGCGCGGCCTGCCGCTCGGACACGTTGGCTGAGCTGTAGTACACCGTCACACCCCCTTCCACCACCCCGACCTCGAGGCCCGAAATCCTAGTTATGGTCACTTTGACCAAAACTAATTTTACGGCCAGCCCGACGGAAAAGGAAATGTTTCCGCGCCGGCAGCCCAGGCGCCGCCGCGTCCCCGGGAAGCCGCAACCTGGTGCAGGGACGGGGCGCGCGTTTTTGGCCGGCTGCCGGAAGCGGTAAATTCAAGTGGTCCCACAAGGACCTCCGGCCCACGGGACCGGACCCCGAACCAACCCCAAGAAGGTTTACCGCCCCATGACGATGAAGTCCGCCCCGACCACATCCACCACAGCGCCACCCAAGGCTCCGGCAGGCCACAGCATGAAGCCGCGCCAGCTCACCATGATGGGGCTGGGCAGCGCCATCGGTGCCGGATTGTTCCTGGGATCGGGCGCCGGCGTGCAGGCGGCCGGCCCGGCGGTCCTCATCTCCTACCTGGTGGCGGGTACCCTCATCATCCTGGTGATGTGGGCCCTGGGTGAGATGGCAGCCGCGAACCCGAACAGCGGAGCGTTCTCGGTCTACGCCGCACGCGCCCTGGGCCGCACCGCGGGAGCCACCATCGGGTGGCTTTGGTGGCTGCAGCTGGTGGTGGTGATCGCGGCCGAGGCCCTGGGCGCGGCCGGCCTGCTGTTCTCCGTCTGGCCCGTGGTGCCGGTCTGGGCGCTGGCACTGCTGTTCATGGTGGTCTTCACCGGAATCAACCTGGCCGGCGTCCGGAACTTCGGCGAGTTCGAGTTCTGGTTCGCCATCCTCAAGGTGGCCGTCATCGTCGTGTTCCTGGCGGTCGGCGCCGCCTTGCTCCTGGGCCTGCTGCCAGGCGTCGAGTCCCCAGGCGCGTCAAACCTCACCACCAACTTTGCCCCGCAGGGACTGGGCGGGGTGGCGTCGGCCCTCTTCGTGGTGATCTTCGCGTTCGGAGGCACGGAAATCGTCTCCGTCGCCGCGGCCGAAACCGAGGATCCCCAGCGCAGCGTCGGCAAAGCCATCCGGACCGTGGTGTGGCGGATCCTGGTGTTCTACATCGGCTCGGTCTTCGTCATCGCCGCGGTCCTTCCGGCCACGTCCGCGGGCCTTGCCTCGCCTTTCGCCGGAGTGCTCGACGCCGCCCGGATCCCCGGCGCGTCCACCGCCATCACCCTGGTGGCCGTCGTCGCGCTCCTCTCGGCACTGAACGCGAACCTCTATGGCGCTTCCCGCATGGCGTACTCCCTGGCGCGGCGGGGCGAGGCGCCGCACCTCCTTGCCCGCCTCAACGCCGCCGGCGTCCCCATGCTGGCCGTTACGGTCTCCGTGGCCTTCGGCTTCATCGCCACTGTGCTGGAGCTGCTGTTCCCGGAACGGGTCCTGCCCGCGCTGTTCCAGCTGGTGGGCTCTACCTGCCTGGTGGTGTGGGGCAGCGCGCTGGTGTCCCAGCTGATCCTGCGGCGCCGCGCCGACCGGGACGGGGCAGCGCTGCCGCTGCGGATGAAGGGATTCCCGGGCTTGACCATCCTGGGACTGGTCCTGCTGGGCCTGATTTTCGCCGTCGGCTTCAGCGCCGAGGCCAGCCGGGCCCAGCTCCTGGGCACCTTGGCCCTGATCACCGGCATAGCGCTGGCCTGCGCTGCAGCCGCCCGGCTCACCAGCCGGAACGGTGCTGCCAGCAGGTAGAGTGAAACTACCTTTCCAAGGAAGACGCACCGACGCGCCGGGTCCGCCTGGGCGCCGTACCTGATGAGGAACTGACAGCATGAGCGGCAGGCACACCGGACAGCAGCAGGCGCACACGGTCGAGGGCACCGACCCGCAACTCTTCGTGGCGGTGCACGAGCCGGCGGAGGACGCCGGGCTCCGGCCGGTGCTCCTGCTGCACGGGTTCTCCTCCTCGTCCAAACTCAACTGGGAGGACACAGGCTGGGTGGCCGCCCTCCTGGAGGCCGGGCGGCGGGTCGTCACCGTGGACCTTCCCGGCCATGGCCGCAGCGGCGCCCCGGAAGACCGGGACTCCTACTCCCCCAGCAGGATCAGGGCGGACCTGCTTCAGGCAGCGTTCGACGCCGGTGCGCGGCCGCTGCACGACGGCGATCCTTCCAGCGGCCTGGACGTGGTGGGATATTCCCTGGGTTCCCGGCTCGCCTGGGAGTTCGCCGCAACCCAGCCGGAACTCGTCCACAGGCTGGTGCTGGGCGGACCCAACAATACCGACCCGCTGGCAGCCTTCGATCTGCGGGCCGCGCAGGACTACCTGGCGGACGGCACGCCGATCGCTGACGAATCGACGGCCCAGCTGCTGAAGATGGCGCTGCTGCTGCCGAGCAACAACATCTTCGCGTTGTTGTCGCTCGTGGAAGCCATCAAGGCGGAGCCCTACGACCCCGCCGAAGCGGTGCCCCACGTACCCATGCTCCTGGTTGCCGGGGACCAGGACGAACGGGCCGGCACGCTGCCCCACCTCGCAGAACTGGCGCGCGGAGCCGGGTCCATGGCCGAGCAGCTGCTCCTGCCGGGCCGGAACCACACCAACGCCATCACCAGCAGGGCCTTCAAGCAGGCCGCCATTTCCTTCCTGGGTGTGTAGCCACCGGCGGCACCCGGCCGCCCCACGGGCTTTCGTTCACACCGGGCCCGGCCCGCGGGGAGGGACAGATGCCGACGCGTTTTGAAGACCGCACGGAAGCGGGGGTGCGCCTGGCTGCCGCGCTTTCAGCGTTCCAGGAGCGGCCCGGCACCGTGGTCCTTGGCCTTGCCCGCGGCGGCATCCCGGTAGCGGCGGCCACAGCACGTGCCCTCCACCTTCCCTTGGGTGCTGTCCTGGTGCGGAAGCTGGGGATCCCCGGCTATGAAGAAACCGCCTACGGTGCCCTGGCCTGGACATCCGGAAGGATCGTCCGGCTGATCAACAAGCCCCTGCGGGAGCGGGTCCTCCAGCACGGCGTTCGCCGGGAGTGGCTGGATGGCGTGGAGGACCGCGAACGCAGCGAAATCCTGCGCCGGGCCGCCCTGTATCCGGGAACCGGCCTGGACCTGGCCGGCAAGGCCGTCCTGCTCGTGGATGACGGCCTGGCCACCGGCGCCACCATGCGGGCCGCCGTCGAGGCCGTGCGCGCCGGCGGTGCGGCAACCGTGGTGGCCGCAGCTCCGGTGGGTTCCGTTGACGCCGAGGCCTCGCTGGAGCGCGTGTGCGACGCCGTCGTATGCCTGCACCTGCCGGGAAAGTTCCGGGCCGCGGGCAGCTTCTACCGGCACTTCGGGCAGCTGACCGACGACGACGCCATCACCGCGCTGCGACAGGGACCGCCGCTGCCGCACGCCGCAGGCCCGGAGCAAAGTCCGGGCCTGCGGAGCTGAGGACCGGCGAGCCGGCCACGCAACGGTGTTAGTGGTGGCTGCTGACGCCCAGCGGCCGCCCCTTGGTTTCCTTGGCCAGCACCACGCCGAGGGCGGAGATGACGCACAGGACCATGATGTAGATGCCGATCGAACCGGCCCACTTGGTGGACTGCAGCAGGGACTCGGCGATGGTGGCGGCAAAGGCCCCGCCCAGGATGGCGCCAAAGGCGTATCCAATGGAGATGCCGGAGTACCGCACTTCGGCCGGGAACATCTCGGCGTACATGGCGGACATGGGGCCGTAGGAAAGGCCCAGGCCAACAGTCAGGACGAACAGGGCCACCCCATACAGGACGATGTCTTTGGTGTCGATCAGCGCGAACATGGGGATCATCCAGGCGAACACGATGGCGTAGCCGATCAGGAACGTCTTGACGCGGCCGATCCGGTCGGACAACCAGCCGCCCACCAGCGTGAAGATCAGCCAGCCGAAGGAGGCCAGGGTGGTGGCGAGCAGGATCTGCGGGGTCGGCATCTTCAGGGTCTTGGTGGCGTAGGAGATGAAGAAGGCGATGAGCAGGTAGCCGGCTGCGTTGTTGCCGATGAAGATCATGGTCGAGTAGAGGACGGGCTTCTTGTGGTTGCGGACCAGTTCACCCAGGGGCGCCTTACTTTCCTTCTTCCGCAGTGCCATTTCCTGGAAGACCGGGCTCTCAGCCACAGCGCGGCGGATCAGGTAGCCCACCACGATCAGCACGATGGACAGCAGGAACGGCACCCGCCAGCCCCAGGCTGCGAAGTCTTCCTTGGACATGCCGGTGTTGAGGAAGAACAAGAGGCCGGTGGCCAGGATCATGCCCACCGGGACACCGATCTGCGGGTAGGCGCCGAACAGGCCGCGGCGGTTCAATGGTGCGTGCTCAACGGCCATCAGCGCGGCCCCGCCCCATTCACCGCCGGCCGAGAAGCCCTGGATGATCCGCAGCACGATCAACAGGACTGGGGCCCAAGCCCCGATCTGCGCGTAGGTGGGGAGCACGCCGATCAGTGCGGTGGCCGCACCCATCATCACCAGGGTGAAGACCAGCATGGCCTTGCGTCCCAGGCGGTCGCCGAGGTGCCCGGCAATGACGGCGCCCAGGGGTCGGAACAGGAAGCTGATGCCGATGAGGGCGAAGGACAGGATCTGCGCCAAGCCCGGGTTGGACTCGTTCAGCGGTGCAAGGAACAGCGGCGACAGCAGCGTCGCGGTCAGCTGGGCAAAAATGAAGAAGTCGTACCACTCGATGGTGGTGCCTACGAGGGTGCCCGCGAGGACTTTGCGCTCTTCAGTCCGGCTGCTGGGGCCGGCGGGTGTGTCCACCTTGGAAGGTGTGGTCATTTAAACTCCATTGTTTTTATTGGGCAGCGGTGCCGCCCGGACGCCTCAGGATTACCGACAGAACGGTCAGTTAGTTAGCAGGGTACTACGAAAACGTGATGCGGGACACGGAAGGACCGGCCTGGGTGGGGCCCGCCACCGATTGCGTGTTCGATAATGGAACTCACTGTTCGTATAGAGGACAATACAGTCACGACGCGGCGAGGACAAGGGTCCTGTGCCCGCAGTTTCGGCAACCTAGGATGGACACATGACTCCTCCCGCCGCAGCGCAGGCCGGAGCGGCCCTGCCGCAGGCTTCCCCGTCCCAGACCCTGTCGCGCGGTATCCGTGCCCTCGAGATCCTGGCGGCCGCTCCGGGACCGTTGACCATCGCCGAGCTTGCGGACGCCATGGGTGTCCACCGCTCGGTCGCCTACCGGATCCTGCGTACCCTGGAGGACCATTCGCTCCTGGTGCGCGACGATGCGGGCCGGGTGCAGCCCGGCCCGGGCCTCGCGGTCCTGGCCCGCGGCGTCTCCCGCAACCTGCAGAGCGCCGCGCTTCCTGAGCTGACCCAGCTGGCAAACTCGCTGAACATGACGGCCTTCGTGGCCGTGTGGGACCACCATGACTGCATCACCCTGGTCACGGTCGAACCGCGGCACTCCGGAGCCACTGTGGCCCAGCACCCGGGAACCCGGCATCCCATCAACGCCGGGGCACCCGGGATCGCCATCCAGTCCGCCCTGACGGAGGCCGAGTGGAACAGGCTGGGGACCGGGATTCCCTACCGTCCGGAGGCCACCGAGGCGCGCCGGAAGGGATACTCCGCCAGCCATGACGAGGTCATCGCCGGAGTTTCCTCCCTGGCGGCGCCTGTCCGGGTGCCCGGCGGCCGGCCGGCCGCCCTCGCCGTCGTCTACATCCGGTCGGCCCACGACCCCGAGGCCGTGGGTACCGCCATTGCCGAGAGCGCGGCCCGGATCGAGAGCCAGCTGGCCTGAGCCGGTGGACCGCCGGCCACGGGTTCGGCCGTCAGCGCCGCCGGCGGAGTGCGACGGCGGTCCCCGCACCAAGCAGCGCCAACGCTGCGGCCGCGCACACCGGGACCAGGAACGCCGCGCCGGCCCCATGGATCTGGGCCAGCTGCCCGCCAATGGCTGAGCCCACCGCCGTACCGGCGACAATGCCGCTGGCCAGGCCGGTCATCACGGTGCCCAGGCGGCCGGCGGGAGCCAAAGTGCCGCCGACGGCAAACACCGTGACCATGACCGGCCCGACCGGAAGCCCAAGGACCAGCAGGACTGCCGCCATCATGGGCAGGGACGATGGCAACAGCAGCAGGACGGCAAGCGCGGCCATGATGACTGCGCACACCACCCAGCGCAGGGCCAGGCCTGCCTTGCGCGGCCAGTAGGCAACCGAGAGCGCAGCGGCCGCAGAGCTTAGGCCCATGACCGCGTACAGCAATCCCGCGATCTCCGCACCCGCCAGGCCGGCGGAGAAAGCACTGAGGGCCGCTTGGGTGGACCCAAAGAACGTGCCCATGCAGACCATCGCCACCACGGGCAGTGCCACGGCCAAGGGCAGCTTTCGGGATGTCTCAGCGCCCGCGCCTTTCCTGCCCCGGGCGTGCCGGGTGACCGGCACGGCCCGATGGGTGGGGTGAACGGCAAACGCCGGGACAAGCGTGATGGTCAGGGCAGCGGCCAGGGCCAGCGGCAGCCAGGGCGCCACCAGGCTGGCAAGCGCCCCCACGAGCGCGGGCCCCAGGACAAAAGTCACTTCGTCAGCAGTACTTTCGTAGGAGAGCGCGGTGTCCAGGTCGCGTTGGCCGCGGACGTCGGCGCCGGCACCGGCCGCGGCACTTGTCAGTGACATCCACCGGACCCTGGCCAGCGGACCCACCTGCGGGCACGTTGCTCCGGCAGCAAAGGCCGCTGCCAGGACTCCCAGCGGGAATCCGCCGGTTTTTCCGGCGGCAAGGGCGGCCAGGACCAGCACCAGCACGGCCACTGTGTTGAGCACTGCCGATACCAGCAGCACGGGGCGTTGTCCACGCCTGTCGGCCAGTGCCCCAAGGAAGGGAGCGCCCAGTGCCGAGCCAATGCCTACTGCGCCGGCGGCCGTCCCTCCGACGGCAAAGGAGCCGCTGACGGAGGTCACCAAGGTCAGGGTGCCGACGGTCAGCATGGCCAGCGGCAGCCGCGCGAAAAGTCCCAGCGGAAGAAAAGTCTTGCCGGCGAGTTCGGGGAGGCGCGCGAAGCGGCCTGCTGCCGTTCCACCGGAATCCCGGGCAGAGTCGTCCCTGGCGGAAGGGCCCGTGCTTCGGGCCGGAGCGTCGCGGGTGGTTGAAGGGGTGGTGTGAGGTGTCAATTCCGGGCTCGTTCAATCCATGCGCATCGTCCCTCCTCCCGATGCGCGCAACCCGGTAACGCGGTTCAGTATATCCGCCGGGGTCAGGAAAGTGCGTCCACGCTTTCAGATATCCGCAGCGTGGAGCCGTTCCGGCTCTTGAGCACCTGCAGCTGGGTGGCAATCCGCTGTTTCATCTCGGCCACATGGCTGACCAGCCCCACCACGCGGCCGCCGTCGCGGAGGCCTTCGAGGGCGTCCATGACTTGTTCAAGGGACTGTTCATCCAGGCTGCCGAAGCCTTCGTCAACGAACAGGGTCTCAATTTCAACGCCGCCTGACTCCTGCTGGACCACATCCGCCAGGCCCAGGGCCAGCGACAGCGACGCCATAAAGGATTCGCCGCCGGACAGTGTGGACGTGTCGCGGCGGAAGCCCGTCCACTGGTCCACCACTTCAAGGCCCAATCCCGATTTAGCACCGCGGGCCGCCTTGGCATCGGTGTGCTGCAACAGGTAGCGGCCATCGCTCATGGCCACCAGGCGCTCCGATGCGGCGAGGGCGACCTGTTCCAGCCGCGCGGCCAGGACGTAGCTGTTCAGGCTCATCCGGTAGGTGTTCTCCCCCCTGCCCGCGGCCGCTTCGGCCAGCCCGGCGAGCATCTGTGCCCGCTCGGCCGGTTCCCGGGACGAGGACGCCAGGTCCTCATATTCCGCCGCTATCGAGGTAAGGGCCGCCAGGCACCGGCGGGCCAGTCCTGCGGCGAGATCAGCCTCCCGGGCGTCATGGTGCGCGGCAGCAGCCTGGCTGCGGAGTACCTCGAGCCGTTCATCGTCGGGTATGAAGCCGTCTCCTGCTTCGGCCATGGCCAGCACCAGGTCCTCCGACTCGAACAGCCCGGCTACCCGGGCAGCTTCTTCCCCGGCCGTGCGGACCTCAGCTTCGAGTGCTGCCACTTCCGCAGCTCCCAGCAGTTGGCTGCGAACCTCGGCGGCAGAGGCGAAACCCGCCCCCGGCAGGGCAAGCTCGAGGTTCTCCTCCGCTTCGGCGGCCTGCGCCCTGGCGGTGTCCAGCCGTGATTGCGCTTCAACAGCTTTGTCCAGGACCGCCACGGCGTCTTCAAGGACCCGCAGCCGCCGGTTCAAGGTGCGGTGGTTTCCGCGCAGGCCGGCAAGGGCCCCGTCCAGTGCGGCAGCCTGTTCGGCGAGGTCGGCGAGCAGGACAGCGGTGTGGGACAGCTCAGCCTCCGCGTCTGACAGCGCGGAGCGGGCCTGTTCGATACCTGCATCGAGTGCCTCCAGCCGTTGCCGCTGTTCCTGGAGCTCTTCCGCGGCCTGTTCGGCGGCCTCTGCCGCAGCCAACGCCTCCTCGGCCCCTGTGCGGGCCTCGGCCACGGGGATGGTCCCGCCTTGTCCGGCGAGGACGGCCACCGTTTGCTCGGCTTCGGCGCGTTCGGCGCTGACAGCGCCGTGGGCTGCCTCGGCCGCTTCATAGGCGGCGTGGGCCTCTTCCTCGGCCTGGGCCAGCGACGGTCCTTCCGTGCCGGATCCCGCCGGCGCCGGATGTTCTCCGCTTCCACAGACCGGGCAGGGCTCACCGGCCACCAGTTTGGCGGCAAGCTCGGATGCGGCGTTGGCGAGCCGGACCTCCCGCAGGTCCAGCCACCGGCCTTTCGCCTCCAGCAGGCTTTCCCGTGAGTCGTCGTATCGGGCGTTCACGAGGTCCCGGCCCTTCATGGCCGTCCCGTACCGCCGGACGACGTCGAGAAGTTCCGTGGCAGCGGCCGCCTCCTTGCGGCGGAGCGCGGCGTCGGCGGCACGGGGCTCCAGCTGGCCCATGGTTCCGGCCAGCAGCTCCCGGTCCGCCAGCAACTGCGCAACCCGGCTTCCCAGCGTCTCCACGTCCAGCCTGACTCCGTCCTGCCGGCCGGCCAGGCTGCGGTGGCGCCCATACAGCTCCTGCAGCCTCTGCTCATCCGGCAGCCGTGCTTCGACGACGGCCAGCAGCGACCGAAGCCGGGCCAGCTCCTGGGCGGCCCCCGGCACGATTTCCGCCGTATTGTGGCCTGCGGAGCCCTTGTGGGTTTGGACCGGCGGCACGGCGGCTTCATCCGCGCCCAAGTTGAGCTGGGCGAGTTCGGTACTGTCCGCGGCAGCCATCCTGAGGAGGGTCATGGCGGCCTCAGCGGCGCCCCCGGCGCTTTGCACTTTGCCGGCCGCCGCATCCACCGCGCGCAGCTGTCCCTGGAGGACTTCCGCCTCGCGGTGCCGGCCCAGCCGGGCAGCGAGTTCTTCCTGCCGTGCTGCCCCGTCCTTCACGGCCTGCTGCCGCACGGTGGCCGCTTGGAGTTTGCGGGCCCGCTCGTGCCGTGCGGTTTCCCGTTCCACGTCACTGCGGCGTTCCTGGCTGAGGGATGTCGCGCCCGCTGCGTGCTCCGTGAGCTCTGCCAGTCGCGCAGCAACAGCGGCCTGCAACCAGCCAAGCCTGCCGGCGGTATCCTCTGGCGCCGGTGCCGCCTCCTGCGGGAGCTGGAGCGGCGCGGCCTCGGCTTCGGCACGGGCCGCCAGCACACCCAGCTGGCCGACCAGGGCGGCAACGTCTTCCCTGGCCGCGGCGGCCTGGCGGGACAGTTCCTGTTCCAGGGCTTCAAACCGCTGCGTCCCGAAGAGTTTCTGCAGCAGGTCAAGGCGGTCCGCAGCTTTGGACCTGAGGAACGCGGCGAATTCCCCCTGCGGCAGCATGATGACCCGGGTGAACTGTTCACGGTCCATGCCCAGCAAAGCCATGATCTCTGCTCCGGCCTCGTCATTGCGGGCAGATTTTTCCACCCAGGTTCCGCCGACGCGTTCACGGAGCAGGGTTTTGGCCTGCTGGGTGGTGAAACCGTTCCTGCCCCGTGCACTGGGCTTGTCCCATGCGGGCGAGCGGGTGACCTCGAAGCGGCGCCCCTGGGCGGAGAATTCGCAGGTTACGGCCGGCTCCTGGCCGGGCTCCGCATGGTCGCTGCGGAGCCGCTTGCCGTCCTGCCGGGCACCCGGAACGGATCCGTACAGGGCAAAACAGATGGCGTCGAGGACGCTGGTCTTGCCCGCACCGGTAGGCCCGTTCAGCAGGAACAGGCCGTGGGCGCTGAGCCGGTCGAAATCGACGTCTTCTGTTCCGGCGAACGGGCCGAAGCCTGAGATGCGCAGATGGTGGATCCTCACCGCGAGGCCTCCAGCAGGCGGACGTTCTCCAACGCGGCGGCGAGCGCCTCTTGTTCATCCTGGTCCGCGCTGCGCCCGCGCACGTGGTCCAGGAAGCCGCAGCACACGGCGAGGTCGTCCGGGGCGTGGGCAAGCCTGCTGCTGTAGCTTGCCTGGTCCGGGTTGTTCCCGCCTTGCGGGTCGAAAGCCAGGACCAGGGTCTCAGGGAACCGCGCACGGAGCCGCTCCATCGCCCGCACGGGACGCTGGGCATCAGTGAGGGTGACCTGGCAGTAGGCGGTCTCGGCCCAGGCATGCCCGGGCTCAACAAGGAGCTCGGCCAGGGTGCCGCGCAGCACAGCGAGGGTTCGCGGGGCATCCCACTCGATCTCCTGCACCGAGGTGACTCCATCCGGCTCCAGGTCCACGAGCCAGGCACCTTTCCGCTGCGTGGACTCGGAAAAGGAATAGGCCAGCGGGGAGCCCGAATAGCGCACGCGCTCAGACAGCGCCTGGCGTCCGTGGAGATGGCCGAGTGCGGTGTAGCCGAATCCGTCGAACAGGTCCAGGGGAACGGCACCCACGCCGCCGATGCTGAGGTCCCGCTCGCTGTCCGAGCTGATGCCGCCGCTGGCGAAGGTGTGGGCCAGGACCACCGAATGGACGGTGGCGGCGGTTGTACGCCGTGCGATGTCGGCCCGGATAAGGGCGGTGGCCGCCCGGGTCACCTCGAAGTGGCTTGCCGTTTCCACGCCCAGCTGGTCGGCAACGAGCCGGGGTTCAAGCCAGGGAATGCCGTACAGGGCCAGGACGGCGTCCCGGCCCGCGGCGTCCTGCCCGAGCGGCAGCAGCAGTGGATGGTCAAGCTCAGCCACCTTGGTGCGCAGGTGGACTCCCCCGCGTTCCAGCAGCCGTGAGGCGAAACCCAGCCGGATTGCGGAGTCGTGGTTGCCACTGGTGATCATCACCTTGGCTCCGGCGGAGGTGAGCCTGACCAAGGCGTCATCGAGCAAGTGGACCACGTCCACCCCTGGCAGTGCCCGGTCGTAGACATCGCCGGCAATCAGGACGACGTCGATGCGCTCCCGTTCCACCGTTGCCACCATCTGGTCGATGAAGGCCCGCTGGGCGTCCAGCATGCCAACGCCGTGGAAGGACCGGCCCAGGTGCCAGTCCGAGGTATGAAGTAACCGCATATAGCTACGCTATCGGCAGCCACTGACAGTGGCGGAAACCGCCGCGGCCCGGACTGATCAGGATCGCTTGCCCTCGAAGAATTCCTGGGCCTCGCTGACGTTGCGTGCCTGCCCCTCCGGTGCGGCAGTGCGTGCCGCCGGGAGTTTCGGCTCCGCACGCGGAGCGTCGGCGTCATCGTCGATCCGGGACTGGACCGGCGAAGACCCGGCCCCGGCGTCCCCGCCACCTGTTTCCACACTCGCGTCGTCGTCGTGGTCGGCAGCGTCCGCCGCTGCGGCGCTGTGCGGGGCGTCAGCCGTGCCTGAAATCCGGAACACCAGGCCTGCGATGGCGGCGCCGGCCAGCGGGGCCACCAGGAAAACCCACACCTGGCCCAGCGCCGCACCGGAGCTGAAAACGGCAGAGGCGAGGGCCCGGGCGGGGTTGAAAGGCAGGTTGCCGACGGACTGGCCCACCTGGAGCAGCGACGCGAAGGACAGGCCGACGGCAACGGCGGCAACCGTCCGGCTGCTGCCCTCCACGCCGGCGTTATCGCGCAGGCCGCCGTTGTCCCGGCCGGCAGCGCCCAGGAAGATTGCCACGATGATTGCGGCTCCCAGCAATTCCAGCAGCACAACCGCGGCAAGGGGTGCCTGGATGAGGGAATGGTCGCCGAAGCCGGCGGCCACCGTATCGAAGGCGGTCCGGCTGTCGGGAATGCCGGGCAGGGTACGCAGGATGCCGAACAAGGCAAGGGCACCCACCAGGGCGCCCACGAGCTGGGCGGCGGCGTACGCTGCGGCCGCCCCGGCCCGGATCCGGCCGGCCAGGAGATGGCCCAAGGTGATGGCCGGGTTGAAGTGGCCACCGGAGATATGCCCGAAAGCGAGCATGGCGGCCGTGATGGCGAGGCCGGCAGCCAGGGCCGCGGGTACCGGGCTGGACTGCGGAATGCTGAACAGCGGTACGCCCAGCCCTGCCACCGCCAGGAAGAGGCTGCCGAAAGCCTCGGCTGCCAGGCGGGGCAGCAGTGCCCGGCTGGCGGGATCCGTGCCGCCGGGCTGCAGTGCGTCGCGGGCTGGGACAGGGGTGCTCATGGCTGGACCTTCGCTCGTCGGGTGCTTTCTGGGGTTGCGGAGCCGCCCCGGCCGGCAGGGGCGGCGGGCAGCGCAGGCAACCCGAGCAGTATTCCAGCCCAGTCTGGGCGTTTGCTGGACACCTGCTGTCCACACCCGCTTCCCGGTTCCCCACTGCCGGACGCGCCCCCAACCGTTCGGAGTGCGTCCGGACGGTAAATTTGTCTCCATGAGCATCGACCACGGCACGCCCACTCCCCAGTCCCGGATCCACGGCTCCCTCTTGGGCGGGGCCCTGGGCGACGCGCTGGGCTACGCCGTGGAGTTCGATTCCATCGACGAGATCCGCCGGCGGTTCGGCGCCCACGGCCTGACAGACTTTGAAGACCTCTCCGGCCCCTGCCATTTCTCCGACGACACGCAATTGACCCTCTACACCGTGGACGGCCTGGTGGAGGCGCTGGAGTGGGCCAACTCCGGTGTGGGCGCGGACGTGAATGCGTGTGTCTGGCTGGCCTACCTGCGCTGGCTGGCCACTCAGGGCATAGACGCCGGGCCGTCCGCACCGGCTCCCCAGCCGCGCTGGATCGACGGCAACGACGTGCTGCGGCAGCAGCGCCACCCGGAGCAGGACTGCATCAGCGGCCTGGCCACCGGTGAGATGGGAACGTCGGTGCGGCCCGTTAATCCGGACTCGAAAGGTGCCGGCACGGTGATGCGCTCGGCGCCGTTCGGGTTGATCCCGCACATCTCGCCCGAGGCGGCCTATAAGTTGAGTTCCGATGCCGCGTCACTGACCCACGGCCACCCCGCAGCACGCCAAAGTTCCGGTGTCTTCAGCCTCCTGATCCACCGCCTGGTCGCCGGAGAGGAGCTCCGGGAAGCCGCCGCCGCCGTGACCGCGCACGCGGCCACCATCCCGCACGTGGCACCGGAGCTGCCCCACCGGCTTGAAGCGGCCCTGCGGCTCGCAGACACGGCAGTTCTTCCGCCCGAGGAACTGATCCAGGCACTGGGCGAGGGCTGGTTCGCGGAGGAGGCTCTCGCCGTCGCACTGTACGCCGTCCTCGCCACGCTTCCGCCCGGGGGCGCCCCGGTGCTGCCGGAACAGCACTTCCGGGACGCCATGGCCGTGGCGGTGAACCACAGCGGCGGCAGCGACACCGCCGGCTCCCTGGCGGGCAACATCCTGGGCGCCTGGTACGGCGAGGACTGCCTGCCCGCCCCATGGCTCGGCGCCTTGGAAGGCCCGGAGGTGGTCCGTGGGATGGCGGATCAGCTGGTGCGGGTCACGACCGGCGAAGGCTGATGTTGCTGCAGGCCTCGCAGACATCCTCGGGGATCACTCCGCGGCGCTGCAGGAAGCCGAAAATCGTGCAACCCAGGCAGAATCCGGCAAACGCTTCAAGCGATGCCGCGACTACCAGGATCCCCAGCAGCAACCACGCTGCCAGGCCCAGGCCGGACGCGAAGAGCAGCAGGGCGGCCGTGGAGACGGCCGCGCCGATGCCCTGGGCAAAGCGCTTTGGCGGCCCGGGAACGAGCTTCACCTTTCCCAGCCGCGGGGTGATGACCTTCACGGAGAGGACGGCCAACGGTGAGATCCGCGGGCCGAAGAGCAGCCGCAGCCAGAACCCGACGGCGATGGCCAGCAGGCCCCACACGGAACCAGTCACTGCCGTGACCACCGAGAGCAGTACCACCAGGGCGGCCGTGGTGCGGGCCGCGTACTCGTTGACCGGGTTGGGGAAAGCGAACAAGGAGCTCATCACGCAAGGCTAGGAGGGTAGCGCCCGGCGGCCAAGATTTGTTGCGCCCGATGAACCCGGGAGGATACCGCGAGGCCGCCTCAGGCGTTGAGGGCCGCCGCGAAGGCATCCGCTCCGGCGGGTTCGGTGCGGGCGTTCAAGCGGGCCCCGGGGACGGCTGCACTGCCCACCATCTGCAGGAACTCGCCCTCGGACAACACCTCGATGGCCTGCCCGCGGTCATGGAGCTCCAGGACACGCCGTGCCTTCCCGGTCAACCGTCCGGAGCGAAGGTCCGAGGCCACAAACCCATCCCCCACCACCAGGACGGTGGTGCGGCCGGTCACCCGGCTCTCGGTTCGGGCACCGTGGTGGGCCGACCGGAGTTTGGCGTCCGGGCGGCCGATGGAAAGCTGCCCGGTGAATACGACGGTCTGGCCGTACAGCGGGTGGCCGGGCTCGGCGTCGGCGTTTGGTTCGGGATTGAGCCCTTCTTCGGGCCAACCGGACTGGAACCGCCGCACCAGCGCCGCGCCGTTGCCTGAGGCGCCGGACATGGCCGCCAGGCTGGGCTTCGACACTTCGCCGGTGGCGGGATCAAACGCCTGCTGGCGCGGCATGGCCAAACCCAGGGACAGGTACAGTTCGGCGATGCTGTTGGCACCGTTGCGGGCTGCAATGTCGATCAGGATGCCGGCGCAGGCCCGGGCATCCTCCGCAGCATCGTGGTGGTTCACCAGCGGCACGCCCGCTTCCTCTGCGGCAAAGGGAAGCGAATTGGAGACCAGCGAATAGCAACGGCGCGACAACATGACCGTGCAGACGTAGTCGTAGGCCGGGCCCGGCAGCCCTGACACTTCCAGCGCAGAGCGGATGACGCCCAGGTCGAAGGCTGCGTTGTGCGCGGCCAGTACGTCCTCGCCGATGAACGCCCCGATTTCAGGGAACAGCTCCCCGAACCGCGGCTGCACCGCAACGTCGGCAGGGGTGATTCCGTGGATCCGGACATTGTGGTGGTCAAAGTGGTCGTAGCCGGCCGGCGGCCGCATCAGCCAGGAGGCCTCGTCGACAATTTTGCCGCCCCGTACCTTTGTCAGGCCCACCGAGCAGGGGGAGCCCCGGAAGCCGTTGGCTGTTTCGAAGTCGATCGCCGTAAAGTCCAAACCCACGGCCCCCACCTTACCGCCGACGGCGGCCCCGGGCCGGCAGGGACAGGCCCGGGAGGCGCAGGCCGGTCAAGTACGCTTGAGGGGTGAACTTTCCTGTGATGAACCACCTCGCTGTGTCCATGCTGGGCGGCGCGGGTCCGGTGCAGCCGCCAATGGCCTCCTTCCTGCCCGACTGGCTGAACCCCCAGGTCTTCCTGGCCGATCCGGCGCTCGCCCCCTGGGTGGTCCTGCTGGTATGCGGCATCGTCTTCGCCGAGACCGGCCTGCTGGTGGGATTCTTCCTTCCCGGCGACTCCATGCTGTTCACTGCCGGCCTGCTGGTTGCCACGGGCACCATCAAGTTCAACATCTGGCTCCTGGCCCTGCTGATCGTGGTCTCCGCCATCATCGGCAACCAGGCGGGATACCTGATCGGTTCCAAAGCGGGCCCTGCCCTCTTCAACAAGCCCGACTCCAAACTCTTCAAGCGCGAGAACGTCGAGAGCGCGCACGCGTTCTTTGAAAAGCATGGCGGCAAGGCGCTTATCCTGGCCCGTTTCGTTCCCATCATCCGGACCTTTGTCCCCGTGATCGTCGGCGTGGCGCAGATGAGCAAGCGCAAATTCTTCATCTATAACGTCATCGGTGCGGTGCTCTGGGGTGGCGGCGTGACACTGCTCGGGTTCCTGCTGGGCGACACCGTTCCGTGGGTCCGGGACAACCTGGACATCATCTTCATCGCCATCGTGCTGGTCTCCGTCGTGCCCATCGGCATTGAACTCCTGCGCGGCATGTCAGCCAGGCGCCAGGCGCAGGCCTACGGCACCGACGCCGTCGACGAATTTATCGAGGAGCACGGACCCGAAGCGGAGCAGAAGACTCCGCGCAAGCTCCCCGGCGGCCGGCAGGAATAGTCCGGCCCCACATCCGGAAAAAGGTGCGCACCCCGGCGGGATGCGCACCTTTTCTGTTGTGCGGCGTGCCGCTTCCTTCAGCCCGTTGCTTCCAGGGCTGCCACGATGGCGGGCAGCAGGGCACGGAAGGCCTTGCCGCGGTGGCTGATAGCGTTCTTCTCGTCGGCGGAGAGCTCGGCGCAGCTCCGGTTCTCACCGGCCGGCTGCAGCACCGGATCGTAGCCGAAGCCGCCGGCACCCCGGGGTTCGCGCAGGAGGACGCCCTCCAGCTGGCCGTACTCCACCACCTCGCGGCCCGGCCCTGCGGTGCCGGCGGGCACTGCCAGGGCTGCCGCGCAGACGAACGCCGCGCCGCGATGCTCATCGGGAACGTCCGACAGCTGGTTCAGCAGCAGTTCAAGATTGGCGGCGTCGTCACCGTGCCGTCCCGCCCAGCGGGCGGAGAAGATGCCCGGCGCCCCGCCCATGACATCCACGGCAAGCCCGGAGTCGTCGGCGATGGCCACCAGGCCGGTGGCCCCGGCCACCGCCCGGGCCTTCAGCAGCGAATTCTCGGCAAAGGTCACCCCGGTTTCGACGACGTCCGGCGCACCTGCCGCCGCAGCGTCCACCACCTGGGTGTCGACGTCGAGCCCGGGCACCTGCCCGCGCAGCAGTTCACGGAGTTCGCGCAGTTTCCCGGCGTTGTGCGTGGCGAGCACGAGCTTGGGTGAGGGTGCACTCACAGGGCGTCCGCCAAGGTTTCGCGCTGGATGGCGGCCAGCTGCGTGGTGCCCAGCAGGGCCAGGTCCAGGAGCTGGTTCAGCTCCTCCCGGTCAAACGGGGCGCCTTCCGCTGTGCCTTGGACCTCGACGAATTTGCCGGAGCCGGTGACCACGACATTCATGTCTGTTTCGGCCCGGACGTCCTCCACGTACGGCAGGTCCAGCATGGGAACGCCGTCGATGATACCGACCGAGACGGCGGCAATGGTGTCGAGGAGTGGCTGGGCGTTCTTGGCGATGAGCTTGGTGTCGCGGGCGAACCGGATGGCGTCCGCCAGCGCCACATAGGCCCCGGTGATAGCGGCGGTGCGTGTGCCGCCGTCGGCCTGCAGCACGTCGCAGTCCAGCACGATGGTGTTCTCGCCCAGCGCCTTGGTGTCGATGATGGAGCGCAGCGAACGCCCGATCAGGCGCGAGATCTCGTGGGTGCGGCCGCCAATCTTGCCCTTGACCGATTCCCGGTCCGAGCGCGTATTGGTGGCACGGGGCAGCATGGCATACTCGGCGGTGACCCAGCCGCGGCCTTCGCCTTTGAGCCAGCGGGGAACGCCGGCAGTCAGGGAGGCCGTGCACAGCACCCGGGTGTTGCCGAACTCGATCAGTGCCGATCCCTCAGCCTGGTTGGACCATCCGCGGGTGATGCTGATGGGCCTGAGCTGGTCGGGGGCACGGCCGTCGGCGCGCACGATGGGCACTGCAGTTGCTTCAGATGTCATGCCTTTAGCTTATCGAGTGCGGCCCGCCGCTAGATCGCGTAGTGGACACCGGCCACTGCCACGGCCACGTCGCCGGGAAAAACCGGCCGGGCCTCGGCCATGACGGTGGTGGGCGATGTCCACACCGGAATGTGGGTCAGCAGGAGCCGGCGGGCCCCGGCCACGGCTGCGGTCTCCCCCGCCCGCTTTCCGGTCAGGTGCACGTCCTTGATGCCGTCGTCGCGGCCCTCTTCGAAGGCTGCCTCGCACAGAAACAGGTCCGCGTCCTTGGCGGCTTCCTCAAGCCCGGCGCAGGAGTCGGTGTCGCCGGAGTACGTGAGCGTCCGGGTGACGGGGACGCCGTCCTTGCCGGGTTCCACCACCTCCACCCGCAGGGCGTAGGCCTCTTCGATGGGGTGGTTGACGGCGAAGGGCGTGACGGTAAACGGCCCCACGGTCACGGGTTCACGTTCGGTCCAGTTGCTGAAATCGAATTCCTCGTGCATGCCGGGATCCGGGTCCAGGCCGTAGGCGGTGGCCATCCGGTTGGCCGTCGCGGCAGGGCCCCACACCGGGATGCGGCCGCGGCCCCAGCCGCCGGGCTTCCAGCGGATGGCGACGTGCAGGCCGCACAGGTCCATGCAGTGGTCCGGGTGCAGGTGGGTGAGGAAGATGGCGTCGATGTCCTCCAGGTCGGTGTACCGCTGGATGGCGCCCAGCGCACCGCTGCCGAGGTCCATCACCACCTTCCAGGTCCGCTCGCCGTCGGTGGCGGTCAGCAGGTAGCACGACGCCGGGGAGCCGGGCCCGGGGAAGGAGCCAGTGCACCCCACGATGGTCAGCTTCACGGGCGGGGTCCTCCGGCTCGGCCGGCGTCGGCGAGTCCGCCGCCCACGAAATTGGAGATCCGGGGGCGTCCGCGCGCGGCCTGGGCGGCGGCAATCATTTCCGGCGTGATGCGGGCGAGGCTGCCGGTGGGGTATTGCGCGGCGACGTGGTCCACGTGCCGGACGGAGAGGACCTCGGGGCCCAGGAACCTCCGGGCGAGCGCCTCGAACTGGCCGGCGTCGCCGGTGGCCACGAAGTGGTGCTCGGGCGGGGTGTCGGACGGGCGTTGCAGGTTGTGGGTGGCCAGCGCGCGGTAGACGTCTTTGGCTGTCTCCTCGGCGCTGGAAACCAAGGTGACGTCCGCGCCCATCACGTAGGAGATGACGCCGGTCAGCAGCGGGTAGTGCGTGCAGCCCAGGACCACCGTGTCCACCCCGGCGGCCTTGAGGGGCGCCAGGTATTCCTCTGCGACGGCCAAGAGCGCCGGCCCGGTGGTGATGCCGGCCTCGACATAGCTGACGAATTCGGGGCATGCCACGGACGTGATGTCCAGGTCCGGCGCGGCGGCGAAAGTGTCCTCGTACGCGCGCGAGCCCACCGTGGCGGAGGTGCCGATCACGCCGATTTTCCCGCTGCGGGTGGCGGCGACGGCACGGCGCACGGCGGGCTGGATGACCTCGATGACGGGGATGCCGTATTTGGCGGTGTACCGCTCGCGGGCATCCCGAAGGACCGCGGCCGACGCCGAGTTGCAGGCGATGGTGAGCAGCTTGACACCGGAGTCCACCAGTTCGTCCATCACGCCCAGGGCGTTGGCGCGCACCTCGGCGATGGGCAGCGGGCCGTACGGTCCGTGGGCGGTATCGCCGACGTAGAGGATCGATTCGTTGGGCAGCTGGTCAATGATGGAGCGGGCCACGGTGAGCCCGCCAACACCGGAGTCGAAGACGCCGATGGGCCGGGTTTCCGGTGCGGCGGCCGGGAGGTCGCCGTCGCCGGCAGGCTGCGCATCCAACGTCGGGTCCGTGCTCGAGGCTGTTGTCATGATTATTCGAGGATAGGTCTTCCCGGAAGGCTCAGCCATCATCTTGTGTCCAGCGACTCATGTCGAATGTGTCACAACCAACGGCCTCCCCCTGGCCGCCGCAGCTCACCGGCGGGTTTCCAGGGACTGCAGCATGGCCTGGACCACGGACTCTTGAAGCCACGTGGTGAAGTTGTACACCAGGGCCAGGTAGCTTTCCACATCCTCGGCCTGGGACCAGTCCTGCATGCGGTGGACGTGTTCGGCGTCGGCCTCGTCGCGGATGTCCAGCCGCTCTGCCAGGACGAGCCGGACGTCATTGAGCGCCATGGACCAGTACTTTGCCCCCTCCGGCGTCAGGACGATCTCATCCTTGTCCAGGTCCAGCGCCGCCGCACGGAGCGCCCCGATTTTTGTTTCCCGCAGCGAGCGCTCGGTGAGCTGGCGGAACTCCAGGGACGCGGCGTCGTCGTTCTTCGAGATGTTGGGAAGGAGCCGCTTGACCGCGCGGTCCGTAGGTTCGGCAACGTCCATGTCCAGGCCAATGAGGGCAGCCAGCGGGTCCTGTCCGTCGCGGTCCTCCGGCTGGAGCATGGAGATGACGTCATCGATCAGGCTGCGCAGCAGGTCCCGTTCGGCAGGTTCCAGGAACCCGGTGATGCCCTTGAGGCCGTATTTGAATGCCTTAGCCACGCTTCCCCTTACCCTGGCCCGGACCGCCGGACTTACCCGTTTTGCCGCCGTGGCCGCCGCTGGCCTTTTCCACCGTGGCCCACAACCCGAACCCGTGCATCGCCACCGCGTGGCGTTCCACCTGTTCCTTGCTGCCTGCGGCCACGATCGAGCGGCCCTTCTTATGGACCTCCATCATGAGCTTGTTGGCTTTGGTCTCGGAGTAGCCGAAGTAGCTTTGGAAGACGTAGCTCACGTAGCTCATGAGATTGACGGGATCGTTCCAGATCACCAGGTTCCAGGGGATGTCCGGAGCGGTGAGGGAGTCGGTGGACTCCGCTGTGCCGGTCCGGACGCCCTCCCGTGTATCGGGGCCGGGCGCAACGCTTATGGTCATCTGTCCATTCTATGGGTGGGCCCACACTGGCGAGGGCCCCACGGCGAAGCGAAGCGAGACGAGGGAGCCGGTGGGTGGGCCCACACTGGCGAGGGCCCCACGGCGAAGCGAAGCGAGACGAGGGAGCCGGTGGGGACTAGAGTGACTTTCGTGAGCACCTCCGCCGGCTGGGACCATCCCCGCACGTCCTTTTACACCGACCATTACGAGCTGACCATGCTGCAGGCGTCCCTCCATTCGGGGGCGGCGCACCGCAAATCGGTGTTCGAGGCCTTCGCCCGGCGGCTGCCGGACGGCCGGCGCTACGGAATTGTGGCGGGTACCGGCCGCCTGCTGGAGGGCATCGCAAGCTTCCGGTTCGGCGAGGCGGAGCTGGACTTCCTGGAACGTACCAGGGTGGTCAACCGGGAAACCCTGGAGTACCTGGCCAACTACAGGTTCTCCGGGGACATCTGGGGCTACGCGGAGGGCGAAGCCTACTTCCCGAACTCCCCCATCCTGATCGTCGAGGCCTCCTTCGCCGAGGCGTGCATGCTCGAGACATACCTGCTCTCCGTCCTTAACCACGACAGCGCCATTGCCTCCGCAGCGTCCCGGATGGTCAGCGCGGCCGGCGGCCGGCCGTGCATCGAAATGGGTTCGCGCCGGACGCACGAGGAGGCTGCGGCGTCCGCCGCGCGGGCTGCCGTGATCGCCGGCTTTGACAGCACCTCCAACCTGGAAGCGGGCGCACGCTACGGCATCCGCACGGTGGGTACGGCCGCGCACTCGTTCACGCTGCTGCACGATAACGAGCGGGCGGCTTTCGAGGCCCAGATCGCGTCGCTGGGCGAAGGCACGTCCCTGTTGGTGGACACATACGACGTCGAGAAGGCAGTCCGCACGGCAGTGGACCTGGCAGGGCCACGGCTGGGCGCGGTCCGGCTGGACTCCGGCGACCTCGTCGCCCAGGCACAGTGGGTACGCCGGCTGCTCGACGACCTCGGTAACGAGCACACGAAGATCGTGGTCACGTCGGACCTTGATGAGTACGCCATCGCTGCGCTGCAGTCCGCTCCCGTTGATTCCTACGGCGTGGGGACCTCACTGGTCACCGGCTCCGGGGCTCCCACGGCCAGCATGGTCTACAAGCTGGTCAGCAGGACGGACGACGCCGGAAACTTCGTCTCCGTGGCCAAGGCGGCCAAGAACAAGGCCAGCGTGGGCGGCCGGAAGTATGCGTTGCGGAAACTGGACGAGCGCGGCACCGCCACGGCCGAGGTTGTGGGGGTGGGCCACCGGCCGGAGGATGACGGCAACGACCGGCCGCTGCTGCAGCAGTTCATGAAGAACGGCGAACTGCTACCGGGATGGACCGGGCACGAAGGCGTGGTCCGCGCACGGCAGCGGCACGCCGATTCCATGGCGGAGCTCCCCCCGGTGGTGAACCGCCTTCAGCGGGGCGAGCCCGCCATTCCCACGTTCTATGAAGACCACTGAGGAGGACGGATGTCCCGCGCACTGATCATCGTCGATGTCCAGAACGATTTCTGCGAGGGCGGCTCGCTCGCCGTGGACGGTGGTGCGGCCGTGGCCGGCGCCATCAGCGAGTACCTGGACGCCCACCACAACGAATTCGACTTCGTGGTGGCCACCCAGGACTGGCACATCGATCCGGGCAGCCATTTCTCCGACACGCCCGATTTTGTTGACAGCTGGCCCCGGCACTGCGTGGCCGGAACCCGTGGCGCCGAACTGCACCCGGACTTGGACACCGAGTACATCGACGCGTACTTCCGGAAGGGCCAGTTCGCGGCCGCGTATTCGGGGTTCGAGGGCCTGTTGGCTCCCGAGGACGCCGTTCCCACCGGGGAGCGCCAGGCCGGCGCAATGGCCGGGTCCCTGGACGCGTCGGGAGTGGACGAGGACGCGATCGGGCTCGATGACTGGCTGCAGAGCCATGACGTCGAAGACGTGGTGGTGGTGGGCATCGCCACCGACTACTGCGTGAAGGCCACCTCGCTGGACGCGGTCCAGGCGGGCTACGGCGTCACCGTGGTGCGGTCCCTGACGGCAGGGATTGCCGCCGACCTCGAAGACGCCGTAGCCGAAATGGAACTCGGCGGCGTGGATATCGCCTGAGGCCTATTTACGGCCGATGAACCAGTCCTGGAGCTTCCGGAGCCTGGACTGCAGCTGTTCCTCGTTGGCCTGTGCCACCGGGGGGCCGCCGCACACGGTGCGCAGCTTGGTATGGACCACGCCGTGCGGGGTGCCCGTCCGGGCGGCCCACGCCGCCACGTTCTTGGCCAGCTCGTTGCGCAGGTCCATCAGCATCCGGTGGTCAGGGACGGCGGGAACCTGGCTTTCGGCGGTTGGGGCCTTCCGGTTCTTCCGGTTCAGTTGTTCGTGCTGGCGCTGGCGCAGGAGCGTCCCCACCTGCTCTGCGTCCAGCAGGCCCGGAATTCCCAGGAAGTCCATTTCGTCGTCGGACCCTACCTCGCCGCCGGTGCCGAACTCGCCGCCGTCAAAAAGGACCCGGTCGAAGGAGGCCTGCGAGTCAAGTGCCTCGAACTTGCCCTTGGTGAGGCTGTCGGAGGCCTTTTCTTCCCGGTTGGCCTCCTCGATCAGCGAGTCTTCGGGGTTGAAGAGTCCGTCGCCGTCCTCATTTTCCGGCCGGTCCAGCGCGTGGTCGCGTTCCATTTCCATGGAGTTGGCCAGCGCCATCAGCTGCGGCACGGACGGCAGGAAGACCGACGCCGTTTCGCCCCTCTTGCGGGCACGCACGAAACGTCCCACGGCCTGGGCGAAGAACAACGGGGTGGAGGTGGACGTTGCGTAGACGCCCACGGAGAGCCGGGGCACGTCCACGCCTTCGGACACCATGCGGACCGCAACCATCCAGCGCTTCTCGCCGGCGGAGAATTCCTCGATCTTGCTGGAGGCCTTGGCATCGTCCGACAGGATGACGGTGGGCGATTCACCGGTGATCTTCTTCAGCTGCCCCGCGTAGGCACGCGCATCTTCATGGTCCGTGGCGATGACCAGGCCGCCGGCGTCCGGTACGGTGCGCCGGACTTCGCTGAGCCGCTTGTCCGCGCCGGCCAGGACAGCGGGGATCCACTCCCCCGCCGGATTCAGTGCGGTTCGCCAGGCGTGGCTGGTGATGTCCTTGGTGACGGCCGCCTCCCCGAGCGAGGCGGCCATCTCTTCGCCCGCGCTGGTGCGCCAGCGCATCTGGCCGGAGTAGGCCATGAACATCACCGGCCGGACCACGTGGTCGCGCAGGGCGTTGCCGTAACCGTAGGTGTAGTCCGCCTTGGAGCGGCGGATGCCTTCCCGGTCCTCCGCATACTCCACGAACGGGATGGGCGAGGTGTCCGAACGGAAGGGGGTTCCGGTCAGGGACAGCCGCCGCACCGCCGGATCGAAGGCCTCGCGGAGGCCATCGCCCCAGGACAGGGCTTCGCCGCCGTGGTGGATCTCGTCGAGGATCACCAGCGTCCGGGCGGCCTCGGTCTTGGCGCGGTGCAGCAAGGGCTTGCTGGCCACCTGCGCATACGTAACCGCAACACCGATGAATCCGCGGCCGTGCTGGCCGTCGGAGTTCTTGAAGTTGGGATCGATGGCGATGCCCACCTTGGCGGCGGCGTCAGCCCACTGCCGCTTCAGGTGGTCGGTGGGCGCCACGATGGTCACCCGGTTCACGGCACCGGAATCGATCAGCGTCGAGGCAATCCGGAGCGCGAAGGTGGTCTTACCGGCGCCGGGGGTTGCCACCGCAAGGAAGTCGCGGGGACTTTTCGCCAGGTAGAGGTCGAGTGCTTCCTGCTGCCAGGCACGGAGTTTGGGCGCGGTTCCCCAGGCTGCACGTTCCGGATAAGCCGGAGGCAGGGTGGGGCCGCCAAAGAGCGTCTCCGTCACTACTTATTGTTGCCCGAGTCGCCCGGACCCTTCCCGCCGTCGTTGCCCGGCCGGAGGCCCTCATAGACTTCCTTGCACTCGGGGCACACCGGGAATTTCTGCGGGTCCCGGCCCGGCGTCCAGACTTTGCCGCACAGCGCGATGACGGGCTCGCCCGTCAAAGCCGACTCCATGATCTTTTCCTTGCGCACATAGTGGGCAAAGCGCTCCCGGTCGCCCGGTTCTACCTCTTGGCGCAGTTCCTCGCGCTCGATGGTGGCCGTGGACGTTCCAGCCCCGGAAAGCTCGCGCATCGGGTCGTTTTCGAGAGGGTCCGTCATGCTAGTCATGGCATCCATCTTAGCCTTTCCGGTGGCCGGGCGTTCGACGGCGGCACGCCCGCGCCGGGGTGCGGCAGGGGCCGTCGTCGTCGCGTTCAGGGACGCACGCGACGGCCGGTACATCGCCTACAAGCCTTGCCAGCCGGGCTTGTTCTCATAGGTGTGGCGATAGAAATCCGCGAGTTTCAGGGCGGATGCCGCGGCCTCGTCCAGCAGGACCGTGGCATGGGGGTGGAACTGCAGGATCGAGGCCGGGCAGATGGCCGCCACCGGGCCTTCCACGAAGTCGCGGACGGCTTTGGCCTTTTGCGCGCCGGTGGCGAGGAGGATCACATGCCGTGCTGCCATGATGGTGCCCAGGCCCTGGGTGAGTACGTGGTGCGGGACCTCGGCGAGGCTGTTGAAGAACCTGGCGTTGTCCCGGCGTGTCTGTTCGATCAGGCTTTTGATCCTGGTCCGTGAGGCAAAGGACGAGCCCGGTTCGTTGAAACCGATGTGGCCGTCGGTGCCCACGCCCAGCAGCTGCAGGTCCACACCACCGGCCGCGGCGATGGCTCGCTCATACGCGGCGCAGGCTGCCGGGATATCCTCGGCGGTTCCGTCCGGTCCGTGGACGTTTTCCGGCGCGATGTTCACCCGGTTGGTGAATTCCCGGCGGATCACCTCCCGGTAGGACTCAGGGTGCCCGGCGGGCAGGCCAACGTATTCGTCCAGCGCGAACCCGGAAGTCCTGCTGAAGTCCAGGCCCTGCTGGTGCCGGGCTGCGAGTTCGTCATAGACCGGCAGCGGTGAGGACCCGGTGGCAAGGCCAAGCACCGCATCGGGTTTGCGCCGGACCAGTTTCTCGATGGCGTCGGCCGCGAGCCTTCCGGCTTGCCTGCCGCTGCCGAGGATGACGACTTCCATGCTCTTCCCTCCAGGGTTGTCAGCGGTTGACGGAAACCTGTGCCAGGAGTTCCGGGCCCCTGGCGTCAAGCCATTTGCCGCCCAGGCGGACACCGGCCGCGAAAAGGACCAGGCCCAGGAGGAGGCCGACGGCCAGGTTGATCCACCCGAACAAGGCGCTGCCCGTCACGGCCTGTGCCACCAGCAGGGCTGCCTCGGGGAGTACCAGGACCAGCAGGACCAGCATCCCCACAAACTGCACGGCGAGGGTCTGGCCGACGTTCCCGGGCGGCTTCTTGAACGGGCTGTCGCCGGGCAGCGGAACCGTGACTGTGTACCGGGCAGACACCACCGAAGACAAGCCAAGGCCGCTGAACAGGATCCCCAAACTAAGCCCCAGCTGGCCGGGCAACGCAGCCCAGTCGCGGGTCAGCGCCGCAGCCCCCACCGCGAACACCAGGACCACCGGCAGGGCGAAGGCAAGGCACGCGAGGGACCGGCCCAGCCGGTCCGCCACGCCGCGGACCCCGGTGGCCACGTGCAGGGCGAACGCGGTGTTGTCGTAGGACACGTCGGCGGAGATGGACCAGGCAAGGATGAACGCCGAGACCGGGGCAAGGAAGGCCACGCCCCCGTAGTGGCCTGTCTGCGCACCCTGGAACAGCATGATCACGGGAAGCAGAGGGATCACCACGAGCGAACCGGAATACCGCGGGTCCCGGAGCCAGTAGGTCAGTGACCTGGCCATCACGGCGCCTGCCGGGGTGGGCGGAAGGACCCCGAGCAGCCCAAGGCGGCCGCCTTTCCGCTTGCCGGCACCGGTGTACGGCGGCGTGACGAGGGCCCTTTCCAGCAGCAGCTTCCAGCACCAGGCCAGGCCGGCCAGGACCCCCACCGACACCAGCAGTTTCACGGCAGCCGCAGCCGGCCGGCCGGCAGCGACGTCACCGCCGAGCGCCCACGGCGCGCCCAGCGGGGTCCAGGACAGGGTCCCGGCGACATCCGGCAGGAACCCCGTGGAGGCCGACACCCCGCGGCCGACGGCCGCCACGATGGGACCGAGCAGCACCAGGGGAACCATGAAGGCGATGGCGCTGATGTCCTTGAACCGCCGGGACGCGGCGAGGCCCGCCGTGGCGGTGGTGACAACCTTTGCCAGCACGACGCACGTCATGACTCCCAGGCACGCGCCCACGAGGGCCGCGAGCGCGGGCAGGACACCGCGGGACCAGGTGGCTACCGTGGCCAGGGCGACCAGGGTGGTGGCAAGGCCCGGAATACCGATCAGGCCACCAAGGGCAAGGCCTGCCAGCAGCTGCCTCATGGGAATGGCGAAGGTCGTGAAGCGTGCCGGATCCAAGGTCATGTCCGTGGCGGAGGCCACCACCGGGATGACGCCCCAGCCGAGCACGGCGGCAGAACCGCCCAGCACCACGGCCGTGTGGGCGGTTCCGGTGCCCGCGTTCCGCAGCAGGACCAGGGCGATGACGAGCATGGCCACCAGGCCCAGCGCATAGAGCCCCGCGATGGCCATACCCACCAGCTGCCAGGGGCTGCGGCGCAGTCCGTTTCGCAGCAGCGTGAGCTTGAGCCTCAGAAGGTGCGCAACCATTCGAGCCCTTCCGTGTGGCTGTGGCCGCCCACGAGCTGCACGAACCGGTCCTCCAGGGAAGCACCGGCACGGACCTCGTCCACCGTCCCCGCGGCCAGGACCCGGCCGCGGGCCACGACGGCCACGTGGTCGCACATGCGCTGCACCAGGTCCATCACATGGCTGGACACGATGACGGTGCCCCCGGAAGCGACGTACCGGTCCAGGATGGAGCGGATGTTAGCGGCGGAGACCGGGTCCACTGCTTCGAATGGTTCGTCCAGGACCAGGAGCCGCGGGGCATGGATCATGGCGGAGGCAAGGGCGATCTTCTTGGTCATGCCGGCGGAATAGTCCACCACCAACGTCCCGGCGTCCTGGGCCAGGTCCATTGCCGCGAGGAGATCCGCCACCCGGGCCGCCACCACGGCCTTGTCCATGCCGCGCAGCAACCCGGCGTAGGTAATGAGTTGTTCGCCGGTGAGCCGGTCGAAAAGGCGGACACCGTCGGGCAGGATTCCCATCAAGCGCTTTGCCTCCAGCGGATGCTGCCAGACATCCACCCCATGGACCACGACGGTGCCAAAGTCAGGGCGCAACAGCCCCGTGGCCATGGACAAGGTTGTGGTTTTGCCCGCACCGTTGGGACCCACGATGCCAAAGAATGAGCCGGCCGGAACCTCCAGGCTGATGCCGTCCACCGCGATCTTTCCGCCGAACCTCTTGGCCAGCCCGCGGATGGACAGGGCCGGGATGGGCCCGGAATTCGACGCCTGGTCAGGGAGCGGAGCAGTCATGGTGCCAGCCTAGCCCGCGGAAGCGCGCTGTGCGGGGTGGGAGACTATCGTCATGGACATTGCGCTGGGCCTGCTGGTCATCGTTGCTGTGGTGTGCGCCGCCAGCGCCATCGGCCGCAGATTCAATATCCCCGTGCCGCTGCTGCTGGTCCTGGCCGGCGTGGCGGGCTCGTTCCTGCCTTTCATTCCCCCCGTTGAGCTGAATCCCGAACTGGTGCTGGTGGGCCTGCTGCCTCCACTGCTGTATGCGGCGGCGTTCCGGACATCACTGTTCGACTTCACGTCGAACCGCCGGTCCATTGGCCTCCTGTCCGTGGGGTATGTCATCTTCGGCACCCTGGCCGTCGGGCTGGTGGTGTGGTGGCTGTTCCCGGAGATCCCGTTGGCCGCCGCCATTGCGCTGGGCGCGGTGGTGGCACCCCCGGACGCGGTGGCCGCCACCGCCATCGCCCGGAAGGTGGGCATGCCCCGGCGGATCGTCAACATCCTCGAAGGCGAATCGCTGCTCAACGACGCCACCGCGCTGGTCTGCCTCCGGGCCGCCGTCGCGGCCATCGCCGGCTCCGTCTCAGCCCTGGACGTGGCCGGAGGGTTCGTGCTGGCCGCCGGCGGCGGGCTGGTGGTGGGCCTCGCCGCCGCGTACGTCCTCACCGAAATCCGGAAACGGATCAGCAACGTCGCCATCAACACCTCGGCGTCGCTGATGGCTCCGTTTGTTGCGTTCCTCCCCGCCGAAGCCATCCACGCATCAGGGGTGCTCGCCGTCGTCGTCACCGGCCTGGTCATGGGCACCAAAGCACCCTCGATGCCCAACGGTGCAGCCCGGCAAAGTGCCCGGAGCAACTGGGACACCGTGCAGTTCCTCCTGGAGAACGCGGTGTTCCTGCTGATCGGGTTGCAGGTCCGGACCATTATCGACAGCGTCCAGGACGACTCCCTGGGTGCCGGCCGCGTGTGGCTCGGCTGCGCCGTGATCCTGCTGGCCGTCCTGGTGCTGCGCCCGGTCTGGGTCTTCCCCGCCACCTACCTGCCGCGCCTGATCCCCTCTGTACGGCGGGCGGACCCGGCGCCGCCCTGGCAATTTCCGGCCATCGTGTCCTGGGCGGGCATGCGCGGTGTGGTCACGCTGGCCGCCGTCCTGACGCTGCCCGATGACCTGGAGCACCGCAACGTGCTGGTCCTGGCCGCCATGGTGGTAGTGGCCGGCACCCTGGTGCTGCAGGGATTCACGCTGCCTGCCTTGGTCCGGGCCCTGGGCCTGCCCGGACCGGACAGGCGTGAGGATGCCTTGAACCAGGCCTCACTGATGCAGCTGGCCACCGCCGCGGGAATGGAACGCCTGGACCAGCTGCGGCGCGAGAGCGATCCCCCGGAGGTCATGGACATGTTGCGGCGCCGGACGCAGGAGCGGGGCCTGGCCGCCTGGGAACGCCTGGGCCGGCCGGGGGCGGAGTCCACCACGCCCAGCCAGCGCTACGCCCAGCTGCGGATGGCCATGCTGGAAGCCGAACGGGACAAGGTCCTGGAACTGCGCCGCGGCGGGGACTTCGCCCACGAAGTCCTCAGCGAGGTCCTCGAGCGGCTGGACATCGAAGAGTCCATGCTGGACGCGTCCCTCAACGAGCTCGATTCCGCCACTGACGCCGGCGGCGGCGAGGGATTGGCCCAACCCGGGGGCGTTTGCGACCACCTGACGGCGGCCATGCTGTCCCCGGTCCCCGACAACCCTGCCTGTGCGGGGTGTGAACGGGAGGGGACCACACCGGTGCATCTGCGCATGTGCCTGGCATGCGGCCAGGTGGGCTGCTGCGACTCGTCCGCCGGACGGCACGCCAGCCGCCACTTCAAGGAAACCGGGCACCCCGTCATGCGGAGCATCGAACCCGGCGAACAGTGGCGCTGGTGCTATGTGGATGACCTGCTGGGCTGACCCCGTACCGGTGCGTTGCGCTTACCGGGCCCTGCGGATGCGGATAGGGCCCTTGGCTGACGCCGGATCCACGACGGCACCGCCTTGGGTGACCTCCACCTCTCCCGCTTCCACCAGCCGGCGCGCGGCCTGGCGCGCGGCCTCCATCAGTCCCCGCCAGTCGGCCCCGCCCACCGCGCGGGCGGCGTCGGACGGGCAGATGCTGGACGTCGCGGCGCGTGACGCCAGCAGCTCAAGGATGCCGGCTTCAAGCGCGCGGTCAGCGGATGACAGGCTGTGGTCCGGCTGCCGGTTGTCCATGGGCTCAGGCGGCCGTCAGAAGGAACGCCGCGGCACGGCGCGCTCGTACTGCGGCGGCCACGTAATGTCGTAGCCGAGTTCGAAGGCCGCGCGCAGCCACCAGTGCGGGTCCCGGAGGGCCGCCCGGGCGATAAAGACCCCGTCTGCCTGTCCGGTGGCAATGGCATGCTCGGCCTGGCCAGGGGTGGTCAGGAGTCCCACCGCCCCCGTGGCCACGTGCGCCTCCTGCCGGATGGCTGCGGAGAATCCTGTCTGGTAGCCCAGGCCCGGTTTGATCTGCTGGTGCGCGACCGCCCCGCCGCTGGAGACGTCCACCAGGTCCACGCCACGGGCCGCGGCCTCTCGGGCCAACCGGACCGAAGCGGCCAGGTCCACCCCGCCGGGCGCCCAGTCGGTGGCCGAGATCCGGAGCAGCAAGGGCATGGAATCCGGAATGACGGCACGGACGGAGTCGATCACCGCCAGGGTCAGCCGGTTCCGGCCGGCTTCGTCACCGCCCCACTCGTCGTCGCGTTTGTTAATCAGCGGGCTCTGGAACTGGTGCAGGAGGTAGCCGTGCGCGGCGTGGATCTCTACGGTGTCAAAGCCAGCGTCCACGGCGCGGACCGCCGCGGCGGCGAAGTCGGAAATGACACCGCGGATGTGCTCCACGGTCATGGCCGCAGGGGCGGCGTACCCTTCGAAGGCGGTTTCGGAGGGGCCCAAGGTCTGCCAGCCGCCATCCGAGGCCGGGACACTGCCCTGCTTGCCGGAGAACGGCCAATACGTGGACGCCTTCCGGCCGGCGTGGGCCAACTGGACGCCGATCTTGGCCTCGGCGGCGCCGTTCCGGTGGACGAACGAGGTGATCCGCTGCCAGGCTCCGGCCTGCTCGTCGTTGTACAGCCCGGCGTCGCGGGGGCTGATCCGGCCCTCGGCGTTCACGGCTGCCGCTTCGGTGAGGATCAGCGCCGCGCCGCCCGTCGCAAAAGCCCCCAGGTGCACCAGGTGCCAGTCGTTCGGAACCCCCGGGCCGTCGTCGGGATCGCAGCTGTACTGGCACATGGGCGATACCCAGCCCCGGTGCTGCAGCTGGAGCGACCTCAAGGCCAGGGGCTGGAACAGGGCAGGCACTAGAACAGCACTCGTGCGAGCGCCTGGCGCGCCTTGGCGACGCGCTCGTCTCCGGCGCCCACGACGTCGAACAGTTCCAGCAGCCGGACGCGGACTGTTTCCCGTTCCGGGCCGAAGTTTCTGCCGATGAACGCAACGAGGCGGTTCAGGGCATCGTCCACATGGCCGCCAGCCACGTCCAGGTCCGCCACCGCCAGCTGCGCATCAAGGTTATCCGGCTCGTTCGCCGCCCGGGCGCGGAGGGCCTCGCTGTCCTGGGCGGACAGCGGCTGCAGCCGGTCCATCAGCTCCACCTGTGCCAGCCCGGCTTTGGCCTCGTGGTCCGAGGGCATTTCCCGCAAGGCCTGGCGGTAAGCCTCCGCGGCGGCGGCGTAGTCGCCGGCTTCGATGGCATCGAAAGCGGCTTGGTGCAGCGGCGGAAGCGGCGCGGGCTCCTGCTCTCCCGCCGGACCGCCGTCGAGACTTCCGGTCACACCGTTGGCGGCCGCCACCTTGAGGAGCTCGTCGAACAGGCTGCGCACCTGCTGTTCGTCAGCGGCGCCCTGGAAGAGCGGCACCGGCTGCCCCTTGAGGACGGCGACAGCGGTGGGGACGGCCTGCACCTGGAAGGCCTGGGCAAGCTGCGGGAAGGCTTCGATGTCCGCGGCGCCCAGGACCAGGCGGCCGCCGAAGGAGGCAACCACGCGTTCGAGGGTCTCCAGCATCCTGCCGGATTCCGGCGAGTAGGAAGCCCACAGGGCAAATACGACCGGAACCTGGGCGGAGAGTTCAACGAGTTGCTGGAAGTTCGCTTCGGTGACGTTGACCGTGAGCTCCGCTCCGCCTTCGGGCGCCTCCTGGCCAGGCGCCGGGCCCGAGCCGGCTGCCGGGCCGGACGGCGCAGCGGGAGCTGCGGGCCGCTTCAGCGAGGAAAGGTCGACGGCGCCGCGCAGGTTAAGCAGGCTGGCAGCGGCAGGAGGGACTGGGCGGGAAGCTGGCGAACTCATGTTTCCCACTCTAGCCACTCCGGCCGCTGCCGGTGGTAATACGGTCGGGGGCCTACTTGAAGCTGGCGCCTACCAGGCCGCGGGTTGCGGCGACGAGCTTCATCGGGTCCGAGGATCCTGCCGGCGGCACGTAGACGGCCATGGATTCGGCGAAGCTCAAGACCATGCCGGTACTGGTTTCCTTGCCGCCGGCCAGGGCTGCCGCATCGTCGCCGATGCTGAGCTTGTCACCGGCAGCCTTGGGGGTGCCCTCGAAGCCGAAGTTGATGCGGCCCAGGACGAGGGCCCCGCCGTCGGAGGTACGGAACACCACCGTGCTTTCCGGCACCACCTTGTGGGTGAAGGAGAAGTTGCCGTTCTCGCCGGCCTTCACCACCTCTGCCTGGTAGGACAGGGTGTCGGCGATGTACGGCGAGGACTGGCCCTCGACCAGCTTGTCCTTGAACGGGGAGTCCGCTGACGTGAGCCTGTCCGCCAGGCCGGACATGGCTTCCTCACCGCTGTAGAGCAGTCCGGTCTTGTCCGAGGCGGCCAGCGTCTCGGTCCCTCCGCGGCTGATGTTAGGGAACGTGGTGCCCGGCTGGAGGGGGGTGGTCTCCATCAGCTTGTAGTTCTCCCGCGGGGACTGCTGGACCAGCGTCAGGATTTGCGGCACGACGTTGCCGTCGCCCTGGGTCACGGCCAGCACTTGCCGCGGCCAGTCCCGGTCGCTGGTGATCACGGTGGTCAGCAGCTTGGTGGAGCGGACAGGCATGCGGGGCTCGTAGGAGCCCACCTGGGAACGGATCTTGTAGTTCTGGGTCCGGATCTCCAGCTCGGGTCCGGCCACGCGGTCGGCAAGCTTCGCCGCATCCTTGGCGGCGTCCCCTGCGTCGGTCGCGCTCGAGACCTGCTCCAGGATGCGCCGGAACTGGGCTTCGAGGAGGACCGGAGAGCCGGTGCCGTCCTTGGCCGCCGGTGACGACGCACTGCCCGACGGCTGCGGGCTGGGGCTTGCCGCCTGTGCGGCGGTTCCGGATCCCGCCAGGACCACAGCTGCCACACCTGCGGCGACCATGGTGGCCTTGGTGGTGGACTCCGCCTGCGAACGGGCGCGGGCCCGCCGGGCGTAGCGGCTGCCGCCGTCGCGGCCTTCGCCGTCCTTGGTCCGCGCAGACACCAAAGCCAGCACAATGCCGCCCACCATCAGCAATCCGCCGATGACCATCAGCGGAACGGCCCACGGGGTGGATGTGTCGTTCGGGAAGGTCATGGACACCGATGCCGGGGCCGCCTTGGTGCCGTCGGAGGCAAGCAGGAGGCTCCAGTCGCCGTCAGCCGGCGGAGTCCAGGTGTAGTCCAGTTGACCGCTGGCATTCTCGGTGGACGCCCAGAGGTCCGAGCCCGCCGGGTTGGGCGCCGTGGCGTCGCCGTCGGCATGCTCAACCTGCAGGGACTTTCCGTCCTCGGAGACCCCGTTGATGGTGTTGTGGGCGGTCTTGCCGACCCACGCGCTGACGTCGTCGGGCCGGCCCGTTGCCAGCATGAAGTTGCCGTCGCCCTGGACCGAGATCTTGACGGTTCCGCCGTGCAAGGTGCGCAGCTTCTGGTCAATGACAGTCAGCGGGGCCGCGGCGGCGTTGGCCGGCAGGGACGCGGTGAAAGTCTCGGATGGAGCCCAGATGGTTCTCTGGCCAATGCCGGCCAAAAGTGTCAGGAGGCCGAGCAGCACAAGTGCGGCTGCAGTCTTTAAACGCAAGGGAAACACCTATCATCAGCGGGGGTTTACCTTCAATAGTAACCTTTTTGTTACCAGGGACCCCGAATCCTGGGTTCAAGCGGGCAGTCCGGAGGTGCTCCGGCGGCGCCGTCGGCTGGTGCTGACAAGCCTGCTGATAGTGTTTGCGATGATCATCACAGCGGCCCGCGAAGACGGCGCCACACACGGAACAGGCCCCAAAAACCAGTGACTGACAAGACGGACCCGTCCTCCCCGGCAGCCGAAAATTCCGGGGATCCGGGCAGGGCTGTCCCGGCTCCCCATGCCATGGCAGCGGCCCGACGGCGGGGCGGCGCCGCAGCGGCCCTCGGCCAGGTGGTCCGCCGGCTCCGCCAGCCGCTGCCCGGCGCCCAGCCCCGGCTTCGGTTCGAGATGCCGCCGGAGTTCGGCGGCCAGGCTCCCGAGCGGGAGTACGACGACGAGGACGAGCCGCAGTTCGGGCATCCCGGGCCGCGGATGTCTCCCCAGCATCCGCTGTACATGGGATTCATGGGAACAGTCGGTGTGGGCCTGGCCCTGCTGGTGTATTGGATCGGATCCCACACCACGCAGCTGCTGCTCTGGATTGTTGCCGCGCTGTTCATCGCCCTGGGCCTGGAACCGGTGGTGGGTTGGCTTGAGAACCGGAAGATTCCCCGGCCCGCCGGAATCCTCGTTTCGGTGGCCGTGCTGATGGGCGCCGTCGTCGGGTTTTTCGCCACCCTGATCCCCACGATCGTTGAGCAGGTCTCCGAAATCGTGCGCCAAGCACCTGACTGGGTGCGCAGCTTCATGGATTCGGATTTCTTCCGCAGCGTCGATGACCAGTTCGGGGTCAGGGACCGCATCACCGAGGAACTGAACAAATTCGTGAACGATCCGGCAGCCATGGGTGGCATCTTCGGCGGCGTCGTCGGATTTGGTTCGACCCTTGCCAACAGCCTTTTCGGCACCCTCATCGTGCTGGTGCTGAGCCTGTATTTCCTGGCGGCGCTGCCGGCCATGAAAAAGTGGGGCTACCGCCTGGCACCGCGATCCCGCCGGAAGCGGGTGGCCGCCCTGTCGGAGGAAATCACCCGTTCGGTGGGCAACTACGTCATCGGCCAGGCCTGCGTCGCCTTGCTCAACGCCACATTCGCCTTCATCGTGATGTCGATTGTCGGTGTACCGTTCGCCTTGCTGCTGGCGTTTGTGGTGGTGCTGCTCGCCTTCATTCCACTGGTGGGCGGCATGATCGCGGGCATCGTGGTCACCCTGGTGTCACTCACGCAGGGCTGGCAGACAGCCGCGGTCTATGCGATCTGCTACTTCGCCTACCTGCAGTTCGAGGCCTACTTCATCTCGCCGCGCATCATGCAGAAGGCAGTGGCGGTCCCGGGGGCCGTGGCGGTGATCTCGGTCATCGCCGGCGGCAGTCTGCTGGGAGTCCTGGGCGCCCTGATTGCGATCCCCACGGCGGCCGCCGTGCTGCTCCTGCTCCGCGAAATCTATATCGCGCGCCAAGACCAGCACTAGCGGACCCCGACGCAATCCGGGGGGCGGGACCGCCTGGACGCAACCTCAGGACGCAGCGGTCGCCGTCGGGCCATCCCATTCCTGCGGAAGCGGCGTTGCTGATCCCTCGGGACTGACCCGGGCGACGATGTCGTTCAAGACACGTGCTGCGTACTTCTCGCCCACCCACAGGTGCTTGGCGCCGGCAACGCCCACGACGTCCGCCTGGGGCACCAGGCTGAAGCGCCCGGCGGCCTCCGCCGGCTGGAGGAAGTCATCGTGCTCCGGCACCAGGACGGTGAGGGGCTTGCCGGATTCGGCCCATTGCTGCAGGTGCTTGTCCGTGGCCCGGTGCAGCGGAGGCGAGAGCAGGACCGCACCTTCAATCTGGCTGGCCACCGGCTCAACGGCGCCGTACATCAGCGCCAGTTCCGTTCCAAAGGACCAGCCCACCAGCCACCGGTTGGGCAGCCCGCGGTCGACGGCGAGACGTACGGCCGCCTCGACGTCGTACCGTTCCCCGATGCCTTCCTCGAATCCGCCGCTGCTGGTGCCGCGGGGTGAGGCCGTGCCGCGGGTGTTGAACCTAAGGACGGCGATGCCGGCCAGTGCCGGGAGGCGGTAGGAGGCCTTGCGGTAGACGTGGGAATCCATGAATCCGCCGTGCGTGGGCAGCGGGTGGAGGGTAATCAGCGTGGCGATGACCGGGCCGCTCTCGGGCAGTGCCAGTTCGCCCACCAGGGTGTGGCCGTCCGCGGTCTGCAGCTCGATGTTCTCCCGCCGGGCGGGCAGGACCGTGGAAGCACGGATGGGTGCGGGACCCTGGGCTTGGGTGAAGTGGAACGACGCCGGATCAAAAGTCATGGTTTCCAGCTTAGCGACCAACGGGTGGCCGAAGCCCGGACGGCCGGGTGCGCAGGCGGCGCCGCCCGCGCGGTCAGCGGTGCCGGTAGCTGCGGGACATCCAGCAGTTGGTGTGCCAGTGCCGCCGTTCGGCAAGGCCGGCCGCCGCCCCGAAGAGGTGGTCGTCCTTCCAGACCACCAGGTGCGCAACGCCGGGCAGGACAGCCGTGGAGCACTCCGGGCAAATGTAGGTTTTCTCCGCGTTTTTGGCGGTCATGGTGCGGACCATCCATTCGCCGTCCGGGGCGCTCTCCCGGCGCGCGATGCCGGCCCGGGCCCGTTCCAGGTCAAGTTCCGGGACCTCCTGTCCCTTGCGCCCTGCTCCCCTGGCCGAAGCGCCCTTACCGGATACTGGACGGCGGGGACGGTTCGAACGCGGCATGCATCCATTCTGCCCCAGCCGCCCGCCGGCCCGCGCCTCCACGCACTCCCGGCCGTCCGTCGTCGGCATGGCCCGTACGGTTCCACGCGGTAGTCTGTACGGCGTGCGACTCGTCATAGCCCATTGCTCCGTTGATTACGTTGGCCGGCTCAAAGCCCACCTTCCCCTGGCCACCAGGCTCCTGCTGGTCAAGGCCGACGGCTCGGTGCTGGTGCATTCGGACGGCGGTTCCTACAAGCCGCTGAACTGGATGAGCCCGCCGGCAACGCTGCGGGTTTCCTCCCCCGATGAGGTGGACCTGGAACTTGGCGTGGTGGAGCAATGGACCGTGCAGTCGGCCAAGACGGACGACCGGCTCATTATCAATATCCACGAGAAGATCACCGAGTCCTCCCACGACCTCGGGGTTGATCCGGGACTGATCAAGGACGGCGTCGAAGCAGACCTGCAGCGGCTCCTGGCCGAGCAGATAGAGACGCTCGGTGAGGGGTATTCCCTGATCCGGCGCGAGTACTTCACCGCGATCGGACCGGTGGACATCCTGGCCCGGGACGCCGATGGCGCCACCGTGGCCGTGGAACTGAAGCGGCGCGGCGACATCGACGGTGTGGAGCAGCTGACGAGGTACCTGGAGCTGCTCAACCGCGATCCCCTGCTGGCGCCGGTCCGCGGCATCTTTGCGGCCCAGCAGATCAAGCCACAGGCGAAGGTGCTCGCCAATGACCGCGGCATCGCCTGCGTGACGCTGGACTATGACGCCATGCGCGGGGTGGACGACAGCGAATCCCGGCTTTTCTGACCCGACGGCCCGTTGCTTTGGGCACCTAATACTCGGCCTGAAATCCCGGAGCATCATTGTCACCTGGTTTTTACCTAAATTTTATGCATTTTCGTGTTCGGGCCGTTGACCTGCGGGAACGGGCATGAAATTCTGGTCTCAGTCTTTGTGTAGGTGTTTTTCATGCTCGCAAGACATGTTGCGAGCGCGAAGCTCCTGCAGCGCCGGACCTTTTGTGGCAAGGCAATCCAGGATTCTTCTCGCGGAGTGACCAAGGTCGGCACGAGGTGTGCCGTTCTTAAAAAGTTCCACAATGAGGAGAAATAAATGGCACAGGGAACTGTGAAGTGGTTCAACGCTGAAAAGGGCTTCGGCTTCATCACCCCGGATGACTCCGACGGCGATGTCTTCGTTCACTACTCCGAGATCCAGACCGGCGGCTTCAAGACCCTCGACGAGAACCAGCGCGTTCAGTTCGAGATCGGCCAGGGCGCCAAGGGTCCCCAGGCTACCGGCGTAACGCTCGTCTAGTCACCCGGCGCGGCCGCATGGCGGCCGTCCAGCAACGAAGATGATCCCCGGCAGGAATGCCGGGGATCATCTGCGTTTGCGCACGTGGGGAGCGTCGAGGTGCCCGGCGGCCGCCCGCCGTATTCGCGCTCAGGTGACCAGTTTGCGGACCAGGCGTGCACCCTGCGCCAGCGAGAGGCCGGGAAGGTAGGCCCGGGTCAGCGCCCTGCCAATGGCCGGCAGGTGGAGGGGGTCCTGGTAATACAAGTAGAGCGCGCGGTACTCCGGCTTGAACCGGGACTTGAACGCTGCCAGCGACCGGAACCCGTAGACCGGCTCCAGCGCGTGGCCCACCAGGTCCAGGATGCGCACCAGGTTCTGTGCCCCCTCATCGGTGGCGCCGGCGTCTGCTTCGGCGTCCTCCCCCGCATCGGCCTGCCCTCCGTGCTCCTCCGGCCGGCTGGCCAGTGGCGAGCCGGACAGGGAAATGACGTCCACCGAATCCTTCAGCTCCAGGACCGCGGATGCAATCAGGAACTCCATCACGCCCGGGAAACCCTCGCTGCCGCGGCGCATGACATCAAGCGTCCTGCTGACCAGCCGGCCGTCGTCGTACACGGGAAGCCAACTGGTAACGCCGTGGACGGTACCATTGCCGTCCACCGCCAGGCAGCACAGGACCTCCTCGTCGTCGAGCTCGTCCACTCCCCCCAGCGTGAAGCCCATTTCCGGCACGGATTTCCCGGCCGCCCACTCTTCCGACACCTCATTGAGCCGCGAACGCAGTGCGGCAGGCAGTGAATGGTAGGAGCCCCACACGGCGTGGACGCCGAGCTTCGAGGCCCGGTTGAGCGCGGTCCGAACGTTCTGCCACTCCTTGCCCTTGAACTCGAGCTCATTGAGCCGCAGCCGCGTTTCCTGCGCCACTGCCACCCGCGAGAAGCCCCGCTCCCGCAGCGCCGGCCACAGGGTGTCGTCACAGGAATAGAGCGCAGGGATCAGCGCCTGGGTGCGGCAGTAATCCAGGAACCCTTCGGTCACCCTTTGCTCGGCCCTGCGGTCGCCGATGGCTCCGCCCAGGGTCAATGCCACGGTCCCGTGCTGCTGGAAGGCCATGGCGCCGGCGCCGTCCGGACTGAACCAATATGTGTTGGGCTCCCACAGGGCCATCCAGGACAGGGGTCCGCCGCCCTGGTGAAGCAGCTCGCGGGCACGGTCCCGGTCCTGCCGGCCAAAGCCGAGGCCGTGGTGCCGCCCAATGAGGACCCACCACACAGCCACCAGGGCGACAATCCAGAACACCGGTCCGGAGTAAGCGAAGAGCAGCGTCTCGGCGCTGTCGCGCTCCGCGAAAACGCGGCGGAAATGCTGCGGAATGGGAACCGGCACGTACTGCCGCGCCAATTCGGCGAAGAGTCCCAGCAAACCCCCGTCACGGGCAAGGCCACCCGAGAGGAACCACGCCACGGTGTAGGAGCTTGCCAGGGCGAGCCAGGTGCCGCAGACCACCGCAGCGAGCGTCCGCCGGGCGCCGGGCCGCGTCTGCACGCGGAACTGGCGGCGGTTAAGCCACAGGATGATTGCGAGCAGCAGCGGCACGATGACAAGGGGAAGCACGTGGGCAAAGGCCGATGACAGGGGCGTCGAGTGGGTGCCCTGAAGGCGTGACGGGACCAGGGCGAAAAGGGCCAGGTAGACAGCTGCCAAGGCCGTCACGGCCAGCTGGATGGCAAGGGCAATGTTGAGGGCCAGCCGGCGGCCGCGGCGCATGCCGTCCGCGCAGATCAGCAGCAGGATGACCGGCACCACCGCCAGCGCCAGGCCGAATGGCCCGGCAAACCCGGCCCTGCCGGTTTCCAGGCAGGAGGCATCCACCGTTGCCCCGCAGTTGAACACCAACTGGCTGAGCGTGGGCATCGGGCTGAGGACGACGTCGCGCAGCAATGCCAGCGGGCCGGTGGGAGCCCGTGTGATCCCGGTCAGGATCGGCCCCACGGCAAAGACCGCGACGGTCAGGGCCAGGAGGTTCCTGGTTTCGCGGCCGGTGGAACGGTGCCGGTGGAGCCGCCCCTGGTCGCCCTGGATCCACCAGCCCGCCAGGAGGCCAAGGAGGGCCCCGATGAGGCCGATCACCGTTTCCGCGTGGCCAACGTAGAGCACCAGCAGGATCGACACGGACAACACCGCGGTCCGGAGCCGGCGCTGCCACAGCAGAGTGATCCGGGCACTGGCCGCCAGCCCGGCGGTCAGGATCGGGGCGTAGGGGCCGATCAGGATATCGTCCGCCATCTGGTCCAGCCAGCCGTCGCCAACATATACGGCCACCTGGGTGACCAGGAGGAAGACGGTCACTGCCGCGAACTGGCCGCCGAAATAGAGGCCGACGGCGGCGCGGCGTCCCAGCTTGCGTTCGGCCAGGCCCAGCAGCAGGATCATCATCAACGACGCCGTGAGGTAAGCCAGCGGGTTGGTGGCAAAGAACATGCTGGTGAAGAGGGACCACCATTGCCCGCCACGAAGGCCGGGACCGCTGACCGAGGCAAGTCCCAGGAGTTGTTCCGGCGGGCCGTCCAGGAAGCTTCCCGTCACGGCGGCTGCCGCCAGGAACACAGCCACGACGCCCAAGGTGAACGGCATGGATTTGAGGGTTTCAAGGGTTTGGTGCATTGCCGGACGGCCCACGGTGGCCCACATCAACGCCACCGTGCGGTCCGGTTTCGTGGTGCTTACCACTTCAGCCCCCATTGGCTGCCGAGGAATGCCAAGGCGTCACCGAAGCGCTTTGAGGACGTGTCCCAGGAATGTCCGGTGTGTTCCACCTCGTAGGCCTGCACGGTAAAGCCGGCGTCCTTGGCCGCCGCCGCGAGCGTGTGGAGGTTCCCCACGAACTCCGGATCGTTCTGGCCTGCGGTCAGGAACATGCCGCTGGTCTCAAACCGTTGGTGTTTCATGATCTCCAGTGGAGTCTGCTTGATGAATTCGTCCGGGTTCCCCGGAAAGGCTGCGTCAATGGTCTTTTGCCGCTCCTTGGCGATGGCGGGCTCGGCTTCGCTGGAAAATCCGAGCACGTCCGCGAAGACATCCGGGTGCCTGGTTCCCATTTGGATGGCACAGGTGCCGCCGAAAGAGAATCCACCCACGGCCCAGTGGCTGTGGTTGGTGTCAACGGCAAGGGTGGAACTGATCCATCGCGGCACGTCCTGCGAGAGGTAGGTGTCCGCTTTCGCGATCTTGCTGTCCATGCACATGGTGTTGGCGGACTGTGATCCGTTGGGATCGGGGATGACCACCACCGGGGCCACTCCCCCGTGCGCCGCGGCAAACGAATCCATGTGGCCACGGATGGCGCCGCCCGTCAGCCAGTCCGCGGGGCCGCCGGGCTGGCCCGCCACCAGGACAAGCACCGGCAGGGCGGGACGGTTGGCAGCGAAGTAGGCCGGCGGAAGGTAGAGATAGGCATCGCGGTTGCTCATCCCGGACAGCGTTCCCGGGATGGCTGCCTTACGCAGGACACCGCCGGCAGGCAGGTCGCCGGCGGGCTTCCAGCCCTGGAGGGACACGCCATCGGATTCACCGGGGTGGCGCATGAGCTCCTGTTCCAGCGCGGGTATCCGGGCCAAAGCGGTTCCCAGCAAGTCGCTGACAGTACGGTTCAGTCCGAAGTAGGCATTGATTTGGAGGGTAGAGAGGGCCACCACCAGGAGCGCCGCGAGGAATCCGCTCCCGTAATGGGTCCAGGAGGTCCGCGGCAGCCTCATGATTCCAAGGATGACGGCCGAAACACCCGGCACGAACCACAGCAGAACGGGCTCCGGGATGTCCTCCGGAAAGACGGTAAGGACGTTGATCATGATCCAGTGGACGGTTGCCACCAGGACGAAGGCTGAGGCGATGGCAACAAAGACACGGATTGCCCAGGCGCGGATCCGTAGGTCCGCTGTTTCCCAGGCGCGCGAGGGTGGTACCAGGAGGTAGGCCGCCCCGCCTAATCCCAATACCAGGACAGTCCCAAACAGGGGCCCGTCCGTAAGCCGAATGTCTGAAAGCCAGTCCACGTGGCTAGCGCCAGGTCCCTACGCCGATGACGGGGCCGGCTTCAAGCCATGAGGACAGGCCCGTGTACGCGTCGAACTTCATGGCCAGGTGCAGGTCCTGTCCCTCGTAGCGGAGTTCGACGATAACCACATCCGGTTGGACCTTGACGGCCTCGGCCTCGGTCGGCTTTCGCCTGCCCAGGAGCTCCAGCGAACTGCGCTTGAAGGTGTATTTCGGGCGGACGCTCAGTGAGATCAACCGGAACCACTCAAGGTCATTGTCCTGATAACGACAAACCCCCATTTGCCAGCTGTTACCAGCAACGCAAATGGAGGCGTCCACCGTGCCGAGGGCGCGCCGCAAATTGAAACGGCGCACCCCCGAAAGGCACAGTGCAAAAATCAGCAATCCGAACACGATTGCCAGTGCGATGAACGAAATACCCGGTGCGTCCATCAAGGTCGTGCTAGCGGATCCCAGCGGTAGCCGAGCCGCCCAGCTGGGCGTTGTCAGCAACGATGACCACGCGGTTGTTGTCCACGGAGAAGAACCCGCCGTCAACATCTACCGCAATCCGGTCCCCTGACACTGGCTGGATGGCCAGTTCACCTTCGGCCAGGATCGCCAGCAGGGGCGAGTGGCCGGGCAGGATTCCGATTTCACCATCACTGGTGCGGGCCTTGACCATCTTGGCCGCTCCGGACCACACAAAGTGGTCCGCTGCGACAATCTCAACCTCAAGCTCAGCCATATTACTTGGTCTGTTCCTGGATCTTGGCCCACTGGCGCTCAACGTCATCGAGGCCACCGACGTTGAAGAACGCCTGCTCCGCGATGTGGTCGAGTTCGCCGTCGCAGATCGCCGAGAAGCCTTCAACGGTGTCCTTGATGGAAACCGTGGAGCCCTCAACACCGGTGAACTGCTTGGCGGTGTAGGTGTTCTGCGAGAGGAACTGCTGGATGCGGCGCGCACGCGACACCACGATCTTGTCTTCTTCGGAGAGCTCATCGACACCGAGGATGGCGATGATGTCCTGGAGTTCCTTGTTCTTCTGCAGGATCTGCTTCACGCGGACAGCCGTGTTGTAGTGGTCCTTGCCGATGTACTGGGGATCCAGGATTCGGGACGTGGACGTCAGCGGATCAACAGCCGGGTACAGGCCACGGGATGCGATTTCACGGGAAAGTTCCGTGGTCGCATCCAGGTGCGCGAAGGTCGTCGCCGGAGCCGGGTCGGTGTAGTCATCAGCGGGAACGTAGATGGCCTGCATCGAGGTGATGGAGTGGCCCTTGGTGGAGGTGATGCGCTCCTGCAGAAGGCCCATCTCGTCGGCAAGGTTGGGCTGGTAGCCCACGGCGGAGGGCATGCGGCCCAGCAGGGTCGATACCTCGGAACCGGCCTGGGTGAACCGGAAGATGTTGTCGATGAACAGCAGCACGTCCTGGTTCTGGACATCGCGGAAGTACTCCGCCATGGTCAGGGCGGACAGGGCTACGCGCAGGCGCGTTCCCGGGGGCTCATCCATCTGGCCGAACACAAGGGCGGTGTCCTTGAGGACGCCTGCCTCTTCCATTTCCACCCAGAGGTCGTTGCCCTCACGGGTACGCTCGCCAACACCGGCGAACACGGAAGTACCACCGAAGTTGCGGGCAACACGGGTGATCATTTCCTGGATCAGGACGGTCTTGCCCACGCCGGCGCCGCCGAAGAGGCCGATCTTTCCACCCTTGATGTACGGGGTGAGGAGGTCGATGACCTTGATGCCGGTCTCCAGCATCTCGGTGGAGCCTTCGAGCGAAGCAAAGCTCGGGGCCTTGCGGTGGATCGGCCAGCGTTCGCTGATGTCCAGTTCCGACTCGGCAACGTCCAGGGGCTGGCCCAGCACGTTGAAGATGTGGCCCTTGACTCCGTCGCCGACAGGCACGGAGATCGGGGCACCGCTGTCCACCACGGAGGTGCCGCGGACCAGGCCGTCGGTTGCCTGCAGGGAGATGGCGCGCACGAGGTTGTCGCCCAGGTGCTGGGAGGTCTCGAACGTGATGGTCTTGGTCTCACCGTTGAGAGTGATCTCGGTGGTGAGGGCGTTGTAGATCGACGGGATTGCGTCAGCCGGGAATTCGACGTCGACAACCGGGCCGATTACGCGCGCAATACGGCCGGTTGCACCGGACGTTGCGGCTACGTGTTCGGTAGCAGTGGCAGTCATCTCTCTCACTTCATTCAGTAGATGGCGTGGGGTTAAGTTTATCTGTGGTGGTGCTGGTTACGCGGAACCGGGGAGGTGCAGGCTAGGACGCGAGGGCGTCCGCGCCGGCAACAATCTCGGAGAGTTCCTGCGTAATCTCGGCCTGGCGGGCCGTGTTGCGCAGGCGCGTGTACTTCTTGATCAGGTCCGTTGCGTTGTCGCCTGCGGACTTCATCGCCCGCTGGCGGGCGGCGAGCTCGGAAGCTGCTGCCTGCAACATGGCTGCGAAGATACGGGATTCGATGTAGCGCGGCAGCAGGGCGTCAAGGACACGCTCCGCTTCCGGTTCGAACTCGTACAGCGGCAGGAGATCCGATTCGGACTGGGCCTGCTCTTCCACTACTTCAAGCGGGAGCAGGCGGATGACCGTCGGCTCCTGGGTGACCATGGACTTGAAGCGGGTGTAGACAACGTGGATCTCGTCCACGCCGCCGTCTTCGAAGTCGGTCGCGAATTCTGCCAGCAACGCTGCGCCGACTTCACGGGCAGTAGCGAACTCGGGTGCGTCGGTTCCTCCGGTCCAGACCCGCGCATACTCGCGGTTCCGGAAATCGAAGTAGGCCTGGGCCTTGCGGCCCACGACATAGGTCTTGACTTCCTTGCCTTCGGCGCGGAGCAGCTCGTTGAGACCTTCCGCCTGCTTGAGGACGCTCGCCGAGTATGAACCTGCCAGGCCGCGGTCCGAGGTGATTACCAGGACTGCGGCGCGGCGGATCTGCTCCGGCTCAGTGATCAGCGGGTGGTCGATTTCGCTTTGGCTGGCGACAGCAGAAACGGCGCGCGTGATCGCGTTCGCGTAAGGCAGTGAAGCTGCTACGCGCGCACGGGCCTTCCCGATGCGCGAGGTAGCGATCAGTTCCATCGCCTTGAAGATCTTGCGCATCGACGTGGTCGAGCTGATCTTCTGGCGGTAGACCCGGATCTGGGCTCCCATACTTATCCTTTCCTAACATTCCGTCGCCGGGTGTGCCGGGCCTTTGCGGCCCGGCACACCCGGCGGTGCGGAACTAGCGCTTCTGCTTGACGATCTTTTCCTGGTCGACTTCGCCCTCGGAGATAGCGTCGTGCTCCTCGTGGCCGGCGCCTACCAGGTGGTTGTCACCCTCGCCGAAGAAGCCCTTCTTGAAGTCCACAATCGAGGACTTCAGAGCTGCAACGGTGTCATCGTCCAGGACGTTGGTCTGTGCCAGCGTGGTCAGGATCGAGGACTTGTGGCGAAGGTGCTCAAGGAACTCAGCCTCGAACCGGCTGATGTCCTCGACCGGAACGTCGTCCAGGTAGCCGTTGGTGCCGGCCCAGATGGAAACAACCTGGTCCTCGACCGGGAACGGTGAGTACTGGCCCTGCTTCAGCAGTTCCATCAGGCGGGCGCCACGGGTGAGCTGCTGGCGTGACGCAGCATCCAGGTCGGATGCGAACATGGCGAACGCCTGCATGTCGCGGTACTGGGCCAGGTCCAGCTTCAAAGTACCGGAAACCTTCTTCATGGACTTCACCTGGGCGGCACCGCCAACGCGGGACACCGAGACGCCAACGTCCACAGCGGGCCGCTGGTTGGCGTTGAAGAGGTCCGACTGGAGGAAGATCTGGCCGTCGGTGATGGAGATGACGTTGGTCGGGATGTAGGCGGAGACGTCGTTCGCCTTGGTCTCGATCAGCGGCAGGCCCGTCATGGAGCCGGCACCGAGCTCGTCGGAGAGCTTGGCACAACGCTCCAGCAGACGGGAGTGCAGGTAGAAGACGTCACCCGGGTAGGCTTCGCGTCCCGGCGGGCGGCGGAGCAACAGGGACACTGCACGGTAGGCCTCAGCCTGCTTGGACAGGTCATCGAACACGATGAGGACGTGCTTGCCGCCGTACATCCAATGCTGGCCGATGGCCGAACCGGCGTACGGTGCCAGGTACTTGAAGCCTGCGGGGTCGGACGCGGGAGAAGCCACGATGGTGGTGTACTCCAGCGCGCCGTTGTCCTCAAGGGTCTGGCGGATGGCGGCAATCGTGGACGCCTTCTGGCCGATGGCGACGTAGATGCAGCGGACCTGCTTGGTGACATCGCCGGAAGCCCAGTTGGCCTTCTGGTTGATGATGGTGTCGATCGCGATCGCGGACTTGCCGGTCTGGCGGTCGCCAATGATCAGCTGGCGCTGGCCGCGGCCGATCGGGATCATCGCGTCGATGGCCTTCAGGCCGGTCTGCATCGGTTCGTGGACCGACTTACGCTGGGTCACGCCGGGAGCCTGGAGCTCCAGCGCGCGGGTGGTCTCGGCCTTGATCTCGCCGAGGTCGTCGATGGGCACGCCCAGCGGGTCGACAACGCGGCCGAGGAAGGCGTCGCCAACGGGAACGGACAGAACCTGTCCGGTCCGGTGGACTTCCTGGCCTTCTTCGATGCCGGTGAAGTCACCGAGGATGATGACGCCGATCTCGCGGACGTCAAGGTTCTGGGCCAGGCCCAGGGTGCCGTCCTCGAAGCGCAGCAGCTCGTTCGCCATGACCGAGGGAAGGCCCTCAACACGGGCGATGCCGTCACTTGCGGTGGTTACGCGGCCGACCTCTACGCGCTCTGCGTTCCCGGGTTCGTAGGACGCCGCGAACTCGTTCAGCGCATTACGGACGTCGTCGGCGTTGATGGTCAATTCGGCCATCTGCAGTCCCTGCTCTCCTGTTTGTGATCACCGCAAACGGTGACCGGGGTTTCTATCAGTTTGGTTGTGCTTGTCCGGCTAGCCGGCCAGCTGGCGTTGCAGTTCTCCCAGCCGGGTAAGGACCGAGGCATCGAGTACCTCGTCGCCCACCTGGACGCGGATTCCGCCAATGAGCGACGGGTCAACAATGACGTTGACCTTCAATTCCCGCCCGTACAGTGCGTTCATGCCCGCCTGGAGGCGTGCCAGCTGCGTCTCCGACAACGGCCGGGTCACGCTGACTGTTGCAATCCAGCGCTGCTGCCGCTTGGCCGCCAGTTCGGCAAACCGTTCCACCAGCCGGGTGGGCTTGATGCCGCGGGGCTGGGTGACGGCCTGGGTGATAAGCACCCGGGCTTCTTCGCTGGCGCCGGGCGCCAGCCGCTCCGCGAGGGTGGCTTTGGCTGCCGCGCTGGCCTGCGGTTCGGACAGAGCACGTTGTACCTCGTGGCTGGAGGCAACAGCCTGGTTGAAGGAAAACAGGTCGTTTTCCAGCTCTTCCAGGCCAGTGATTCCGGAGGCAGAAACGGCCGACTTGTTTTCAGCAACGGAAATGACCACCGTTGCGGCAAGAGTCTCGAGTGCATCGCCGATGTCGCGCGCCGATGCCCAGCGTGAGCTGGCCAGACCGCCCGCGATTTCAGCCGCATCAGCGGAGACTTTTCCGCCAACCAGCTGCCTGACCAGCGCCGATTTCTCGTCGCCGCTGCGGGAGGGGTCAGTCAGGGCACGGCGCAAACCAGCCGAGCTGTCCACCATTCCCAGAATTCCGAAGAGTTCCTTTGCCAGCTGCAGCGACGCGGTCGGAAGCTTCGCTTCCAAGGCGGCCAGGGCTGTTGCCAGCGATTCGCTCGATACGCCTGCCATTATTTAGCTGCACCTGCGTTCTGGGACTCCAGATCTGCCAGGAAACGGTCCACGACCCGTGCTGCACGGGCGTCGTCATCGAGGGACTCGCCCACGATGCGGCCTGCCAGGGTGGTGGCCAGGGTGCCGACCTCGGCACGCAGGGACACAACGGCCGCCTGGCGCTCTGATTCGATCTGTGCGTGGGCCTGCGCAGTGATGCGGGCAGACTCTGCTGCCGCCTTCTCCTTGAGATCCGCGAGGATCTGGGCACCTTCGGCGCGGGCTTCCTCACGGATGCGGTTTGCTTCGGTGCGGGCGTCGGTCAGCTGCTGCTTGTACTCTTCGAGTGCAGCAGACGCCTCAGCCTGGGCCTTTTCAGCCTTGGCGATGCCGCCTTCAATGGCCTCGGCACGCTCGGCGAAGGTCTTCTCGAACATCGGGACAACGTACTTGACCACGATGAAAAAGAGGATGGCGAAGCCAACGAAGACAACCAGCATTTCCCAGCCATTGGGAACAAGGGGGTTGACGTCGCCCTCAGCGGCGGCTGAGATGTTCAGCTGATGCATATTTCACCCGTCCTTTATCTACTCGGTTCTGAATGTTCGCTGAAGTTCTCTGGGTTTACTTGAGAACGAAAGCGAAGACCAAGCCCAGGATGGCGAGTGCTTCGGTCAGCGCCAGGCCAAGGAATGCGATGGGCTGCAGGACGCGCTGGGCTTCCGGCTGGCGCGCAACGCCGTTGATGTAGGCAGCGAACACGAGACCCACACCGATACCACCGCCGATAGCCGAGAGGCCATAGCCGATGAGGTTGAGGGAGCCGTTGATGGAGCCTTCCATTTTTTTTCCTTTCAAGATGCCACTTGTGTGGCAGGTTGTTTGGGTTGCTTCATCCCCGCGAGGGGAATTCTGTGTGTGCCGTGAGGGACATGGCGCCCCGCCGGCGTGCCTAGTGGCTGTCGGCGTGCAGTGCGCCTTCGATGTAGATCGCGGTCAGCAGCGTGAAGACGTAGGCCTGCAGGACCATGATCAGGGCTTCAAGCATGTACATGGCGATCGCACCGGCCAGGACCAGGACCGACGTGCCCTTGAGCAGGAAGTTCTCCTGCATGATCAGGTACTCGATGCCGGAGCCCGCGATCATCACGATGAGGTGGCCGGCGAGCATGGTAGCGAACAGACGAAGGCTGTGCGTGACGGGCCGGACAACGAAGTTGGAGATGATCTCGATCGGGATGACGATCGGGAGGATGTACCACGGAACGCCGGAGGGTACGGTGGCCAGCTTGAAGTAGCGCAGGCCGTTCTTCTTGATGCCGATGGCGATCCAGGTCACGTAGACCAGGCCGGCCAGCACATACGCTCCACCCACGTGCGAGAACGTGGGGAGTTGGAACACCGGAATGGCGCCGTAGATGTTGTTGACCAGGATGAAGAAGAACAGGCTGAACAGCAGCGGGACGTACTTGATGAAGTCCCTGCCGCCGATGATGTCCTTGGCGATTCCGTTGCGGACGAAGCCGTAGGCGGCCTCGCCGGCGAACTGGAGCTTGCCGGGTACCAGCTGCTGCTTGCGTGCGGCGAGCACGAAGAAGACGGCGATAAAGACGACAGAGAGGAGGACCAGCAGCATCTGCTTGGAGAATCCTTCTGCGGCACCCCACGGCAGGATTGCCGGCAAATGCATTTCGTTAATTCCAGGAGGAGTGAACTCTCCTGAATCTTGGGCCGGGAGCGCAAGCGCGATCAACGCGTTTCCTCTCTGCAGTGTCCATCATTGGGCGTTGGGCGGGGTCCGGCAGCGTGACAGCCTGCTGTTCCCCCTGTGAAATTATTTGGCATTAGTGTTGCCGTCCTGGGACGGCCCGCTGGCAGCATGGCGATCACCAGCGTTTGTGCGAGAACTGGTAAGGCCATGCATATGGGAAAGGTAAAAACCTCCGACGGCTCCAAGCAGAGCGCCTGCGAGCACGATCCAGCGCGTTCCCCACACGTAATCCAGTCCCCACCCTATCAAACTCCAGACGATGATTCCGCCAATGATGTAGCTGAATACCGCCATTCCAGCGTTGTAGCCGCCGTCGTTCGACGCGTCGGAAACACCGGGTGCGGAGCCGTTGGATCGGCGCTTGGCTTTCGCTGCAACGTCGGATTTCTTCGGGTTACGCATTGGTGGGTCCCTTCTCTTCCGGATCGTTGTAGATCTGGAGGCGGGCTTTGCTGAACCCATGGATCTCCGCAGCCTGCCAGAGGACGACGGCGACCACGGCACCTATGACGAACCAGCGTCCGTGCAGCCACGCCGGAGCCCCGACAACGAACAGGACGACCGCGAAGCCAACCACCTTGATGAAGTAGGTGGCTACGAACACCCCAATCGCGCCGGACGGATTCCGGCGTCCCACGAAGTGGCCAACCAGCAGGCTGATTCCGAAGAACAGCATCACCAGCAGGCCCCCGAGGAAACTGGAAACTGCCCCGCTTGCTCCATTGAGGAGCGCGGCAGGGATGGCGCACAGCGCCAGTCCGGCCGTGGCGGCAATCGAACTGCGCTTGAGCAGGTTCAGCCAGAGCGAGCGTGTGGGACCCGAAGAGCCAACGTGTCCATGGCCGGACACAGGTCCGGACTCGGCGTTGGAGGTCATTCGATCCCAATCGTCGGCACCTCGTGGCTCAGCGCCAGGAGGTAAAGGGTGGAGGAGCAGCTTGGGCTGCCCCTAAATTCTACACGAGATAGAACATGGCTAGGTCACCGGCAGCCGTGTGACTTTGGACCTGCGGCGGCGGCGTCCAATCAGGTCCGGGCTGGCCAGGTACACGACGAGGACCAGGACGGTGCCGGCCACGCACAGGGCCACCACCGGCAACGACGCGGTGGCGGCGACGAAGCCGAGGATGATCACGGCGACCGTGCAGGCAGTAACGGCGGCAGCCGACTGCAGGTGCGAGAAGCCGACATCCGTGAGCCGCTGGTAGACGTGCTCACGGTGCGATGCGTACCAGCGCTCCCCCGCCTTGATCCGCCGAAGCAGTGTGTAGCCGGTGTCCGCGGCATACACCAGGATGGGTGAGAGGACGTATTCCACGTAGACACCGCCAAGGAAGCCGGCGACGGCGAGGGCGGCTACGGATGCGCCGAGCAGGTAACTTCCGACGTCGCCCAGGAAGACTGAACCCCGGCCCAGGTTCCACGGCAGGAAACCGAGGAAGGACATCGCGAGCACGGCTCCGCCAGCCGTGAGCCAGGGTTGTTCGGCCAGCGTTCCGGCCAGCGCGTAGGCCCCGCCGGCGGTGACCCCGTGCAGGCCGGAAATACCATTGACGCCGTCCATGAAGTTGGCAATGTTGACATACGCCGCGATCGCCAGCGCCGCGAGGGGCAGCCACCAGAACGACTGGCCGGTCAGCACGATCAGGACCACCGATCCGGCGGCCCCGATGCCGAGCTGGGCAGCTGCACGGCCGCGGATGGACAGGCCGCGCAGGTCCTCGACCCAGCCGACAACGGCGCAGGCCACAATGATCGCCAGGACGACGGCGGACACGGACCGGTCAACGGTGACCACGCCGAGGAGGACGGCTGCCGCGTAGCCGATGACGGTGGCGAGGGCGGCGGCGACCCCCATGCCGCGGATGGTTGCCTTGGCGTGCGACGAGCGGGCAGAGGGAACGTCCACCACCCCCATCCGGACCAACCAGGGCTTCACTGCGAACGGGAGGAGGAGGCTCGCCAGCAGGGTTGCCAGTGCCACCAGCAGCAGCGGCATCATGAGGCAACCCTGATGGCGCCCGTGTCATCGGCCTCATCGTCGGGAATGTCGCTGATGCTGACGCCCTGTTCCGCTTCACAACGGGCCAGCCAGACGTTGAGGTCGAGCTTGTCCGGATCCTGCTCGGTGGCCCGGGTGTGTGAAATCTTGGGGTGCAGCGGGCGTTTGTCCAGTTCCCCGGCGCCCACCAGTTCCTCGTGCAGCTTCTCCCCCGGCCGCAGTCCGGTGTAGATAATCTCCACGTCCTTGCCGGACATGGCGATCATGCGTTGCGCCACGTCGAGGATCCGGACCGGTTCGCCCATGTCAAGGATGAGGACGTCGCCGCCGGCACCGATCGCACCGGCCTGGATCACCAGCTGGCAGGCTTCGGGAATGGTCATGAAGAAGCGCGTGACATCGGGGTCGGTGACCGTGACCGGACCGCCGACGCGGATCTGTTCGGTGAAGAGCGGCAGCATGGAGCCGCGACTGCCCATGACGTTGCCGAAGCGGACGGAGACGAACTTCTTTTGCGTCTGCCCTGCCATCCACGCAGTCAGCTTTTCGGCAACCCGCTTGGAGTGGCCGAGGGCGGTGGTGGGGTTGGCGGCTTTGTCGGTGGAAATGTTGACGAAGTTCGAAACGCCTGCCCGGCGGGCGGCGCGCAGCACGTTCAACGTGCCGCACACGTTCGTCTTCCAGGCCTCCACAGGGTACTGCTGGAGCAGTGGAGCGTGCTTGAGAGCTGCCGCGTGGAACACCACTTCGGGCTGCCGGTCAGCGAAGATCTCCTGGAGGGCTTCGCCGTCGCGGATGTTGGCCAGGACGGTGTCGCGGCCGGCCAGCAGGCCGCGGCCGGTGATGGAAATCTGGGTCTGCTGCAGCCCGGTTTCGTCGTGGTCCAGCATGATCAGTTCCGCGGGGTCGAACTGCACGATCTGGCGGCAGAGTTCCGAGCCGATGGATCCGCCGGCGCCGGTTACCAGCACCCGCTTGCCCTTGATGTAGCCGGCAATCTCGTCGACCTTGATGTCCACGGGCCGCCGGCCTATCAGGTCTTCGACCGCCACGTCGCGGAAATCGGAGAACCCCGCGGGCGCTCCGCTGCCAAGCATGTCCCTCAGCGGCGGCAGGACCAGGACGCGGACGTTGAGCCCGGCCACGGCGTCGGAGATGCGGCGCACCAGTCCCGCTTCGACGTTGGCGAAGGCCACCACCAGGACGGTTGCCCGCGTGCGCCGGATGATGGCGGGGAGGTCGTCCCCGCGGCCCTGGACCTGGACACCGGAAAGGCGCAGGTGCTTCTTGGCGGGATCGTCATCCACCAGGCCTACCGGGAAGTAGGGCGAGTCCGGGTCCTGCAGCATCCGGGTTACCAGGGAGTTGCCGAGGAACCCCGCGCCGTAGACCAGCGTGTTTTGGGCCCCGTCCCCGGGCCTGGTCTTGCTTTCGGCGTAGAGGCGCTTGGCATAGCGGGCGGCGCCCATGAACAGGCAAGCGAAAGGGAAAGCGATGAGGCCGACGCTGCGGCCGATGTTGATGGCCTCATAGAGGACCAGCAGGCTGGCGGTGATGGAGGCGGCCACGATGACCGTGACGAACACCAGTGCCCGGGCTTCCTGGAAGCTGCCGAATGGATAGCGGCCCCGGTACAAGGCGAGGGAGTATCCTGCCAGCATCTGGACGACGACGGCGATGGCAGCGATGGCGAAGGCACCGGCGAACTGCTCCACCCGGATACCCATCTCATAGCGCAGCAGCAGCGCCAGGACGATGGCCACGACCCACGACATGGAGTCGAGGAACATCTGGATCCAGATCCAGATGGCGGGTTTCTCGTCCCGTACGGCGGCGGATGCGCGCGTTTCAGATTTTGTACTCAACAGAAGATGCAACCGACTTCCACTACCACGGCGGCCAGCGCCTTTTTCACAATGCCCCGCCGCAAAAACCGTCGGACGGCGTCGGGACCTAGAACGATACTAATCTCTTCGGCTTCCACTTCCCGGATGCGCGGGCAGTGGAGGCATGGGTTTCCATCCGGTGTCCGAGAGGATCGTGCGTGATTCGCGCCATCCGCGCCACAGTGCGCCGGAGCCCTTGAGGGTGCGTTCCACCAGGACCAGGCGGGCTATTTCCTTGAGGAAAGTCAGCGCCGTCCCGGCAGCGAAACCGGCCCTGTTGTACTTGCCGTACGCCTTCAGGTAGTGCGCCACGTGTCCCCGGTTGCGCATCACGTAGCGCCGGCTGAGGTCGGAGGAATCGTTAAGGTGGCGCAGTCCCAGGTCCACCTGCCGCTGGGCACGGACCTTCTTGATGACGAAGGCGTTGACGTACACCACCGGCGTCCGCTGTGCCGCGAGCCAGCCGTAGATGAGGTCGTCCCAGGTGATGAAGAACCGCGGGTCCGGCAGGCCAATCTCGCGGGCCACGGAGGCCTTGACCAGCATGCCCTCAAAATTCCCCACGTTGGTGCGGAACACGTCCGAATGCTTGAACACGTCCCGGGACACCGGCAGGAAAACGCCCAGCGATTCCACGAAATGGTGCTGCCAGAAGAAGGGATTGCCGTTGGCGTCGTAGCGGCGGCCGATCATGCATGAATACTCCGGCGTGAATTTCTCCAGGGCGTCCACGGCGCCGGGAAGGACCTCGACGTCGTCGTCCATCAGCCACAGCCACTCGGCACCCGACTCGAGCGCGAGTTGGACGCCGTGGGAAAATCCGCCGGCGCCGCCCACGTTCCGGTCCAGCTTCTCGTACCGGATGGGCGGACCACCGGCAGACATCGCCTGCGCCACGACGTCGGCGGTGTGGTCGGTGCTCGCGTTATCCACCACCAGGACCTGTGCGGGAGCGCTGCCTGGACCGGTGAAGGAGCGGAGCAGGTTGCGCAGGAACTCGGCACGGTTGAACGTGACGACAACGGCGTACAGGTTGTCCACGGCGGCCTAGCTCCTGGCGGACATCAGTTCCGCGGGCGAGCCGAAGCCCTTGCCGCGGAAGCCGGTGGAGTAGGCGCCGAACCAGTGTGCGAGGCCCTTGAAGTCACCGGTCTTCAGGAAGTAGTACGGGAAACCGACGATGTCGGCGCTGAACCAGCGCAGGTTGCGGTATTTCCGGGTCAGGTAGCCGCGGTTGCGGAAGTAGCAGTAACGCTTGAAGTCGCCCTCCGGGAAGACGGGGGTGATGAAGCCGCCGAACACCGGCTTCATCTCGGTCCACGTGGCGGGGTGCTGCACGGCGACGGTGGCCAAGGTGCCGTATTTCAGGCCTGCCTTCTTCACCCGGGACAGGAAGTCCACCTCATCCCCACGGATGAAGAACTTTACGTCGGGTATGCCGATCTTGTAGAAGACCTCGGTCCGGATCAGCGCGCCGTTGAAAAAGTGCACCATGTCCGGGAGGTAGCCCATGGGAGCGAGCCGGGACCTGTCGTTGGTCAGCAGGCCATTGATGCGGAAATTGAAGGAGAGCCGGTTGGGGTCTGCGGTCGCGGCAACCAGCGGGCTGATGATGTCCAGCTGGTGCTCGTCGGCGCTGCGGAGCAGTTCGGCAAGGCAGCTCGCGTCCTCCGGGTGGCCGTCGTCGTCCATCATCCAGATCCAGTCCGCGCCGCGGGCCATGGCGGCAAGGATGGCGTAGGCGAACCCGCCGGCGCCGCCGAGGTTGGCTTCGGAGCGCAGGTAGTTGATGTTGTCAGCGCCCATGGCGTTGACGACGTCGGTGGCCGGGACGGTACCGGAGTCCACCAGGGCGATGGAATGGATGGGAGCGGTTTGGGCGGCCAGGCCTTGCAGGAGCAGGGCCAGCTCCTCGTGGCGGTCGAAGGTGACGGCGGCTACGGCGACTTTGGGCTGCATGTCAGTCTTCCGGAGCGGCGTCGGGGTTGCCCGCAACACTGGCGTCCGGTGCACCGGCGTTGTCGGCGTGCGGTTCTTCCTCTGCCATCGGGATTTCTCCGAGCCCCAGGACACCGGGGACGTGCTCGCGCAACCGGTCGAGGCTGACCGCCCCGTTGCGGACCACGCGGAGGACGGGGCCGGTGGCGTCCACGATGGTTGACGGGACGCCGGCGTCACCTTCCAGTGGACGCGGGCCGCCTTCCAGGTACACCTCGACGGAGTCGGCCAGCTGTTCGCGCGCCGCTGCCGCCGTTTGCGCCGGTGCCTGGCCGGTGCGGTTGGCAGAGGAGACGGCGAGCGGGCCCGTCAGGGTCAGCAGCTCCAGGGCTACCTCGTCAGCAGGCATGCGCAGCGCCACGGTTCCCTTGGTCTCGCCGAGGTCCCAGTCGAGCGAGGGCTGGGCGTGCAGGATCAGGGTGAGGCCGCCGGGCCAAAAGGCTTCGGCGAGCTTGCGCGCGCCGGCTGACACGTCCGTGGCCAGGCCGTCCAGTGCGTTGATACGCGGAATCAGGACCGGCGGCGGCATGGTCCTGCTCCGGCCCTTTGATACCAGCAGCATGGTGACAGCATGCGGCGAGAATGCGTCCGCGCCGATCCCGTAGACGGTGTCCGTGGGCAGAACCACGCACTTCTTTTCGCTGATGGCACGCTGGGCGTGTTCCAGGCCCTGTGCCCGCTCGTCGTCGATGGTGCAGTTGTAGGTTGTGGTCACTGGCCCATTCTTTCATTTCGTGTGGCCTGGTCCGCGAGCACGGCGCTGGTGGCGCGCTCCTTGCCGTTGAGGTCCAGGTGCGTACTGATGCTTGTCCAGGCGCCGGTCCGGTCGAGCATGGCGGCAATCCAGCCTGCCTGGACTTCAGCGTGTTCCATGACGAAGTAGCCCCCGGGACGCAGGAGCCGGGCAGCCGAGGCCGCTGCCGCCGTCGGGAGTTCCATGCCGTCCGCTCCCCCGCCGTACAACGCCTCGGGCGGGTCATGCAAGGCCACTTCGGGTTCATTGGGGGTGGCGGCGGCCGGGATGTACGGCGGGTTGGAGATCACGACGTCGACTGTTCCGTTGAGCTCCGGCAGCGCGTTGCGCAGGTCCCCCAGGACGAGGTTGACGCCGAGGGGCGCCAGGTTCTTCGCCGCCCAGGCGTGCGCAAACGGGCTGAACTCTACCGCGTGCACGTCGGCACCGGGCACCTCGTGCGCGACGGAGCCGGCGATGGCGCCCGAGCCGGTGCCCAGGTCCACGATCCGGGGCGCCTGCATGCCCTTGACGTGGTCAATGGCCAGCTGGACCACGGATTCGGTTTCCGGCCGGGGAATGAACACGCCGGGACCGACCGCCAGCTCAAGGTAGCGGAAGTGCGCCACCCCGGTGATGTGCTGCAACGGAATGCGGCGGACGCGTTCAGCCACCAGCTCGGCATAGCCCGCGGGCGCAGCCGTATCGCCGAGCATCAGTGCGCGGAGGCGTCCCAGCCCGACATTGAGGAGGTGGTCCGCCAGCAACTCCGCGTCGGCCCGGGGGCTGGGGACACCGGCCTCGGCCAGGCGTTCCGCGGCCTCTCGTACGGCTGCGGCCAGGGACTGGGCAGGGGCCGTCTCGGTGGGCTCACTCATGGTTGGCTTCCGGTCAGTCGCCGATGGCGTCCAGCCGCGCCTGCTCGTCCATCTCGATGGCGGACTGGATGACCGGTTCGAGGTCGCCGTTCATCACCTGGTCCAGGTTGTACGCCTTGTAGCCGGTGCGGTGGTCCGCTATCCGGTTTTCCGGGTAGTTGTAGGTGCGGATGCGCTCGGAGCGGTCCATGGTGCGGATCTGCGACTTGCGCTGGGCCGAGTTCTCGGCGTCGATCTGCTCCTGCTGGTGCGCCAGGATGCGCGCCCGGAGCACGCGCATGCCGGCTTCGCGGTTCTGCAGCTGGGACTTCTCGTTCTGCATGGCCACCACGATGCCGGTGGGAAGGTGCGTAATGCGGACGGCCGAGTCCGTGGTGTTGACGGACTGGCCGCCGGGACCGGAGGAACGGTAGACGTCGATCTTGAGGTCGTTCTGGTTGATCTCAAGCTCTTCGGGCTCATCGACCTCAGGCAGGACCAGGACGCCGGCAGCGGAGGTGTGGATGCGGCCCTGGGATTCGGTCACGGGCACGCGTTGGACGCGGTGCACGCCGCCTTCGAATTTGAGCCGGGCGTAGACGCCTTCGGCGGGGTCGTTGGAGTTCCCCTTGACCGCAACCTGGACGTCCTTGTAGCCGCCAAGGTCGGATTCCGTGGCGGAGATGATTTCGGTCTTCCAGCCGCGGGATTCGGCGTACCGGGTGTACATGCGCAGCAGGTCGCCGGCGAACAGGGCGGCCTCATCGCCGCCTTCGCCGCCCTTGACTTCAAGGATCACGTTGCGGGCGTCGTCGGGATCGCGCGGAATGAGGAGGCGCCGCAGCTTGGCGGCAGCGGTCTCGAGCGAGGCTTCCAGTTCCGGCACCTCGGCAGCGAATTCGGGGTCCTCGGCAGCCATTTCCTTGGCAGCGGCGAGATCGTCCCTGAGACCCTCCCACCGGTGGTAGGCCTCCACGATGCCATTAAGCTGAGCCGACCGCCGCCCCAGCTTCCGGGCAAGCCGCTGGTCAGCATAAACAGCAGGATCCCCCAGCTGCGCCTGGATAGCGTCATGCTCATCAAGCAGGCCCTGTACGGACTCAAACATATTTCAAAACCTTTCGTTCTGTGCCCATCTTAAATCAGGCACAGGAAGCGGCGCGCCATGGTGAGCGAGCCCGCAACTGCCGCGCGGATGTTCCGCCCCGGGAGTGGCCCGTAAGGGCCGGGCCGAGGGACCCGACGCGAGCTTGCGAGCGTTGGGAAGGCCCCTGCCCGCTGTCGGAGCGTTGCAGTTGACGTACTGCGTACGTCAACTGCAACGCGAAGGGGCGGGGGCGGAACATCCGCGCGGCACCCACCGCACGAACGCACCAGCGCCCGCCCCTAAACTCAGCTACTTGTCGTTATCCGACTTCGCACCAAGCGTCGTCTTCTGGACCTGCATGAGGAACTCAACGTTGCTCTGGGTTTCCCGGATCTTGTTGGTGAGCAGTTCAAGGCTCTGCTGGGTTTCGAGTCCGGAGAGGACGCGGCGCAGCTTCCACATGATCTTGACTTCTTCGGGCGAGAGCAGGTTCTCCTCGCGCCGCGTGCCGGAGGCGTTCACGTCAACGGCGGGGAAGATGCGCTTGTCGGCCAGCTGGCGGGACAGGCGCAGTTCCATGTTGCCGGTGCCCTTGAACTCTTCGAAGATGACCTCGTCCATCTTGGAGCCGGTCTCGACGAGCGCGGTGGCCAGGATGGTGAGCGAGCCGCCGTTTTCGATGTTGCGGGCGGCACCGAAGAAGCGCTTGGGCGGGTAGAGGGCGGCAGAGTCGACGCCACCGGACAGGATGCGGCCGGAGGCCGGTGCTGCCAGGTTGTAGGCGCGGCCCAGGCGGGTCATGGAGTCCAGGAGGACCACCACGTCCATGCCCATTTCCACGAGGCGCTTGGCGCGTTCGATGGAGAGTTCGGCCACGGTGGTGTGGTCGTCGGCGGGACGGTCGAAGGTGGAGGCGATAACCTCGCCCTTGACGGTGCGCTGCATGTCCGTCACTTCTTCAGGACGTTCGTCAACGAGCACCATCATGAGGTGGACCTCAGGGTTGTTGGTGGTGATGGCGTTGGCGATGGACTGCAGGATGAGCGTCTTTCCGGCCTTGGGCGGGGAGACGATCAGGCCGCGCTGGCCCTTACCGATCGGGGCCACGAGGTCGATGACGCGGGGACCGATCTTCTTGGGGTCGGTCTCGAGGCGCAGTCGCTCGGACGGGTAGAGCGGCACCAGCTTGGCGAACTCGACGCGGTCCTTGAGTTCTTCGGCGGTCTTGCCGTTAACGGAGGTGACGCGGACCAGAGCGTTGAACTTCTGGCGGTTGGACTGCTGGTTGCGGTCTTCGCCTTCGCGCGGGGCGCGGATTGCGCCGACGACGGCGTCACCCTTGCGCAGGTTGTACTTCTTGACCTGGGCGAGTGAGACGTAGACGTCGTTGGGGCCGGGCAGATAGCCGGACGTGCGGATGAACGCGTAGTTCTCCAGGACGTCCAGGATGCCGGCGACCGGAAGCAGGACGTCGTCCTCGGTGACCTCGACGTCGTCGACGTCGGGTCCCTGGTTGCGCCCGCGGCGGCGGTCGTTGCGGTCGCGGAAGCGGTCGTTGCGCGAGTTGTCGCGGTCCTGGCCGCCGGAGCGGTCGTTGCGGTCATTCCGGTCCCGGCGGTTCCGGCGGTTCCGGCGGCTGCCGCCGTCGGTGTCGTCGTTGTCGCGGTTGTTGTCGCGGTTGTTGTCGCGATTGCCGTCACGCTGGCCGGCGTCGCGGCTGCCTGCGTTGTCCCGGCCGCCGTCGGAATCCCGGGCGGTGGTGTCGCGGCCGCCGCGGGTGCGGCCGCCGTCACGGCGCTCGGTGCGCTGGCCGGCGTCGCCGGACTCGGCTGCGGGGGTTTCGGTGCGCTGCTCGCCTGCCCGCTGTTCCGTGGCCGGCTGCTCTGCCGGGGTTTCCACCGGAGCCTCCTGGATGGAGGCTGCAGCGGCCTCGCTGCGGCGGCGGTTGCGGGTGCGGGGCTGGCGGCGCTCCGAGGCACCTTCCGTGCCCTCGGTGGCTTCTGCGGACACCGCAGACGGCGCTTCGGCGGCCGGTGCAGCAGCGGTTTCGACGACGGGAGCCGCGGCTGCCGGGGCAACCACACCGTCACTGACCGCGCGGCGGCTGCGGCCGCGGCCACGGGCGCGGCTGCCTTCTGCGGCGGGGGCCTCGGCGGCGGGGGCTTCCGTAGCCGCCGGGGCGGCTGCTGCGGCCGGGGCCTCGACGCTCTCCGGTGCCTTGACGGTTGCCTTGGCAGGAGCCTTGGCGGTGAGGGTTCCGGCACGGTGGGCGGAAATGGCCGAGACCAGGTCCCCCTTGCGCATGCGGGAGCCGCCGGAGATGCCGAGCTGGCTGGCCAGGGCCTGCAGCTGGGCGAGCTTGAGGCCTGCAAGGCCGCTGCTCTTGGCGGGTGCAGCCGATGATTCGGCAGCAGAAGATGTGTGGTCCACAGCTGGTGACAGCTCAGTGGTTTCGGTCACGAAGGATCCTTCCCCCTCGACGGCGTCCAGACGAGGAGCTGGACGCGATGATTTGATCTGGGCCGCAGTTCAGATCTGCAGCCGGGATTTTTCGGCCTTGCCGGTTGGATTTCGGCCAGCAGGGCCGGATACTGATTCACCTTGCGCTGCACTCTTGGAGCAACGCCGGGCTGACGGTTCAGGGGCAGTTGGATGCTGCAATTTCCTGCGACAGACCAAGCAGGCGGCACCGGAATACATTCACAGTCGGTAGATCAAAACAGCAACTGAATGCACGAGCAGATCAGATAGGCGGAATTACCGCCGGTGCATGTCCACCTTAGCACCTTCAACGTCCACTGCGAGCTTCAGTACGCGCCAGCCAATATCCGGCGTGTTGTTTGCGGTGAAGGACTCGATGAAGGCCAGGGCATCCCCTGCCTGGGCCGCGCCGTTTGCCAGCACCAGGACGGTGGGACCGGCGCCGGAGACAACCGCGGCGTAGCCGGCTTTGCGCAGGGCGCCGATCAGCGCCGCACTGGGCCGCATGGCCTCTGCGCGGTAGCTCTGGTGCAGGTAGTCTTCGGTGCCCGGCAACAGGAATTCGGGTTTTTGGGTGAGCGCGTGGATCAGCAGTGCTGCACGGCCGGAATTCATCGCGGCGGCGTGGTGTCCCACGGACGCCGGGAGCAGTGCCCGCGCGGCCTCCGTGGAGAGTTCGAAGTCCGGTACGGCGACGATGGGAATGACGTCCCCGGCCACGGTGGCACTGGTGCTGCTGTACTGCTCACTGTCCTGCCATGACAGCGCCAGTCCGCCGAATATGGCGGGTGCGACGTTGTCCGGATGGCCTTCCAGTTCGCTGGTGAGCTGGAGGATCCAGTCCTTTCCGCGCCGGCTGCCGGCAGGCACCATGGCGTTGGCGGCAGAGACGGCGGCCACAACGGCAGAGGCGGAGGACCCGAGCCCGCGCCCGTGCGGGTTGACGTTCTCGGCGGTTACCTTCAGGCCGCCGTGGCGGTAACCCAGCCGCTCGAACGCCGCATCCATGGCGCGGATGACCAGGTGGCTGGCATCGCGGGGCAGCGTGTCGGCGCCCTCGCCGCGGAGCTCGAACAGGAGTTCGTCGGTGTCCAGGCTTTCCACGGTGAGGGTGTCGTGCAGGGCCAGGGCAAGCCCCAGGCTGTCGTACCCGGGGCCCAGGTTGGCCGACGTCGCGGGGACGCGGACGGTGACCCTCTGGCCGGGCTCAATGAGGTGCAGCCCGACGGCGGCCTGCGAGGTGGCGTCCAAGGCTACTTTTCTTCCAGTCCCAGCTCAGCGGCTACGGTGACGACGTCGTTGGGCACCTTGACCGGCTGCACGTCGCTGCCGTCCTCGGTGCGGAGGGCCCACTGCGGGTCCTTGAGGCCGTGCCCGGTGACGGTGATGACGATGGTCTTCCCGCCGGGGACTTCGCCTGCGGCGTGCTTCTTGAGCAGGCCCGCCACGCCGGCTGCGGAGCCGGGCTCGACGAAGACGCCTTCCTTGGCGGACAGCCAGCGGTGGGCGTGCAGGATTTCCTCGTCCGTCACGGCGTCGATGAGGCCGCCGGACTCGTCGCGTGCGCCGACGGCACCGTCCCAGGATGCGGGGTTGCCGATGCGGATGGCAGTGGCGATGGTGTCCGGCTCGGTGATCGGGTGTCCGGCGACGAAGGGTGCGGCTCCGGCGGCCTGGAAGCCCCACATGGCAGGCGTCTTGGTGGAGACGGCGGGCAGCGTCCCGGCGGTCTCCGACTCAAACGGTGCGGAGTACTCCTTGTAGCCCTTCCAGTAGGCGGTGATGTTGCCGGCGTTGCCCACTGGCAGGACGTGGATGTCCGGGGCGTCGCCCAGGGCGTCCACCACTTCGAAGGCGCCGGTCTTCTGGCCCTGGATGCGGGCAGGGTTGACGGAGTTGACCAGGAAGACGGGGTAGGACTCCCCCAGCTTGCGGGCGATGTCCAGGCAGTTGTCGAAGTTGCCGTCTACCTGCAGCAAGGTGGCGCCGTGCGCGATGGCCTGGCTGAGCTTGCCCATGGAGATCTTGCCTTCGGGCACCAGGACGGCGCACTTCAGCCCGGCGGCGGTGGCGTAGGCGGCAGCGGAAGCCGAAGTGTTGCCGGTGGAGGCGCACACCACGGCCTTGGCGCCGGAAGCCACTGCGGCCGTCATGGCCATGGTCATGCCGCGGTCCTTGAAGGATCCGGTGGGGTTCATCCCCTCCACCTTCAGGTAGACCTGGGAGCCGGTGAGTTCGGAGAGCTTCTGCGCGTGGACCAGCGGGGTGCCGCCCTCGCCCAGGGTGATGACCCTGGTGGACTCCGTCACGGGCAGACGGTCAGCGTATTCGCGGATGACGCCGCGCCATTGGTGAGCCACTTAGACTCCTTCTACCCGCAGAACGGATGTAACTGAATTGATGACGTCCAGGCCCTTCACGGCCTCGACGGTGGCTGCGAGGGCAGCCTCTGACGCGCGGTGGGTGACGATCCGCAGCTCGGCCGACTCCACGTTGGATTCGGCGTCGCGGTGGATGGTTTGCCGCATGATTTCGATGGATACGCCGTGCTCGGCAAAGAGCTGGGCGATCCGGGCCAGCACGCCTGGCTGGTCCGCGACGTCCAGCCCGATGTAGTAGCTGGTGGTCGCGGCCTCGATGGGCAGCGCCGGGACGTGGCCGGTGGTGGTCTCGGTGCGCTGCGGTCCGCCCAGGACCAGTCGCCGTGCAGCGGAAACGAGGTCTCCCATCACGGCGGACGCGGTGGGGGTACCGCCGGCGCCCTGGCCGTAGAACATCAGCTCGCCGGCGTTTTCGGCCTCGATGAAGACGGCGTTGAAGGCGCCGCGGACGGCCGCCAGCGGATGTTCGCGCGGCAACAGGGTGGGGTGGACGCGGACGGACACGCCTTCCTTGCCGTCCGCACCGGTCAGTTTCTCCGCGATGGCCAGCAGCTTGATGACGAAGCCGGCGTCTTTGGCCGCGGCGATATCCGAGGCTGTGACGGCGGAAATGCCTTCACAGTGGACGTTCTCCAGGGCAAACCGGGTGTGGAACGACAGGGACGCCAGGATGGCGGCCTTCGCCGCGGCGTCGTGCCCTTCGACGTCGGCGGTGGGGTCCGCTTCGGCGTAGCCGAGGCGCTGGGCTTCGGCGAGGGCGTCCGCGAACTGGGCGCCGGTGCTGTCCATCTGGTCGAGGATGAAGTTTGTGGTGCCGTTGACGATACCCAGCACCCGGGTGATCCGGTCGCCGGAGAGGCTGTCGCGGATGGGTCGGAGGATCGGGATGGCTCCGGCGACGGCGGCTTCGTAGGAGAGCTGGACGCCGGCTTTGTCTGCCTCTTCGTAGAGCGTGGGACCATCCTGCGCCAGGAGTGCCTTGTTGCCGGTCACCACGCAGGCACCGTTCTGCAGCGCGGACAGGATCAGCGTACGCGCCGGTTCGATGCCGCCCATCAGTTCAATCACCAGGTCCGCGTCCTTGACCAGGGTCCCGGCGTCGGTGGTGAAGAGTTCCTGGGGCAGTTCGACGTCGCGGTGGCCGTTGACGTTGCGCACGGCGATCCCGCTGAGCTGGAGTCGGGCCCCGGCACGGGCGGCAAGGGCATCGGCGTCCTCAAGCAGGATCCGCGCAACCTGGGCCCCAACGTTGCCACAGCCCAGCAGGGCCACTTTCAGGGTTCGCATTTCCGTCATTCAGGCTCCCATGTCGCGGTTCAAAAGATCTTCTTCGGTTTCCCCGCGGACAATCAGCCGGGCAGATCCGTCGCGCACCGCGACAACGCCCGGCCGGGCCAGATAGTTGTAGTTGCTCGAGAGGGCCCAGCAGTAGGCGCCGGTCCCCGGTACGGCAAGCAGATCACCGGCTGCCACGTCCCCGGGCAGATATACATCTCTAACAACTATGTCGCCGCTCTCGCAATGTTTGCCCACCACGCGGGACAACTGCGGGGCCGCGCCGGAGGTGCGGGAGGCCAGGACAGCCGAATAATCCGCGTCGTACAGCACCGGGCGGGCGTTATCGCTCATGCCGCCGTCCACCGAAACATACCGGCGCGGATACGTAACGTTGTTGCCGGCGTCACCGCGGGCCCCGGAGGGAGCGTCCACGCGAACGGTCTTGAGCGTACCCACCTCGTACAGGGTGAAGGTGGTGCTGCCCACGATGGCGCGTCCGGGTTCGATCGAGATCCGCGGCGCGTCGATGCCCAGCTCGGCGCAGGTTGAACGCACGACGGCGGCCATCGCCGTCGCGATCTCCGCTGCGGGGCGGGGGGTGTCCACCGGCGTGTAGGCGATCCCGTAACCGCCCCCGAGGTCGAGTTCCGGCATGGTGATGGAGTATTTCCCCTGCATGGCCGCCAGGAAGCGCAGCAGTTTTTCGGCAGCCAGCGCGAAGCCATCGGGTTCGAAGATCTGCGACCCGATGTGGCAGTGCAGGCCCAGCAACTCGATGCCGGGGTGGGCTGACGCCGCGGCAACTGCTTCTTCGGCTGCGGAGACGCCTGCTTCCGCGGTGGTGTCCGCTGCCATCGAGAGGCCGAACTTCTGGTCCTCGTGCGCGGTGGCGATGAACTCGTGCGTGTGGGCGTGCACGCCGGGCGTCAGCCGAAGCATGACCTTGGCCTGTTCGCCGCGGGCCTGCGCGATGGCCCCGACGCGGACCAGCTCGTCAAGGCTGTCCACCACGATGCGGCCGAGCTTCATGTCCAGCGCGCGGTGGATCTCGGCATCGGATTTATTGTTGCCGTGCAGTGCCACCCGTTCGCCGGGAATACCGGCGCGTGCCGCGACCGCCAGTTCTCCGCCCGATGCGGTATCCAGGCGCAGCCCTTCCTCCTCGACCCACTTCACCACTGCGGTGCACAGGAAGGACTTCCCTGCGTAGTAGACGTCCACGCCGCCGCAAATATCGGCAAAGGCGGCGTCGAAAGAGTCCTTGAAGGCCCGGGCGCGGGAACGGAAATCGGCCTCGTCCATGACGAACAGCGGCGTCCCGAACTGCTCCTTCAGGGCGTGGACGTCCACTCCGCCCACGGTGAGGGCGCCGGCGCCGTTCCGGACCACGCTGCCGGCCCACATGGGCTGGTGGAGCGCGTTCAGGTCGGCCGGGACCTGCAGCCAATCGGGGGCCAGCGGGGATGCGGTGCTTGAGGATACCGTCACGGTGCTCACATCCGTTCGGGCGCCGAAACGCCCAACAGGTCAAGTCCGTTGGCAAGCACCTGGCTGGTGGCGTCGTTGAGCCACAGCCGCGTGCGGTTGAGGTCGGTGACCGGTTCGTCACCCATGGGCGCAATCCGGCACGCGTCATACCACCGGTGGTAGGCCCCGGCGATGGCTTCGAGGTGCCGTGCCACGCGGTGCGGTTCACGCAGTTCCGCGGCCTTGGCCACGATGGACGGGTAGCTGCCCAGGTAGGAGAGCAGTTCGTTTTCCGTGGCGTGGTCCAGCAGCGAGGCCTCGAAGCTGTCGCGGCCGTCCACTTGGCGTTCCACGCCGGCGGCCACCGCATTGCGCGCGGCGCCGCGGGAACGGGCGTGGGCGTACTGGACGTAGAACACCGGGTTCTCGTTGCTGTGCTTCTTGAGCAGCTCGGGGTCCAGGGTCAGCGGGGAATCGGCCGGGAACCGGGCCAGCGAGTAGCGGACCGCGTCCTTGCCCAGCCACTCGATCAGGTCCTTGAGTTCGATGATGTTGCCCGCGCGCTTGGACAGCTTGGCTCCGTTGACGGAGACCAGCTGGCCGATCAGGACCTCGATGTTCACCTCGGGGTCATCACCGGCAGCGGCGGCGATGGCCTTCAGCCGGTTGATGTAACCGTGGTGGTCGGCGCCGAGCAGGTAGATCTTCTCGGTGAAGCCGCGGTCCTTCTTGGACAGGTAGTAGGCGGCGTCGGCGGCGAAGTAGGTGGGCTCGCCGTTGGCGCGGACCATCACCCGGTCCTTGTCGTCGCCAAAGTCCGTGGTCCGCAGCCAGACCGCACCGCCGTCGTCGAACACATGTCCCTGTTCGCGCAGGCGTGCCACGGCACTCTCGATCGCTCCGGCGTCGTGCAGCTCCTGCTCGGAGAAGAAGACGTCGAACTCGACGCCGAAGTCCGCCAGCGTGGCTTTGATGTCCTTCATCTGGGCTTCGTAGGCCGCGGCGCGGATGACGGGCAGCGCGGCGACCTCGGTGAGCTCGCGGATGTCCGGGTGCGCGGTGAGGACCTCGTGGCCGAGATCGGCGATGTACTGCCCGGGGTAGCCACCGTCGGGCACCGGGAGGCCATGCAGCCGGTTGTAGACGGAGTGCGCAAAGGTGTTCATCTGCGACCCGGCATCGTTGATGTAGTACTCGGCCGTGACATCGGCCCCGGAAGCCCGCAGCACTCGCGCGATGGCATCCCCGAGCGCTGCCCAGCGGGTGTGGCCGATGTGCAGCGGCCCGGTGGGATTCGCGGAGACGAACTCCATGTTGACGGTGTGCCCGGCGAGCGCGGTGTTGGTGCCGTAGCTCCGGCCTGCTTCGACAATGGCCTTGGCCAGGGCACCGGCTGCCGCGGCGTCAACGGTGATGTTCAGGAAGCCCGGGCCGGCGATGTCCACCGCGGAAACACCATTGATGGACTTCAGCCGGGTACTGAGGATGGCAGCGAATTCACGCGGGTTGGTCCCCGCCGGCTTGGCGAGCTGGAGGGCGATGTTGGTGGCCCAGTCGCCGTGGTCCCTGTTCTTGGGTCGCTCCACGCGCACCTCAGCAGGAATTGCTGATTCCGCAAGGGCGATTTCGCCGGCGGCGACGGCGTCCTTGAGGCAGGCGGATATGGCGAGGGAAAGTTCTTCGGGAGTCACCCCCCTAGCCTACCGGGGGCCAGTGACAGCAAAGAATTTAACGCCGGCCGGAGCCCCCGCGTGAACCTTTCGGGCAGATCCGGCGTTGTCCAGAGCGTAGCCACTGCCGCACGGCATGACCTCCGAGTGAAACGAGAGCCTTCATGAGACCCTCCACCCGCACAAGCCCGTCCGTACCCGCAAGCCCGCCGGCAGCGGGCGGCGCCCTCCGCCGGACCCTCTACGCCGGAATCGCCGGCTTGTCACTGGCCGGAACCGTGGCGGGCTGCGCACCCTCGGCGGCCGAAGCCCCGCCGGCCACCAACGGCGCCGCCGGAAACAGCTCCGCCGCGGCATCGGGCGGCTCCACCGCATTGGCCGGCAGCGGTGGCAGCTACAAGGACGGCACCTACAGCGCGGAGGGCAACTACGTTTCCCCCAACGGCACGGAAACGGTCGGCGTGCAGTTGACCCTGGCCGCGGGAAAAGTCACCGACGTGCAGATCACCCAGCACCCGTCCAACCCGAATACCCGCAAGTTCCAGGGCGAGTTCGCCGGCGGCATCGCGGCGCAGGTGGTGGGCAAGAACCTCGACGAACTCAACGTGTCCAAGGTCGCCGGCTCGTCCCTGACCAGCGGAGGCTTCAACCAGGCCGTGGGCAAGATCAAGTCGGAGGCGCAGTAGGCGGTGTCCGGAACGGACTGGGAGGGCTTTGCGTTCCAGGGGATCGGCACCGACTGGGAGATCTCCACTCCCCTTCCCTTGACGGCGGCGCTGCGGGAGAGCCTCCTGGACCGCATTGAAAGGTTCGACGCCGCGTGGTCCAGGTTCAGGGCCGACTCGCTGGTGGCGGCGATGGCACGCGCACCGGGGCGCTATCGGTTTCCCGACGAGGCCGCAGCGCTCGGCCCGCTGTATTCCACCCTGTACGGTTTGACCGGTGGCGCCATGACGCCGCTGATCGGCGGCAGCCTGGAACGGCTGGGTTACGATCCCGCCTACTCGCTCCGGCCTGCAGGTTCGCCACTCCCCGCGCCCGCCTGGGAGTCGGTCCTCAGCTGGTCCGGGACCAGCCTGACGGCCAGCGAACCGGTGGTGCTGGACATCGGCGCCGCCGGCAAGGGTTTGTTGGTGGACCTGCTGGCCGCCGAACTGGAAGGCGCCGGCGCCGGATCCTTCATCATTGATGCCAGCGGCGACCTGCTGGTCCGCGGCCCGGACCCCGTCAGTGTTGCCCTCGAACACCCCTACAACCCGGCCCAGGCCATCGGCGTCGTGGAGCTGGCCGGGCGGGCCCTGTGTGCTTCCGCGGCCAACCGGCGTGCCTGGGGAGACGGACTGCACCACGTGCTCGACGGAACAACCGGACAGCCCGTCCGGACCGCCGTCGCCACCTGGGCACTGGCGGACACCGCGGTGCTGGCCGATGCCCTGGCGACGGCGCTTTTCTTCGTTCCGGGCGGCACGCTCGAGGATGAGTTCGAGTTTTCCTGGCTGACCGTCTTTTCCGACGGCAGCGCAGCCTATTCAGCCGCCTTCGAAGGGACACTGTTCGCATGAACCCCGTGGAAACACCGCAAGCAGGCCCGCTTCCCTCCCTGGCCGGCCGGGTGGGTTCTGCCGTGGGCAAGCTCACCATGTACCGGCTGATCCTGCTGGTCCTGGCCGCCCTTGCGGCCTACAGCCTGCTGCTCGACGTGCTGGGCTGGTTGACGTTCGGCATTCCGGAGATGCTGGCGCACCTGGCCCTGTGCTTGGGACTGACCTACGCCACCAACCGTGGACTGGCAGCGGTCTTCCGGGTGAACCCCCATTCGGAGTCTTCGCTGATCACGGGGCTCCTCTTGTACTTCCTGTTCTGGCCGTCCCTGCAATCGATGGATCTCGCAGGGGTGGCGCTGGCGTGCGTGCTGGCGTCGGCGTCGAAATATGCCTTGGCATGGCGGGGGCGGCACATCTTCAATCCCGCCGCGGCAGGTGCTTTCGTCACCGGGCTCACCGGGATGAACATCGCCACCTGGTGGGCCGCCACCCCCGCCATGCTGTGGCTGGTGGTTCCCGGCGTGCTGCTGGTCCTGTACCGGACCCGCAAGGTGCTGATGGCATCGGTGTTCACCGTGGTGGCCACCGCCATCATCACGGGTGAACTGATCCGTGCGGGCATGACCGCCGGCATGGGCGTTTACCAGGCCCTGGCCCAGCGGCCGGTGCTGTTCTTCGTGGGATTCATGCTCACCGAACCCTTGACCCTGCCTCCGCGGCGTTGGCAGCATCTGTCCCTGGCCGCCGTGGTGGGGATCCTGTTTGCCGTCCCCTACAACCTGGGAACTTTTGCGAATTCGCCGGAAGCGGCCCTCCTGGCCGGCAACCTCCTGGCCTTCCTGGCGGGCCAGCGCGGCGCGGTGAAGCTGCGGCTCGCCGGCACCCGGCCGCTCACTCCCAGCACTACGGAGTTCTCATTTGTTCCGTCCCGGCCGGTCCGGTTCGTGCCCGGGCAATACATGGAACTGGATCTTCCGCACGGGAAGCGTGACGGCAAGGGGCGGCGCCGGGTGTTCAGCCTGACAAGTTCTCCGCGCGACCGGTTAGTCCGGTTCGGGGTGCGGACCGCCGGGCCGCTGTCCGGGGCCAAGAAGGCGTTGTTGGACCTGCGCCCGGGCGATGAAGTCACGGCTACGTCCGTGGGCGGCGATTTCGTCCTTCCCCGCGACCCCCACAGGCCCGTGCTCCTGGTCGCGGCGGGCATCGGTATCACCCCGTTCGTATCGCATCTGTCCGCCGGAGGACTGCGGGACCGGGATGCCGTGCTCCTGCTGCTGGCCCGGAGCGCGGACGAGGTGGCGTATGCGGACGAACTCCGCAACTCGGGCGTCAGGGTCCTGGTGCGGGTGGCCGATGGTTCCGGGCCGCCGTCGGGACTGGCTCCGGCGTTCCCCGGGCCTGAAGGTGCCGCTTCGGAGGGTGCCGGCGCCCACACACCGGGCCACAGGCTGGACGCAGGGATGCTGACCGCGCTGGTCCCGGATATCGCGGGCCGGGAGGTCTATGTGTCCGGGTCCCCGGCGAGCGTTGCCGCGCTGCGCCGCGAAGCCCGCCGGGCGGGGGCGCGCCGCGTCCACACCGACTCCTTTTCGGGCTACTGAACAGGCACCGCGGCCGGCCCCAAGCGTGCCGCCAAGGACGGTTTTCCCTTGCGGGCCACCTTCCTGCTAAGCTCTAGGACGTCCCGCCGGCAACGGCAGGAAGTCCGGATTGCCCTCGTAGCTCAGGGGATAGAGCGTCTGCCTCCGGAGCAGAAGGTCGTAGGTTCGAATCCTATCGAGGGCACCACAGGAAAACCCCGCCGCTTCACTGAAGCGGCGGGGTTTTTGGTTTTCGCGTCATTAAAAACTCAGTGCGGCCTCATCCGGTGTGGCCAGCGTCAGCACGGCTTCCTCGACCGATTCGTGGTCCTCCAGTTCGCGCTCGATCCGGCGCAGGGCCACCGCCACTTCGTGCTCAGGGTGGTCGCCCTGCAAGTCCACGGCGGCAACAAGGTACAGCTTCCGGGGCCCGACGAACTCGAGGTGCAGGTACGTGAGCCTGGCGATGTCCTGGTGCTCCAGCATCCGCCGTGCCATGGACCGTTCGATGTCCGGGGTGACGCCTTGGCCCACGAGGAAGCGCCGGTTGCGGTCGATCAGCAGGACGGCGACGACGGCGAGCAGCACCCCCACGACGATCGAACCGATGGCATCGGGCAGCGGCGAGCCGGTGAGTTGGTGCAGGAACACGCCCACGAAGGCCACGACGAGTCCGATCAGCGCGGCCGCATCCTCCGCGAACACGGCCCGCAGGGTGGGGTCGGAGCTGATGAGGACCTGCTCCAGGGTGTGCCGTTCCAGCTCGTGGGCCGCCTTGCGGGTTTCCCGGAAGGCCTGGATGAACGAAATCCCCTCAAATACAAAGGCGACGGCCAGGACCACGTACGCCACCATGAAGTCTGCGGCAGGCTCGGGCTGAATAATCTCCTGGATGCCGTGCATGATGGAAACCACCGCGCCGGCGGTGAAAAGCCCAAACGCTGCGAACATCGACCACACGTACGCTTCCCGCCCGTAACCCATGGGATGGCCCTTGTCGCGGGGCCGGGCGGACCGCCGCTCCGCGAAGAACAGGAATACCTGGTTTCCGGTGTCCGCCCAGGAATGCGCTGCCTCCGCAGCCATCGAGGCCGATCCGGAGAGGACGGCCGCCACCGATTTGGCCGCCGCCACGAGGATATTGGCCGCGAACGCGATGATGACCGTCAGCAGCGTTGAACTGGACTTGGATCGCTCTTCGGTTTGCGCCATGGGCCTACCGTACCCAACCGCACGGCTTCCGGGCGCCGGCACGGCCCATCAAGTCCGGGTACCGTGCCTACGGCCGATTGTCAGTGCCCGCTCGTAGTCTGAAAAGACCTAACTGAGGGGGTACGCCATGCATGTTCCGTTCTGTTCCATCGTTCCGCCCTACCTGTTGCGGCGGCTGGCCCGGGAGGCCGCACCGCAATACTCCGCCGCGGCGAGCGCCGCCAGGAAAGCCCTGGGACACGTCGAATCGTTCCAGGCAGCCCGCGCCCAGGGGGTGGCCACCCCAACAGCCGGGTTGCGCCAGGCACCGCCGGAACCGGTGGCGCGCAGCATTTACGACGCCGGAGGTACCGAAACACTGCCTGGCACCTTGGTCCGCGCGGAAGGTACCGCTCCGTCCGGCGACGCCGCAGCGGACGAGGCCTATGACGGGCTGGGACATACGCACCGCTTGTATGCCGAGGCCTTTGGACGGGACTCAGTGGACGGCCGCGGAATGAAGCTCGATGCCACGGTGCATTTTGGCAAGCTCTACGACAACGCTTTTTGGAACGGCAGCCAGATGGTCTTTGGTGACGGGGACGGCGAGGTATTCGAACGCTTCACCAAATCCGTCAGTGTCATCGGGCACGAACTTGCCCACGGGGTCACCCAGTACTCTGCCGGGCTCGCCTACCGGAACCAGGCGGGCGCCTTGAACGAATCGCTGTCCGACGTCTTCGGCGCGCTCGTTGAGCAGTTCGTCAGGAAACAGTCGGCCGCCGAGGCAAGCTGGCTGATCGGCGAAGGCCTCTTTACGCCCCAGGTGAGGGGGGCAGCGCTCCGCTCCATGAAAGCGCCCGGAACAGCGTACGACGACGACGTGCTCGGCAAGGATCCACAGCCGGACTCGATGGATTCCTACGTCCGGACCAGCGCGGACAACGGTGGTGTCCACATCAACTCCGGCATCCCCAACCGCGCCTTCTACCTGGTGGCCAGCGCACTCGGAGGCAACGCATGGGAGGCGCCGGGCCGGATCTGGTACGAGACACTGACCAACGGCGCGCTGCCTGCGGCGGCCACGTTCACCGTCTTTGCCCGTGCCACGGTGCGCGGGGCCGTGGACCTGTTCGGCGCCGGAACCAAGGAACATGACGCCGTTCGCGGCGCGTGGGAAACTGTGAGGGTCAAGGTTTAGCCACTGTTCCGGCGCGCCGTCCTCCGGCCGCCGGAACGTCCGAAAGCCCGGGGGCCTGCAATGAAGATCAAGGTGGAGCGCAGCGGCGGGCTCGCGGCTGCCACCAGGGTGTGGACCGTCGATGCCCGCACGGACAGCGACCTCAGCCAATGGCAGCCCATTCTTGAGGCTTGCCCGTGGGATACCGTTCCCAGCACCAGGCGGGCGGCGGCCGCCGCCATCGAGTCGCCGCAGCCGGACCGCTTCATCTACGCCATCACTGCCGGCCGGCGCAGGGCGGCCCTTCCGGAACAGGCCCTCACCGGTCCCTGGCGGGTCCTGGTGGACACAGCACGGGCCACGGCGGAGGAGTCCGATGGCGGCGCACGTGCCGCGGACAGTCCGGAAGAGCCCGCCTGACCGCCGGGCTGCGGGCCGGCCCCTGCCGATCGCTCCGCCACGCAGCAGTAGACTGTCTGCAGCCATGACTTTTCATATTTCCTATCCCGCCGAGCTGCCGGTTTCCGAGCGCCGCGAGGACCTGATGGCAGCGATCGCCGCCAACCAGGTGACCATCATCGCCGGCGAGACCGGCTCCGGAAAAACCACCCAGATCCCCAAGATGTGCCTGGAACTGGGATTGGGCGAGAAGGGCCTGATCGGGCACACGCAGCCCCGCCGGCTGGCCGCGCGCACCGTGGCCGAGCGCATCGCAGAGGAACTGGGCGTGGAGATCGGCCAGGAGGTCGGCTTCCAGGTGCGGTTCACCGGCGAAGTCAGCAAGGACACCAAGGTCAAGCTGATGACCGACGGCATCCTCCTCGCCGAGATCCAGCGGGACAGGCTGCTGCGCAAGTACAGCACCATCATCATTGATGAGGCCCACGAGCGAAGCCTGAACATCGACTTCATCCTGGGCTACCTCAAGCGGGTCCTCCCGCAGCGGCCGGACCTGAAGGTCATCATCACCTCGGCCACCATCGATCCTGAACGGTTTGCCAACCACTTCGGCAGTGCGGAGGCACCGGCTCCCATCATCGAAGTCTCCGGCCGCACGTACCCCGTGGAAGTCCGATACCGTCCGCTGTCGCAGCCGAAATCCGATGAGGACGACGCCTCGGACGACGAACTTGAGGAAGACCGCGATCCCCTGGATGCTGTCTGCGACGCCGTCGACGAACTCGCGGCGGAGGCTCCCGGGGACATCCTGGTGTTCTTTTCCGGGGAGCGTGAAATCCGTGACGCGGCGGAGGCGCTGCAGCCACGCATCCAGGCCAACCGCAGGCTGGCCAACACCGAGATCCTCCCCCTGTTTGCCCGCCTGAGCCTGCAGGAGCAGCACAAAGTGTTCCACCCGGGCAGCAAGCGCCGGATCATCCTGGCCACCAACGTGGCCGAAACATCGCTGACGGTTCCAGGCATCAAGTACGTGGTGGATACGGGTACTGCCCGTATCTCCCGCTATTCGCACCGCACCAAGGTCCAGCGCCTCCCCATCGAGCGTGTCTCGCAAGCGTCAGCGAACCAACGCTCCGGCCGGTGCGGACGCGTGTCCGACGGCATCGCCATCCGCCTCTACTCCGAGGAAGACTTCGAGTCCCGGCCGAAGTTCACGGATCCGGAGATCCTGCGGACCAACCTCGCCGCCGTGATCCTGCAAATGACGGCCATGGGCGTGGCCAAGAGCCCCAAGGACGTTGAGGACTTCCCGTTCGTCGAGCCCCCGGAGACGCGGGCCATCAACGACGGCGTCACCCTCCTGCGCGAACTCGGCGCACTGGCCCCGGCCAGGCCGCAGCATGCATCCGGCACCCCGGAGGCCGGCACCAAGGGCGGGGCCAGGGGCAGCGGCCTCACCGCCGTCGGGCAAAAACTCGCCCAGCTGCCGGTGGACCCCCGCCTCGGCCGGATGATCGTGGAAGCCGGGAAACGCGGCTGTGTCCGCGAAGTCATGGTCCTGGCCGCCGCCCTCACCATCCAGGACCCGCGGGAGCGGCCCACGGACAAACAGCAGCTGGCAGCGGAAAAGCACAACCGCTTCCGCGATGAGAACTCCGACTTCACCGGTTTCCTGAACCTCTGGAACTACCTGCAGGAGAAGCAGCAGGAGCTGTCCTCGTCGGCGTTCCGCCGCCTGTGCCGCGCCGAGTTCATCAACTACCTTCGGGTCCGTGAATGGCAGGACCTCTATGCCCAGCTGCGCCAGCTCGCCCGGCCGCTGGGCATCACCCTGGACAACAAGCGCCTCACGGATCCGGTGGGCAACCATGACGGCATCCACATCAGCCTGCTCTCCGGGCTCCTGAGCCACATCGGAATCCTGGACGAACGCAAACGCGAGTACGCCGGCGCCCGCGGCAGCCGGTTCGCCATTTTCCCGGGCTCAGCGCTGTTCAAGAAGTCCCCCACGTTCGTGATGGCGGCGGAGCTGGTGGAGACCAGCCGGCTGTGGGCCAGGGTGGCAGCGAAGTTCGATCCGGTCTGGGCAGAGCAGGTGGCGCCGGACCTGGTGAAGCGCAGCTACAGCGAACCGCATTGGTCCACCAAGCAGGGCGCCGTCATGGCGTACGAAAAGGTCACCCTTTACGGCGTGCCCATCATCGCCCAGCGGCGGATCAACTACGGCCGCGTTGACCCGGTGGTGGCCAGGGAGCTGTTCATCCGGCACGCACTGGTGGAGGGCGACTGGCGCACCCACCACAAGTTCTTCCACCGCAACCGGGCGCTGCTGCATGAGGTCGAGGAACTCGAGGCGCGCATGCGGCGCCGGGACCTGATGGTGGACGATGAGACGCTGTTCGATTTCTATGACGCCCGGATCGGCGCCGACGTGGTGTCCGAGCGCCATTTCGACAAATGGTGGAAGGACGCCCGGCGCGATAACCCGGACCTCTTGGACTACGACAAGTCGCTGCTGCTCAGCGACGATGCCGAGGACCTGGACGAGTCCGCCTATCCGAAGACCTGGCTGCACAAGGGCTTCGAACTCCCGTTGACGTACGAGTTCCATCCGGTGGCCCCGGGCGGATTGCCCGACCCCTCCGACGGTGTCACGGCCGAGGTGCCTGTCCTGTTCTTGAACCAGCTCGACGATGCTCCCTTCCGCTGGCTCATCCCGGGCCAGCGGGTGGAGCTGGTGACTGCCCTGATCAAGTCGCTGCCCAAGCAGGTCCGGAAGAGTTTTGTTCCGGCCCCTGACGTTGCCCGCCAGGCGGTGGCGCTCCTCGAAGCGGACTTCGACCCCGCCACGGATGAGCTGGAGCCGTCGCTGGAGCTGGCACTGCGGCGCCTCCGCGGCGCGGTCATCCCGCCCGGCTCCTGGAACTGGGATTCCGTGCCAGCACACCTGCGCGTCAGCTTCAAGGTGGTGGACAGCAAGGGAAAGGTCCTCGGCGAGGGCAAGGACCTTGCCGCCTTGCAGGAGCAGCTGGCACCGGCAACGCGGCGTGCCATTGCCGAATCGCTCGGCGCCACTCCCGCGTCCACAGCGCCAGGCGGTACAGGCCCTGCGCAGCGCAGGGGCGGCAAGGCGTCCGACGACGGCCCGGCGGCCCGGCAGCAGGCCCCAGGAGTGCCGGGGCAGCACGCCGCGGCCGGGTTCGTGGAGCAGGACGGCTTGACGGAGTGGAGCTTCGGCGCGATCGAGCGCCAGGTCAGCAGCATGGTCAAAGGCCACACCGTCACCGGCTATCCGGCGCTCGTGGACCAGGGCCAGTCTGTTTCCCTCCGCGTCTTCCAAACCCCGGAGGAACAGCTCGAGGCGATGCGCGGCGGCGTCATCAGGCTGCTGGCCCTGCGCGTTCCAGCCCCGGACCGCTACGTCCTGGAGCACCTGAGCAACACGGAGAAGCTCACCTTCAGCCAGAACCCGCACGGTTCGGTCTCGGCCCTGATCGCTGACTGTGCGCTGGCGGCCATCGACAAGCTCACGCCGGTGGACCTGCCATGGGACCGCACGGCCTTCGATTCACTGTATGAGGTGGTCCGCGCCGAACTGATCGATACGGTGTTTACCGTGACCGCGGTGGTCGAACGCATCCTGGCGAGCACCCGCCGGATTGAAAAACAGCTCAAGGGCACTACCAGCCTGGCCTTGATCAGCGCGTTGAACGACGTCAGGAGCCAGCTGGAACAGCTGGTCTACCCGGGTTTTGTAGCACGCACGGGTTACGCCCAGCTGAGCCAGCTGCCGCGGTACCTGGCCGCAATCGAAAAGCGGCTGGAGCGGCTGCCGGGGAACGTCCAGCGCGACGCCGTCAATATGGCCGTGATCCAGCGGCTCGAAGACGACTACGACGACGCCGTCTCGGCGCTGCTGCCCGGCCGCCGCGCCGGCCGGGAGTTAACCCAGGTGCGCTGGATGCTCGAGGAGCTTCGGGTGAGCCTGTTCGCCGTCGAGCTGGGAACCGCGTATTCGGTGTCCGAGAAACGCATCCGCGCGGTACTCAACAAGGCGCTCGCACCGGCCTGACGACGCCCGTCCAGAGAAGAGGAACTCAATGAAGATCACGCTTGCCCAGGGTCCTGCCGGGACAGAGCTCGCCGGCTTGGGCCACGCCCAGCCGGCGCATGTCATGGACAACCATGAACTGGAAGGCATGATGGACACGAGCGACGAGTGGATCCGGCAGCGTACGGGCATCGTGACCCGGCACATTGTGGCCGAGGGAGAAACGGTGGTGGACCTCGCGGTTCCCGCTGCGCGCATGGCCCTCGCTGATTCCGGGGTCGACGCTTCCGACATCGACCTGGTGGTGGTCGCCACCACCACGGCGGCGGAGCGGTCCCCCAACACCGCGGGCCGCATCGCGGAGGCACTGGGCCTCGGCAGGGACGGCCGCGGCCCGGGAATCATGGACATCAACACCGCGTGCTCCGGCTTCGAATACGCCCTCGGCGTGGCTGACCAGGCCATCCGTACCGGAAGCGCCACGCACGCAATCGTGGTCGGGGCGGAAACCCTTTCCGCGGTCACGGACTGGACGGACCGCGGGACGGCGGTGCTCACCGCCGACGGTGCCGGCGCCGCCGTCGTCCGTCCGTCCGCCACACCGCGGGTTGGGCCGGTGGTCTGGGGTTCGGAGGCGGGCATGGCGGACGCCGTCCGGATCTCCCCGCCGGCGGGCAGGTTCTCGCAGAACGGCAGGGAGGTCCTCCGGTGGGCGTTGACCAGGGCCCCGGAGCGCGCCCGCGAAGTGGTGGCCCGCGCCGGCCTGGCCGTGGACGACATCCAGGTCCTGGCAGCACACCAGGCCAACCTGCGCATCATCGAGCCGCTCGCTGAAGCCCTCGGCCTGACGGACCGGATCGTCATCACCGACGTCACCGAGTCCGGGAACACCTCCGCGGCCAGTGTGCCCCTCGGGTTGAGCAAATGGTGGCATGCCGGGCGGATCCCGGAGGATGTCCCCGCACTGCTGTTCGGGTTCGGCGGCGGCTTCACCTACGCGGGGATGGTGGCGATGACTCCCCGCAGGAGCTGAACCTACCCTTCGGGTACGAACTCCCCGTAGCCGGCCGCGCGGAGGCCTTCACGGAGTTTTTCCGCGTTGGCGTCCAGGACAGCGGGGTCCGGGTTCTGGTCTGCAGAACCGAAGTCAAAGTCGGCCATGCTCCGGGAGGGCCATACGTGGACGTGCAGGTGGTTGACCTCGTACCCGGCCACGATCAAGCCGGCCCGCCGGGCGTTGAAAATGTCCACTTGCACGGCCCCGATGCGCCGGGCAACCTCCATGACACGGGCCAGGGTCTCCGGCGATGCGTCGGTCCAGCGGTCCACTTCCTCGGTGGGAACCACCAGCGTGTGGCCATCGGCGAGCGGTCCGGTCGTGAGGAATGCGGACACGTCGTCTTCACGCCAAACGAACCTGCCGGGGATCTCACCATTCAGGATCCGGGTGAAAAGGGTGCTCATGCGTCTGCCTCCTCGGCGGCTGGCTGCAACGTGCCGGTATCCAGCACGAACCGGTATTTTACGTCTCCCGCAACCATTCGGTCGTAGGCGTCATTGAGTTCTCCGGCGGCCACCAGCTCGATGTCGGCCACCACGCCGTGCTCGGCGCAGAAGTCCAGCATCTCCTGGGTTTCGGCGATGCCGCCGATCAGCGATCCGGCGTAGGCTATCCGGCGCCGGATCAGTGAGCCCGGATTGACCGGGGGCATGGCCTCGGACGGCAGGCCCAGTTGGAACAGCGCCCCGTCGACCCGCAGGGTCCGGAAGTACGGGTTCAGGTCGTGCGGGGCGGCAACGGTATCGATAATGAGGTCGATGCTCCGGTCGGCACCAGCCATGGCCGCGTCGTCCCGGGACAGGACAACCCGGTCCGCACCCAGTTCCAGGGCGGCAGCAGTTTTCGCCTCGGACGTGGTGAATACCACCACGGTGGCACCCATGGCTTTGGCGAGCTTGACGGCCATGTGGCCCAGTCCGCCGAGGCCCACCACGCCCACGACGTCGCCTTCCTCCACACCGAAATGCCGCAGCGGGGAGAACGTGGTGACGCCTGCGCAGAGCAGTGGCGCGGCCCCGGCCGGGTCCAGGGAAGCGGGGACATGAAGGACGTACCGCTTGTCCACCACGATGGAGGAGGAGTATCCGCCCTGGGTGATGGCGTCGCCGTTCCTCCGGTCCTTGGCGCCGTAGGTTCCGGTCATCCCGTTTTCGCAGTACTGTTCCAGGCCGTCCAGGCAGCTCCCGCATTCGCGGCAGGAGTCCACCATGCAGCCCACGCCCACGCGATCGCCGATGGCGAAGTCGGTGACGCCGGCACCAGTCCGGCTGACCGTTCCCACGATCTCGTGCCCGGGAACCAGTGGATAGGCCTGCGTGCCCCACTCTCCGCGGGTGGCGTGCACATCCGAATGGCAGAGCCCGCAGAATTCAATGGCGATCTCGACGTCGTCCGGTTTGGGAATGCGCCGGGCCACGGTCAGGGGCACGAGCCCGCTGTCCCCGGAGGTTGCGCCGTAGGCGCCGGCCAGCCGTCCGCCGTCCTCCGCCGGCCGCGGGTCGGCGGCGGCCGCAATAGGTTGGGCGAGGGGTGGCGGCACGGGGCGTCCAGGTGTCATGGTCCGACGCTACCCTTGCCGTCGGCGAAGTTTCCAGCCGGGGCGCCGGTGCCTCCCGGTTCCGGACCGGTCGCCACCGGCAGGCCGGGGCGGTTGGACCATTCCGAGAACGACCCCGGATAGAGCGCAGCCGTGAAGCCGGCCAGTTCCAGCGCGGCCACCTGGTGGGCCGCTGTGACGCCGGACCCGCAGTAGACGGCGATGGGCAGGTCACCGCCGGCCCCGAGGGACTCGAACCTCCGGCGCAGCTCTGCCGGTGGCAGGAAGTACCCGGAATCGTCCACGTTGTCCGCCGTGGGCGCGCTGACCGCTCCCGGAATGTGCCCGGCCCGCGGATCAACGGGTTCCACCTCGCCCCGGTACCTCTCCCCCGCCCGCGCATCGAGCAACAACCCGTGGCCGGACCAGGTGGCGGCAGCGCCGGCGTCGAGCACCGGCATCCCGCCGCCGCCCAGGTCTACGTCGCCGCGGACGGGCTGGACGGGGCCGGACTCGAGGGGCAGGCCGGCCTTTCGCCAGGCGGCCAGGCCGCCGTCGAGCAGGTATGCCTCGGCAAACCCTGCGTTGCGCAGCATCCACCAGGCCCTGGCGGCCGCCATGTTGGCGCTGTCATCGTAGGCGACCACGACGTCGCCGTTCCGGATCCCCCACCGCCGCGCCGCCTCCTGGAACTGCCCGGCGCCAGGCAGCGGGTGCCTCCCGCGGTCCGGGATGGCCGGGTCCGCAAGTTCGGTGGCCAGATCAACGAAGACAGCTCCCGGCAGGTGCTCCCGCAGGTAATGCTCGTGCCCGCGGGGGTCGCCGAGCACCCAGCGGACATCCAGCAGGACTGTTCGGTGGCCGGCGGCCCGCCGCGACTCAAGGCGGGAGACATCCATCAGCGGGTTCATGTGCACTCCTTCTGCGGATCCGGGCCGCGGATCAGGCTTGGTGTGTGGATCTTGCCAACGGATCCCACTCTAAGCGCGCCGCGGCCGCCCGCGCGGGTAGGCTGGTCCGGTGAAGATCGAGGGCAGCGCAGACGGGGACGGCAGCCGCCGCAGCGGGGCAGACCGGGAATGGGCAGACAACGCCATCCGGACCATCAGGGCGGAAAACAACCGGTCGGCAGACACCCATCTCTACGCGGTGCCGCTGCCGGAGCAGTGGGGCATCCAGCTCTACCTCAAGGACGAATCCACCCACCGTTCCGGCAGCCTCAAGCACCGGCTGGCGCGGTCCCTTTTCCTGTTCGGGCTGGTGAACGGCTGGATCCGCGAGGACACCACCATCGTGGAAGCCTCCAGCGGCAGCACCGCAGTATCCGAGGCCTACTTCGCCCGGTTGCTGGGGCTGCCCTTCATCGCGGTGATGGCCCGTACCACCAGCCAGGAAAAAATCGCGTTGATCGAACAGTTCGGCGGCACGTGCCTCCTGGTGGAGAACGCCTCGGATGTCTACGCCGTGGCCGAAGACGTGGCGGCCACCTGCAACGGACACTACATGGACCAGTTCACCTATGCGGAGCGGGCCACCGACTGGCGCGGGAACAACAACATTGCCGAGTCGATCTTTGGCCAGCTCAGCCTGGAACAGCATCCGGTGCCGGACTGGATCGTGGTGGGCGCGGGGACCGGCGGGACCAGTGCCACGATCGGCCGCTACCTGCGCTACCACAGCCATCCCACCCGGCTCCTGGTGGTGGACCCTGAAAACTCGGCCTTCTACCCCGGCTGGCTGGCGGACACGGCTGAACAGCCCACCGGCCTGCCGTCACGCATCGAAGGCATCGGCCGGGCGCGGATGGAGCCAAGCTTCGTCCCCACCGTCATCGACCGGATGGTCCAGGTGCCGGACGCGGCGTCCGTCGGCGCCATGCGCCACCTGGACTCCTACGCCGGCCTGCACGCCGGACCCTCAACCGGCACCAACCTTTGGGGTGTCTGGCAAACGGTGGCACGGATGCTGTCCGATGGCCGGCGAGGCAGCATTGTGTCATTGATGTGCGACGGCGGCGAGCGCTATGCGGGCAACTACTACAACCCGGAGTGGCTGGCGTCGCAGGGGCTGGATCCGGCGCCCTACGAGGCCGTGATCTCACGCTTCCTCGACACCGGCGAGTGGACGGCGGACTAGACCTCCACGGACTCGCGGGCAGCCAGGTGCCTGTATTCGGTGCCATACTTCGCACCGATCCGCTGCACATGGCCCTCAATGATGCCCAGTCCGATCTCATTGAGCAGGCCGTCGTGGATCTGGAACGCCTGCGGTGCCCGCACTCCGATGACGAAGTCCACCACCTCGGCGGACTTGCTCCACGGTGCGTGCAGCGGCACCAGCAGGGTTTTCACGCTCAGGCCGTCAGGGATGATGAATGAATCTCCCGGGTGGTAGACATTGCGGTCCACCAGGTAGCCAATGTTCGCCACCATCGGGATCTGGGGGTGGATCAGGGCATGCTGTCCGCCGAAGCTGCGGATTTCGAACCCTGCAACCTGGAACGAGGATCCCGGGTCAACCGTGTGGATCCTCCCGGCGGCGCCGGCAGCTTCCCCGCGCAGCTGGGCGGCCACGGACCCGGGCGCGTACAGCGCCAGGTCCTGGTTGCTGGCGAGGGCCTCCACCACGGCTTTGGTGTCCAGGTGGTCCTGGTGCTCATGGGTCACCAGGACGGCGTCAGCCCCGGCAAGGGCCTCGGCTGATTCGGAGAAGGTGCCCGGATCAAGGACCAGGACCCCGGACTCCTTCTCAAGCCGGACACAGGCGTGGGTGTATTTGGTCAGCTTCATGGCGCCAGCCTAGGGCGCGTCCCGGAACCGTGTCCACGAGGCGCCGGCTGGTAATCTTGGTGTTTGCCCCCCACGGAAGCGAGTTTGTCCATGCCGATCGGCGTCAAGGCTGATTCAGCCGCCCCATCCCCGGCAGGAGGCGGCAAGGAGCAGCGCGTCACCAAGCAGCGCAAGGCCGTCAGCGCAGCCCTGGACGACCTTGATGACTTCGTCAGTACGCAGGAGCTCTACCGGATCCTGCACAACCAGGGCGTGTCCGTATCCCTCGCCACGGCCTACCGGATCCTCCAGTCCCTCGCGGATGAGGGCTTGGTGGATGTACTGCGCAATGGCGACGGCGAGGCCGTGTACCGGCGCTGCAACGTGACCGTGCACCACCACCACCTGCTGTGCAGGAACTGCGGCAAGGCCGTGGAGGTGGAGGCACCCGCCGTCGAAACCTGGGCAGCGCGGACAGCGGCCGAACATGGTTTCACCGAGGTGGACCACACGGTGGAGATCTTCGGGCTGTGCCCGGACTGCACTGCCCTTAAGGCTGCCGGGCAGCTGTGAGGAGCCTGCCGTTGATTCCGCGGGCCGCCCGCACGGAACCGATGACGCGGCACACAACGTAGATCAGGAATGACAACGTGGTGACGTAAGGGCTGATCGGGATCCGGCCACCCAAGGCCAGCAGGATTCCGCCCACGGTCGCCGTAACGGCGAAAAGGACACTCAGGATAACCACCCATACCGGCGATGAGGTGACCCGCAGGGCAGCAGCGGCAGGTGTGATCAGCAGTGCGAGCACCAGGAGGGCCCCCACCACCTGGATGGACAGTGCCACGCTGACGCCCAGCAGGATCATGAACACGATGGCCAGGCTGCGCACGGGAACTCCCCGCGCCTCCGCAAGTTCCGGGTCGATGCTGGCAAAGTTCAGCGGCCGCCAGATGGCCACCAGTGCGAGCATCACTACGAGGGCCGCCCCGGCCAGTGCCTGGAGCTGGACGGTGTCCACCGAGACGATTTGCCCGGTGAGCAGCCCGAACTTGTTCGCTGCGCGGCCTTGGTAGAGGGACAGGAACAGGATTCCCAGGCCCAGCCCGAACGGCATGATCACGCCGATGATCGAGTTCTTGTCCCTGGCCCGGACGCCCATCAGGCCCAGCAACAGTGCTGCCGCCACGGATCCGATCAGCGAGCCGAAGACCACGTCGGCGCCGATGAGCAGGGCAAAGGCCGCACCTGCGAAGGAGAGCTCGGAAATGCCGTGGACCGCGAAGGCAAGGTCGCGCTTCATGACGAACGTCCCCACCAGCCCGCCGAGGAGTCCGAGGACGGCGCCGGCCCAGATCGAATTCTGGACCAGGACGAGGAGCTCGCCGTAGTTGTCGAAGTTGAAGATGGCCCCCAGGATGCTGTTGGCGTCCATCACGCCACCTCCCCGGCCAGTGCGTCCGCCCCGGCATGATGATGGTGCGTGGTGGCATCCGGCAGGCCGACGACGACGATCCTGCCGTTGGCGTGGATCACCTCCACATGGCTGCCGTACAGGTCCGAGAGCACTTCCGTGGTCATGACCTCTTCCGGCGTTCCCACCCGGAAACGACCGCCGGCCAGGTACAGCACCCGGTCCACGTAATCGATGATCGGGTTGATCTCATGGGTGACGAAGACGACCGCGCTGTTCTTCTCATGGCTTTGCTTGTTGATCAGCGCACTGACCGCCTGCTGGTGGTGCAGGTCCAGGGACAGCAGCGGCTCGTCGCAGAGCAATACCTGGGGATCGGTGGCCAGCGCCTGGGCCACCCGGAGCCGCTGCTGCTCGCCGCCGGAGAGCTGGCCCACCGGCACCTTGGCGTAGTCGGTGGCCCCTACCAGTTCCAGGAGTTGATCCACGCGCCGGTTTGTTTTCGCCGCGGACAGCCGGACGCCCCAGCGGTGGCCGTCCACCCCCAGGCCCACCAGGTCGCGGGCGCGCATGGGCGTGTCCACCGGGAACGATTTTTGCTGCGGGATGTAGCCGATCAGGCTGCTGCCGCGTTCCACGGGACGGCCACCCAGCGTGGCTTGTCCCGCGTGCAGCTTTTGCAGGCCCAGGAGGACTTTCAGGAAGCTGGTCTTGCCGCTGCCGTTCGGGCCCAGCACGGCGAAGAACTCGCCCGGCCGGATGTCCAGGTCAAGGCCGGACCAAAGCGTCCGCTGGCCGAACGCAAGCCCGGCACCCTTGAGGCTGACAACGGAATTCACCGGTTGGCCTCCACGACATTGCTGATGTTGTTCACGTTGTCCGTCATCCACTGCAGGTAGGTCTTGCCTTCGGGCAGGGTTTCGTTGAAATCCACCACCGGAACGCCGGCAGCCTCCGCCGCCCTCTTCAGCGCCTCGGTCTGCGGCCCTTCGGTCTGGGCGTTGTAAGCCAGCAGCCGCACGCTCTTGGACGCCACCAGGTCAGTGGCTTCCTTCAGGACGGCAGGCGGAACATCACTTCCCTCTTCAATCGCAGCAGTGTATTGCTCCGGCGTGGCGTTCTCCAAGCCCGCGTCCTCCAGCAGGTACAGCGGAACGGGCTCCGTGACGGCCACTTTGCCTCCTGCCGCGGAGGCCTTCACAGCGTCCAGCCGGCTGTGCAGGGCCGACAACCCGGATTTGAACGAGGCTGCGTTGGCCGTGAACGTGGCGGCGGAGGCCGGGTCCAGCGTGCCGAGCTTGCCGGCGATGCTGTCGGCCATCCGCTCCATGGCCGCCAGGCTGTACCAGACGTGTTCGTTGAAATCGCCGTGGTCATGCGTGTCGGCGGCGGCAGTTGCGGACGCCGTGGCATGGGCCGTGGCGTCCTCCGGGTGGGCCAGGCCCGAGACCTCGACGGCGGTGAGGACGGCCGCGCCGTCCAGCTTGCTCCCCTCCACCAGGGTGTGGAGGAAATCGTCATAGCCGCCGCCGTTTTCGATGACCAGCTGCGCCTTTGAAACCGCGAGCCGGTCCTGCGCGGTTGCCTCATAGGAATGCGGATCCTGGGCCGTGTTGTTGATGATGGCGGTGACCTTCACCTTGTCCCCACCGATCGCCCTGGCGATGTCCCCGTAGACGTTCGTCGACGCTACGACATTGACGCCCGCCCCGGTGTCGGGCGTCGATGCGGACTGCGTGCTGCATGCACTCAGCAGGAGGCCAAGCCCTGCGAGGGCGGCAACGAAGGAGCGGGCAGCGGCATTACGGCGCACGGGGGATACCTCAGTTCACAGGAGGGGACGTCAACAGTGCCAGCCTATACCTAAATGCGAATGATTCCTATTTAGCCTTCTGGTTTCCGTTGGGCTGGCCCAGCCGGCGGATCCCGGTTGCCTGCGTGGCGTCCCTGATTTCACCAACAAGCTGTTCGATCACGTCTTCGAGGAACAACACCCCGCGCGTCCTGCCATCCGGGCCGATCACCCGGGCAAGGTGGGAGCCCGTGCGCTGCATGACGGACATGGCCTTTTCAATCTCGTCATCCAAGGCAAGGTTGGCCAGCGACCGGACACGGCCCTCGGCGATCGGCAACTCATAGCCGGACTCCGGGATGGACAACACATCCTTGACGTGGAGGTAGCCGTACAGCATGTCCTCGTCATCCAGCATGGGGAACCGGGAGAACCCCGTCCTGCTGACCGCCTTCTCGAACTCCACGGGGGTGGTGGCCGCACCAAGCATGACCAGGTTCTCCAGCGGCACCATGATGTCCTCGGCGGTGTGCTCGGAAAACTCAAGGGCGCCGTTGATCAGCCCGGCGTCGTCGTCCACCAGGCCGTGACGGGTGGACTCCTGGACGATCGACTGGACTTCCTCAAGCGTGAACGAGGAAGTTACCTCGTCCTTGGGCTCGATCCTCAGGAGTTTGAGGATGTGGTTGGCCGACCAGTTGAGGACCGAAATCACCGGGTGGACCAGCCGGGCTACGAAGAGCAGCGGCGGCGCCAGCAGCAGCGCGGCTTTGTCCGCCACGGAGACGGAAATGTTCTTCGGCACCATCTCGCCGAAGGTGACATGGAGGAACGTCACCAGCAGCAGGGCCACCGCGAAGGCAGCCACGCCCGCAGCCTCGGCCGGCAGGCCAACCGTCTCGATGGGAACAGCCAGCAGGTGGTGGATGGCGGGTTCGGCCACCAGCAGGATCAGCAGGGAGCAGACAGTGATGCCCAACTGCGCGCACGCGAGCATCAACGAGACGTTCTCCATGGCCCGCAGGGTGGTCTGGGCCCGCTTGGACCCGGCGTCGGCCAATGGTTCGATCTGGCTGCGGCGCGCCGACATGATGGCGAACTCCGCCGCCACGAAGAAGGCATTGCCAAGCAGGAGTACGCCCAGCCACATTATTCCGGCCCAGTCGCTCATGGGTTGCTCCCGTCACTGGCGTCCGGCATGCCGGTTTCCTTGTCGGGCCGGAAGCAGATGCGGTCGATCCTGCGGCCGTCCATCCTGGTCACGCTGAGTGTTCCGCCGCCTACAGGAACGGCGTCCCCCACGGCAGCGATCCTGCCCAGCTTGCTCATCACGTATCCCCCCACGGTCTCGTACGCAGCCTCATCGGGCACACTGAGACCGGGAATCTGTTCGGACAACTCGTCCGGACGCAGGAGGCCCGGGAAGTACCAGTCGCCGGAGGCGCTTTGCAGCAGCCCGGGGCGGACCTTGTCATGCTCGTCCGCCACTTCGCCAACGATCTCCTCTACGAGGTCCTCCAGCGTGGCGATGCCTGCGGTCCCGCCGTACTCGTCCAGCACCACTGCCAGCTGGAGGTTGCCCTCCCGCAGCTCGGCCAGCAGGGCATCGAGGTGGATGGTCTCGGGCACGCGCAGGACCTCGGTCATGATGGCGCCCGCCTCAAGGTTCCGCCGGCGTTCCCACGGGACGGCGACGGCCTTCTTGACGTGGACCAGCCCGCGGATGTCATCGGCCGAATCACCGATCACGGGGAACCGGGAGTACCCGGTCCGGCGCGCGGCATCCACGACGTCGGACACCGGCTGGTCGGCGTCGATCGTCTCCACCCGGATGCGTGGCGTCATCACATCCGCCGCCGTCCGGGTGGAAAAGTCCAGGGTGCGCGCAATGAAGTTGGCGGTTCCGGCGTCGAGCGTTCCCATCGCGGCGGAACGGCGGACCAGCGAGGCCAGCTCGGCCGGCGTGCGGGCACCGGAAATTTCCTCTTTGGCTTCCAGTCCGAACACGTTCAGGACCCGGTTGGAGAATCCGTTGAGGACCAGGATGGCAGGCTTGAAGATGGTGGTGAAGACCAGCTGCGGGCCGGCCAGGGCACGGCCCACAGGGAATGCCAGGGCGATCGCCATGTTCTTGGGCACCAGCTCCCCCAGGAGCATGGAGAGCAGGGTGGCCACCACCATGGCCAGGACCAGCGAGGCCGATTCGACCACCACGGGGGGCAGTCCGACGGCGGCCAGCGGGCCTTTGAGGATATGTCCCACGGAGGGTTCCATGACGTAACCGGTCAGGAGGGTGGTCAGGGTAATGCCCAGCTGGCAGCTCGAGAGCTGGGTGGACAGCGACTTCAGGCAGGTGAGCAGCGGTACCGCGCCGGCATCGCCGTCGTCAATGGCGCGTTGGACCGTAGGCTGGTCCAACGCGATGAGGGAAAACTCGACGGCCACGAAAAAGCCCGTGCCGGCGATCAGCAGCAAACCTGCTGCGAGGAGGAGCCATTCCATTCAGCACCCCGCCCGGTGCGCGGGATGGGCAGTCAAACCTGGAACGGGGAGGATGTGTCGTCCCGGCGGAGGATGATCGGCCGAAACCGACGCCTGATCCGTGCGGGTTGCGGCAAGCTGGGCCGTCTTCTGGTGATGGGCGCGTTGTCGGGGTTTGCCGGCTCTGGGGGCGGACTGCGCGGCGCTTCTCTTCGGGCTCCGCTGACAGCGCCCAGGCCGGCACCTAGATTTACTGTCCATAAGAATTTCAGTCTACAGGAGCGGCCCCGCGCAACGACGCGGCACCAGTCCGTCGCCGGCCCCTGAAACACGGTCACAGGCATGCCTCTCCCGGTGATCCGGCAGGCCTTGCTGTGCCTCCCGGAATGCCCTCGATAGGGCCGGCGATCGTCACTTCATGATTTGGGTCACCCTTATTGGCAGTTAACACACGATGCTCACTAGACTTGCAAAGGTCTGGGTTCAGAGGACGCAGAGACTGGTTCGATCGCAGTGCTGAAGCACCGGGGGGCCGGAGAGAAATCAAACTCATGGAAGAGGCGTATTTCAAGTGCCAGAGCAGCCAAGCCACCGTCTACCAGAGGAATTTGGCGGAAACGAGTGGCTCGTTGACGAACTGTACGAGCAGTACCAACAGGACAAGAACGCTGTGGATGCCAAGTGGTGGCCGCTGTTTGAATCCTTCGACTCGGGCAACGGTTCTTCTTCCAATGGAAATTCCGCACACGCAGCCCACCCCGCCACCCGGGAACTCCCCGTCGTGAAGGCAGCTCCCGCCGCGCCGGCACCGTCGCCGGCAGCAGCCCCCGCCGCTCCCCCGGCAGCACCCGCTGCTGCCGCACCCGCCGCCCCGGCCCCTGCGCCGGTCAAAAAGGCTCCTGCAACCGAGGCCCGCGACGGCGGCACGAAGACCGGTGCAGGCACCGGCGCCCAGCCCATCCCGGCCCAGCTGCCCAAGAACGTCAAGGCCCCCACGGCTCCCGAAGAGGACGTCGTCTCGATCCTGCGCGGCCCTGCCAAGGCCATCGCCACCAACATGGTGACCAGCCTCGAGGTGCCCACCGCAACCAGCGTCCGCGCCATCCCCGCCAAGCTGCTGATCGACAACCGCGTGGTCATCAACTCCAACCTTGCCCGCGCCCGTGGCGGCAAGGTTTCCTTCACGCACCTGATCGGCTACGCCGTCATCCGCGCGCTCTCCCAGTTCCCGTCCATGAACGTGTACTACGACGAAGTGGACGGCAAGCCCGTCGCCGTCCAGCCAGCTCACGTCAACTTCGGCATCGCCATCGACATGCCCAAGCCGGACGGCACCCGCCTGCTGATGGTCCCGAACATCAAGAAAGCCGAAACCCTCAACTTTGCCGAGTTCTGGCACACCTACGAGGACCTCATCAAGCGCGCCCGCAACGGCAAGCTGACCGCTGAGGACCACCAGGGCACCACGGTATCCCTGACCAACCCGGGCGGCATCGGCACCGTCCACTCGGTACCCCGCCTCTCCAAGGGCCAGGCCGCCATCATCGGCGTCGGCGCCCTCGACTACCCCGCCGAGTTCCAGGGCGCCAGCGAAAAGATCATTGCGCAGAACGCCATCAGCAAGGTCCTCACCCTGACCTCCACCTACGATCACCGCGTGATCCAGGGCGCAGGCAGCGGCGAGTTCCTCAAGCTGGTCCACCAGCTCCTGCTCGGGGCCCAGAACTTCTACGACGAGATCTTCGAAGCACTGCGCATCCCGTACGAGCCCGTCCGCTGGAGCCCCGACCTCCAGGTGGATCCCGCCGACGAGATCAACAAGGTGGCCCGGATCCAGCAGCTGATCCACTCATACCGCGTCCGCGGCCACCTCATGGCGGACACGGACCCGCTCGAATACGTCCAGCGCAAGCACCCCGACCTCGACGTCCTCACCTATGGCCTGACCCTGTGGGACCTGGACCGCGAGTGGCCCACCGGCGGCTTCGGCGGCAAGCCGATGCTGAAGTTCCGCGACATCCTGGGCGTCCTGCGCGATGCCTACTGCCGCACCACCGGCATCGAGTACATGCACATCCAGGAGCCGGCCGAGCGCAAGTGGTTCCAGGACCAGCTGGAACACCCCTACTCCAAGCCCAGCCGCGAAGAACAGATCCGGATCGTTTCCAAGCTGAACGCCGCGGAGGCCTTCGAAACGTTCCTGCAGACCAAGTTCGTAGGCCAGAAGCGATTCTCGCTCGAGGGCGGCGAATCGCTGATCCCGCTGCTGGACGCCATCATGTCCAACGCTGCCGACGACGGCCTGGACGAAGTTGCCATCGGAATGGCCCACCGCGGCCGCCTCAACGTGCTCACGAACATCGCCGGCAAGACCTACGCCCAGGTGTTCCGCGAATTCGAAGGCACCCAGGATCCGCGTTCCGTCCAGGGCTCTGGCGACGTCAAGTACCACCTGGGCACCGAGGGTACCTTCACCTCCGACAACGGCAAGGAGACCAAGGTCTACCTCGCCGCCAACCCGTCGCACCTTGAAGCCGTCGATTCCGTCCTCGAGGGCATTGTCCGCGCCAAGCAGGACCGCCTGGACCAGGGCGAATCCTTCCCTGTGCTGCCCATCATGGTCCACGGCGACGCCGCCTTCGCAGGCCAGGGCGTCGTGGCGGAGACGCTCAACCTGTCCCAGCTGCGCGGCTACCGCACCGGTGGCACCATCCACGTGGTGGTCAACAACCAGGTGGGCTTCACCACCGCCCCGTCGTCCTCGCGTTCGTCCACGTACTCAACCGACGTCGCCAAGATGATCCAGGCGCCCGTCTTCCACGTGAACGGCGACGACCCGGAGGCAGTGGTGCGCATCGGCCAACTCGCCTACGAGTTCCGGCAGCGCTTCCACAAGGACGTCGTCATCGACATGGTGTGCTACCGCCGCCGCGGCCACAACGAGGGCGATGACCCCTCGATGACCCAGCCCCTGATGTACAACCTGATCGAAGCCAAGCGCTCCGTCCGAAAGCTGTACACCGAATCGCTGATCGGACGCGGGGACATCACCGAGGAAGAAGCCGAGCAGTTGCTCCGCGACTACCAGGAACGGCTGGAGCGGGTCTTCGCGGAGACCCACGCCGCGCAGACCTCGCCGATCCCGATCGTGACCGCCGACTCCGCCGCCGTATCCGATATCGAGCGCCCCATGGCCCAGCAGTCCGATTCCAACGTCAGTGCACCGGTCGCCACCGCCATCAGCGCCGAGACCCTGGCCCGGATCGGCAAGGCCCACGTCGAGGTTCCCGAGGGCTTCACCGTCCATGCCAAGCTCAAGCAGCTGCTGGAGAAACGCGAGCAGATGTCCCGCGAAGGCGGCATCGACTGGGGCTTCGGCGAGATCGCAGCGTTCGGCTCCCTCATCATGGAAGGCGTGCCCGTCCGCCTCGCCGGCCAGGACTCGCGCCGCGGCACGTTCGTGCAGCGCCACGCCGTCTTCCACGACCGCGCCAATGGCAAGGAATGGCTGCCCCTGGGCAACCTCTCCGATGACCAGGCCAAGCTGTGGATCTACGACTCCCTGCTGTCCGAATACGCTGCCATGGGCTTCGAGTACGGCTACTCCGTGGAGCGCCCTGACGCGCTGGTCCTTTGGGAAGCCCAGTTCGGTGACTTCGTCAACGGTGCGCAGACCATCATCGACGAATTCATCTCCTCCGCCGAGCAGAAGTGGGGCCAGCGCTCCTCGCTTGTCCTGATGCTCCCGCACGGCTACGAAGGCCAGGGCCCGGACCACTCTTCGGCACGGATTGAGCGCTTCCTGCAGCTGTGCGCCGAAGACAACATGATCGTGGCCAACCCCACCACGGCGGCCTCGCACTTCCACCTGCTGCGCCGCCAGGCGTACAGCCGCCCGCGCAAGCCGCTGATCATCTTCACGCCCAAGCAGCTGCTGCGCCTGAAGGCTGCCGCTTCGTCCGTGGAGGACTTCACCACCGGCGCCTTCCGCCCGGTCATCGGCGAGCACGAGCAGCTGCCGGCCACCGCCGTCGAACGCGTCATCCTGGTATCCGGCCGCCTGTACTACGATCTCCTGTCCACCCGCCAGAAGACCGGAGACAAGACCACCGCGATCGTGCGCGTCGAGCAGCTCTACCCGCTGCCGCACGCGGAGATCGCCGCGGAGCTTGCCAAGTACCCGAACGCCGAGGTCGTGTGGGCGCAGGACGAGCCCGCCAACCAGGGTCCGTGGCCGTTCATCGGCCTGAACCTGCCGGAGGCACTGGACCGCCGCGTCCGCCTGGTGTCCCGGCCGGCGTCCGCCTCAACGGCTGCAGGTTCCATGAAGCGGCACGCCGCTGAACAGGACCTGCTGCTGAAGCAGGCATTTGCAAAGAAGTAAACCGTAAGGCTGCCCGGCCGGACGTCGAAATACCAGACTCCGGCCGGGCAGTTCTGTTTAATGGTTGGACAGCGCCGCCCCGTACCTCCGCAGCCGCGGCGGCGACGGAGGCTGCGGCCGGTTCGGAAGTGAAGAGGAACGCGTGGAAGACAGGAAGCTGCGGATCGCAGCTGTAGGAGACGAATTGCTGGCCGGACTGGGCGATCCCCGAGCGCTGGGCTGGCTCGGCCGCGTCCTGGCCCGCACTCCCCAGGACGGCATGCTGCTCGAAAGCTATGCCCTCCCCTGTCCGCAGGAAGGTACCGAAGGGCTTGCAGCCCGGTGGCTGGACGAAGCCGGCCGGCGCTTCAGCGACCAGGCCGAGAACAGGCTGGTCATCGGCCTGTCCGGGCGCGACATCGAATTCGGCCTTTCCACCGCGCGGAGCAGGCTGAACCTTGCCAACATCCTGGACTCGGCGTCGCAGAACCGCATCGAGGTGTTCGTCGTTGGACCACCGCCCACGCTCGATCCGACCCAAAACCGGAGGCTGGATGAGCTGAACACCGCCTTCGCCGACGTCACCACCCGGCGTAAGCATCTGTACGTCGATACCTTCTCGCCCCTGCTGAACCATGAACAGTGGCGCCAGGACCTGGCTGCGAACGGGGGGACGCCGGGCCAGGCAGGCTATGGCCTCATGGCCTGGCTGGTGCTCCACCGCGGCTGGTTCCAATGGCTTGGGGTGGACGCGCCACAGTAAGCCCTGACAGGACGCCTTGACCGGCGCAAGCCGGCGCGGCTAGGTTGAAGCCCAATGCGATATATCGCCTCTGGAGGGGACCATGGCTGACGGAAACTGGACTGTGCAAGGCCCGCAAACCATTGAAATCGGGGACGCCACCGCCCTGAAGCTGGGCATGGTGCGCGGCAAGTTCACCGTGGCGGCCCATGCCGGGCCGGATGTCCGGGTTGAGATCTCGGAAGTCCACGGCGACCCCGTGGCGGTATCAGCAAGCGGCGGCAGGGTGGAGGTCCGGCATCAACTGAATGGTCCGCAGGGATGGTTCAAGAATTTGATGGAGTCCGTCAACCACACCAGCGACAACTCGGCCGTGATCAGCATTTCCGTTCCGCCCGGCGTGGAGGTGGAGGCCGGCACCGTCAGTGGCGAGGGACTGGTCTCCGGCGTCGCCGCCCACGTCCGCCTCAACACCGTGTCAGGCTCCGTCGTCGCCGACGGCACCTCCGGTGAGCTGCAGGTCAACACCGTGAGCGGCACGGCCGCCGTCAGGAACCACCGTGGCGTCCTCACGGTCAAGACCGTCTCCGGGGCAGTCACCGCGGACGGGCACTTCACCAACGTGCGCACGAACACCGTCAGCGGCCACCTCGCTTTCGAACTGCTTGGCTTTACCCATGATTTCGGCTCCAACTCCGTCTCCGGGGACCTGACCATTCAACTTCCGCACGATGTCGGCGTCGATATCGTGGCCAAGTCGGCCGGCGGGGCGGTGGTCCTTGACGGCCAGCAGTGCTTCCTGGCCAACGGAAGAGTGGAAACGATTGCCGGCCCGGATGAACAGCTCATGCTGGTCAGGACCAACTCGGTGTCCGGCCGGACGTCGATTGTCCACGCCCCGAAACCCGGCAGCGGGGAAGCGCACGGCTGATGCCTGCCGTCTTCGCACACGGTGCGTTGCGCTTGTACCTGCTTTCATTGCTCGAAGGCGGTCCCAAGCACGGGTACGAGCTCATCAAGGCGCTCAAGGACCGCTTTGGCGGCGCCTACTCCCCCAGCGCGGGAACGATCTATCCACGGCTGGGCAAGCTTCAAGCGGACGGCCTGGTGGCCACTCAGCCGTCCGGACGACGCACGACGTACCTCATCACGGCAGAAGGCCTTGCCGAGCTGAACCACCGCCAGGTGGACCTGGCAGCAGTGGAACGCGGGATCACCGCCTCCGTACAGCAGCTCGCCATAGACCGGATGCTGCAACAATTCCGCGATGGCATCCGCGCCGACCTGCAACGCCAGGGCCCGCCCGCGCCCCTCGACGCGGTGGCACTGGATCATGTCCGGCTTGTCCTGGAAGATGCCCGCGCCGCAATCGGCGCTGCGCTCCACGGGTAGGCGCAGGCAACCAGCGGCACCGCCGCAGGTCACCGGCCCGCTCCGGTTCGCGGGCCGCCACATCATGTGGGAGACTGGAGGGCAGCTCTTTTGAGTACCAACAGTAAGGAGGCCAGCTATGAGCAAGCGTGCACGCAAGCGTCGTGACCGTAAGCGTGGCGGCGCGAACCACGGGAAGCGCCCCAACACCTAGGCAAATGCCAGGGACTACGGTTCAAGCAAAGGACCCCGAAGCCATTCGGCTTTCGGGGTCCTTTGCTGTCTGCGGCCATTGTCCGCTGGCGTGGGGCGTTCCTACGCCTCCACCGGCCGGATGGCGTGGATACGGTCCAGGATGGCGTTCTTCAGGTTGTCCGGAGCGGACTCTGTGCAGGAGCGCTTGACCATGTTGCGGATCACGCACTCAAGGTCATACTGCTGCGCGCACTCGGGGCAGTCGTCAAGGTGGTTCTTGATTTCGGTAAGGTCCTCGCGGGTCAACGCCCCGTCAAGGTACTCGTAGATGCGTTGCATCCGGGTGTCGTCGCAATCGCCCAATCCCTGGCAGTCGCTCATTTCCTGTTCTCCTGTGGTTTGCTTCCTGCCGCTTCCGATGCATCTGCGGCCGTTTTGAATCCGCGCTCGGCGGCGTATTCCGCGAGCATGTCCCGCAACATTCTCCGGCCGCGGTGGAGCCGGGACATCACGGTGCCGATGGGCGTGTTCATGATGTCTGAGATTTCCTTGTAGGCGTAGCCCTCGACGTCGGCGAAGTACACTGCCAGCCGGAATTCCTCCGGAATGTCCTGGAGCGCCCGCTTGACGTCTGAATCCGGGAGGTGGTCCAACGCCTCGGCCTCGGCCGACCGAAGTCCGCTTGAAGTATGGGACTCCGCGCGGGCAAGCTGCCAATCCTCGATCGTGTCCGAATTGGACTGAAGCGGCTCGCGCTGCCTCTTGCGGTAGAGGTTGATGTAGGTGTTGGTCAGGATCCGGTACAGCCACGCTTTGAGGTTCGTGCCCGGCTTGTATTGGTGGAACGCCGAAAATGCCTTGGTGTAGGCCTCCTGGACCAGGTCCTCGGCATCTGAGGGGTTCCGTGCCATGCGCATCGCCGCCGAGTACAGCTGGTCGACGTATTGCATGGCGTCCCGCTCGAAGCGCAGGCGGCGGTCCTCAACGGTCTCCGCCGCAACGTCCAGGGCGGCGTCCTCGGTGTCCGGCCCTGCGGCCGGACCAACCTCCCCCGCCGGTGCGGCAGAAGCCGGCGGGGCCGGTGCCGAGCCGTTCGCTGCGCCAGGTGAAGCCTCATACATGGCCGCGACGGCCGGATCCAGGGTGCTCATTGCCTTCAAGTCTACTGTCAGGCGCCCTGCCCGGGGCGTGCCGTACTCCAAGGGATCGGCAGCCAGTGCTTCCACTGCCACCGGACCCGCGGGCCTCGTTCCGTCCAACACCTTCCCCAAGGGCCAACTCCGCTCTGTATCGGGTGAATGATCATCGGGCCGCATGTCGGTGACCCGTCAGCCATAACCCCTTCCCGCAGGCAAATATTCCCCAAAAGTGCAAGACTAGGACCGACTCCGCTGCGTTCCGCGGTTCGTCCATCCAGGAGGAAATCCATGTCCTTTGTCCGCACGCTCGCACGGCCCATGCTCGCCTCCAGTTTTGTCATTGCCGGACTGGATAAGCTCAAGAACTCCGACGACACTGCGCAGCAACTCTCACCCCTGCTCCGCAAGGCCGCGGCCTCGCTTCCGTTCCAGGCCAGCGAGAAGACCCTCGCGCGTGTTATCGGCGGTACCCAGGTGGGCGCCGGCGTCCTGTTCGGCCTTGGAAAGTTCTCCAGGCTCTCCGCGTCGCTGCTGACGGTGGTTTCCCTGCTCAACACGTTCGTTGAGTGGCGCAGCGCGGACATCAGCAGCAAGGAAGGGCGCGAGACCCGCCGGAACCAGCTGCTCAAGAACCTGTCCCTCAGCGGCGGTGCGCTGCTCGCCTCGGTGGACACCGCAGGAAAGCCGGGACTGGCCTGGCGCGCCGAGCACCTTGCCGCAGGTGCCCGGCGGAACGCCTCGCACCTGGCCGCCGACGCGCGCAAGACCACGAACAAGAAGCTGCACAAGGCGGACAAGGCTGTCCGCCGCGCCGTCGACCACGCCACGGGAGCCTAAGCACGAATGACCGCAGCAACTGCCGCCCGGGACGCTTCCGGAACACCTGTCCAGCACTGGGACGCCCCTTTCGCTTCCCGGCCCGTCAACGCCACCGTTACGGTGCCTGGCTCGAAGTCCCTGACCAACAGGTACCTCGTTCTGGCGGCATTGGCGGATGGGCCGTCCCGGTTGCGGGCGCCCCTGCATTCCAGGGATTCCGTGCTGATGATCGATGCGCTGCGGCAGCTTGGCGCCACGATCACGGAGGTCCCAGGCGACGGAACCTTTGGTCCCGACCTCGAAGTGGTTCCGTTGCCTGCGTCCGCGCCCGTGACGGAGGCCCGGATCGACTGCGGGCTGGCCGGTACGGTGATGCGGTTCGTTCCGCCGCTCGCTGCGCTCCGCAACGGGGTAAGCGTGTTCGACGGCGACCCGCACGCACGCAAGCGCCCCATGGGGACCATCATCGAGGCCCTCAAGGCCCTGGGTGTGGCTGTCTCAGCCGAAGACGGCAACGCCCCGTCGTCCCTCCCGTTCGCCGTGGCGGGCAAGGGCTCCGTCCGCGGCGGCCACCTGGTGATTGATGCCAGCGCTTCGTCCCAGTTTGTCTCCGCGCTCCTGCTCGTGGGGGCACGGTTCGACGACGGCCTGCATCTTGAGCACGTGGGCAAACCGGTACCAAGCTTGGACCACATCAACATGACGGTCTCGGTCCTTCGCGGCGCAGGCGTGTCCGTGGACGATTCCGTGCCCAACCACTGGGTGGTGGCGCCCGGACCGATCCGTGCCTTCGACCAGCGGATCGAACAGGACCTTTCCAACGCGGGCCCGTTCCTGGCGGCGGCCCTCGCCTCTCGGGGAACGGTCCGGATCCCCAACTGGCCGGCGGAGACCCAGCAGGTGGGCGACCTGTGGCGCAACATCCTCACCAGCATGGGTGCCACGGTCACGTTGGACAGCGGCGTCCTGACCGTCACCGGCGGTCCGGAAATCAAGGGTGGGGACTTCGCGGACACCAGCGAACTCGCCCCCACCGTCGCCGCGCTGTGCGCCTTGGCCTCGGAGCCATCCCGGCTCACCGGGATCGCGCACCTGCGAGGACACGAAACCGACAGGCTGGCTGCCCTGGTGGCAGAGATCAACCGGCTCGGCGGAGACGCCGAGGAAACTCCGGACGGACTGCTCATCCGCCCCGCCCGGCTGCACGCCGGCGTCGTGCACAGCTACGCGGACCACCGGATGGCCACGGCCGGGGCGATCCTGGGACTGGCGGTACCGGGCGTCCAGGTGGAGGATATTGCCACCACAGCCAAGACCATGCCCGACTTCCCACAGCTGTGGGCAGGCATGCTGGCCCAGGAGGGCACGTCCGCTGCCGGACCGGAAGGGCGCGGCAGTGGCGCGGAGCACTGATTCCTGGGACGAATCGGACGTCAGGATCCGCCCGAGCAAGAAAGGCTCCAGGCCACGCACCAAAGACCGCCCCAGCCACGATGACGCCGTAACCGGCCGGATCATCACGGTGGACCGTGGGCGGTACACCGCGGTGGTGGGTGAGGACTCGGACAATGAGCGGGTGGTCATCGCTGCGCGGGCCCGCGAGCTTCGCCGCAATCCCGTGGTGGCCGGCGACTTCGTCTCCCTGGTGGGGGATGTCTCCGGAGCCCCGGACACGCTGGCCCGGCTGGTGAGAATTCAGGACCGCCGCACCCTGCTTCGCCGCAGTGCCGACGATACCGACCCCGTGGAGCGCGCCGTGGTGGCCAACGCGGACCAGCTGGTCATCGTCGTGGCGGCCGCCAACCCCGAGCCCCGCACAGGCTTCATTGACCGCGCCCTGGTGGCGGCCTACGACGCCGGGATCGCGCCGATCCTGCTGGTGACCAAGGCCGACGTCAAGGATCCCGCCGAGCTCCTCTCCAATTACACGCACCTGGACTTCCCCGTCATCATCAGCAAGACCGCCGACGCACAGGCCTCCGGGATCGACGCGCGGTCCGACGACGGCCTCTCCGCCCGGCTGGACAGCGCTGCGGTGGCCGCCCTCCGCGCACACCTCGACGGCACCGTCACCGTGATGCTGGGGCATTCCGGGGTGGGCAAATCCACTATGGTGAACGCACTCACGGGCGCCGAGCGCGCCACCGGCGGCGTCAACGCCGTCACCGGGCGCGGCCGGCACACGTCGTCGTCGGCACTGGCACTTCGGCTCGCGGACGCGCCGCCCGGCAGCTGGATCATCGACACCCCGGGGATCCGGTCCTTTGGCCTGGCGCACGTGGACCCGGACAGGATCCTGCGCTCGTTCCCGGATCTCTCCCCGGGCATCGAAAACTGCGAGCGGGGCTGCAAGCACACGGCAACGGCGGTCAACTGCGGGCTGGACGAGTGGGTGGACGGCGGACACGCCGGCCCTACCGGCGCCGCCCGCCTGGCGTCCCTGCGGCGGCTGCTCGGCGCCGATCCAAGGATGGAAGCACAGGAAACGAAGGAGCTTGGCAGCGTCAACTGACGCGTTCTCCCGGCAGAAACGCCCGCAGACGGTAGTTTGGAACCATGATCCAACCCGCTTCGAGTTACAACGATGACCTGCGCCTGGCCCACGTCCTGGCCGACTCCGTGGACGACCAGACGATGAGCCGGTTCAAGGCCCTGGACCTCCACGTCGAGACCAAGCCGGACCTGACGCCGGTCACCGACGCCGACAAGGCGGCCGAGGAGGCCATCCGAGGCCAACTCTCCCGCTCCCGGCCCCGCGATGCCGTTCTGGGTGAGGAATTCGGCAGCACCGGCCACGGCTCGCGGCGCTGGATCATCGATCCCATCGACGGGACCAAGAACTTCGTCCGCGGCGTCCCGGTCTGGGCCACGCTGATCGCCCTGGTGGACGAGGGCGAGCCGGTGGTGGGCGTCGTCAGCGCTCCGGCACTGGGCAAGCGCTGGTGGGCTGCCAAAGGCATGGGCGCGTACATGGGCAGGTCCCTGGCCGCCGCCACCCGGCTTCGGGTTTCCAACGTCTCAAACCTGGCCGACGCCTCCCTCTCCTATTCCAGCCTGGGCGGCTGGAAGGAACGCGGAAACCTTGACGACTTCCTCGGCCTGACGGAAGACGTGTGGCGGACCCGGGCGTACGGAGACTTCTGGTCCTACTGCATGGTGGCGGAAGGCTCGGTGGATATCGCCTGCGAACCCGAACTGAACCTGTACGACATGGCCGCCCTGGTACCGATCGTGGTGGAGGCCGGCGGCCGCTTCACGTCCCTCGAAGGCGAGGATGGCCCGTTCGGCGGCAATGCCCTGGCCACGAACTCGATCCTGCATTCAGAGGTGCTGCACCGGCTGAACCCGGACCTCGACGACCTGCTCCAGCAGTCGCCCTAGCGGCACAATAATCGAACAATACGACGCCGGACGCCTCCTTGAGGGGGCGTCCGCGGCCGTTTCTTCGGCAGGGCGTAACAAAAGCCTTAACAATTGCCGCGGCTTTAGTCCTGCCCATTCCATGTTCTACGCTTTTATCCAGGTCACGAGTGCCAGCGCAAAACCCCGGTTTGCTGGCCGGCAACCCTCCATTCGCGGTGGGGTGCCCCGGGTGACGACCAGGCCGGTCCGGAGCGGATACGGCAAGCGCGGATTCCACTGTGCCGGAGTCCTGTATCCAAGTGAGGTCTCTGTGACAACTGCCACCGTCTCCCCCCTTTCCGCCACCGCCAACGCCGCCGCGGCGGATCCGCGACAGGCCGTCGCCGGCCGGCCCCTCGCCGCGGTCACCGGCGCCGAGATCCAGGCGCCGCTGATCTCCGGCGGCCACGTCCGCTACGCAAACCTCGACTACGGCGCCTCCGCACCGGCGCTGTCAGTGGTGTCCGCGTACCTGAACGAGATCCTCCCGTACTACGCGAGTGTCCACCGGGGCGCCGGCTACGCATCCCAGATCAGCACCTCAGTGTACGAAAACGCACGCAACATTGTCCGCGACTTCGTGGGAGGGCGCCCCGGCGATTCGGTCGTCTTCACCCGCAACACCACCGACTCCCTGAACCTGCTGGCCGGCTGCCTGCCGCTGGCGGACGGCCGCCCCGCCGGAGATGTCCTTTACCTGGACATCGAACACCACGCCAACCTCCTGCCCTGGCAGGGCGTCCCGCACCGCAGCATTGTCGCCGCGGACACCATCAGCGGCACTTTGGAGGCAGTCCGCACCGAACTTGAGCAGGGCGGGGTCAGCCTGCTGGCCGTCACCGGCGCTTCCAACGTCACCGGCGAGATCCTCCCCATCCGGGCCTTGGCCGCGCTGGCGCACCAGTACGGCGCACGGATCGTGGTGGACGCCGCCCAGCTTGCGCCGCATCGCCGGGTGGACATCAGCACGGACGACGTCGACTACCTTGCGTTCTCCGGGCACAAGCTCTACGCGCCGTTCGGCGCAGGCGTCCTGGTGGGACGTGCTGACTGGCTGGACGCCGGTGTCCCGCACCTGGCCGGGGGCGGTGCCGTCAAGGAAGCAAGGCTCGACGGCGTCAGCTGGGCCACCGGCCCGGCCCGCCATGAGGGGGGATCGCCCAACGTCCTGGGAGCCGCCACGCTGGCCCGCGCCACCCAGGTGATCGCGGAACTGGACCAGGAACGCTGGCACGCCCACGAGTCCGCCATCCGCTCCTTCCTGGTGGAGGGCCTCCAGGGCATCGACGGCGTCACCGTCCACCAGATCTTCAAGGACACCAATCCGGAAACGGACACCATCGGCGTGGTCAATTTCTCGGTTGCAGGCTACGACGCCGGGCTGGTGGCCGCCTACCTCTCGGCGGAGCACGGCGTGGGCCTGCGGGACGGACGCTTCTGCGCCCACCCGCTGCTGAAACGCCTGGGCCTGCCCAACGGATCACTCCGGGCGAGCTTCGGCGTCGGATCCCGGCTGGAGGATGCCGAACGCCTTCTTGCCGGCATCCGCGCACTGCGCAGCAACGGACTGGGCTGGGACTACGTGGTTGACGCAGGCCGTTGGGTGCCCGCCAACGACTCCCGCACCTACCCGCACTGGGCACCCAACACCCCGGGCACGGCCGGCGCGGCCCCCTGTATCGACGACTAGGGCTCCTCCCGCTCCTGCTCCCCCACCACATGTCCAAAGGGGGTGCGGTAAATTCGAGGGGCATCAACAGTCGGAATTGAAGGAGTCCACGCGTGGTTCGGGGTGGCCCCAAGCTTGATCACGGGCGCCGGCGGGAACTTGGCGGCAGTTTCCGCGACGGCGGACGGCACTACCAGCGCGTCAGGCCGGGCTACCCCGCGGAGTCAGCCCGGTGGCTGGTCCCGGCGCAGGCCCGTGACGCACTCGATGTCGGGGCCGGTACCGGGAAGTTTACGGCCCTGCTGCTGGAGCTTGGCCTGGAGGTAACCGCCATCGACCCTTCCACGGACATGCTCGCCCAACTCTCGGCACACTGCCCTGCTGCCACGGCCATGGCGGGGACCGCGGAGGCGACGGGGCTGGCCGAAGCCTCCTTCGACGTCGTCACCGTGGCGCAGGCCTGGCACTGGTGCGACGCGCTGCCTGCAAGCACCGAACTTGCCCGCGTCCTGCGCCCGCACGGAACGCTCGGACTCATCTGGAACCAACTGGATACCTCGGTGCCGTGGGTGCACAGGCTCTCCAGGATCATGCACGCCGGCGATGTGTACCGCCCGGGCCACAAGCCGGTGGTGGGGCCCGAATTCACCGGGCTCGAAGGGCATGTCACACACTGGCAGGACAAGGTGACCACCACGGACCTGATGGAACTCACCAAGTCCCGGAGCTATTACCTGCGCGCCGGCGAGTCAACCAGGGCCAAGGTCCTGGCGAACCTGGACTGGTACCTCCACGACCATCTGGCCTACCCGCCCGACCAGGAACTCGATCTTCCCTACCTCACCTTGGCGTGGCGCGCCGTGAAAGCGTAACGGGATGGGTTTGCCCGACGCCGCAGGCCCCGCGGACCCGGCCACGGCAGTAAACCCGGTAGGCTTGAGCCTGTGAAGACCAGCGCGCCATCCTCCTCCATCGAGGACTACGTCAAGGTCATCTATTCATTCACTGAATGGCAGGACAAGCCCATCACGTCCTCCCAACTGGCGCAGCGGCTCGGGGTTGCGAACTCGTCAGTATCGGAGATGGTCCGCAAGCTCAAGGACCAGGGCCTGGTGGACCACAAACCGTACAGCGCCGTGACCCTGACCGAGGCGGGACTGCGGCTCGCGCTGGCCATGGTGCGGCGCCACCGGCTGATCGAAACCTATCTCGTGGAGCGCCTGGGCTACAGCTGGGATGAAGTGCACGATGAAGCCGAACAGCTGGAGCATGCGGTGTCGGACACCTTCATCGAGCGCATTGCCGCCAAGCTCGGGGACCCCAGCCGGGATCCGCACGGCGATCCCATTCCCACGGCGGACGGCCAGGTGCTGATGCCGCGCGCCCACCTCCTCGCCGAACTGGACGAAGGCCACGCCGGCAGGATCACCCGGATCAGCGACGACAACCCTGAGTTGCTCCGTTACCTTGCCTCACAGGACATCGAGCTTGACGCCCGCGTGGAAGTGCTGGGGCGGCGGCCGTTTGGCGGCGCGCTGGTGGTGCGGATCGGCGGTGCCCGGGAATACGACCTCGCCGATGAGATCGCCACGGCGTTGTGGGTTTCCAGCGACGCCCCGCATCCCGGCTGCAGCCTTGATCTGTCCTGACCAGCGGATTGCCGGGACAGCCCGCTGAGGGGCTCCGGGGCAGCGTCCCGATTTGGCGGGCTCCCGTATGGTGGATGGTGATGATCAGCAGACGTGACGCCGCAATAGCCCTGGACGTACCCCTCGAAATGGCGCAGCGCCATGGCCTGCCGAAATGGATGCCAGAAGCTGAGCTCCGCGGCATCCTGGACAATCCTCCCCCGTGGCTGGTGCAGTCACGGGCCAACCGGACAGGCAAGCGGCCCGTGTGGGTCCATCTCGAGTGCGCCGTGTGCGGGTATGAGGAAGCGGCCCGCCCAAAGAAGTGGTGGCCGGACTTCACCTATGTGGTGTGCGGGCACCACGCACCGGAAGAGATCCCACCGGTACAGCCCGGTTGCGTCCGTGGCGAGTACGACGGCGTCGGGACGCGTTTCACAGGCATCGCGGACGTAGAAGCGCCGGCAGCGGGGGCATAGCGCTTCCGGACGCACCGCCCCCGGAGCCTACGGCGTCCCGTTGCCCGTCATTTCCTCCGGAACGGCGGTGAGGTGCACTTCGGTGCCGTCCCGCAGGACCTTCAGGTCAAGCGGCTCGCCGATGGCATCGGAAAACAGGAGCCGCTGCAGGCTTTCGGCGTTGCTGACGGGACGGCCTCCCGCCGTCAGCAGGATGTCCCCGGCCGCCAGCCCTGCCTTGTCCGCCGGAGAACCGGGCAGCACCTCCACGACGCGCAGCCCTTCGCGGAGCCCGCTGCGGATCACAGCGCTGGGGTTGAGCTGGATCGGTGTGCTGACAAGGCCAAGGTAGGCACGGCGTACCCTGCCGTCCGACAGCAGCGCGGCGATGATCCTGCGGGTGGTGGCGTTGATCGGTATGGCGAGCCCCAGGCCGGCGCCCGCCACTGCCGTGTTGATGCCGACGATCCTGGAGTGCGTGTCTGCCAGCGCTCCACCGGAGTTACCGGGGTTCAGTGCGGCGTCCGTCTGGATAACGTCCTCGATCACTCTCCGGTTACCCCCGGCCCAGACCGGAATGGCCCGGCCCAAACCACTGACCACACCCGCGGTGACTGATCCCGCGAGTCCCAGTGGGTTTCCGACGGCCACCACAAGCTGGCCCACGCGCAGACTTTCAGCCGCACCGAATTCAGCCGGTGGCACCTTGGGCCGCGAACCGTGGACCACTGCAAGATCAGACAGGGGGTCGGCTCCCACCAGTTCCAGTTCCATCCTGCTGCCGTCGCCGAAGACCGCAAATCCGTGCCGGGTGCCTGCCACGACGTGTGAGTTGGTGAGGAGGTATCCGTCCTCGGTGAAGAGCACTGCCGAGCCGGCGCCCACCCTGACCCTGCTGTTCCTCCGGTTAGCGGTCATCTCGATTGCCGCCACGTGCGGCGTAACCGTCGCCGCCACCCGCATGACCGTCTGCGAGTACGAGTCCAGGATGTCGTCGTCATCCGGCGGCATGATTTTCCGCGCCTGCTCCATGGGGCACCTCCAGCCCTCGTGCCGGTTCACCCGGTGCGGTCCCCGGTCCGTTGCCGGCCGTGGCAGGTTTCCATCGGGATCCTTACGCTAGTCAACGACGCAGTGGCAGATTCCAGTCCCGGTGCTGCTACGCCGTCGGTGAACAGCACCGCGGCGTCCGGCATTCCCCTTCCCACCGGTGCGCTGGTGCTGCCCAGGCTTTAGGATCGGTAGCATGACTGGTTCCCCGGCGGGCTCTCCCACGGAAATTTTGGACGCTGATGCGTGCTGGCAGTACCTGAGGTCTTCCTATATCGGCCGGCTGGCGGTCATCAACGGCGAGATTCCGGAAATCTTTCCGGTGAATTTCTCTGTCTCCGGCGACACGCTGTTCTTCCGGACGGCGCCGGGAACCAAGCTTCGTGCCTTGCTGCGCGGGGCGGTGGCAGCGCTGGAGGTTGATGGACTCAATCCATACGCCACGGAGGTGTGGAGCGTGGTTGCAAAGGGCAGGCCGGAACCGTTCGACGAAACGCGCATGAGCCTGCCGGCAGTCGACGCCGACCGTGAACCATGGGAGGCCGGGATCAAGGACCACCTGATCGCCATCTCCCCCACCGAACTCACCGGCCGCCGGTTCGCGGTCACGCCGCCCACCCGGTGGTGGCCGCCTGTGGACTTCGCCGCCGATTGGCTCTAGCCGCAGCACATTCGTCCGCCCAAGGCCGGGCCTTTGTGCCCTTTCCCGGGGCGGTGGACTTCCCTACGCTGTGCCCTATGACAGAGAACCCAAACGTACCTGCAGCTGAAATCCTCGATGCGGAAGAGTGCTGGTCGCTTCTCGCGCAGACCGGGGTGGGACGCCTGGCCGTCATCGCGGATGGCCATCCGGACGTCTTTCCGGTCAATTACAAGGTGGACGGCCATACCCTGGTCTTCCGCACGGGCGGCGGCACCAAACAGCAGGCCATTGAGGCGGACGCTGTGGTCGCTTTGGAGGCAGATGCAGTCAGTTCCCAGTTCGGCCTGGCATGGAGCGTCGTGGTCAAGGGCAAAGCCGCAGAGACGACCCCCACAGGCCCTGACTTGGACAATATCCGCCGGGCGCTCTTCCCTTGGCAGGGCGTGGGCAAGGAATATTTCATCCGCATCACGCCGGAATCCATCACGGGCCGGCGTTTCACCATGACCGCACCGCTGCTGTGGCAGACGCCGTTGGACGACGCGACCCGCGCGGGCTTCGAGTAGCCGCCACCGAACCGGACGCATCATGCGTGCATGGTGGGTGGGCGCCCCGGGCCCCATATCCACGCATCCCCTGGTCCAGGGGCACAGGGCCACGCCGAAGCCGCGGCCGCATGAGCTCCTGGTGCAGGTCAGTGTCTGCGGCGTGTGCCGCACGGACCTCCATCTCGCTGAAGGAGACCTGGCACCACGCCATCCGCACGTGGTCCCCGGGCACGAGGCGGTCGGCGTCGTCATCGAAACGGGCGCGGACTGCACACGGTTCCACGCCGGCGACAGGGTAGGCATCGCCTGGCTCGGCAGCGTGTGCGGCCGGTGCGATTACTGCCGGCGCGGCGACGAAAACCTGTGCTCATCGCCAGTGTTCACCGGGTGGGACAAGGACGGAGGATTTGCCGAACGGCTGGCAATCGCCGAAGACTTCGCCTACCCGGTCCCGGCGGCCTTTTCCGACGAGCAGGCCGCACCGTTGCTGTGCTCCGGGATCATCGGGTACCGCGCCCTGAAACGCGCCGCATTGCCGGTTGGCGGCCGCCTTGGCATCTATGGCTTTGGCAGTTCCGCCCACATCACCGCTCAGCTGGCCATCAGGCAGGGCGCCTCCGTGTTCGTCATGACCCGGTCGGAGGAGGCCCGGTCACTCGCACTGGAACTGGGGGCGGAGTACGCCGGCGACGCCTACGGGCGGCCGCCCGTCCCCCTGGATTCGGCCATCCTCTTCGCCCCGGTGGGCGATCTTGTCCCGGTGGCGCTGGCGGCCCTCGACCGCGGCGGGACCCTTGCCGTCGCGGGCATCCACCTGAGCGATATTCCGTCCCTGAATTATGGCAGGGAGCTTTTCTACGAGCGCCAGCTGCGTAGCGTCACCGCCAATACCCGGGCGGACGGCCGTGAATTCCTGGCCCTGGCGGCGAGGCTGTCGCTGACCTTGAAAACAACCGCATACCCCTTCGACTTTGCCGATGAGGCGCTGGAAGACCTGGCAGCCGACAGGATCACCGGGTCCGCCGTCCTGCGCGTCCGCCCGGAGCAGCCTGGTTAAGCCCAGCCCTATTCCGGCCCCTTCTGGCGGTCGAGTTACCCGAACAGCACGGCGGCTTCCCTGTAGCGGGCCTCGGGAACCCTCTTGAGTTCGCCCAGGGCCTCATCCAGGCCCACATTCACGATGTCCGTGCCCCGGAGCGAAACCATCGTGCCCCACCGTCCGGCGGCGGCTGATTCAACGGCAGCCAGGCCAAGCCGGGTGGCAAGGACACGGTCAAAGGCGGTGGGCTCGCCGCCGCGCTGGATATGGCCCAGCACGGTGGCCCTGGTTTCGATGCCGGTCCGTTCCTGCAGTTGTTCCTCAAGCAGCAGCCCGATCCCGCCGAGGCGCGGCCGGCCGAAGGTGTCCAGGCCGCGCGGCGCGTAAGGTGCCTGCCGCCCCTCCGGCGCGAAAGCTTCAGCCACCACCACCAGCGGAGCCCTGCCACGGTCCCGCGCCGACAGCACCCAGGCGGAGATCTGCTCGATCGGGACGGGATGTTCCGGGATCAGGATGGCGTGCGCACCGGACGCCATGCCTGAGTGCAGCGCTATCCAGCCGGCGTTCCTGCCCATGACCTCGGCAATCATGCACCGGTGGTGTGATTCCCCCGTGGTCCGCAACCGGTCAATTGCCTCGGTGGCAGTCTGGACTGCGGTGTCGAAACCAAAAGTGTAATCCGTCGCGCCCAAGTCGTTATCGATGGTTTTTGGGACACCCAGGACGTTGAGCCCCTGTCCGCACAGCTCCCGGGCCGCCGCCAGGGTGCCTTCTCCCCCGATGGCAATCAGGCCGTCCAGCCCGCTGCGCTGGAAGCCGGCACGTACTGCGTCGATGCCGCCCGCGGCCAGCGGATTGGTCCGCGACGTCCCCAGGATAGTCCCGCCAAGGCGCGCGATCCCTCGGACACCTGTCCTGGGCAGGGGAACGACGTCGTCCTCCAGGACGCCCCGCCATCCATCGCGGAATCCTACGAACTCGTACCCATGGACGACGTCGCCGCCCAGCACCGCTCCACGGATGACCGCATTCACGCCGGGGCAGTCGCCGCCGCTGGTCAGGATCCCCAGCCGCCTCACGATGCCGCCACCCCGGCGGTGCGGGCGGGCAGCGGGAACTGCCGGGTTTGGCCTGGCGGCAGGACCACATCGGTGCCATTAACGTGCACGGTGATGGGGCCGGCGTCACCGGGGGCCGACGCGATGCTCATCTGCCCGTCCTTGAGGTGGACCCGCAGCCGGTGTCCCCGGTAGAGGACCTCGAAGGCCACGGCACGCAGCCGTGTTGGCAGGTTGGGGGCGAACAGGATGCTGTCCCCGCTGAAGCGCAGGCCGGCAAAGCTGCGCTGCACCACGTCGATGGTTCCTCCCATGGCCCCCAAATGGATACCCGCCCGGGTGGTGCCGTGCTGGGTGTCGTCAAGGTCGGCGTCGAGCGCTTCCCGGAAACTGTCCCAGGCACGGTCGGCATCCACCCCGGCCAGGACGGAGGCGTGGGCCACCCGGCTCAGCGTGGAGCCATGGGCCGTCCTGGACAGGTAGTACTCGATGGTCCGGTTCAGCTGCTCCCTCGTGAAACCGTAGCCCAGCCGCTCGAGGATACCCAGCAGGCCTTCGTGTCCCAGTAGATACGGGAGCATCAGAACGTCCGCCTGCTTAGCCAGCTTGTAGCCGTTGGTTCCGTCCCCCTCCGCTTCCAGGATCAGGTCCAGCCGCTCAATGTCGCCATAGGCGTCGCGGTAGTGCTCCCAGTCCAGTTCCTTGAGCTGCTCGTACCGCTCGAACTGGCTGATGACGCCGTCGCTGTGGAAAGGGACATACATGGCAGCGCCCGTGGCTTCCCAGCCTGCGGCCTCCTCGTCGTCGACGCCGAGTGATTCCATCAGCCCGGCACGCTCGCTTCCGTGCAGGTAGCGAAGGATTTCCGCCGCCTGCAGGCACACCCACGCCGCCATGACGTTGGTGTACGCGTTGTCATCCAGGCCGGGGTCGGCCCGGCCCGGATATCCCGTGTGGTATTCATCCGGGCCCACAACACCGCGCAGGTGATATCTGCCATCGCGCCGGTCGAGGGAGGCGAGGGACTGGAAGAACCGGGCCACTTCGATCACCAGCTCCGCACCTTTTTGCAGGAGCCAGATCTTGTCACCGGTGGCCTGGAAGTACTGCCAGGCGTTGAAGGCCACCGCGAGGCCCGAATGCACCTGAAGATGTGAGTAGTCCCTGACCCACCGTCCGGAACGCTCGTTGTACAACCACTTCGGCGTTTCCTCAGTCCCGTCGCTGCCGCTCTGCCACGGGAACTTCGCCCCTGCGAGGCCGGCCGCGGCGGCAGCGTGCCTGGCAGCGGGCAGCCGCCGCCACCGGTACTCAATGACGGAGCGGGCCACCACCGGGGTCCTGGAGATGAGCACCGGGAGAACGAACAATTCATCCCAGAAAACGTGCCCGCGGTAGCCCTCGCCGTGCAGTCCACGCGCAGTGACACCGGCATCCAGTTCGGCCGTGTGGCGCGTCAGTGTCTGCAACAGGTGGAAGATGTGCAGGTTGAGGACCAGGCGTACCTGGACCGGGGCGTCGATTTCCACGAGGAACGGGCGGAGTTCCCTCCGCCATGCTTCCTCGTGGGATGCCAAGAGCCGGGGAAAGGAATCGCCGGCGCGTTCCAGCACCGCGCGGGCGCCGGTTTCCGGGGAGGAAATGGCCCGGTCACGGGACGTCACCACCGCCACCGTCTTGGTCAGCCTGACAGGGATACCCGGCGTGAGGGAAATCTGGAACGTCCTGTAGTGGAAGGCCCCTTCTCCGCCCTCCCCTAACGACTCTGCCGCCACGGACACGTGCGTACGGTACGCCGCAGCGATACGGATGAGGCTTTGGGTGGTTTGGACTTCGACGACGGATGGAGCGTGCAGGGGCAGTTCGACGGCGGTGCCGCCCGACGGCGTCAGATCGGCCAGGTGGATGTCCGAGCCCTGGGCACGCTCCGGCAGGTTCGCGTTGCGGACGCCGGCGTTGATGCCGCTGCGAACTTCCACGGCGCCGCTCCACCCCAAGGCGGTGATGGTGGTCTCAAGCGCCAGGAGGTGGGGTTCGGCCATGGAAACGAAGCGGACCTGGACCACCTCCATGCGACGGCGGTCCGCGCCTTCGAGCAGCAGGCGCCTTTCCAGCACGGCCCGTCGGAGGTCCAGGACACGGCGCTCACGCACCACGGCCAGGCCGCCGTCCGACCACCACGGCAGCCCGGCGATCCGGAGGTCCAGCGGAAGGCAGTCCGGCGCATTGACCATGTGCTCCTCGACCAGCGTCTCGTCTGCGGCCTTCACGGTAACCCTGTTGTACACGCCGGCAAGGTACATGCCCGCGTAGCTGAAGGGGCTCCCTTCAGGGGCCGCCCCCCGGACGCCCATGTAGCCGTTGCCCAACGTGGTCAGGGCTTCACGGTGCCCCTCGTGGCCGGCGTCGATGCCTTCATACACGAGGTGCCAGGCGTTGCCGATGACCAGTCCCAGGTCCAGCTCACCCACATCGTTCAGCACAGTACTTGCGCCGGCGGCCTCCAATTGGCGGCGGCTGCCGCTGCGGTCGATTCCGACCACCAGGCCGAAGCCGCCCCGACGCCCTGCTTCCACTCCCGCCGCTGAGTCCTCTATGACCACGGCGTGTGCCGGTGCGACGCGCAGCTGGACGGCGGCGGCGAGGAAGACGTCCGGTGCCGGTTTCCCCCGCAAACCCAGGCCAGCCGCCGTCGCGCCGTCCATGACCACAGTGAACAGGTGCTCGATGCCGGCGGCTTCCAGGACCAGTGCGGCGTTCCGGCTGGCGGTGACCACCGCGGTGGGGACTGCAGCGCCGGCAAGCCGCTGCAGCAATTGCAGCGTTCCCGGGTAGCTTTGCACCCCGTCCCGGCGCAGCCGCTGGTGGAACAGTTCGTTCTTCCAAGCGCCCAGGCCAAACCCGGTCCAGGCTCCCGGCTCGTCAGTCTCGGCTCCCCTGGCGATCTCTACCCCCCTCGCTGCGAGGAACCGGACCACGCCGTCCTCACGCGGCATGCCATCGATGAAAGAGAGGTACTCCGCCCGGGTCAGCGGAGCACGGTTGGCGCCGGCGGGCATCCGCGGGTCCTGGAAGATGCGGTCGAAGGCATCTTTCCACGCAGCCTGGTGGACCAGCGCCGTGTTGGTTACCACCCCGTCCAGGTCGAAAATGACGGCGTCAAAAGGGGGCTTGGCGGCAGCGGCGGTTGGCGACCCAATCATAGGTCAGTCGTACCAGCACGCACGGGAATCCGGACAGGGCCGTTGGGCCCGCCCCTCGTTTCCACGGCCTATACGGGTTCGTGCCGGGTGCCGTGCCCCACGTGGTTCCACCAGGTCAGCGGCGACGTGATGGTGAAGCGCCTGCCGGTTATCGAAGTGGGGACGATCCGGACGAAGTGGTCCTTCTGCCCGGCCTGCCAAGGGAACAGGGTAAGGCCTGCTCCGGCGAGGAGTTCATCGGAGGGCTCCAGGACGACGGCTTTTCCCTTGACCAGCACGCTCCAGGCTTTGGCGTCGTCGTGCCCGTCGGCTTCAAGCGCGACCGCGAGTGGGCCGCCGGCGGCGCGCAGCTTGGTTCCCTCGCCCGTGCGGAAGACCAGCGACTGCTGATCCACTTTATAGTTGACGGGGAAGACTTCCGGGTAGCCGTTGACGAACACGGCAAGGTGCCCAACCGAGACACCGCGCAGAAGGTCCCAGCAGCTGCCTGGGTCCAGGAGCTCAGTGGGCGTTTGCGGCGGGTCGTTGTGCATAAAGTCGACGGTAGCCGTGTGCCGGAGCATGCCACTAGAGCATTTAGGCCCGGGCGCTGTCCCGGCGGCGGGGTAGCGGGTGGGAACCCCTTGGAAGCCGGTGGGCACCGGCGCAGGCATGCCGCGGTGCTAGAGTACCCCGGGGGGTTGCAACAGCGGCCCAGACGCAGGGCTCGCTTGATTCATGACCTCACCGACTCCGCCGCCGCCAGGCGGCCGGTATTCGTCCAGGCTTTTCCGCGCGCAGGATACCGCACGCGGGCATCGAGAAGCTGCCGGCGCCATTCCATCTCCGGATGTCGCCTGAACACGCCAAGCACTGTGTGCACAGCCTGGAGGCCCTCCACGCATGCCGCCAGCGGCGCGGCAGGCGCGCTGCGCTTAAACGAAGATCGACAAGGAGTACCTGTGACCGGACACGTTGTCCTGCGAACCCGCGCGGAAATGCGGCGGACAGAGGCCGTCAACGCAACCCGCAAGGATATCCAGGCACTTCGCGCACTGGCGGTGGGGCTTGTGGTCCTGAACCATTTGTGGCCGGCACGGCTTCCCGGCGGGTACGTCGGCGTCGATGTGTTCTTCGTGATCTCAGGCTATTTGATCTCCAAGCACCTGCTCGGCGAACTGGAGCGGTCAAACCGCATCAATCTCGGACAGTTCTATTCCCGGCGCATCAGGCGGTTGCTTCCTGCCGCAACCCTCGTTGCTTCGGTTTCCCTGCTGGCTGCATGGGCACTGCTGCCATTTTCGCGCTGGCTCGCCATTGCGCAGGAAACCATTGCGTCGGTTCTGTACGTGGAAAACTGGGTTTTGGCGGCGAAGTCGGTTGACTACTCGGCCCACAACGAAGCCGCTTCGACGGTGCAGCACTATTGGTCCCTCTCGGTGGAGGAACAGTTCTACCTGGTCTGGCCCCTGCTGTTCCTGGGGCTGTCCCTGGCCGCGATCCGCTTCCGCCTCCGCAGGCGGGCGTTACTGGCACTGGGTGTCGTTCTGGTCTGTGCCCTTGCATTGACATTCTGCATCTGGTTTACCTATTCCAACCGGAGCCCGGCCTATTTTGTCACGCCCGCACGTGCCTGGGAGTTCGGCGCAGGCGCACTGATAGCCCTCGGAGGCCCCCACGCAATGGCAGCCTTGCGACTGCGGCTGCCCGACCACCACCTGGCCATCTCCGGCACCGCCCAATATCTCGGATACGGGTTGATCGCGTATTCGGCCTTGGCCTACAACGAGCAGACTTTCTTCCCAGGCTTCGCCGCGGTGGTCCCAGTTGCGGGCACGGTCCTTGTGATCGCGTCCGGGCCCAACAGTCCGTTCTGGTCCCCCAACCAGCTCCTGTCCGCAAGGCCCATCCAGCTTCTGGGTGACGTGTCCTACTCCCTCTACCTGTGGCATTGGCCGCTGATCGTCCTGGCACCCGCGCTCGTGGGCCACTCGCTGGGGACACGGGACAAGGCGGTCCTCCTGGTGGCGGCCGTTGCGCTGGCGTACCTTTCCAAGAAATTCATTGAAGATCCGGGCCGCACGAAGCTGCTCCGCGGAGCCAAACCCATCCGTGTCTTTGCGGCAATGGCAGTCGCTGCAGCAGTGGTCGCCGCACTCTGCGGCGGGCTCCTGCTGAACTTTGGGAAAGCCCAGGCTGCTGAAGCGGCGAAGCTGGAGAGCCTCATCGGCGAACCTTGCCACGGGGCGCGCAGCCTCGACCCGCGAAACAATTGCAGCGACCCCTTTGGTGCAGCCAAAGTCGCGAACATTGGTCCTAACGAGGCGCCGGGGTTTGACGCACCCGAATGCCACCCTGCGACAGATCCCATCGTTTTCGAAGACCTGAAGATCCTGAGGGAGTGCGATTTCACCGGCGGGGCCAAACCTGAAGCCACCGTTTGGCTGGTCGGCGACTCGCATGCCGAACAATGGAAGAGCGCCTTGTACGAACTTGCCCGGCTTCACAAGTGGAAGTTGAAGGAATCTCTCGTGGGAGGCTGTCCTTACATCGACGTAAAGCGTGTCGCCTTCATGGGGGCTGACGCCACGGACCCGCACTCCCAGCAACGATGCTTGCAATGGAGCAGACAGGTCACGGAACGAATAGTCCAAGAAAGACCGGACATGGTTTTCGCTTCATCTTTCGGTGCAGCCGAGGCAGTCGATGATGGCACCGGCCGCTCCCAATTGGACCAATACAATGACGCTGTAACCAAGCGCTTTCTCGACTGGACTCGTGCAGGTTCCAAAATCTATGTCCTGCGCGACATCCCGCTTACGCTGCACCACAGCAGCCCAGACTGCGTCGCGCTCAATCACCAACGGCCGACGGAGTGCGCCAATGCGCGATCAGCGGCTTTGGTACCGGATCCGGTCGCGAATGCGGCCCGCGGCATGGCTATGCCCTCCGTTAAAGTCCTCGACTTATCAGACCAGTTCTGCGACGATCAAAACTGCTACGCGGTGATTGGCGGCCTCCAGGTTTACGCTGACAACGACCATGCCGCCCGCAGCTATATCCGGTCCTTGGTCCCGGTCCTGTCCCAGCGGTTCAACGAGGCCCGGCAGTAGTTCCCGGCGTCCTGAGGGGTGCTGCTGGTGCCCTCGCCGAACAAACGAAAACGCCCCGGTCCTGGAACCGGGGCGTTACGGCAAAGGCCGGGACATCCGTGGGATGTCCCGGCCTTTGCCGTGGGTGGAGATGGGGGGAATTGAACCCCCGTCCGATGTCGTGTTGTCAGGGCTTCTCCGGGCGCAGTTTGCGTCGGATTTTCTCGGCCCCAGCCATGCTGCAAACAGCTGGCTGATCCGGGCCCAGTCACCTAAGAGTCCCGTTTACTCCGGTGACGGGAGCAAACAGCAGTGGCTATCTAAATGACGCCAGGATCCGGGGCGATAGCAACCCCGGGCTGACGGACTGTCTTACTGCTTAGGCAGCGAGAGCGAAGTCAGTGCGCTTAGATTCGGCACTTATTGGTTTGCAGACAGCGTTTACGAGATAATTCTGCATCCTCGGCCCGCTTCACCTGTCGCGACTAACATCGTCGAAACCGATCATCCCCGTATTTTGTTACCAAACCGGCTGGCAAGCCTGCCGGACTATCAATAGTAACGCATGCCCTGCGGAAATAATTCCTAGCGGCGCCGGTTGCGTTCGCGCATCTCGCGCTGGGCCTCGCGGTTGTCCTGCTGCTCACGCAGCGTTTGCCGCTTGTCGTATTCGCGCTTGCCGCGGGCCACGCCGATTTCCACTTTGGCCCGTCCGTCCACAAAGTACAACTGCAACGGGACAATGGTGTAGCCGGATTCCCGGACCTTGTGGGCGATCTTGATGAGCTCCTCGCGGTGCAGCAGCAGCTTTCGCCGGCGGCGGGCAGCGTGGTTGGTCCAGCTGCCCTGGTTGTATTCGGGAATGTGGATCGCTTCCATCCACAGTTCGTCGTTGTAGAACGTGCAGAATCCATCCACCATGGAGGCGTGGCCCTCCCGGAGGGACTTTACTTCGGTGCCCATCAGGGCGATGCCGGCCTCGTAGGTGTCCAGCACGTGATAGTCATGCCGGGCCTTGCGATTGGTGGCCACCACCTTACGGCCACTTTCTTTAGGCACGGGGAAACTCCTCAGGTTCAGGTTGGCTGCTCCGTGCCCGCGGCGCGGAGCTATACCAGTCTACGGCAGGGGCAGCATGCCCCTAGAGCAGACCCATGGGGTCAACCGCGACGCCGTTGAGCCAGGTTTCGAAGTGGGCGTGGCAGCCAGTGGAGTTGCCCGTGCTGCCGGAGTAGGCGATGAGCTGGCCTTGCGAGACCCTTTGTCCATTCGAAACCACGATGCTGGAGTTGTGGTAGTAAATGGTCGTCAGGGTGTTGCCCTGCACCACCCCGTGGTCGATCTTGACGCGCCAGCCGCCGCCGTCGGCGGAGTTCCAGCCTGAGCTGAAGACTTCACCGGCTGCCGCAGCGTACACAGGAGTGCCGCAGGCCGCACCGAAGTCGATACCGGTGTGCATGTATCCGCCGGTGCCATAGAAGTCGATGGTGCCCGGCGGGGTGGTGCGGTAGCCGAAGCCTGAGGTGATGGGGATACTGCCGTCGAAGGGGTGGCGGAGGCCAAAGGCCGACGGCGACCCTGCTGCGGGCGGAACATACGGCTGGACAGGCGGTGCCGGGCGGTTCGCTGCCGCCGCTGCGGCGGCAGCTGCGGCTGCCGCAGCCGCGGCCTGCCTACGCTGTTCGGCTTCCCAGGCCTCACGGGCCTTCCGGTCGCGCTCGGCAATTTCGTTGGCCACCTGGTTCTGGTTGGCCTGGACGCCCGCAAGCTGGGCCTGAATGCCGGGTTTGGCCGCCTGGAGCTCCGCATCAAGGCGGGTGGTATCGGCGATCAGCTGGTCAACCTGGGCTTTCTTCGCCGCGGCTTCGTCCCGGGCGGCCTTCTCACGTTCCAGTGCCGCATCGGCTTTGGCCTTGAGGTCCTTGATCTCACCTTCCACGGCCTGCAGCCGGGCTTCGGAGTTGACGTTGGTGGCGTTCTGCTGGTTGAGCTTGTCCATCGCCGCGTTCTGGCTGCGCATGGCCTGGTCGGCGAGGTCCATGGTGTCGGTTAGGCTGCCGCCGCCGCTGGACCCAAAGAACAGGGAGAGATTGGAGGGTACGCCGCCGGACTTGTAGGCCTGGGTGGCGATTTGGCCGATCAGCTTCTTGGTACCGGCGATCTTTTGCTTGTCAGTTTCGAGCTGCTGGGTGATCTTGGCCTTGTTCTGCTGGGCCATGTCCACCCGGGCCGCCAGGGCTTCCGATTCTTTCACAGCACTGGCCACGCGGCCTTGCGCGTCGAGGAGGGCCTGCTGCGCACCGGGGAGCTGGCCCTGGTAAATCACCAGGTCACCGGCGGCCTTGGCGATCCTGGAATCGACGAACTCAAGGGAGGCCTGGACGCGGGCCGCTTCGGCCTCGAGCGCGGCCTTGCGGTCCTCGAGGTCGTCGGCGAAGGCCACAGGAGTTGCCACGGCCATCCCGGCGGAAAGGATGACGGCCAGTACACCGCTGACGATCCCCATGCGGCGGGCAGCGGCCCGCCCCCGGCGGAACCGGCGGCGCGGAGAGGTTTGATCGGTTACGTTCATGAGCATTCCTTGGTCGGTTTGCATAGCCTAAACGCGCAAGTATCTGCGAAGGGTCAAGAGAGACGAAATTCCTGCCAAGGATCCGCCAAGGATCAACAGCGCCGGCGCGAGGATCAGTGTCTGGCCCGAGGAAATGAAAGCGGTGTCCGGGTACTGGCGGGACATGTAGTCACCCAGGAAGAACTGCGCCACGGCCCACAACGTGCCGGAGGCCAGCGCAGCACCGATGACTGCGGCGATGACCCCTTCAAGGATGAAGGGCAACTGGATCACGGTCTTTGACGCGCCCACAAGCCGCATAATGCCGGTTTCCCGGCGCCTGCTGAAGGCGGATAGCCGGATTGTAGTGGCGATCAGCAGGATCGCGCAGACGATCATCACGCCGGCGATGCCCACTGCGACCAGGGAGGCGCCGTTCATCACCGAGAAGAGGCGTTCGAGGAGCTGTCGCTGGTCGATCACGGTCTCCACGCCCGGCTGCGATGAGAAGGTCTCGCTGATGATCTGGTATTTTTCGGGGTCCTTCATGTTGATCCGGAATGATGCCGGCAGCTGGTCCGGGGTAACCGAATCGACGATGGGCGAGTTGGAGAACTGGTCCTTGAAGTGCTTGTACGCCTCATCCCGGGACTCGAACTGGAAGTCGTTGATGTACTGCGCCACGGCGGGTGATTCCAGGAGAGCGTTGAGGCCCTGCTGCTGCTCAGGGGTGACCGGCCCGGACGCGCACCCGGGCGCGGTCGAACCGTCGCTGCACAGGAAGATGGCTACTTGGACCTTGTCGTACCAGTACCCCTTCATCTGGTTGATCTGCATTTGGAGCATCCCGGCGGCGCCCACGAAAGTGAGGGACACGAAGGTCACCAGGATGACCGAAACCACCATGGAAAGGTTGCGGCGCAGGCCGCTGCCGATCTCGGAAAGGATGAATGCAAGCCTCATTGCCGTGCCTCACCTTCGGCACCGTTGCCCGGCAGGCCGTCGTCGGGCGTTTCCCTGCCACTGGCGTCCTTGAGCCGCCTGGACTGGCCGACGACGGGAATCATCGAGGTATACAGGGCCTTGGCTTCGTCCCGGATCACCACGCCGTTCTTGAGCTCGACCACCCGCTTGCGCATTTCGTTGACGATGTCGTCGTCGTGGGTGGCCATCACTACCGTGGTTCCGTTTTGGTTGATCTTGTCCAGCACACCCATGATGCCCATGGACGTTGTGGGGTCCAGGTTTCCTGTGGGTTCGTCGGCCAGGAGGATCCCGGGCCGGTTGACTACGGCCCGGGCGATGGCCACCCGCTGCTGCTCGCCGCCGGACAGTTCGTGCGGCATGCGGTGTTCCTTGCCTTCGAGGCCAACGGTCTTGAGGACCTCGGGGACGGTATCGCGGATGACGCTGCGGCTCTTTCCGATGACCTGCATGGCGAACGCCACGTTGGCGAAGACGTTCTTTTGGGGCAGGAGGCGGAAGTCCTGGAAGACGACGCCGATGCCACGGCGGAGGCGCGGCACGCGCCAGCTCGAAATCCTGGCAACGTTTTGGCCGGCGACGTAGACGGCGCCCGAAGTTGCGCGGTCCTCCTTCAGCACCAGCCGGAGGAAGGTGGACTTCCCGGAGCCCGAGGCTCCCACCAGGAAGGCGAATTCGCCGCGATCAATCTCAAGGTTGACGGAGTCCAGCGCAGGCCGGGCTTTTTGGTCGTAGACCTTGGTGACATTTTCGAATCGGATCATGGCCCTAAGTACCCTGCAGGGCATGGCTGATTGTTCTGATGCAGCCCAGTTCTGCAGCCGGTGCACGGGTTTTCGTTTGGGGGAAGTAGGGCCCCGGCCCCTCGACTATACGCAGGATGCCCGGCGCTAGGGCGGGCTTTCGGGGGCGTGTCGCCGGATCCGATCGCGTCCGGCAGCCGCCCGGCTACTTTTCGGCGTTGCGGTTGTCAGTACGCCAGCGGATGCCGGCGTCGATAAAGTCGTCGATCTCGCCGTCGAATACAGCTGATGTATTGCCCACCTCGTGTTCAGTGCGCAGGTCCTTCACCATCTGGTAGGGGTTGAGGACATAGGAACGCATCTGGTCGCCCCAGGAGGCTTTGACGTCTCCCGCCAGGGCCTTCTTCTCCGCGTCTTCCTGTTCCTTCTTAAGCAGGAGGAGCCGGGATTGCAGCACGCGCATGGCGGCGGCCCGGTTTTGGAGCTGTGACTTCTCGTTCTGCATGGAGACGACGGTGCCGGTGGGAATGTGGGTAAGGCGCACCGCGGAGTCTGTGGTGTTCACCGACTGGCCGCCGGGTCCGGACGAGCGGAATACGTCAACCCTGATTTCGTTGTCCGGGATGTCGATGGAATCAGTCTGTTCGATGAGCGGGATGACTTCCACGGCCGCGAACGATGTCTGGCGCCGGCCCTGGTTGTCGAACGGGCTGATCCGGACCAGGCGGTGCGTCCCTGCTTCGACACTGAGGGTGCCGTAGGCGTAGGGCGCCTTGACCTCGAAGGTGGCCGATTTCAGGCCGGCTTCCTCCGCGTACGAGGTGTCCATGACCGTCGTGGGGTAGCCGTGCCGCTCGGCCCAGCGGAGGTACATGCGCATCAGCATCTCGGCGAAATCTGCTGCGTCGACACCGCCCGCTCCCGCACGGATGGACACCACGGCTTCGCGCTCGTCATATTCTCCGGACAACAGGGTGACCACTTCCAGGTCCTTGAGGGCCTTCTTGATGGATTCGAGTTCGGCCGCGGCCTCCCCCATCGAGGCGGCGTCGTCCTCGTCCTGGCCCAGTTCCACCAGCACTTCGAGATCGTCGATACGCGAGGCCAGGTTGGTAAGGCGTTCCAACTCGGACTGTCGGTGGGAGAGACGGGAGGTGATCTTCTGCGCCGCTGCAGGGTCGTCCCACAGGTCCGGCTCCCCTGCCCGCTCGCTGAGTTCGGCGATGTCTTCACGGAGTGCATCCACGTCGGAGACGCGTTCGATGGACTCGTAGGTGGCGCGGAGGGCGCGGATTTCAGCGGAAAAATCAATATTGGCCATGGTGGTTTAACCCTACGCTATTGGGGCTTACGGCCCGGCGCCGGCCGCCACCGGGGATTGGACCGCCGGGCCAGGCATCAACGGGTCAACCGGGAACGTGCCGTGGAGGTGGCCTCGATGCGGATTCCGTCGGGAATCAGGAAGTTCACCACCGGCGGGTGCACTGCAGCGGTGAGGACTACGACGGCGGTGGAACCGTCGGGCGATCCCGTTCCGGGGGCGACGGCGAGGCCGGAGAACCGTTGGGCGGCCGGGCTCCTGTCGACGAAGTCGGATGCCACGTTGCGCACGCGGGCGTGGTTTAGGACAGCCGATGGAGTTCCGCCCTGCGATGAGACGTCGCCGAGCGTGTAGCTGTCGGCAGCCGCCAGCGATGCTCCGTCAGCCAGGGAGAGCAGCCGCTTGTGTTCGACGTAAACACTGGATATTCCGATGACGACCGTTGCCACCAGCAAGGCGAGGGCCACGTAGCCGACGATCATCACCATCAGTTGGCCCACCTCGCTATTTTGCGCACGGGGTGTCACCGGTACCGCCCCACCAATTGGGTGGCGGAGGCCTGGACATCCGTGGCCGACAGTCCTTCCGCAAAAGGGAGGAAGGGCAGCGGCACGCTGAGGCTGACGGTCACCGTGACGGCACTTCCCGCAGCAGTGCAGTCTGCTGGTTGGCAGCTTGTCGTCATGGTTGCCCGCCCCGGTTCATGCCCGAAATCGGAAAGAGCCAGGGTTACCGCCCGCTCTGCGGCCGCTTGCGCGGTGACGGGGTCGGACTGGGCAACGTACACCTTTGCTGCCTGGTCGGCGGCGCCCACCACGGCGAAGGAGCCGCCCTGGATCTGGGACACGGTGATGACGAAATACACCAGCGGGACCATCAGCAGGAGTGCCAGGAAGGTGAATTCGACGACTGCACTCCCCCGTTCGTGCTCGCTCACGTGCCGCTGCACGTCCTCCCGGTTGGGACGCGGCGGGTTCACCGCCAGGCCGGAGGCGTTTGCATTTCCCGGATGTTGTCCGGCGTACGGTGCCCGTTCCCGGCAGAGTGCTTCCGTGAGCCTTGTCCTGATGCGGAAACTGATAGCGGTGCGGGGCGGCTTGTCTGTCGCTAACGGATCACGGCTGGATGGCCGCATGCCCTTTCACCTCCAGCATCTCCCGGGGACCGATCAGGCCGATGACCGGCAACGGGGACCGGACTGTCACCTCCAGCGTGCGCATCCCTTGAAGATCTACTTCCCGGGTGCTGACCTGCTCGGCAAATCCGGGATTCAGGGCAGTTTCGATGAGGCTGCGGGTCCGTTCCTCGGCGTCGGCGGAGTTGCGGTCTGCCAAGGTCCCGTAGCGGGCGCCGGACGCGGCAGCATCGATGAGCGTGTTCCGAACGTGCAGGACCAAGGTCAGCTGGATGATCGCGAGGAAGAACATCGTGAGCAGCCCGCCGACCAGAACAAAATCCACGACGGCCGAGCCCCGCTCCCCCTCAGACCGAAGCCCGGGACGCGCCTCAGGCCCTGGAGCGGAGCGTGCCAAGGGTCAGTTCCCTACTTTGTCCATGGCCTGGTTGAACATGGCTTCCAGTGCAGGGCCGGCGAGCGCCAGGAGAGCCGCTACCAGGACGGCGGACATCAGTGTGATCATTACCCAACCCGGCACGTCCCCACGTTCCGGGTTGTCTCCCGGAACTCCCGTGGATCGGTGCCCGTCCGCCGGGCGGTGCAGTTCACACTGCACGACGGCGGCCATGCCGATAAACAGCATCACGAGACGGTTTCCCATTGTTTTCATCTTGCGTCCTTTCCTGATGAATACGGTGTCCTTGCACGAGCTGCTTTACGACAAGTGGCCGCCCACAGCTTCAGAAGCCCAAATTGATCGCTGCTATGCCCGGGAATACGGCGAAGACCACGGTCAGCGGGAGTATCCCGAAGACCAACGGCACCATCATTGCTATTTCTTTCCTGCCCGCTGCCTCCATGAGGTCCCGCTTGGCCGAATCACGAACATCCTGGGCTTGGGCCCGGAGCACTTCCGCAAGGGGTGTTCCCCTGTCCACCGCAACGATGATTCCGTCAACGAACCTGACCAAGGGCGCCAGGTCAGTACGTCCGGAAAACTCCTCCAAGGCAAGGATGAGCGGCTTCCCTGCCCGCGTCTCCGCGAGGATCTTCGCAAACTCCTTTGACAGTTCCCCGTGGGCGCTCCTGCACACCCGGTCCAGTGCACCCGTCGCGCTTTCCCCCGCGCTGACAGCCAAGGCCATCAGCTCCGCCAGGCTGGGGAATTCGGCCATCATGCGCGCCTCCCGGCGTCGCACCTGGGCGCCCAGCCAGTAGTCCCGCAAAACAAAACCTGCCGCCGCGCTGCCAATGATTGCGGCCACTGCAAAGATCGGGCTGAACCTTCCTGCGGCGGCTCCCAAAAGTACGACCGTCACGGCGATGGCAAAACCGGCCGCTGCCCAAAGCAGTTGTTCCGCACGGAAGTCAATGGGTGACTTGCCGATTCCCGCTTGGGCCAGCCGCCGCTCCGTTGCTCCCGGTGATGGGTTTAGCCGGGCCAATGCGGAAAGCCAGTCGCGTATGACCGGACGGAAAATCCGCTCCAGCGGGCCGAATGGTGTCAGATTTGGATCGCCCGTGCTCAGGAGCCGCGACTCCAGGTTCTGCGACTTGAGTTGGGGCTCGATCCGCTCAGCGAGCGTCATGGCACGCATCGGCGGGGACCTGAAGATCACAAGCCACAAGCCGAGGCCAAGGCCGATTCCGCAGACAACGGCGGCGGCCGGGACGGCCATCATCGGAGCACCCTTTCATCCTGGGGCAGCGCGCCGATCTTCAACATGATGGTGTAGCAAATGAGCGAGACCACCAGGCCCCCAAGCAGGACTGCAGCGCCCAGGGGTGTGTTGTACGCCTGGATTGCTTCCGGTCTGGTTGCCAGCAGCACCAGTACAATCCACGGTGCGGCGACAGCAAGCCGGGCCGCGTTGATCGTCCAGGATTGCCGCGCTTCCAGCTCACTGCGCGTGCGGGCGTTTTCACGAAGGAACTCTCCCAGGGTGCCGAGCAGCCGCCCCAGATCCGAGCCGCCCACTTCACGGGTGAGGCGCAATGCTTCCACAATGCGGTCTGCGACGGGGTCGGCAAGCCGGTGTTTCAGTTTATTCAGGGAGCCGTCGAATTGGCCGCCGGCCCGGTAATCGGCTCCGAAATCGCGGAACAGGGGCCGGAGTTCCTCGGGCCCTTTGTCGCCGAGTTGAATGAGGGCCTCAGGCAGCGGGAGGCCGGCGCGGATTGCCGAGCGAAGGTGATCAACGACGTCTGGCCAGAGCTGGCGGAGCAACGCTGACCTTTTTCGTGCCCGCCAGCGAAGCAGCGTGACAGGCAGCCACGATCCGAAGAGGCCGAAGCAGCCGGCAATCGGCCATGAACGACTGAGCGCGAAGAAGACAAGGGCAATGAACAGCCCCAGACCAAAGCAGGTCCCGACCAGGCCACGGGCCGAAACTTTCTCCACGCCCGCCGCAACGAGCAGGTCGCTGATACGTCCTGGCTTCCGCTCCCGGCGTCCGGCATCAGGAGTCTCCCAGCAGGACCACCAGATGAGGTAGAACCCCACCCCGGCCGCAGCTCCCACCATCGCTGAAATCATCGTGCGTCCAACAGAGCGGCGACGTCGTATCCCGCCCGGGAGAACTTTTCCGGGGCCGGCATCGCGTTTGCCCTGGGCTGAAGGACGCCGCCCTCCAGGGCGAAGACGAGGGACGATTCAATGATTCCGTTCTCCACCCGGCGCCCCAGAGAGAGGATTTGGGTGACCTGCCGCCGACCGTCGGCTTGCCTGCTGCAGTGCACGACAAGATCGATGCACGATGCGACGGTGGGAACTACAAATGCGCTGGAGATGTTCTCTCCGGCCAGCAACGGCAGCGTGCAAATCTTCGTGACGGCGTCGTGGGCAGAGTTTGCGTGGACGGTACACATTCCCGGAAGGCCGCTGTTTAGTGCAATCAGCATGTCGAGGCTTTCGGCTTCCCGGACCTCCCCCACCACCAGTCGGTCTGGCCTCATCCGCAGCGCTTCCTTGACCAGGCGCCGGAGCGGGATCTCGCCTTCACCCTCCAGGTTGGGTTGCCGGCACTGGAGGCCCACGACGTCGCGCAGCGGGAACTGGAGTTCGAAGATTTCTTCAACCGTGATCACGCGTTCCCGGCTTCCAATACTGGCCGCAAGGCAGTTCAGCATGGTCGTCTTGCCGGCCTGTGTTGCGCCGGAGACCAAGATGTTCAGGCCGCTGGCAACCGCCGCCCCGAGGAACCGCGCGGATTGGTGAGTCAGCGTTCCGAGCTCAACCAGGTGCTCGAGGCGGCTCGCCTTCACCACGAATTTTCGGATGTTGACCGCCCAGTGGCGGCGCGTGACGTCCGGGATGACCACATGGAGCCTGGACCCGTCAGGCAGGGCAGCGTCGACGAAAGGCGAGGACATATCCAGCCGCCTGCCGGAGCTTTTCAGCATGCGCTCCACGAGATCACGCACCTGCTGCTCCGTCAGGCTCAGTGATGTCAGTTCCGACTCGCCGTTGCGCGCTACAAAGATCTCGTTTGGCGCGTTTAGCCAAACCTCTTCTATCGAAGGATCGTCGAGCAGCGGCTGGAGTACACCGAACCCTGCCACAGCGTCGAACAGGAATCTTCGCGCTGCGTCCAGCGGGCCGATGGGAGGAAGCGGGCCCATCAGTGCCCGTTCGTCGTAATCGGTGACCGCGGCCTCCACCAGGCGCCGGACCTCACCCGCTTGCTTGAGCGGATCCAACCCACGGCGGCGGATCAGTTCGCGGACCTCGTCCTCGACTATTCCCAGCGCGTCCATATGTTCCCCCATACAAATGCCGCCTCCGTCGGAGGCACTGCGACTGGCTTACAGCCTAGGGAGAGTACACCACGCTGCCAAGTCATAAGGGCAGGTCTGTGGAAAACGGCGTCAAGCTGTCGGTTGCATGCCCTGCTATTCGGATTCTGCCGGTGTGGTCCGCTCCGAGAACTACCGCACGGCTGGTCCAAATCTAATTCTGTTGAGTTCCGACAACCGAGGCGCTCGGGGTGGTCTTGGAGGACCCAACCCTGAGCCTGGATTTCCAGTGTAATGCTGGCGCCTCAACAAAACGGAAACTTAGCCAAGCCAACGTAAGCGTCAAAATGAGGCTCAGCATAATGTAAGGCCCGAGGGGAAGATCCGGCCATCCCAGTTCCAGAAGATTTTGCACTGGCACTCCGTAAATATAGACCCCATTAGAAAGATCAGATTTTGCGCCGATGGACTGGAACGGAAGGACAGATCCTAAAGTCATGATGATTACCGCCACCGGAAGCGGCACCAACGAAGCGGCGTTCCCGGAAAACAACGCCAGGGCAAGAACACTCACGGCAGGTCGGCTCCCTAACGTGCTTCCTATTTTTCACCGAAACATCGATCCGCCCAGCCAGTGGAGCGCCACCAGCGTGTCCCAGCCACTTTCGGGCGCGGAGCACGGCACCTCCGGCGGCTCCTTCCATCGTCTGTGTTTTGGGCAAGAACCCACGTGTTACGACGACCGTATCGGCAGGGTCTCGGATCCTGGGGTATTTCGACAAGGTCGAAGAAGAGTCCTCCTCTGCTAATACACAGATGCTGGCTGCGACTAAGCAAGGAAGCGGCCCCACAAGAGCCGCCTGAGCGATCGCCGAAATAAGCCACACCTATCTCATCCGTATCGCTGGTCGCAGGAGTAACACGAGTGCTAAGGTGAGCGCGTTGTCTAACGAAATACAACTATCAGGTGCCTTCCTGGGGGAAATCACCTGAGCAGTATCCAAAGGGGCGCTTGGGGAGCGCCGCCAAGTCTCCGGAGCAAATATGAAGCGGAACCTGTCTCAGTCCCGTCGACCAGTCCTGAAATCACTCGGGCTGATCGTCCTCGTCTGCTCCTTGCTGGGAAGCCCGGGCGTTGGCGGCGTCGCCTTCGCAATCGATTCCGGCCAGTCGCCCTCACCCTCCCCTTCCGTTCACCCGGAACCCGCGCAAGCCCTGCCGTCATCGTCCGCGTCCCCAACTTCGTCCGTCGCGACCCCTTTGGCCCCATTACCCGCGACACCTACGCCATCACCAACAGCTGCCCAAACAATGGCTGAAGCCATTGGCAAGGGCGCCGAAATGGGCCAGCGGTCTGCCCGTGTCACAGCGTCCTCAAACACTGCGGCCGTCAAACAGCTAAGTGCGGAATTTCTTGGCTCTGAAGGCACATGGATGCCAACTTTTGGCGTAAAAGGACTCGACGTCAGCGGCTACCAGACCAACGTTGATTGGCAACAGCAGTGGAACATGGGCGCAAGATTCGCTTATGTAAAGGCGTCCGAAGGCAACTACTTCACCAATGACCTTTTCAGCTCTCAGTACCAAGGTGCACGGAGCGTCGGCATGATCCGCGGCGCGTACCACTTCGCGATCCCCAACTGGTCTTCCGGAGCAGACCAAGCGCGCTACTTCGTGCAAAACGGCGGGGGCTGGTCGCCCGATGGATACACCATGCCGCCCGTGCTTGATTTCGAATTCAATCCCTACGAAGGCAGGACCATCAACGGCTTCTACTTCGGCAACACTTGCTACAACATGTCAGCAGGGCAGCTGGCCTCTTGGGTTCAGGACTTCGGCAACACCGTGAGGGCATTGACGGGCAGGCTGCCTGTCATATACACCAATACAAGCTGGTGGAATCAATGTCTTGGCAACCCATCCGGGTTTGGAGACTATCCGCTCTGGGTCGCCGCTTACCCCTCATCAGCGACTGATTACGCCGGAGCGCTGCCATCAGCGAGCTGGAGTGGGTACAGCATCTGGCAGTTCAGCAGCACCGGGCCATTCGCGGGCGACTCCAACGTCTGGAATGGCGATTATCCGTCGTTGCAGCGCTTCGCTGGGGCTGCACTCCCGACAGGTAGTTTTGACGATCTGGCAGTTACTGGGAGTGGCACACAGTTTTCTCTCCGAGCTCGGGGGTGGTCAGTCGACCTCGCTAATGCGGCTGTCTCCAACCAGACTCACGTCTATGTAACCGGACCGGATGGGACCACGACGGGGTACCCGTGGGTAGCGAATACGTCCAGACCTGACGTCGACCAGGCTCTGGGTTACGGGCCCTCACATGGGTTTGATGGTTCCATACCGATCTCTCGATCAGGAACGTACTCCGCGTGCGCCTACTCGATCGGTTACTACGGAAACACGCCCCTTGGCTGTAAGAGTGTGACCGCTACGGGAATTGGCGTGCCGACGGGCAGTCTCGACAGTTTGAGTCAGATCCGAACAGTGGACAAGGTGACCCTTCGGCTCAGGGGATGGGCGGTGGACCAAGCCAACCCCGGAATTTCCACCTACGCCGATACCTATGTCACGGCTCCCGATGGAACGACCACCGGATACCGAATGACCGCAAATACCCCACGACCAGACGTGGACGCCGCAACGGGCTTGGGATCCAATCATGGTTTCGACTATCAAATACCTGCAACCGCTCCCGGCGCGTACAAGGCTTGTACCTATGCGATAGGTCAAAATGCAAACATTCCGTTGGGCTGCCAAACCCTGAATATCGGGGCGAATCCATCGCCTATTGGCAGCTACGACACACTCTCCCTCACGCTGGCTCCAAATTCGGCGACGCTACAGGTTAGAGGCTGGACTCTGGACCCAACACAGCCAGGCACGAGCAATCCCGTTAGCGTTTACATCGCGTCGAAAGACGGTTCGCTTATCACCAACCCAACACCAACAATCCTCACTGCTAACCTCCAGCGGCCAGACGTAAACTCGGCTCTAGGGACCATTGGTGACCATGGGTTTCAGGCATCACTTCCAATTTCATCGACGGGTAGTTACTCGGTTTGCGCACGCGCGACTGGAGTGGCGCCAGTCTCGAACGGGCCCACCCTTCTTGGGTGCAAGAGCATTTCGGTTAGCACGACTCCAGCTACAACGGGCTTCCTTGATAGCGCAGGAGTTCAGATCTCAGGCGGCCAGGCTTCCGTAGTAACCCAAGGCTGGACTTTGGATCCGGCGCTGCCCGCGATCTCTAATCCCGTTCACGTCTACATAACTTTCCCGGACGGCAGTACGAAAGGCTATCCGTTCACCGCGAACCTGAAGCGTGCGGACGTTAATAGTGCCCTCCAAACAACCGGTGATCACGGATATTCAACCTCCGTACCGATTACTGCTCGGGGTCAGTACCGGGTCTGTTCCTACGGCGTAGCAGTCTCAATTTTCAGCGCCTACAACGCACAGTTGGGCTGCCGTACGCTAACGTACTGACACCAAAAGTATGAGGGGGTTGAAGCCGTGGCTTCAACCCCCTCATCGGTTTAAATGTGGCCTACTGTTCCGCCAGCAACTCAAGCAAGTAAGAGCCATATCCGCTTTTTACGAGAGGCTCCGCCCGTTCGCGAAGTTCGTCGTCGGTCAAGAAGCCCAGCCTCCACGAAATTTCCTCTGGAGCTCCAATCTTCAAGCCTTGCCGATTTTCGACTGTTCGAATGAAATTCGACGCATCATTGAGGTCATTGAAAGTCCCAGTATCAAGCCACGCTGTTCCGCGTGGAAGTATCTCCACCTGGAGCTTCCCTGCGTCCAGATAGACTCGGTTTACGTCGGTAATTTCCAGCTCACCACGTGCAGACGGCTTCAGGTTCTTTGCGATGTCCACCACGTTGTTGTCGTAGAAGTACAGCCCGGGCACCGCGTAGTGGCTCTTCGGTGCAGCTGGCTTTTCTTCCAGCGACAGTGCCTTGCCCTGTTCATCGAACTCGACCACGCCATAGGCCGACGGATCCTTGACCCAGTACCCGAAGACTGCACCGCCGTCGATGGTCTTAAACCGGCGCAGCTGGGTACCCATGCCCTGGCCGTAGAAGATGTTGTCGCCCAGCACAAGAGCCACACTGTCGTCGCCGATGTGCTCTGCGCCGAGGACAAAGGCCTGGGCCAGGCCGTCCGGCGAGGGCTGCTGCTTGTAGGTGATGGAGACGCCGAAACGGGAGCCATCCCCGAGAAGCCGCTCGAACTGTTCGGCGTCATGCGGGGTGGTGATAATCAGAATGTCCCGGATCCCGGCAAGGATGAGGGTCGACAGCGGGTAGTAGATCATCGGCTTGTCATAGACAGGGACCAACTGCTTGCTGACACCCAGTGTGATGGGGTGAAGCCTTGAGCCGGTTCCGCCGGCAAGTATTATTCCGCGCATGCCCCCCATCTTTCCCTTCGCTAAGTGCAGCAGCAAATCCGGTACCCTTGGAAATTATGCAGCGACTTCTTGTGACCGGCGGAGCCGGCTTCATTGGCTCAAACTTTGTCCACTATGTCTTGGAAAACACTGATGACCACGTCACTGTTCTGGACAAGCTGACCTATGCCGGCAATCTCGAATCGCTGCGCGGCCTGCCCGAGGACCGCTTCACCTTCGTTGAGGGTGACATCGCCGACGCCGGCATCGTGGACGGCCTGGTCGCAGGCACCGACGTCGTGGTCCACTACGCCGCCGAATCGCACAACGACAACTCCCTGCACGACCCCCGCCCCTTCCTGGATACCAACATCATCGGCACCTACACGCTGATCGAAGCGGCCCGGAAGCACGGCAAGCGCTTCCACCACATCTCCACCGACGAGGTCTACGGCGACCTCGAACTGGACGATCCCGAGCGGTTCACCGAGCAGACCCCCTACAACCCCTCCAGCCCGTATTCCTCTACCAAGGCCGGTTCGGACCTCCTGGTCCGCGCCTGGGTGCGTTCCTTCGGCCTCCAGGCAACCATCAGCAATTGCTCGAACAACTATGGCCCGTACCAGCACGTAGAAAAGTTCATTCCGAGGCAGATCACCAACGTGATCGACGGCGTCCGTCCCAAGCTCTACGGCAAGGGCGAAAACGTCCGCGACTGGATTCACGCCAATGACCACTCCTCCGCGGTCCTGGCCATCATCGCCAAGGGAACCATCGGGGAAACGTACCTGATCGGTGCCGACGGCGAGAAGAACAACAAGGACGTCGTTGAACTGATCCTCAAGCACATGGGCCTGGCCCCGGACGCGTACGACCATGTAGTGGACCGTCCCGGCCACGACCTGCGGTACGCCATCGACTCCACCAAACTCCGCAACGAACTTGGCTGGGAACCCCAGTTCTCCAACTTCGACGCCGGCATCGAAGACACCATCGACTGGTACCGCAACAACGAACAGTGGTGGCGCCCGCAAAAAGCCGCCACCGAAGCCAAATACAAGGAACAGGGCCAGTAGTCCATGTCTCTGGAGTTCTCGAAAAAGCTTTCCGGCCACACAACCCCCATTCCCGGCGTCGTTCTCTACGACCTCCCCGTCCACGGCGACAACCGCGGTTGGTTCAAGGAAAACTGGCAGCGGGAAAAAATGGTTGCCCTGGGACTGCCGGACTTCCGGCCGGTCCAGAACAACATCTCTTTCAACGAAAAAGCCGGAACCACCCGAGGCATCCATGCCGAACCGTGGGACAAGTTCATCTCCGTTGCCACGGGGCGAATCTTCGGGGCTTGGGTTGACCTGCGTGAAGGGCCCTCGTTCGGCGCTGTCTTCACCGCTGAGCTGGACCCCAGCCAGGCGATCTTCATTCCGCGCGGAGTCGGCAATGCCTTCCAGACCCTCGAGGACAACACGGCCTACACCTACCTGGTCAACGACCACTGGTCCGCCGATGCCCAGGGGCAGTATACCTTCTTGAACCTGGCTGACGAAGCCGCTGCCATTTCCTGGCCGATCCCGCTGGACCAGGCCGAACTCTCCGACAAGGACAAAGCCCACCCGCGGATGGCAGACGTCGCCCCGATGCCGGCCAAGAAGATCCTCGTCGTTGGCGCCGACGGCCAGCTGGGCAAGGCACTGCGCGAACAGTACGACGGCGACGCAAGGGTCGAGTTCGCCGGCCGCGGTGAGTTCGACCTCGCCCGGGAGGATTCCTTCAAGAACCGGAACTGGAAGAACTACTCCGCCATCATCAACGCCGCGGCCTACACCGCTGTGGACGCTGCCGAATCCGAGGAAGGCCGGGCTGCCGCCTGGGCCATCAACGTGAGAGCCGTGGCCGACCTGGCGCGCACCGCCGTCGAGCATGACCTCACGCTGGTCCACGTCTCGTCCGACTACGTTTTTGACGGGAGCCGAGACAACCACGACGAGGACGAACCCCTCACCCCCCTGGGTGTTTACGGCCAAACCAAGGCTGCAGGCGAGGCGGTGGCAGGTGTCGTTCCCCGCCACTACATCGTGCGTACAAGCTGGGTTATCGGTGAAGGCAACAACTTTGTCCGAACTATGGCCAGCCTCGCTGGGCGGGGGATCAAGCCGGCGGTGGTCAACGACCAGACCGGCCGCCTGACCTTCACCCAGGACATCGCAGCTTTCATCAGCCACCTGCTGACCACCGAAGCCACCTACGGTACCTACAACTTCAGCAACGCCGGACCCGTAAAAAGCTGGGCCGACATAGCGGCGGACGTCTACGAACAGGCCGGCGCCCCCAGGACTGATGTCACTGGAATCACCACTGCTGAATACTTCAAGGAAAAGGCCGCCGCTCCGCGACCGCTCAACAGTGCCCTGAACCTGGCGAAGGCATACTCCACGGGTTTTGATGTCGCCGATGCCGATGAGCGGCTGACTGCTTACCTAAAGGCGGAAAACGATAAAGCATGACTCCCGCAGAGCAAGCCCACCGCACCCTGGTGATCATGCCGGCCTGGAACGAGTCGGAGGCCATCGGCGGCACCATCCGGGAAGTGTTCGAGTTCGGCCCTGACTGCAGCGTCCTCGTCGTGGACGACGGCTCACGCGATAACACTGCCCAGGTTGCCCGCGACGCCGGCGCGCTGGTGGTGCAGCTCCCGTTCAACATGGGGGTGGGCGGAGCCATGAGGACCGGCTTCAAGTACGCAAAAATGCACGGCTACACCCGGGTTATCCAGGTGGACTCCGACGGCCAGCATGATCCTCGTGATATCAAGGCCGTCCTCGACGGCCTGCAGGAAGCGGACATCGTCATCGGGGCCAGGTTCGCGGACAAGGGCACGTACACCGTCAGGGGGCCCCGCAAGTGGGCCATGAACGTCCTGGCCTGGACCATCTCTCGGATTGCGGGCACCCGGCTCACCGATGTCACGTCCGGTTTCCGCGCTGCCAATGCCAAGGCCATCCGCCAGTACGTGGACCACTACCCCGCCGAATACCTAGGTGACACCATCGATTCCCTGGTCGTCGCCATCCGCTCGGGATGCACCGTTCGCCAAGTGGGCGTCTCAATGCGCGAACGGCAGGGCGGGACCCCAAGCCACGACCCCGTCAAGGCCGCCATCTACCTGGGCCGGTCAGCCTTTGCCCTCCTCTTTGCGTTGACGCGCAAGAAGAACGAACCGTCGTCCAACTAGGAGTTTCCATGGCCACCCTCGTTGGCTTCATCTTTGTGCTGGTCATTCTGCTGATCATTTTCGAAATGCTGCGCCGCCGCCACCTGCGCGAAAAGTACGCCGTCATCTGGATCATCATCGGGATTGGCGTCCTGGTGCTGGTGGCCTTTCCGCAGCTTCTCTTCTGGTCCAGCGGAGTGCTCGGCGTGAAGGTGCCATCAAACCTCCTGTTCGCCATGGCGATCGTACTGCTGGTGTCCGTTTGCCTGCACCTCTCCTTCGAACAGTCCCAGGCGGAAGACGAAGTCCGCGTCCTGGCGGAGGAAGTGAGTATCCTTCGACTCAAAGTCCTTCAGCTGGAAGAGAGCCTGGTGCAGGGTGACACAGCCGCCAGCAACGGGACGCACCCGGAAACGCTCCCACCCGAACCAACGTCCTAACGAAAAAGATGGCTGCCCCCAGGATCCGGGGCAGCCACCTTTTTATGCAGTCCGCTAGGAAACCACGTGCTTCAGCAGCCTGGGCAGCGAATCGGTTTTCCCGATCATCAGTGAGCGGGCAACCAGGGTGGCTGCATTCAACCGCGACGTCGTGTGGAAGGCTGCAGCCCGGGCGGTTCCGTTCCAGCCAAGTACCCGGAAACGCCGTGCCTGTCCTTCGAAGTACGCGCGCTCTTCATCGAACCGGCGCCCGTCAAGTGCCTTGACCGACGAGTCCGATGCGGAGTGCCGGCGGTAGAGGAACGCGAGCGTCGGGTCGACCACCATGGAGCCGCCTTCGGCTGCAATATCCAACAGCAGCGCAAGGTCCTGCACCACGTGCAAACCCTCCGTGAAGCCGATACGGCGGATAACATCCGTGCGCCATGCCAGGGACGGGAAGTACGCCCAGTCGGCCCGGACAAGGCTGGTGGCCATCTTTTCGCCCTGCAGGAGGACTGTGGACTTGGTGGAGGGTGCGTATACCTTCTTGACGATGTCCACCAGCGGGGAGCATGCACGCCCCTGCTCATCGATAACCTGAACACCGGGCTGGACAACGCTGGCTTCCGGGTAAGTTTCAAATGCCCTGGAGACCACGTCGAGATAGTTCGGCAGCATGATGTCGTCCGCGCCCATGACAACGACGATCGGAGCCTCTGCCAGCTCCAGCGCCTTGCGGTAGTTACCGTTGGCGCCAAGGTTTTGCTCGTTCTTCTGATATGTGACCCGCGGGTCCGACATAGATTCAAACCAGCGCTGAGGTTCCGGGCTGGGGTACCCATCGTCGACCACGATGAGACGCCACTCCTCGTACTGCTGGCTCATGACGCTCTGGGCCGCAAGTTTCATCAGGTCGACGTCGCCGTAATAGGGAAGCAATACATCAATGGCCATGTGCCAGGAAGGTCCTTTTCTTGAATATACACAGTGTTGGATCTGTCGGCCCGGAAATGAGCACCCCCACAATGCTACCGTGTCACCCTGTCCAGTGATCCTCAAGCTGCCCGTACGAAGACCCTCACCGGCTCGGACAGAATGGAGGGCTCTGCCCGCCAACGATAGACTGAAGCCTGCTGTCTGACAGTTCCCTGACGCATAGGAACGGTCTATTCGGGTTAGCGAGAAGGAACAAAACGACGTGACGCACCAGAGTGACCCGCGTGTGGTGGCTGTTATCTCAGCCTTCAACCCTCCCCAAGATCTTCCGGAGAGGGTAGAAAACCTCAATAAGCAAGTCGTCCACACGTTTGTGGTCGACGACGGCTCTGATGTCGGACGCAACGACGGGGTGTTGAGGAACCTTGAAGACATGGGGTGCACAGTTTTGCGAATGCCGGAAAACGTCGGGATTGCTGCAGCACTCAATGCAGGCATTGACCAAGCCTTTCGGGCCTGGTCCCCGGATTTCATTGTGACCCTGGACCAGGACTCCGCTTTGGACGAGGGCTACATCGCAACCGCCCTTGACACCTACACGGAAGCCCAGACCAGCGGGGTGGAAGTCGGACTTATCAGCGCCCAATCGCACAATGGAATTGACGTTCCGCTCCTTTCGAAACGGTCCCGCTTCCCGGAAGCATTCGATCCTTTGCAGTCGGGTGCCGTTGTACCTGTATCCACCTTTAGAAAGGTCGGGATGCTCGATGAGAGGCTCTTCATTGACTGCGTCGATTCTGAATTCAATCTCCGTGTAAGGTCCCACGGCCTCGCCACTTTGATCGGAGAGGGATGCAACATGACGCATGCCCTGGGCCAAGCTCAGCCGATGATGGTTTTCGGATGGCATGTCACACTCCTGGGAATAAAGCGGCATGTCCATTCTCACGCCCCTTTTCGGGTGTACTACATGACGCGCAACAGCATCTACCTCTGGCGGCAGTACGGTGCTCGGTTCCCCATCTGGCTCGTTCGCAGGCTTCGCTTCCAGATTGAAAGTGACGTCTTCAGGATGATCTACGGAGCCAACCGTAGAGGACAGTATCGGGCGTTTATCCGCGGTTGCTTCGATGGATGGCTTGGACGGCTGGGCAAGATAGATCCATCATTTCAACAGAGGATCACAGGATGAGCGCAACTGAAGCGGTTCGGGTTTCGGTGTGCATGGCAACGTACAACGGTCAGGAGTACGTTGCCGAACAAATTCGGTCCATCCTTGCGCAACTGTCGCCCGAGGACGAACTCATCGTCGTTGACGATGCCTCGAAAGATTCAACGCTCGACGTCGTCCGCGACCTTGGGGACCCACGCATCGTTCTCCTTCCAAGCGCGGAAAACCAAGGCTACGTTGCCAGCTTCGAGAAGGCAGTGTCCGCGAGCAGGGGCGAATACATTATGTTGTCTGACCAAGATGATGTGTGGCTGCCCGGGCGGGTGGATACTCTGGTCAGCGCCCTGCAGACCAAAGATTTCGCGGCGAGCAACTTCACCGTTTTTGGAAGCCCCGCCAACAGGTACCATCAAGTTCAGCTCAAAGAATCCGACAGCCGTCGGTGGGTGGCCAATTTGATAACCACATGGATAGGAATCCGACCTTACTACGGGTGCACCATGGCTTTCAGGTCCGCGGCCAAGAAACTCATCCTCCCGTTCCCGGATTTTCTAAGCGAAACTCACGACCAATGGATTGCTATCGTGGCGAACCTAAACCGGAACATGGTCCACGTTGCAGCGCCTACAGTCGCACGGCGCCTTCATGACGAAAACACGACTCCGAAGTCCCGCAGACCTGTTGCGGTCATTCTCCGGGCGAGAATCATGCTCCTGCGCGCCTTCTTCGTGGCCTTGACCCGAAGGACCGAAAACCGATGACATCACATAATCTCCCCATTCCGAGCCAATCCGGCGATGTCAGTTTCGAGGGAACCTTCGGCGTGGTCGCCCTGGCCGCATACCAGCCCGATGAGTCCATGTTCGCTCGCCAACTGCAGTCCATCCAGTCGCAGAGCCACTCGAATTTTTTCTGTCTCATCTCCGTGGATGGAGACCATCAGCGCGTGGCGGCCATGGTGCAGCGGGCCTGCGGCAATGACGACCGGTTCAGGGTTCTTGGATACGACGACCGGCTCGGCTTCCACCACAACTTCGAGCGGGCCCTCGAAGCCGTCCCGGAAGAAGCCCGATGGATTGCCCTCAGCGATCAGGACGACTATTGGTATCCCGAGAAATTGGCAACGCTCCTTCCGAAACTTGACGTTGCCGCCCTCGTTACCGGGCAGGCACGGGTGGTGCCGCCCCACATATCCGCCATCGGGCAGGATCCGTCAAACGGAAGCCTCACAGACAGGAGATCTGTCGGAGCTGCCGACCTTATCGCTAATAACCAAGTCACCGGGTCACTCTGTATTTTCCGGCGCGAAGTGCTTGAGCTGGCCCTGCCGTTCCCGTCGCTCGACGCGCCTTCGCAATACCACGATCACTGGATCGGACTTTGCGCTCTCGCCTGCGGGAGCATCAACATCCAAGACGTCGTGCTGCAGGACTACATCCAGCATGGCGGAAATGTCGTAGGCGAATCGCAACAGAGCTTGCCCACATCCATCCGCAACACCTTTCGATTCGTAAAGCGTTACGAAGGTAGCGTCTCACCACGAAGTGTTTGCAACATCATCTACAAGACTGGGCTTGGGTGGCGGACACTCATGGCGAGAACATTGTTGGAGCGGCTCGGTCCGACGGTTGACTCTAAGAGCCCGGAACTGAGGGATAGTCTCTTAATCTACGCTGTACCCAAGGCCGGCGCGCTCATAAGACTGGTAATCAAGGGGGTTCGCAACGGAAACGTTTCCTCCCTGCGCGCCCTTGAAATCTCGCTTGGCACAATTCTGCGTCGGGTATCTGTCTAGGGCGAGATGTTGCTGCCGCCCCTGCTGGTTGGCTGCCGCCGATTGCAGAGTGCCGCTCATATTCACCACTTCACGGACCCTCAGTGGATCAGCTGCGCCGGTCAGCGCCGGCCTGCACCCGCCCAACTGTGTTGACGGTGACGCCCTAACCCCTGCTGAGCTGATCGCGCCTTTCTGTTGACAATGTGCGCAGCAGATCACCTGGATAAAGCACAGCAGGCAGGCGGAACATGCCCTCGGTCAAGCCCTTGACCGTGCCAGACAACCAGAGTGCCTTGTTCTTTGCCACGGGGAACTGTCGGAATGCCAGCACAGCTAATTCTGCAAAACGAAAGATAGGCCTTTGCGTCAGCGACCAAGGGCGCGGATTTAGCCTCGTAAGCCACAACTGGTTCCGAAGGTAGTAGTACAGCCGCCATCCCATGTCTTTGACGCCCGCGTTGTTGGGATGTTTCATCCGGGCGCTAACAACGTGGATGCCAAAGGAAGACCGTGCCAGTCGCTTCGTGTATTCGACATCGTCAAACCAAATGAAGAAGTCCGCATATGGAAGGGGCATAGCCGCCGACAGCTTCAGATCGATTAGGACGCCTACGAAGGTGGTGTGTGACAGCGCAATGCCTCCCAGTTTCTGGGCAGCGAGTTGGGCAGATGCATCTGTTGAAACTGTGGGGAGGTTGCCGACCACCACAGCGCCTTCGGTGTCTTCCACTAAGGGCGCGGCGAAGCTCGGCCGTGGTTCGCTCTCCATGGCCTGGATCAAAGGAGCCAGCGCATCGTTGCGTGGCTCAGCATCATCATCCATCAACCATGCAAGGCTGTGCCCATGCTGCAGCGCCAGCTCGATGCCCCAAGCAAAGCCACCGGCCCCGCCGAGGTTCGAGCCGGTTTCGAAGAGGGTAATTCCCGGATGATGGGCGCGCACGTACTCAGCGCTGCCGTCGGTAGATCCATTTTCGATCACGATGATCTCATCCAGTGGGCGGGTCTGCTGCTCCAGAGCCGACAGGCACTTCTTCAGATAGTCCAGTCTGTTGAAGGACACAACTACGGCTGCTACGGACATGAACCATCCTGACTTTGCGGTGCGACTTACCATTACAGCTTAGTCGACCGGCGTGGGCTTGCCGGGCGACGGCCGTTGCGGGGCCTTAGGATTGAGGCTTTGGGTGCTTTCCTGGCACCCGGGGTACGAAAGGTTGGATTCAGCTTCGTGAAAGCAATCCTGGCCGCATTGTTCAGATTAGGAACCTTTGCGCTCACAGTGGGCGCCGGTACCGTCGTAGGGCTGCTGGCCATACCCGTCATCACCCGCGTCGTCGGCGCCGACGCTTGGGCCGTACAGGTCCTTGTGCAGACAGTTGCAACGCTTTTCGGTGTGGCAGTTGCATTCGGCTGGGGAACTGTTGGCCCAGGTATGGTCGCTGCCGCCGCCAAGGAGGACCGGCCTCAGCTTTTCCTTGATTCCCTCATTACCCGCTCCTATCTCCTGCTCATCACCGCGCCAGTAATGATGATCCTCATGGCTCTGCTTAGGCCCAAGGAAGCATTGTTTGTCTCAATCGCCACCGCCGCCTACCTCATGCCCTTCGTGGGAGCGGCTTGGTACTTCGTTGGTGAAGGGCGGGCAATGCGGTTGTTTCTTTTCGATGCGCTGCCTCAATTGCTCGGCACGGTCATAGGGGTCGGCATTTTGGTCTTGACTCGGGATTTCACCCTGCTGGTCGTCACCCAACTCATCTTCAATGTTGTCGCTGTGTGGGTCAGTTCGACAGTCATACTGCGCTCTGGCGAAGGTCTGAAGGCAAATTTTTCGCCCCGGAACTCCCTGCGTCAGATGGCACATCAACGCCATGGAGTTATTACGGCGGCGACGGGAAGCTTCTATGTCAACTTACCCATGTTGGCTGTGAATGCGATCATTCCTTCCCAACTCGCAAGCTACGCAATTGCTGACCGTCTTTTTCGGTTTGCCGTCACGGGATTCTCCCCCGTTCTACAGTTCGTCCAAGGTTGGATACCAGCCGCGGGTGCCGGTTCTACGAACCATCGAATAAACCGGGCGTCGCAACTAACCCCCTTACTGGGACTCGCTGGTGGTTCAGTCCTTGCTGCAGCCGGTCCCTGGGCCGCCCAAGTCCTCGTTCCGGGGACAAACAACTTCGGCTACAACTTAAGCATTCCAGTCGGCGTCAGTTTTGCCGCCGTTGCGATCTCGCAGGTGATCGGGCTTGCATGTCTGGTGCCCATAGGCAAAGCGCGGGAGCTTGCTGCATCAACACTGGTCGGGGCAGTCATTGGAACGCCTGTGATTGTCGTCGGCGCAATACTATTGGGGGTCCCCGGAGTGGTTTGGGGAATGGCGCTCTCCGAAGTTGTCGTCGCGGCATTCCAATGGCGCGTTCTCCGGCGATACCTCAAGTCGCAGCCTTAGTCGCCACACCTTATAAAAGGTAGACCTACAAGCTTTAAGCGCAATACCCAAACTGTGAGGTTGCGGCGGCTTGCTGCTGCTGGCGGAGAACCCCAACAAGGCAGTTGTCCCTTTGTCGGCAGGTGTCCCCTAGGACCGGTAGCCCGCATCCGGGATGCTGGATGGATGTGGCTTACTTCTCTTCTTACTTAGGGGTGAAGGGTCCACGTCGAGCGGCCGCTGCCGCCTGCTCTGCTAGCCAGGGACGCGTGCCCTCAGGATAGTCGAAGGCATCATCTACGGGTAGCGGTGCGGGTTCGCTTGGCAGGATGTGTCTGCCGGCGGCGGTCCGTGGCAATCTGCACGGAAGTGTCACCGCTTCTACTGCGGTACCGGAACGTGGGACAGCCCCGTGGGGGCAGTGCTGACGGCTAGGAAACACGCTTAGTTCACTGCCCCAGGAGCTCTTTACACGCGATATGCACTTTGTCCGCAAACCATCCCCGGGGCGCGATCTGAATCCCGGTAGTCCCCAAGGTCGGATTGGCGATACAAGCCTGTCTTCCTGCATTGACCTCCTCACTCCATACAGGCCCGTTCGTCCGGGAAACCACCGTGGGAAAGAAGAAGATGAGCTGTAACACAAGGAAAGAACCGAGGAGGAGTGAGGCTTTCGCCCGAGACTTCGTTATGAGTACGGCGCTGGCAAGTGGAAAGAGTGTCAAAAGGAACATAGAAGGAGCTGTGCTGTACCGGGAGATGAAGAAACCGTTCCAATCGGCTGCGTTAAAGGCAGCGTAGTCGAAGAAGGGCTGTGGGTTTACCACCTGAGTTGCTGCCCACGTTCCGAAGGATGCTACAACCATGGTGCCAGCCAAGAATCGCTGCGCCGGTTCACCTTTCCACATGATGAACGCAAACAGCACGACAAACGGAATCGCCGCAACGACTATCGGCAGCGCACCAAAAGCATGAACGTGACTTGTGACAGTAACGGAATCTCCGTAAAACAATGCGCTACTGCTATTTAGGAACCAACCTTCCAAGACAGAAAATAAATTTACAGGGTATCCAGAGGATGGGGACCGCGAATTCGTCAAAGTAACGAAAATCTGGCAGGCGAGCCCGAAAAACAAACCTATTTCCGCGTACCACCTTGATTTGTCCCGCCACCGGTAGAGGAATAGGGGCACAAACATCAGTGTCAGTATCTCGGTAAGTGCTACCACCAGCGAGGCAACAAGGAGGAATATCCCCTCCTTTCGGCTCTTCGCCGGCTTCAAGACTAACCATGGCGCAAGCCATAATAGGTACCAGTGGACGTTTGCAAAGTTGGCCAACGTTTCCACGGGCCCAGGTGCCACAAGGACAGGAATCGAGGCAAGACAAACTCGGATGGTTCTACTCGCGGAAAATGGCTTCGACAGTCGATAGACGAGGAGGCCCACGAGCGACACCACGATGCAGCTGAGAAAATTCATGGCCAACGCGTATAGGTTGATCGGAACAACGCTTACGACCAGGTTGGCAGCGAGCCGCGGAATAAGGTGCAGGTAGCCCTCATACGGCGCCAGTATTCCGCGCCATCCGCTGCCGCTAATAGCATCATTGAGGAACACGCCGCCGTCTTCTGCCCAGATACTTCTTTGCGCTTCCCACGGCATCCTGAAGAAGGCAATCAAGGCCCCGATCGAGACGATGGCGACATTGATTACCCAACGAATGATGCCTCGACTGCTATCTCCAACAAGCGTCCCGGGTCTCATGGCTGCGCTCTCCCAACGCAGGCCGGTTTGTGTCAACTTCATTGCCCCTAATCGTAGGTTTGTACTTGTTCCGAGCCATGATCCATCGAGAACCGATCTAACCTCAATCGGGCAGCATCAAAGACGTGCATTCGGCACCAACAGCCAGGCCAGCAAGACCAAGAACATACGAAGCCATCTTCCAGATCCGAAGTGCGAGGGCCGCGGAGGCAGGGCCCGCAGCGGAGGGTAAATGCGTATCAGGTAGATTTCCTGCTAGGCCGGCGTACATTTTCGTTGCTGGGATTCGACGACGACGCTAGGGCTGTCAGCTCTCATCGATTCCTCTTCCCCCACAATATAGGTCATTTGTATCGACGCTATGGCGACCCGCAAAGGTTTAGCTTGTAAAGCTTGGCCTCTCCCTGCGAATCTTCGAGCGTGGCCAACCCTGCCGTTATCAGTGCGTCCAGACCTTTGTAGCCACTGTCTCGTCCGTGGACCTCCCGGTGTCCAAAGTCGAGAATGTAGTCAATCTTCAGTCTTTCGACTGTGGGGCAAACAGCGGGGTCGTCCTGTGCTGGCACAGGGCCGTTGAGCAGGGGGGCGGCGCCTTCGGGAACAGCACTAAGGATATGTAATTGGACCAGTTTCCGATCAGCGAAAGCATAGGCCAACGAGCTGCCATTCCACGGATTTCCTACCATCACGGCGTCCTTGGGTACCTCACCGGGCAACCGCTTGATGAGGGTCATTTCGTCGGTGGATATCAGCGGTGCGTTATCACTCAAACTGTAAGAGCCCGTCATAGACGCCTGGGCCTGGCTGACGTTGCCGCGCTGTGTGGCCGCAATAAGAGCCACAACAGCGACGACCCCAGCCGCAACGACTATCATCGAAGGCTTCACCGGAACGAACCTTCTCGCGGGGCTGACCTGAGTCGCAGGGCCGCTCCTATCTACGTGAGTATGCACTCGCCCAAGAATCACCAACAGGTGATCCCACATGCCCACGGCTCCCCTGCAAGCCAGTGGGATTGTCACGAGCGGAAGGAGGGCAGCAAGTCGCGGCGGATCGTTATACCAAATACCCGTCACGAACAGTCGAAAGTTCTCTTGAGGAAACGAACTCACCACGACGAAGAGAAAGGCTGCCACCGCATATGAACCCAGAAGCCACAACCGTTTGCCAGAAGGAAGAGTCAGGTAGAGACCGAGGATAGTCAACAGCATGATGCCCCAAGCAACAGGGCGTCCAATCGCTGAACTGGAAATTACCTCGCCGATTGCCTGGCCCGTCGACTCAACTGGCGGCCAAAAAGCCGCTTCGGCCGGAGGACGCACGACGCCCCAGAGAACCCGGATCAAGACAACGGCACCGACCAACGCAAGAACCAATGCTCCGGCAATAGCAGTCCGGCGCATGCCAGTTGCGGATCTGATCAGTACTACGGATTTACGAACGAAAATGTAGCTAGCTGGTGGAATAATCAGCGCGAGCCAAGCCATGGCTGCGCTTGGGTGAGCCAATGCCATACCGGGAAGCACACCAAGCAGCAGCAGCGCGCTCAAAAGCTTTGAGCGGCCCGGCACTGCGGAGAGACCGAGTGCATCCAGTCCGACGCCAAAAACTACGGGAAGGAGGGCAAGAGCAAGAAAATTCGGGTACAGGACTCCGAAGTCCAGCAGGGAGATCGGAAAGGCCCCAAAAGCCGCGGACAATACTCCAGCCGCGAGACTGACGGCAGGCTTTCGGCCCCAAACCGACTGCGCAAGATAAATGCAGCCAACAGGCCAAACTATTGAGGCGACCACGATGTTGATGACATTGGCGGAAGTTGTTATTTCCGCTCCTCCCGTGCTGACGAGCAACGAAACCAAGTCGTGCCATGCAGCTGGGTACGAGCCAGCCCCTGTCATAGAGTTGAGAGTAAGCGACGAACCGGAGCCCGTATCGAGGATATATCGCACTGCGTTAAGGTGAAAAACATTATCAAACGTCTGGGAAAACGCTTCCGGCGATCCGACGGCGTTCACTATCCGCCGTCCTATAAGGACGGCTGCAATTGTTGCTGCCGCAAGCGAAGCCAGCATCCAGCAGGACGGGTTCTCGTCAAATTTAGGACTAGCGCCACGAGCCCTCTTTTTTGAAAGAAACGAAGCAAAAAGAGCTAAGGATGCAATAACAAAAGTCAAACCAAGCACAGGCAGAATTGACCAAGACAATCCCAGAAACGGTGCGGCAATCGCTGCAACTCCGACTAACGAGGTACTGACCGCCGGAGCAACCGCAAGGGCCTGGCTTGTGCGCAAGCGGGCGGCCATTCCCACGGCCAGGCCAGGAATAACCAGCAGCGATGCCGCAAGGACAAATTGTGGTGCTTCATCAAACCAAGACAAAAAGTCCTCCGAACGAGTACTGGCGCGCGGAGATGTTACTCATGCCGCGGCTACCATGCTAAGAACGCCAGGGTCAGCCCTAGAATAGGGTTGCCCCGGAAAGTAAGTTGGGTCAACTGCGCAACAGGCCAACGGCTTCGTGAATCGGCCCGTCGTAGATCATTTCCCCATGCCTCAGAAGAACCCCCCGCTTGCATATGCGTGCCACAAGGTCCAAGTCGTGGCTCACCACAACTAGAGTCTTACCATCCATTGCGAGTTCCTGAATTTTGTCGATGCATTTTCGCTGGAAGGGCTCGTCGCCTACGGCGAGGATCTCGTCAATGAGGAACACTTCAGGGTCTGTGTGTACAGCAACGGAGAAGGCGAGCCGCAAATACATTCCGGACGAGTAGAACTTGACCTCAGTATCTATAAACTGACCGATTTCCGAGAACTCTACGATGTCGTCAAATTTGTCCTTGATCTGCTGCTCGGTCATTCCCAGGATTGCGCCGTTCAGGAATACGTTGTCCCGCCCAGACAAATCTGGGTGGAAGCCAGCACCAACTTCAATAAGCCCAGCGACCCTTCCGCGCGTCCTCACGGTTCCGGTGTCGGGAAGCATCACTCCGGAAATGTGTTTAAGCAGCGTTGATTTGCCTGAACCGTTGAGGCCCAGGAGTGCCACGGTTTCCCCAGCCTCGATGTCAAGGGATACGTTCTTTAACGCGTGGAACTTCTCGGAAAGATCGCCCTTTCGCCCCTTGGCTAGCCACACCACAGCCTCTTTCAGTGACCTGGTGTGGCGCAACACGAATTGCTTGCTGATATTCGAAACTTCGATAGCGGTGGCCACTTAGAGCTCCTGTGCGAAACGGCCCTCGAGGCGCCGAAAGGTGTACTGACCCAAAACAACAATGACCACCGCAACCACGAGCCCGACAGGCAGCCACAAACCAAAGAGGTTCGGGGGCATGGCTGCCGAACCGTCCGTTGTGGGAAACCAGAACGCGTAGTGGAATAGCTCCACCCCTATGGTGATCGGGTTTGCCTGGTAAATGGCAAATGCCGTGCTTCCAAGCTTCTGCTCAACCATTGACCACGCATACATGACCGGTGAAGCCCAAGTGGCAACCATTAGGAGCATGTCCACCAGGTTTTCCGAGTCACGGAAGTACACGTTGGCTGCACCGAAAAGCAGCCCCAAACCGGTCGCGAGCAGCCCAACGATGACAAAGCCCGCGACCGCAGCCAACAGTTGCACCAGGTTAGGGTGCCATCCCGCGAAGACACAGCCGACGATGAGAACCACAAGCTGGGGGAAGAAGTGCACCGCTGACACCCAAACGGAGGCCACTGGGAACAATTCGCGCGGAAGGTAGATCTTCTTGATCAGGTTTCCGTTCATCACGATGGACCGTGCCGCATTGCCCAATGCTTCGGAAAAGAAATTGATCAGGACAATGCCGGAAAACAAGTAGACGGCATAGTTTGCCAATCCGTCCGGATTCCTGGCACTTCGTTCCAATCCGAGGAAGATTCCCAACGCCACATAGAAGACGATGAACTGAACGCCCGGTTTGACATAGGACCAGAGAAGTCCGAGAACGGAGCCCCGATAACGGACCTTCAACTCTTTCCGCACCAGCAGCTTGAGCAGGAAGCTTGACTGCTTGATGTCCCGCAGTCCCCCGCCCAGTCCTGGCGTGGTCAGATCACTGGTCGAAATTACGCTCACTTGATCTCATTCTGCGTATGCTGCTCAAACGTCTTCCTCCACGACTCGATCGATGTCAGATCGTTCACGGCAGCCTTGTACTTCCTGCTGAGCGCGGGCCAATCCTTGAGCAGCGCCGCGTGAAGGCGTCCACTGTCAGCCAGCATCTTCCTCAAGCGTTTTGGATCACGGCGGTACCAGGATGCTCCGGTCCCCTCGGCATTGGAGACCACTGCGCTGTCATACTGGGCCATCCGCCACCATCGGTTGTCCTGATGGGCAACCGTGGTCTGAGGGCGTTCGGCACTGGTTCCCTGGATGGGCTTAACCAGTTGCCTGACTACCGTCTTCGCCGCCCACGGCAGAAGGGTGATTCTCGAAGGCTGGGACGGGCCATGTCCTCGGCGAGGCGGCTTGTCCATTTTTGGAGCCGGGAAATCCTCAGGATTTGGTCGGAACACGGCATCTGAATGCGCAGACATCATTTCCCGGATTTCCGGCAGTTTGGTTGCCAGCAGGTCGGGCAGTGTCTCAGGCCCCTTCAACACATCCTCCAGTGCCCATTGCCGCCCTTGTGCGGTGGCGTACTGCATGGAGACCATATGCTTGACGTCGCCGTACTGCGAAGCCTTGACCACGTCACCGCCGTATTCGTACGGACTGTGCAACAGCGCCGTTACGACCCGATTCCGCGAGTGGAAGTAGGCCTGCCAACCGACCAGGTCGTCTTTGTCGATCCAAGAGACGTGCCACACGGCAGATCCCGGCAGAGAAACCGTCGGGTAGCCGTGCTCCTTTGCTCGCAAACCGTATTCAGCGTCGTCCCACTTGATGAACAGCGGCAGTGAGAGTCCAATGTCTCGGATCACTTTGGTGGGGATCAAGCACATCCACCAGCCGTTATAGTCGACGTCACAGCGCCGGTGAAGCCAAGACGTCTGCCGCAGGTTGGACGACAGGAAGTCGTGCCCGAGGATCATATCTTCGCTGGGAAGGGCCGGTTGGAAGCGGTAGGGATTAACCACTTCGCCGAACGTGTGCAGGACAGTCCGGTTATACAGGTCGAACATGTGTCCGCCGACCAGGGTTGGCGTTTTGCATCGGTCGGCAAAGGTGAGGAGGCGGATGATGCTTTCGGGTTCGACGACGATATCGTCATCCATGAGCAGAACGTAGTCACTGCCGTTTTCAACGGCCTCGAACATCCCGCGCGCGAATCCGCCGGAGCCGCCCAGGTTGGACTGGTTGATGATCCTGAGTTTCCCGTTCAGGGACTCCTTGACCGCTTCGAAGCCGGGGGCATCGTAGAGTTTCTGTGAGCCCTGGTCGACGATCAGGATCTCCCGCACGTGCTCCAAAGCTTCGGCGCTGTCGGCCAGGAGACGCAGGTTGTTGAGGCAGAAGTCCGTCTTGTTGAGTGTGGTGATCTGGAGGGTTACCGACCCCGAAGTTCTCTCGACAGCGGGCCCTTGCCATTCGGCGTCGAGCATGATGAGTGGCTCAGTTCCTGCCAACAGGTCGAACCAGTACCATCCGCCGTCGCCAAAGGGAGCCAGCGACAGTTCAAAATGGCTTTCCGAGATGCCCTCGACACGCCGGGTGTCTACCCTCTGCAGTGATCCGCGTGCATTGGATTTGTAGACAATGACGGAACCGGTGCCTTGGGTCCGGACTTGCAGCCGGACTTTGTCCACCGTTGCCCACCGCCGCCAATAGCTGGCAGGGAAGGCATTGAAGTAGGTGCCGAACGAAACGCGCTCCCCCGACCGGACTGATGTGGAGTGCCGCGAGAGGAAGTCCTCGACGTGCGCCTCTTTGGTCGGGCTGCTGATCGTCCTGGGCTTGGCGTCTTTCTTGTCTCCGTCGCCAATCGTTGGGAGCTGGATGCCAGTAGCGGTGCCCATATCCATGTAGAGGGGCGCTGTATCCATCTGGCTGGCGCTTGGCAGAATGACGCGCTGCAGGGTCTGCCATCCCAGCTGGTTGTCGATTCCTTCAGCCTTAACTTCAGCTTTCGCTTTGCTGTCGGTGGCGGCGCTCATGCGTCAACACCTCCACTTTCCAGCTTCACGCCGCTTTCGAAGTGCGGCCGGATCTTGTTATCAAACATGCTCAACGCGGATCCGATGGCCATATGCATGTCCAAGTATTTGTAGGTGCCCAGCCGGCCGCCAAACAAGACGTCCGTTTCCGCGGCTGCGAGGTCGCGGTACTTCAGCAGTCGCTCCCTGTCGGCGGAGGTGTTGACGGGGTAGTACGGCTCATCGCCCTTTTCGGCAAATCGTGAGAACTCCCGCATGATGACCGTCTTCTCGGTCTGGTATTCACGCTCGGGGTGGAAGTGGCGCGGTTCGATCACGCGGGTGTAGGAGACGTCGTCGTCGTTGTAGTTGACGACGGACGTGCCCTGGAAATCACCAACATCGAGGACTTCCTCTTCGAAGTCGATGGTGCGCCAGGACAGGTCACCCTCGGCGTAGTCGAAGTAGCGGTCCACCGGGCCGGTATAGACCACGGGGATCTTGCCGACAACCTTGTTCTTGCTGTATTCGTGGGATTCGTCGAAGAAATCGGTATTCAGACGCACCTCGATGTTCGGGTGCTCGGCCATCTTCTCGATCCACGCGGTGTAACCGTTGGTGGGCAGGCCCTCGTACTTGTCGTTGAAGTACCGGTTGTCGTAGTTGTACCGCACGGGCAGCCTGGAGATGATGCCCGCCGGCAGGTCCTTGGGGTCCGTCTGCCACTGCTTCCCGGTGTAGTGCTTGATAAAGGCCTCGTACAGGGGACGGCCGATCAGCTGGATGCCCTTGTCGTTGAGGTTCTGGGGATCGGTGCCCGCCAGCTCGCCGGCCTGTTCCTGGATGAGGTCCCGCGCCTGGCCGGGAGTCAGGTTGGCGCGGAAGAACTGGTTGATGGTGGCCAGGTTGATGGGCAGGGAGTACACCTCCCCTTTGTGGACGCCGTACACCTTGTGCACGTAGTTTGTAAAGGTGGTGAACCTGTTGACGTATTCCCACACGCGTTCGTTCGAGGTATGGAAAAGGTGGGCGCCGTACCGGTGTATTTCAATACCGGTCTGCTCTTCCTTTTCGCTGTAGGCATTGCCCCCGATGTGGTGGCGACGGTCGATGACGACCACCTTCAAGCCGAGCTCAGTGGCGGCCCGTTCTGCGATTGTCAGGCCAAAAAAGCCGGACCCTACGATGACGAGGTCAGCGGTCACAAAATCTCCTGGTTCGAATGCGGGCAGCGCAATGTTGCGCATTGTCTGCTGCTCTAGCCTACCCGAGGGACCGCAACGTCCGTCGAATCCACCCTGCCCCTGTGATCCGTCGCACATCCGACCTTAAGCGAGCCGCAGGACCCCATCCCGTTCGACGTACGCATCCCGCGTGCCGGGACAAACCCAATTGCTGCCGTCGTTAATCAATGGTTGGCCGGCCTTGCCCACCCAGCCGATGCGCCGCGCGGGGACACCCGCCACGAGCGCGAAGTCCGGCACGTCCTTTGTGACCACAGCGCCTGCCGCCACCATCGCCCACGCCCCGATGGTTACGGGCGCTATGCAAACCGCACGGGCACCAACAGCAGCTCCCTCCAGGATCGTCACACCCACTTTTTCCCAGTCCTCCTCTGTCTTGAGGGTCCCTTCCGGAGTGACAGCGCGTGGGAAAACATCATTGGTCAGGACCACTGCGGGACCAATAAAGACCCCCGCCCCAAGAATCGCGGGTTCGTACACCAGGGCGTAGTTCTGCACCTTGCAGTTATCCCCCAAAACCACGCCGGGGCCGATGTAGGCGCCGCGACCCACGACACAGTTCTCCCCCAGGCGTGCCGCCTCACGGACCTGCGCGAGATGCCACACTTTGGTGCCCGCCCCGATGCTTGCGCCTGCATCAACGTCAGCACTGTCCGCGATGGTGCCCAAAGGATTCCCCCTTGCTGCTCATGGCCCGCTTCTCAAGGGGACCCGTGTAGCGATCCTAGCCGAGCTCCCGCCGTGCAAGCAGGACTCCCCGGCTGGGTTTTCCACATAGAGCCCGAAACGTCTCCCCAGGCTTTCCCTTCATGGATAGCGTGACGCAATACGCACGAAGGATTAGCACCCATGACCCTGCATTGCACCTTGGTTGGTGGTCCGGGCTCCCCACATCTCCGGGCTCCTCTCGAACTGTCCATCGAGGCTCCGCCCGGCACGCCAGGAGCGGACATCAACGAACAGTTGTCGACGAAATTCGGCACCGGCCCGGTCACTGTGGACGGACAGGACCTCCGTTCGTTGGTTGCCGGTATTCCGCCGCTGGTAAGCGCGGCGATTCTTGTCGACGGCGGCACCTCGCAGTCAGGGCAACGGCCGCGTCGTCTCCGGGCCGCTGATACCGCGGCCCCGCTGGCACTCGCCATTCACAGCGGCGCTGCTGCGGGAACAGTCATTCCGATCCGGCGAGGCAGCTACACCATAGGTCGCAGCGGTGCGCGCGTTGTCATACCGGATCCGGAGTTGTCGCGCGAGCACGCACGCCTTGTCGTCACGGACACGGATATCATCCTGATCGACTTGGACAGTGCAAATGGCACCTACGTCGACGGTGAGAGGATCCGGAATACTGCCATCTCCACGGATTCCGGTATCAGGTGCGGGCAGTCCACCATGTCGCTGGTGTTTTCTGACCAGTCGGAGAGGGTCCTGGCCGATGCCGGAAAATCCGTGGCCGAACCCATCGTGGTCTCCGGCGGGGCTGAGGCCAGCAACCGCGCACTGCTGCTGCTGGCCGCAGTTCTCCCGCTGGCGATTGGCGTGGGGCTTGCGGTGGTTACCGGGATGTGGATGTTCCTTGCCTTCTCGGCGGCGTCCGCGTTTTCTGTTCTCGTGCCCGTCATCAGCGGCCGGCGGCAGAGGCAGGAATTGGCGGCTGCTGTTCAAGCGGCAGTGCGGGAAGACGGGGAACGCCGGCGCCGGTGCGCCCCGTCCCTTGCCCTCGTTGCCCTGGCAGCGCACCGGAGCACCCAGACGCCGGTGCCCCATTTGGCGTCCGACGGCGTGTGGCTGAGGTTGGGCGAAATGGAGCAGTCCGCCAATGTCCGAATTGAGCCGGCACGCGCCGTCCAGTCCATCCACCCGGTTGGGCGGGTCCCCATCGTCCTTGACCCGCGCCGGCCGCTCACCATTATTGCGGGCTCTTCGGCGGCCATAGACGGCGCCATCAGGTCCCTCATCATGCAACTTGCGGGCTACCCCTTGGCTGACACGACGGGGGTGGTCGTCCACGGCCGGCCGGAGAATCTGCCGTTGGCCGCCCGGTATCTTCCCAGGGCAATCCTTACCGGAACAACTGATGCCGCCCTCCGGGTCATCGAAGGAGGTGGCCCATCAGGTTCAGAGCGAAGTGTCCTGTTGATCCGCAGTACGGACCCGGCGGACGAGGGCGACGTCAAAGTCCGTGAAGCCGCTGTGGAACGAGGTTGGCAGGTTCTTCATTTTCTTCCGGAGCACACCGAATCCCCTTTAGCTGACGTGTTTTTGTCCGAGGGCAGGTCGATCATGCTCCTTGACCACGACAAGCCGGTCTTTGTCCCGGACCTTCTACCTGAGGCAGTGTTCACCACGCTCTGCCGACGCCTGGCGAAGGCGCCCAAACGGGAGGACGGGCACGTGCGCTCCGTTCCGGCCACCGTCGCCCTCAGCGAGATCCTGCCCATGACTGCGGCTGAGACCGCGAGACGCTGGGAAGCCGCAGCGGAAAGCCCGGGGCTCGCGGTGCCACTGGGCCTGGGTGCGGCCGGCCCGAGGACCCTGGACCTGCAGGCAGACGGTCCCCATGTGCTCGTAGCAGGCACCACGGGCTCAGGAAAATCGGAATTGCTCCGGACCCTTACCCTGGCGCTCGCCCTGAGCTACCCGCCTGAGCGCGTCAACTTCTTCTTCGTCGATTTCAAAGGTGGCTCCGGATTGGGTCCACTCCACGGCTTGGTCCACTGTGTCGGACTTCAAACCGACCTGACCGGCGCCGAAATGGAACGCACCCTGATATCGCTGCGGGCAGAAGTCAGGCTCCGTGAGGAGCACCTCTCGGCAGCCGCCGTACCGGACCTCGCAGCGTACAGGTCCTCGCACGCTGCCAAGGATTTCAACCTCCCCCACCTCGTTGTCATCATCGACGAGTTCAGGATGCTTGTTGACGATGCTCCGGAAGTGCTGCGTGAGCTGCTGCGGATCGCTTCCATAGGGCGGTCGCTGGGTATCCATCTTGTGATGGCCACGCAACGGCCACAGGGTGCATTGACGGCCGACATCCGGGCAAACGTCACCTCCAGCATTGCCCTCCGCGTGCAGTCGGACATGGAGTCAGTGGACATCATCAATTCGAAGGCCGCGGCGGCCATCGGAGTGGATACTCCGGGCCGTGCGTTCCTCGCCCGCGGTGCGGAACCTGCTGAAGCGTTCCAGGCCGCGTCCCTGCCGCCCATTTCCGAGGATCAGCTGCACGGTCCGGTCGTCATCCAGCCGACAACCACGTACCTGGCTCCCCGGGAAGCGGCGGCCCCGTCCCCGCCGTCCCCTGCGCCAACCCCTGCCACGGCGGCGGCTCCCCTGGTGGCACTCGTGGAATCCCTGTGCACGGCGTATGGCAAACAGGTCCCCCGGAGACCGGTGGCTCCTCCCTTGCCGGCAGACCTGGAAGAACCGGGGCAGGATTTTTCATCCGACGGATACCAGGCAGCACGGTCGATGCCCGCTGGACCTGGCGACGACGAAGGCTGTGTGCGCCTGGGACTGATGGATCTGCCCCAGAAGCAAAAGGTGGTGACTCTGGCCTGGAGCCCCGCCACCGATGGGCATGCCGCCTTCCTTGGCAGTTCCACCTCCGGCGCGCCGGAAGCCCTTGGACTGACGGCCGGAAGATTGATGGCCAGCCCGTCCGAAGCCCACTTCTATTTCCTGGACAGTACTGGGAGCCTTTTGCCCTTGGCGCACGCCGGCCGGACCGGGGCCCACGCCGGTATCCACGAGTTGCGCCGGGGAGTCCGGATCCTGGAACGTCTTACCCGCGAACTAGGGAGGCGACTTAGCCGGCCCGCCGTTGGGGAGGTACCCCTGGTTCTCATTGTGTCTGGCTGGGGCTCCTGGGTTTCAGCGTTCCGGTCCGGCCCATTGGCCTGGGCCGAAGACCTGGTCCAGGACCTCGCCCGCGACGGGAGCAAGGCTGGAATAACTCTGTTGCTTTCCGGTGAACGCGAACTGGTCGCAGCGAGGTTCTACGCATCCATCCCCAACCGCTTCTATTTTCCGTCCGGCTCCACCGAAGAGAGCCGTGCCGCATGGCCCCGGATGCCCTCCGTTCCCCCGGTGGCGGGAAGGGCTGTCGCATTTGGGCCTGCAGCCGCCGGCGGCCCGACGGTCTGCCAGTTTTACCGAGAATCCCTCGCTGGCCACGGGCGTCCATCTACCTGCAGGGACGGCCTGCCTGCGGCATCGCCGCCGTTCAGGGTCGAACCCCTCCCGGCTATGATCACCGCCGGCGAGGTCACGGCACGTGCCGGGCGCAGCACAGCGTTCCGGACTGGTGCCGAGAACGGGCAAACTGGCACTGCAGACGCCTCTGCAGGAACCGGGCAAGCCCGGGCCGTCCTGCTGGGCGTGGCAGGCGACGAGCTCGATGCGATTCCCGTCCGGATTCCAGCCGGCGCCGTGATGGCAGTCCTCGGCGTTCCCGAAAGTGGCAAGAGCAACGTGCTGCACGCTATAAAAACGCTAAATTCCAGCAAAGGATTTTTGTCAAGCCCCGTGCCGCACATGAAAGCCGGAAACCTTTGGCGGGGCGTGCTGGAGCAGGCCACTGCCGGAGAGATTTCGCCCGACACGCTGCTGCTCGTCGACGATGTAGACCTTCTGGACCCCGCGGCAGTGAAGGACCTGGGCCACCTGTGCGGTTTGGGCTATTCGATGGTGGTCACCGCAAGATACAGCCCGTTGCTGCCACAACGCGTTCCTTTGATCATGAACGCCCGGGCGGCCGGCCTCGGTCTTCTGATGTGCCCGCGGACGATGGCCGAGGGTGACCTGTTCGGGGTCCGGTTTGAGGTGGAGGCGAATCCGCCGCCCGGCCGTGGCATCCTGATTTCTGAGGGACGGTCGTGTGCCCTGCAGGTGGGATGGGCAGGGGCCGCACCCTGATCTGCCGGGTGTTCTCTGCCGTTGCCCCAGATCCGGGAGTTCGTTACCCAGTCCTGACGTTTACAGGGAACGAACCAGCGGCGCCTGTTGCAGGGGCGTCAGAGAGCAGGGGGCGGACTGCCCGTTCGGGACGCGTGGCCGATCACCCTGTTGGAGAACAGCAGAACTATGGCGGCCGCCGCTGGTACCACCATTGCCGCACCCGCAAGGACCAGTCCGCTGGTCAAGGTTGGGACACCAATCGTCAGGACGAACAGTTGGGCCACCAGCGCCGCTGCCCGGGTCCACCGGTACCCGCGATAGAGGAAGACGGATACCGCAAAGAGCCAGGCCGAAAAGGCCAGCAGGAGGCCCAGAGTGAAGACAGCTCCCCAGAAAGAGAGCACGGGGCTGCCGGTGAACAGCTCGTACCCGTACCAGCCTGCAGCAACCAGCAGGGCAAGGGCTTCTGCACCGGCAATCAACGCCACCACGGTGGCAGCAACGGGTGCGGGAGTGGAACGCTGGTCGGCCGGGCGGCCGGGTCCGTTGCCGGGCTCGTCCGGAATCGCTGGGACACCTGCTGGGTTTACCGGGGGTCTTGACACACTGGCACCCTACCGGACATAGTCGGACACTGGTGAGGGCAGGAGCCGCCACTGTGATGCATCGCTCAGGTTTCCACTGATATCAGGCGTTATTACCCCTTGTTTACACAGCGTTAACATGACAGGCTTGATGCAGATGACCAAGGGGGCCCAGAGGGCCCCTTTCCTTTGTAGCCACTAGTGAATAATTTCACAAAGGGCACTTCCCAGAAATGGAGCAACTGATCAGCATGGATTGGCGTAACCGCGCAGCGTGCCTCGACAAGGACCCGGAACTGTTCTTCCCCGTCGGAAACACAGGCCCGGCCCTCCTGCAGATCGAGGAAGCCAAGAGCGTCTGCCGCCGGTGCCCCGTAGTGGACACGTGCCTCCAGTGGGCTCTGGAATCCGGCCAGGATGCCGGTGTCTGGGGCGGCATGAGCGAAGATGAGCGCCGCGCCCTGAAGCGGCGTGCCGCCCGCGCCCGCCGGGCGTCCTAGAAGGCGGGCAGCCGGCACCGTTAAAACGGACCTTACAACCAGAGGCCCCGGATCGATCCCAAGGATCGGTCCGGGGCCTCTGTCGTTTGGTTCTACCCACCACCGGGCGCCATATCGGCGCGTACGGTCCGTGGCCTACTTCCCGTGCAGGCTTAGCCTGATCTTGACCTCGGTTCCACCGCCCTCCCGGCGTTCCCACGTGATGGTGCCGCCCAGTTCACTGGTGACCAAGGTCCGCACGATCTGCAATCCAAGCCCCTCGACATGCGGGGTCTCCGGGAGCCCCACGCCGTCGTCTGCGATGGTTACCGTCAGTTCCTCGCCATCCTCCCCCTCGGACCTGTCGGCCAGGAGCCACACTGTCCCGGCCCTCCCCTCAAGACCGTGCTCCACGGCATTGGTCACCAGTTCGTTGATCACCAGGGCAAGCGGTGTGGCCAGGTCGCTGGGCAGCTCACCGAACGTGCCGGAGCGTTCGGTCCGTACCTGCTGTGACGGGGACGCAACCTCGGCGGACAGCCTGAACTGGCGGCCAATCAGCTCGTCAAAATCAACGCTCTGGGTCAAGCCCTGCGACAGGGTCTCATGCACAAGGGCGATGGTGGCCACACGGCGCATCGCTTGTTCCAGTCCCTGTTTGGCCTCATCACTCACCATCCGCCTGGATTGCATCCGCAGCAGCGCAGCCACCGTCTGGAGATTGTTCTTGACCCTGTGGTGGATCTCTCGGATGGTGGCATCTTTGGTCACCAACTCCATTTCCCGCCGCCGCAGCTCCGAGACGTCCCGGCAGAGCACCAACGCACCGAAGCGCTGCTGTTCATCGCGCAGGGGGATGGCACGCAGGGACAGGCTGACACCGCGGGATTCGATCTCGCTGCGCCACGGCATCCGCCCGGTAACCACCAGCGGCAGGGTCTCGTCAACCATCCGCCGGTCCTTGAGGAGGCCGGCCGTGACCTCGGCAAGGGAACGCCCTTCAAGGGATTCACCGTCGCCAAGGCGGCGGAACGCGGAGACACCGTTCGGGCTGGCATACTGCACCACGCCATCGGCATCAAGCCGGATCAGGCCGTCCCCCACGCGGGGTGCACCCCGGCGCGACCCGGTAGGCGAGGCAAAGTCCGGCCATAATCCCAGGGTGCCCATTCGCAACAGGTCATACGCGCACTGCCGGTAGGTCAGCTCCAGCCGCGACGGCATCCGCGAACTGGACAAGTCCATATGCGTGGTGACCACCGCAAGCGTCCGCCCGTTCCGGACCATCGGGACCGCCTCCACCCGAAGCGCCATCTCACTGTTCCAGTTGGTCTCGCTGGACCGCTCAATGGAGCGGCTGTTCCAGGCTTTGTCCACCAGCGGCTGCAGGTCGGAGCGGATCCCTTCCCCCACGAAGTCGCTGTGGAACGCGGTATGCGTGGTGGAAGGGCGCACGTGGGCCAGGGCGACATAGCCAAGCTCCGGGTGGGGGAACCACAGTGCCAGGTCGGCGAACGCCAGGTCCGCGACCATCTGCCAGTCCCCCACCAGGAGGTGCAGCCATTCGGCATCGCCCGGCCCGAAATCAGCGTGTTCCCTGATGGGGTCCGTAAAGATTGCCACTGCACCTCCAGTTGCGACGCCGCAAGGCTAGCGTCGGACGATTGACCTCAAGAGCCTCAATGCTACCGACAGTGAGGCCATGTCGTCGGCCTCCAGGGCGTTCACTTCGTCGAACATGCTCTTTGCCCTGCCCAGCTGTTCGGCATTCTGCGCCTCCCAGTCCTTGAGCCGCGCCTCCGGTGAGTCGGCCGTGGACGTTGCGTCCAGCACCGCCGTCGTCATGTCCGACACGGTCGAGTACAGATCGTCGCGCAAGGCGGCCCGCGCCAGCGCCTGCCACCTGTCCTGGCGGGGCAGGCTGCTGATCCGTTCCAGCAAGGAATCCGCGTGGAACCGGTTGAACACGGTGTAATACGTGGCCGCAATGTCCTCTACCGGGTCCTTGCGGGATCGGGCGATCTTGGCAATATCCAGCAGCACGAAGCTCTCGAACAGCTCGGCCCAACGCAACGCCAGGCTTTCCGGGAGTTCCCATTCGCGACCCTTCGCCAGCCATTCGGCCACCCGTTCGCGGTCATCCCCGCGCAGGTAGTCCAGCAGGCGGGCCCGCATCGGATCCATGAGCGGCTTGAACTCCGCCACTACCTCTGCGATCGGGCGGGAGACGCTTTCCTGGCCCAGCAGCCACCGGACCGCACGGTCCAGGAGCCGGCGGATGTCCAGGTGTACGGTGCTCCAGTGCTCCGTCGGGAACGAAGCCGGCAGGCTGTTCAACTCGGCCACCATCGCATCCAGTTCGTACACCTCCCGCAGTGCCACGAACGCCTTGGCGACGGCCACTTCGCTGGCCGACGTTTCTTCCATGACCCGGAAGGCGAAGGTGATCCCGCCAAGGTTGATCATGTCGTTGGCCACCACGGTGGCGATGATTTCGCGTCGCAGCGGATGCGTGTCCAGCTCCGCATCGAAGCGTTCGCGCAGCTGGTGCGGGAAATAGGAGCGCAGCGTGGCCCGGAACCAGGGATCGTCGGCAAGGTCGCTGTCCCGAAGCGCCGAGGCCAGCTCGATCTTTGCATAGGCGGCCAGCACCGACAGTTCAGGGGAAGTCAGGCCCTGCCCCTGCTGCAGCCGGTCACGCAGGGTTTCGGTCGTCGGCAATGCTTCCAGGTCGCGTTTCAGGTCCGCGCTCTTCTCCAGCCAGTCCATGAGCCGCTCGTAGCTCGGGCTCCACTCGGCCACCCGGCTGCGGTCGTTCAGGAGCAGGATGTTCTGGTCGATGTTGTCTTCCAGGACCAGCCGGCCCACCTCGTCGGTCATGGAGGCCAGGAAGTCCGCGCGTTCGGCCGCCGGCAGCTTGCCTGCGGCGACCATGCGGTCAACAAAGATCTTGATGTTGACTTCGTGGTCGGAGCAGTCCACGCCGGCAGAGTTGTCGATAGCATCAGTGTTGAGGATGACCCCCTGCAACGCCGCCTCGATGCGGCCGCGCTGGGTCATGCCGAGGTTTCCGCCTTCGCCCACCACTTTCACGCGCAGATCCCGGCCGTTGACGCGGATGGCGTCGTTGGCCTTGTCCCCCACCGTTGCGTTGGATTCTGAACTGGCCTTGACGTAAGTGCCGATACCGCCGTTGTACAGCAGGTCGGCCGGGGCCAGCAGGATGGCCCTCAGCAGCTCCGGCGGGCTGAGTTCGGTGGTTTCGGCCGACAGCCCGAGTGCAGCGCGCACTTGCGGGGATACGGGAATGGACTTGGCCTGCCGGGCGAAGACGCCGCCGCCTTCACTGATCAGCGACTTGTCGTAGTCGTCCCAGGAGGACCTGGGCAGCTCGAACAGCCTCTGCCGCTCAGCGAAGGAGGATGCCTCGTCCGGCGCGGGATCGAGGAAGATGTGCCGGTGGTCGAATGCCGCAAGCAACCTGATGTGGCGGGACAGCAGCATCCCGTTTCCGAACACGTCACCGGACATGTCCCCCACACCCACCACCGTGAACGGCTCGGTCTGGGTGTCGAGGTCGAGCTCACTGAAGTGCCGCTTGACCGACTCCCAGGCGCCCCGGGCCGTGATCCCCATGGCCTTGTGGTCGTAGCCTACGGAGCCGCCGGAAGCGAACGCGTCCCCCAGCCAGAATCCGTATTCTGCCGACAGCCCGTTGGCGATGTCCGAGAAAGTAGCCGTCCCCTTGTCCGCCGCCACGACAAGGTAGGAGTCGTCGTCGTCATGCCTGACAACGTTCGACGGCGGCACAAGCCGCTCGCCGCTACCTTCCGTGAGCAGGTTGTCGGTGAGGTCCAGCAGGCCGCGGATGAAGGTCTTGTAGCTTTCGACGCCTTCCGCCATCCAGGCCGCGCGGTCGGCGGCCGGATCCGGAAGCTGCTTGGCGAAGAAGCCGCCCTTGGCTCCGGTGGGAACGATGACGGCGTTCTTGACCGTCTGCGCTTTCACCAGGCCCAGGACTTCGGTACGGAAGTCCTCCCGCCGGTCAGACCAGCGAAGGCCACCGCGGGCGACCTTGCCGAACCGCAGGTGCACGCCCTCCACCCGGGGCGAATAGACCCAGATTTCGAACATCGGCCGCGGGAACGGCAGCCCCTCGATCTGCGCCGGGTCCAGCTTGAAGCTCAGATGCGGCTTGTCCTGGAAGAAGTTGGTGCGCAGGGTGGCCTCAATGAGGTTGCCGAATGTGCGCAGCACGCGGTCTGCGTCCAGTGTGGCAACCTTCTCAATGGCAGCTGCCAGGTCCTGGCGTACGGACGCCTGGGCGGCGGCGCGGCCGTCGTCGTCCATGGCCGGGTCAAAGCGGGCAGCGAAAAGCGCGATCAGGGCCTTGGTCACGTCGGCGTTGGCCAGGAGCGTGTCCGCCATGAACCCGAAGGAACTGCTGCTGCCCATCTGGCGCATGTAGCGTGCGTAAGCCCGCAGCACCGTGATCTGCCGCCAGTGCAGGCCCTCCCGCAGCACCAGGCGGTCGAAGCTGTCAGACTCCGCCGCTCCTGTGATGGCGGCGCCAAAGGATTCGGCCAGGAGTTCCCCCGTGCTGACCGGATCCACGCCGGCAGGGTATTTCAACCCAAGGTCGTAAAGGAAGAAGTCCCTGTGGTCGGCGGTTTCGATCTCGAACGGGCGTTCGTCCAGGACTTCCAGACCCAAGTTGTGGAAGTAGGGAAGGATCTGGCTCAGGCTCTTGGGCTCCAGCATGTAGAGCTTGACCCGGGCGTCCTCTTCCAAGGTCGCGCCTGCCCCCTCGGGCAGGTAGACGTGGACGCCGGGACGGTCCTGCCGCGCGTCCGCACTCCGTTCGGCGGCGGCTCCGTACTTCTCGAAGCGCGCAATATCCTCAAGCGCGTCCTCTACCTCGTAGTCCACCCGGTAGCTGGCGGGAAACGCCTCGGCCCAGATGGCGGCGAGCTCCTTGGCCTCGGCCGGGTCCCGCCCTTCGCGCAGGACCTCGGTGATGCCCTCACTCCAGGACCTCGCGGCCCGGACCAGCCGCGTTTCCAGCTCCTCGCTGTTGACGTGGCTGACATCGGCGTTCTTGGGCAAGCGGATGCGGAAGAACAGGCGGGCAAGGGCCGACTCCGTCATGCGTGCTTCGTAGTCGATCGAGACCGCCTGGAACGTTTCCCGCAGTTCCTGCTCAATGCGCAGCCTGACATTGGTGGTGTACCGGTCACGGGGCAGGTAGACGACGGCGGACATGAAGCGGCCGTAGATGTCGGGCCTGAGGAACAACCGGGTGCGGCGACGTTCCTGAAGCTTCTGGATACCCAAAGCCGTTGCGGCGAGGTCGGGAATTTCGATCTGGAACAGCTCATCGCGCGGATAAGTCTCGAGGATCCCCAGCAAATCCTTCCCGGAATGCGAGTCCGGCGGGAAGCCCGCGGTTTGCAGCACAGCGTCGACCTTTTCGCGGACGATCGGAATATCCCGGACGGAGCCGGCGTAAGCGCTCGTGGCGAAAAGTCCGATGAAGCGGCGCTCGCCGTTGACGTTGCCTGCGGCATCGAAACTCTTGATTCCGATGTAGTCGAGGTAAGCCGAGCGGTGCACGGTCGAGCGGGAATTGGCTTTCGTAATGACCAGGGCGCGTTTTTCCCGTGCCTTCTTCCGGCCGGTATCGGTGAGGTGCTGGATGTGGGGGGAATCGGCGGCCGCCCGCAACAGTCCAAGCCCGCTGTCTTCGCGCAGCTCGAGGACATCTTCCCCGTCGACGTTCAAGAGGTCGTATTCGCGGTAGCCGAGGAACGTGAAGTTACCGTCGTCCAGCCAGCGGAGCAGGTCCTTGGCCTGGCGCAATTCGGCGATCTGTGCGGGGTTGGCCACCTGGTCCAGGCTTCTGGCGATTTCCAGCGCCTTTTGGCGCATCTTCGGCCAGTCCTCGACAGCGGCCCGGACGTCCTTGAGTACCCTGGTCAGTCCGGCAAGCAGGGACGACTTCGCGTCGTCCGGAATACGCTGGATTTCGACGGCGATCCACGACTCCATGTGGGAGGCGTTTTCACCTTGGGCGATGAGGTGCGACAGGTTCGGCATGGCGGCCGTGTCCCCACTTGAAATGCCCAGGTGGGCCGGGACCCTGTTAACCTCTACCAACTCGCCGGTTTCCCGATTCCTGGTGGCGACAAACAGCGGGTGGACCACCAGTTTGATGGCTGCGTGCTGCCGGACCAGTTCCGCGTTCACGGAATCGACGAGGAAGGGCATGTCGTCAGTAACGACGAAGATGACGGTGCTGTCCTCCTCGTCGGCGATTGAGATCTTTGCCTGCCCGGGCAGCCGGACCGACGCCGTCGTGTGGTGCTCCCGCGCCCGGGACTCCAGTACCTCGCGAGGGTAGCTCCGGGCGTCCTCCTCCGCCAAGTGCTGGTAGTAGTCCCCCATGAAACCTTCAAGGCCTTCAATGGAGAGGGGCTGATCCTCCACACCGGATCCAGACGACATCGACAACGCCTCCACTAGAGAAATTCGCCGCACCTTTGCAGCTCTTATGGCGAGCCTAGTCCTTTGCCTTGCGCCGCGGTGTGGAAGAAAATACAGAGGATTTGGACTTTTGCTGGACGGGTGCACAAACCAGTTCCCTGATCGCCCTGCGGAGCGTCGACTCCGGCGCAGCTTCGTGCAACAGGGATCCAGCCAAGAGCGCTGCGTCGGCTGCAGCGGGGTCGCACGGCAGAAACGCGGTGAGCCCGGAAGCCGGACCGTATCGTTCCCAGGCATCCCTCAGCTGGCGCTCGGGACTTCTGCCAACGGAGGAGGCCCGCACTTTGTTCATGACCACGATAGGTGCGGCCTGTGGGACCGCTGTTTCCAGTTCGGCGAGCGCCCGCACCAGCCTGGGCACCCCTACCGGATCCGCTGCCCCGACCGCATAGACCGTGTCAGCCACCTCAAGGGGGCAAAGCGTCGCCGCATTCCGCCGCGGCGCCATGGTGTCGAAGCTGAGTTCTTCATCAGCCTCAAGACAGAAGCCGGTATCGACCACCACCACGTCCGCCATGTGCCTGGCCCGCTCGAGGACCAAGGCCAGAGCTGTGGCCCTGAGTTCGGTCCACCGGTCAGCGCGGGTTATCCCCGTCAGGACCTTGAACGTCCCTGACGCGGTGGCAACGGTTGAGGCCACTTTCCGAAGCGCATCAGCGTCCAGCGCCCCCTGGTCGGCGAGCCTGCACGCCTGGGCAAGCCCGGCCGACTCATCCAGCAATCCCAGGACTGCCGCTACGCTTGCGCCGTAGGTGTCGGCATCGACAAGGAGGACCTCCCGGCCGTCAGCCGCCATTTCTCCGGCGATGTTGGCTGCAACCGTGGTCCTTCCGGGCGACCCCGCCGGACCCCATACGGCGATGATCTTCCCCGTCCCGGCATTCTCCGGGCCGGGCCTGGGTTCAACCGGAGTAATGGCGAGCGCCGCTCCAGTATCAGCTTCCGCGCTCAACGCCGGAGGACGACCCAGACCGGTCAGGCGGGCAACAGCGTCCGCTATCCTGTCCGAAAGCTCCGCGGAATGAACCCCGGTCAGTGCCGAGGCCACCCCGATCTTGCGGAGCCTGTCCGCCTCATCGGCGTTGTCCGTCAGGGCAATGACTGCCACCCCCACAGCGCCAAGGCGGTCAACCAGGGACGCAGTCAGCCCTTCTGAACCTTCGGCCACGACGGCAGCCCTGGCGAGGCCGCTCTGGCAGGCTGCCAGCAATTCCGGAAGTTCAGCGCATCGCCGAACCACTGTGACGGGGCCGTGCAGCCGTTCCAGGCCGCCCACCACATCCTCCCGGCTTTGGCCCACAGTGACCACCGGAATGCTCATCGGGCGCCCCCGGGGTTCCAGACGACCGAGATCTTTGCTTCATTTGCCTGCGCGCCCAGCAACGCCGGCATCTGCTTGTCCTCCACCAGTACCATCAGAACCGTCGTCTTCGACGATCCAAGGGCCGTGGACCCCGTGGCCACTTCGGTGATCTCCGCACCGGGCAGGAGGAGCTTCGGCTCACTGAAACCGTTCTTGGCATCCGGCTGCGCCACCCAAACATCGACGCGGGCGCCGGCAACGGCTTGTGCCGGCAACGTCTGATCAATGGTGAGAGCCACAGGCTTCCGGTCCAGCCGGTCCACTTCGCCGAGGCTTGACCGCGGAACGAGCTGGTCTTTCCCAATGCGCTGCATGGCAACCACGTCCTGCGGCAACCCGTCCGCCACGGTGATGTAATGCTGCTCGGTATCTCCCAGCCTGACCTTGGCGCGCACCACGTTCTCGGGAGTGAGTCGTTCGCCCACCGCAATGCCGTCCCTGGCGGCGTAGACCTCGGTTGTCCGGTCTGCGCTGCCTACGAGAAAGACGACACCCGCTATGGATACCAGGACCAGGAGTACGCCAACCAACAGCCGGGGGTCTCTCCACGAGGGACGCTTGAGCCGTGCAGCACCGACGCTTGAATCAGGAACCATACCGTCCTCCCCCTTGGCATCCCGGACCCTCCCCACGGGGGCCGGACTCCTCATTGTTACCGGAAGGCCGATGGAACAAAAGTCATTTGGCTAAAACCTGCCAATATGTGGATAACGGGCACAAACTGTGCCACTTGATGGCAAAATGAGTCCATGCCAAGGTTTCTCACGCTCGCAGACGTCGCTGAGCAGCTTCAGATTAATTCTCCAGCCGCGTATGCCTTGGTGCGCAGCGGCGAGCTGAAGGCCATCCAGGTGGGTGGCAGGGGCCAGTGGCGGGTCGAAGAAAAGATGCTGGAGCAGTACATCCAGGAACGCTATGCCGAGGCCAGCCGCATGATCCAGGAGTCCCGCGCCAAGTCGATGTGACCGGCTAGCGCACCTTCCAGCCGCAAAAGCAGCAGGACCGACTGCGCCGCCGCTACAGACCGCCCGTCTTGCGTGACCTGATCATGGCAAGCCCGGCGAAGGGTATGGCAGAGACCTGGCTCACGCCCTGGCTCCTGCGGACCTCGCCGGGCGTGACCACGGCCAGGTCGATGTAGTCACTGCCCACGCGGTCGATCACTCCTGCCAGGCGGACGAGACCTGCAGCACCGCCAACGGTCACCGCCAGCTCCGCCCTGTCGCGTGCAAGGCCACGCAAGGAATGCGCGAGCCCAATCGATCGGCGAACCGCGGAATTTTCTGCTTGCGCGTGCCGCCCCAGTCCGACATAACGCGCCACGGCCGCGTAGGGAACAAGCACTTGGCTCTGCTCATCGTCCAGGACCAGCGCATCGGCCCCGGCATGTGTGAGCTCACCGTGTACGGTTTCCCCGCAGAGAAGATGGACGCCAATCCGGTAGCCCACCGATGCCCGCAGCCTGTCCTCAACCGGCAGGCTTACCAACTCGGCGCGGGCCCGCTCATTGATTTCGGCGTCCAACGACAACCGGTCAATTTCTGCAAGTTGGCTTTCGATGTCATTGAAAAGTGCATCCCAGCGCATTCCGCCAGCGTAAGTTGCCCTTCCGCCCCGGTCAACGCAGCCAGGATTTTCTCTCCAACGTCTGGACAAAAGATCTTACATCGGTCCAAACTAAATCAAACAACATCAAATGGCATCAAAAGGAACGATAATGGATTGCAGGGAAGAAACGCGGTGGTCGGACATCGTGTCGGCATTTGCCTTGCTCGTGCTCGGCGTCGCACTTTGGTTCCTGGGCTCCGGACTTGTCGCCCAATGGCAGGCTTCCGCAGCGCGCAATCAGGAACCATCCGTGGAAGTCCTGTTGGCGGCCGCCGCATCAGCGGCCGGTGCCGGCATTTTGCTGTGGTGGACGTTTGCGATCGTATGCGCCGGTTCAGGAGTCCTACTCGAGCGCCTTGGCCGGCGTCGGTCCGCGGCAGCCGTGCGCAGGTTCTCTCCTGCATTCATGCAACGGGCCTTGGTTGCCGCCCTTTCGATCCAGCTCCTCGCAGGAGCGGCCGCGCAAGCCGCCGCAACCGATCCGGGGCCCGCATGGGGCCCCACACCCAGCCACTCGTCGTCGGCCCCCTTCAGCCCACCACCCACGAGCAGCATTCCAGACACGGGAGGAGGAACCGTGAAGGAACAGTCCGCAGTGGAACCGCCAGGGAGCATCCCCGCAACGGAAGGACAACCCGGGCCCCCACCGCCCGCCGCCATGCCGGCACCCGGATGGCGTCCCGCTCCTCAGGTAGTGGAACCCGGCCTGCTCGCCGCGCCAGGGAGCCGGGCAGCAAGTGGAGCTGCTCCCGGGACCGGGGCTGCAACCGTGACCGTACTGTCCGGGGACACACTGTGGGCCATCGTAGCCAACCAGCTTGGCCCCGGTGCCTCGGATGTGGACATAGCCCTCGAATGGCCGCGCTGGTACTCGGTGAACCGCGGGCAAATCGGCGGGAACCCGGATGTCCTGCTGCCAGGCCAGATCCTCCGGGCGCCACAGCCGTCGTAACTGCACTTTTTGCTACCTGGCAGTGGAACCAGCCAACTAAATGAAGGGGAATCCAATGATTGCTGTGACACCAATTCGCGCCAAGCAGGACTTGACGGCGCTTTCCGGGAACAAGACCGGTGGGCCGGGGATTGCCGCCAGCGGGACCTCGTCCGCAGGGCGTTTCCGGGGAGCACTTCCGGCACCGCTGCGACCAGTCGACGAGGCCGCGGAAGTGCGGGCCATCACCCGCGGGACCATCCAGGCCTCCATGGAGGTCCTGGCCGGAATCCGGCCCGTCCACCAGCTTGCACGCCGGCTGGATCCACGGTGCCTGTCGGCCCTTCAACACCGGGCAGCATTGATCAGGCGTGAACTGACCCGGACTGGCAATCCGGCACTGGCCCGGCTTCACCGGAATTCAGTGGTCCGCTCGGTACGCGTCTGTGAGGTGTCCGATGGGATCTACGAGGCCAGCGCCGTCGTTGTGGATGACGTGCGCGCCCGCGCCGTTGCTGTGCGCATCGAACGGAGCAAACAGGTGTGGCGGGTGGTCGAACTTGTCATCGGGTGAGAGAGCGCCCGGAGACGCCGACAGGGCAGGGAACAAGAGGTTCCCTGCCCTGTCGGCGGATGCCAGCGCCCTTGGTAACCCCTGCGGGCTAACGCTTCTTTTTCTTTGCGGGGCGCTTTGCTGCGTCCTGGGCGGCTGCCTTGGCCGGATTGCCGGAACGTCCGCCTGAGCGGGTTTCCACGCGGGTCTCGGTTCCGCCGCCTTCGCTGGGTGCCGTGTACTGGAGCTGGGCAGGCTTCTCGGGCGCTTCGAGACCGGCCGCCCGCAGTTGCGGATCCACGTGCTCGGTGTGGCCGCCGGAAGCATCCTGGACCACGACGTCCTGGGCGGGAGTGACTTCCACCTCGAGGTTGAAGAGGAAGCCGACGCTTTCCTCCCGGATGGCTTCCATCATGGCCTGGAACATGGCGAAGCCTTCACGCTGGTATTCCACGAGTGGATCGCGCTGGGCCATGGCCCGCAGGCCGATGCCCTCCTTGAGGTAGTCCATCTCGTAGAGGTGTTCCTGCCACTTGCGTCCGATGACCGACAGGACCACGCGGCGCTCGAGTTCGCGCATGCTTTCGGAGCCAATCGCTTCCTCCCGCGCCTGGTAGACCAGGCGGGCGTCAGAGAGGATCTCCTCCTTCAGCAGCTCCACGGTAACCCGTGCCTTGCCGCCGGCTTCTTCGATGATGTCTTCCGCCGTGACACTGACGGGGTAGAGCGTCTTGAGGTTGGTCCACAGCTGGTGGAAGTCCCAGTCGTCACCGTTGCCCTCCGCCGTGGCGGCATCAATCAGGGCCACAATGGTGTCCTCGACGAAGAACTGCACCTTCTCGTGCAGGTCATCGCCCTCAAGGATGCGGCGGCGGTCGCTGTAAATGGCTTCGCGCTGGCGGTTCAGGACGTCGTCGTACTTGAGGACGTTCTTGCGCTGTTCGGCGTTGCGGCCTTCCACCTGGCCCTGGGCCGAGGCGATGGCCCGCGACACCAGCTTGGATTCCAGCGCAACGTCGTCCGGAACCGAGCTGTTCATCAGTCGTTCGGCGGCCCCAGAGTTGAAAAGCCGCATGAGGTCGTCCGTCAGGGAGAGGTAGAAGCGGGATTCTCCGGGGTCACCCTGGCGGCCGGACCGGCCGCGAAGCTGGTTGTCGATGCGCCGGGACTCGTGCCGTTCGGTGCCCAGGACGTACAGGCCTCCCAGATCCAGCACTTCCTCGTGTTCGTCCTTTACGGACTGCTTGGCTGCCTCAAGGGCTGCCGGCCACGCGGCTTCGTACTCTTCTGAGTTCTCCTCCGGGTCCAGGCCGCGCTTGGCGAGCTCGGCCACTGCGGTGAATTCTGCATTGCCGCCCAGCATGATGTCAGTACCGCGGCCGGCCATGTTGGTGGCGACGGTGACGGCGCCCTTGCGGCCGGCCTGGGCAACGATGGCCGCTTCACGGGCGTGGTTCTTGGCGTTCAGGACCTCGTGGCGAATCCCTTCCTTTGCGAGCAGCTTGGAGAGGTACTCGCTCTTCTCCACGCTGGTGGTGCCCACCAGGACGGGCTGGCCTTTTTCGTGCCGCTCGGCGATGTCCTTCACGACGGCGTCGAACTTGACGACCTCATTCTTGAACACAAGGTCAGGCTGGTCGATCCGCTGCATGTCCCGGTTGGTGGGAATCGCCACGACACCGAGCTTGTAAGTGCTCATGAATTCGGCAGCTTCCGTTTCGGCGGTGCCGGTCATGCCGGACAGCTTGCCGTACATGCGGAAGTAGTTCTGGAGCGTGACGGTAGCCAGGGTCTGGTTTTCCGCCTTGATCTCGACGCCTTCCTTGGCCTCGATTGCCTGGTGCATGCCTTCGTTGTAGCGCCGCCCGGCCAGGATGCGTCCGGTGTGCTCGTCGACGATCAGCACTTCGCCGTCCAGGATGACGTAGTCCTTGTCCCGCTTGAAGAGTTCCTTGGCCTTGATGGCGTTGTTCAGGAACCCGATCAGCGGGGTGTTGGCGGACTCGTACAGGTTCGAGATGCCGAGGTAGTCCTCGACTTTTTCGATGCCGCTCTCCAGGACGCCCACGGTGCGCTTCTTTTCGTCGACCTCGTAGTCCTTCTCGGGCTGCAGCCGGAGCACTACCTTGGCGAATTCGCTGTACCAGCGGTTGGTGTCACCCTGCGCCGGGCCGGAGATGATCAGTGGCGTTCTGGCTTCGTCGATAAGGATGGAGTCCACTTCGTCGACGATGGCGAAGTGGTGGCCGCGCTGGACCAGTTCGCTCCTGTCCCACGCCATGTTGTCGCGCAGGTAGTCGAAGCCGAATTCGTTGTTGGTGCCGTAGGTGATGTCCGCGGCGTACTGCTGGCGGCGCACGGCGGGATCCTGGTTGGCCAGGATGACGCCACTGGTGAGGCCGAGGAAGCGGTAGACGCGGCCCATAAGTTCGGACTGGTATTCGGCGAGGTAGTCATTCACGGTGACCACGTGGACACCCTTGCCGGAGAGCGCGTTCAGGTAGGCGGGAGCGGTCGCCACCAGGGTCTTGCCTTCACCGGTCTTCATTTCCGCGATGTTGCCCAGGTGCAGGGCGGCGCCGCCCATGAGCTGGACGTCGAAGTGGCGCATTCCGAGTGTCCGCGAGGAGGCTTCGCGTACGGCGGCGAAGGCTTCCGGAAGCAGGTCGTCGAGCTTCTCGCCATCCTGGTGCCGCTCGCGGAGGCGGTCGGTCTCCTCCCGCAGTTCCGCGTCGGTGAACGTCTTGAACGAGTCTTCGAGGGCATTGATGGAGTCGGCATAGTTCCGCAACTGCCGGAGTGTCTTTTTGTCACCCGTGCGGAGGATTTTTTCGATAAGTGATGCCACGTGAAGATGCTCCCAGTCTCATGCCGCCGAATTCTGGCGTGTTCAGTCTACGGGAGAGACACCCGGCCGTTACTCCCTTTTCCCTGAGAGCGGATAGTCCTGCAGCCGCCCAAGCTCCTGTGTCAGGCATGCGGCGAGATCTCCCGCCGGGCCGGCTTCCACGTCGGGCAGGCCAAGCCATTGGCCCATGAGCTTCAGCTCTGCAGCCAGTTCGGCGGCGGTGTCCCCGGGGGCGTCCGGCTCGGCAAAAGCGGACCTCACCAGCAGCCTGCCCCCGGCGCGGTCCGCTTTCACGTCCACCCGGGCCACAATTCTGTCCCGCAGCAGGAAAGGCAGCACATAGTACCCGAAACGCCGTTTGGGCTCCGGGGTGTAGATCTCAATCCGGTAGTGGAAGCCGAACAGTTCCAACAGGCGCCGCCGCTCGAAGACCAGGGAGTCGAACGGGCTCAGCAGGGCCCGGCCGTTGGCGCGCCTTGGCATGGCGGCTTCCACGTGCCGGAAGACTTCGCGGTTCCAGCCGTTCACGTTGACGCGTTCCAGCCTGCCTTCCGACACCAGGTTCTCGACGGCCAGCGCGGTCGCCTTCACAGGTGTCCGGAAGTAGTCGGCGAAGCAACGGACGCTTCCGATCCCGTGCGCCATGGCCGCCGCCTCTGTCAGCCGCTGGAGCGCGGCGGCCGGATCGGACGCCGTGGCTTCGTTCGAAGAAAATGGCAGGACCTTGGCCGTCAGGGTGTACTTGCGCTCGAACTGCCCGGTCCTGGCGGCAGCTGACACTGCCCCTTCTTCGAAAAGGTGTTCCAGGACCCGTTTCACAGCGTTCCAGTTCCACCCCCAGTTCTCGGTCTGCCGTTCCTCGACGTGGCCGATCCTGGCTGTAAGTTCCGAGGCCGTCATGGGCCGGGACGTGGCGAGGACGGAAAGGATCCTGCCGGCCAGGTCGCTGCGGAGCTCCGGGTCCATGCGTGAGGCACCCACCCATGACCGCTTCTGCCATTGCAGGAGGTCACCGTAGTGCTCGGGCCGGATATAACTGGCCTCGTGCGCCCAGTACTCCACCATGCGGCGTGGCCGCTGCGCGGACATGCGGTGCAGGATTTCGCGGTCGTAATTGCCAAGGCGCGAAAAGAAGGGCAAGTAGTGACTGCGGACCAAGACGTTGACGGAATCGATTTGGACGAGCTGGAGACGGGCAAAGGTACGGCCCACCGCCCGTGCTGTCACGGGGCCGGCGGGCCGTCCTTTGTGGAGTCCCTGTGCTGCCAATGCGATGCGCCGTGCCTGGTCAAGGCTCAGCGATGCTGACATTCAGTCCTCTCACGTGGTGGTGTATTCCACCTTACGCGTTGGCGGGTGCGTCGTCGGAGCGGTACGCGAGGATCTTTTCCTCCACGACGGTGTCGCCGGGCTCGCACTCGTGGTCCAGGGTGATGACCCCGTAGGTCCAGCCACGACGGCGGTACACGACGGAGGGCGTGTTGGTGGCTTTGTCCACGAAGAGGTAGAAGTCGTGTCCCACCAGTTCCATGTTGTCCACGGCGTCATCGAGGGAGAGCGACGCCGCGGGGAAGACCTTGCGCCGGATCAGCACCGGTGAGCTTCCCGCCGGGATGTCGTTGTCAACATCATAGGGAGACTTGTTGTCGGCGGCCTGTACGGTTTCATCCCGGTGGTTTGCCTCAAGGTACAGCGGCTCGTGCGCGCTGGCGGGTTCAAGCGATGCGGTGGCCTCGCGAACGGCCTTGGGGGTGTGGCGCCCGTGGTGGACCTTCTTGCGGTCCTTGGCCCGGCGGAGCCGCTCAAGAAGTTTGTTGTAGGCGAGGTCAAAGGCAGCAAATTTGTCTGCGGCGCTCGCTTCGGCACGGATCACGGGTCCGCGGCCCAGCACTGTCACCTCTACGGTCAGCTGGTCGCCGGTTTGCCGGGCATTGGTCTCCTTGGAGACTTTCGCGTCGACACGCTGGACCTTGTCACCCAGCGATTCGATTTTTGCGATCTTTTCCCCGGCATATTCGCGGAACCGGTCTGAAACGGTCAGATTTCGTCCGCTGATCATAAACTCCATGGTGCCCTCCAAATGACTTCGGTGACACGACGGCGGCACTTCCCTGGGCCCAGCTGTCTGACAGTCGAGCCCCTCTCCGAGCCGCCATCGAAAGGTACATTCTGTTCTTGGTACCCACCTTCGACGTTAGTTCATAGCCACCTGTTATTCATCCTTTCCCGGTTTATTTTTTTCTAAGTCATGGTCGCTTCGGCGGTTCCATGCGGGCGCCGGGCGCGGGGTCCGCAGCATCGGGCGGGCGTGTCGCGGCAAGCACGACGGCGCCCCTCACCTTGGCCCCTGCCTGGTGCAAGGCACGGGCTGCTTCCCCGATCGTGGCACCCGTCGTCAGGACGTCGTCGACGATGATGCACGGCCTCCCCGCAATCGCTGGACGGGACCGGACGACGACCCGCATGGACCCCCTGACCCGCTGGGAGCGGGCGCCCCTGCCCAGCCCCTTCTGGCCGCCGGACAGTCCTGTCCACCTGAGCGCTTGGGCCCCCGATGGCCGGACCTTTCGCAGGGCATCGACGACGGCAACGCCCGGCAGGTGCCCGGCCGCCTTCTTGAGGAGCAGGTGGACCGGGCTGAAGCCCCGGTTGACGTAGGCCGCCGTGCTGGTGGGGACGGGCACCAGCACGAACCCGTCAGCGTCCGCTGTTGCCGCCCGGACGGCCCCGGCCAAAGCCCGGGCCAGGCTTGCACCAAGCTGGTGCTGGCCGTGCCGTTTGAACGAGAGCAGGCCCTGCGCCAGCTGGTCCCGGTAAACAGCGGCCGCCACGACGGGGAGCAGGATGGTCCCGGATACATCCATCAGCGCGGGGGCGCCGCCCTCAGCCCGGAACGGCTCCCTGGCCAGGTGCCGGATACGGCTGGTGCAGGCTGGGCAGAGGGCACTGTCCTCCGCACCGCAGCACACACAGTCCACCGGGACGGCCAAGGCCAGGAGTTCACCTCCGGCCCCCGCCACCCAGTCGACAAGCCGCAAAAGGGCACTCGCTTGATTCGCGCGGTGCTTTGCAGCCCACCGCGGCGGCGGATGAAGGTCCGGGTCACGCGCAGGTTCCCTGTCAGGGGACCTCGATGTTCCGGCGGGTCGTCTGGTGCCGTTCACCTTTCCACCATCACCGGTCGGTTCCGCATGGGGAAGGACCGGGCCCACCTATGTGGATACCAGGTGGGCCAGGTCCGCCCGCCCTCAGCCGGGGAACGAGGGATCCACCGGGCCCTTGATTTGCGGTGACCAGCCATTGCCCAGGCGCTGGAAAATCCCTTCGCCGGACTGCACGTAAATGTCATCGGCACCGTTGCCTGCGCTGATGGACACCACCCCTGGCCAGGGGGCAAGCTGCTGCGGCTGGCCCGAGGTCAGAGACAGCAGCTCCGGCGTAACGTTGGAGCCAGCTGCCGCTTTCATCACGGCGACCGAGGTGCTGTTGACCCAGACCCCCTGGTCGGGATCGGTGGCGGTGACCAGCGTGATGGGCGCCGTCAGTTCGCGCGGGGTGCCGTCGCCGCCGCGGATCACGCCCGTCACCTGCACTTTGGATTTTCCGTTCTGTTCGGAGATCACCAGGGCACGGACACCGTCACGCGAGATCCGGAATTCCTTCACCGTACGGCCGGCAAGCCACGACGGCGCCAACGTCACGGAGGGGACGGGTGCACCTTCAGCCACTCCACCGGGACGGAACGCCACCACTTCGGTTGCCCCGGTGGCGCCGGGGCCCGCCGTCCACACCCAGTCATTGAGGCTGAAGGACGGACGGCTGAGGGTGCTCCGTGTGGTCAGGGCGCGGGCGGGCTGGCCCGGGCTGATGCTGTACAGCGTGGTGCGTCCTTCGTTCAGGAACGCGGCAGCCTGGGACACGGGTGATTCCGCGGGGAACCGCGGGTTGAGGGCCGAGACGGACTGCATGTCGGGCAACGGGGAAACCCGGTTGTTTTCGTACCGCACCAGTTCGCCGCCGCTGATGGCAATCTGGCGGGACGGCACCGTCTTATCCAGCACCGGGGGAAGAACCGAACCGTTGTCCTCCACGCGCACCAGGTCCTGGTTGGCACGAAGCTCCACGTTGACCACATCAGGCTGGGTCCGGAACGTCAACGTCAACTGCATTTGCATGCGGAGCCGGTCTTCGGCTGATGTTTCCGTGAGCTCTTTTGCCGTCAAATCAACCTGGGCTGCTCCAGACACCACCGGCACCGATTCACGGGCCAGTTTGATCCCGGAAGGAAAGGCACTGACGACGGCGCCGCGAAGGTAGGGAGCGGGCCCGGCCAGCAGGGCACTGGTCATGGCTTTGACCGTCTTGTTCTTCAGGAACCACCGCACGTCCGGTACGGCATAGGTGAACGTCGGGTCGTAGAAGTAGATCGGGTAGGCGCCGTAGATCACCTTGAAGGTTTCCTCGGCGATGGCGGTCCCATCCGGTATCGCGGAAATCCGCCACTCGCTGTCAACCTGTGTCACGGTGACGGGAATCCGTTCCACCGTTCCCGGCGGTGACTGGGTGGCAATACCGTCGGCGTCCACGGTGTAGGCGACATCGAGCTCATAGTTGTAGACGTTTTCCGTGCCGGTCGGTACCACCCGCGCTTCCCGGTAAACCAGCGCCCGCTTGTCGGGTTTCCAGGACACCGCCGATGCCTGGGTGAGGTACTGCCGGGCCACTGCGTAGTCGTCCTCGTAGCCGCTGCCCGCCCGGTAGAAGTAGTCGATGATCGTCTCCGGTGTGGCGCCCGGTTGCGGCGCTGCAGGAAGGAACACCGGGGCACTGACATTTCCGGCGCTGCTTTCGCTGCTTTTTCCCACCGGCCCGGACGTCGGGATCCGGGCACACCCGGACAGGAGGACGATCAGCAGAACCAGGAAAGCCGCAGCGTACTGTGCGTGCCGTCCGTGCCGGGTCATGGTGTCTCCTCGGGGCCCCGGGACGGAGCGGGCTTGGCGGCATCTGTCTGCAGCACCAGCATGTTCTTGTTGTCCTGTTCTGCGGGGATGTTCCCTGGCGCGCCCGGGATGGTGACGTCCCTGGGTTCGAGCTGCACGGGTGACTCGGTGATCGCGCCATCCTGGCGCAACGGCAGGGTCAGGCGGAAGTTCGCCCCGCTGCCTTTCCGGCCCCAGGCCTGCAGCCAGCCGTGGTGCAGCTTGGTGTCCTCCATGGCGATGGACAGGCCCAGTCCGCTGCCTCCCGTCGTCCGGGCGCGGGCGGGGTCCGCCCGCCAGAACCTGTCGAAGACGCGGGCAGCTTCAGCCGGGTCCATCCCGATACCGTGGTCCCGCACGGAAACGCCAACAGCCGTCTCGTTGGCCGCGACCGTCACCGTCACCGGTTTTCCTTCGCCATGCTCCACGGCGTTCAGGATCAGGTTCCGCAGGATCCTGTCGATCCGGCGGGCATCCATTTCCACCACCATCGAGCCTTCCGGGGCCGCGAAGACGATGTCCGAGCCGTACTCGGCAGCCACGGGGGCCGCACCTTCGATGACGTGCGAAATCACATGGAGCAGGTCCTCGGGTTCAGCGTCCAGCACCGCGACGCCTGCATCGAAGCGGCTGATCTCAAGCAGGTCCGAGAGAAGGGACTGGAAACGCTCCACCTGGTTGTAGAGCAGCTCGGCCGAGCGCTTGTTGATGGGGTCGAAGTCGTCGCGCGCGTCGTACAGGACTTCGGCCGCCATGCGCACGGTGGTCAGGGGTGTCCGCAGTTCGTGCGAGACGTCCGAAACAAAGCGCTGCTGCATCTGTGAAAGGGTGGCTAGCTGGGTGATTTGTTCCTGCAGGCTGGCGGCCATGTGGTTGAAGGAGGCGCCCAGGCGGGCCACCTCGTCCTCGCCCCGGACCACCATGCGTTCCTGCAGTTGCCCGGCGGCCAGCTTTTCCGACACCATCGCGGCGTGGCTGACCGGGCTGACCACATTGCGGGTGACGTACCAGGCGACCGCGCCGATCAGGAGCACCAGGACGGCGCCGCCTGCCCAAAGGACGCTTTGGATCTCATTGAGCGTCTGCTGTGCCGTGTTCAGGTCGTAAATAAGGTAGAGCTCATAGACGGTGCCGTTAAAGGTCACTTTGTTTCCGACGGCGATTCCCGGCCGGTCTTCGGTGCCCACCGGAATAACGGTGGACGCCCAGAACTGTTCCTTGCCCGATTCCTGTACAGCCTTGCGCAGGTCCGGCGGGATGACGCTGACAGTGAGCTGGTCAGAGGCGCGGGACTCCACCCAGCGGTTGCGGGGTTTGGTCTGGTTGGGCATCGCTTCAAAAACGTAGCGCCGCTGGATGACCGATCCCCTGCCCTCGACCGCGCTGAGCGTGTCCGAAACCAAGGTGATGACGCTGGACTGGTCGGTGACCTGGGCGCCGTCGAACGTGTCCTGAACCTGCTTGACGTTGTAGCGGGTCTCCGACTCCGCCTGGGTCAACCGCTCCTGGAAGAGGTTGTTGGCAATCTGGTTGGACAGGTAGGCGCCAACCACCGCAAAGGAGGTCATGGCCAGCATCAGTGTGGTCAGGACCGTCCGGAACTGCAAGGAGCGGCGCCAACGTTTTTGCAGGGCCCTGCCGAGGTAACGCAGGCCGGGCAGGAACCGCACCACACCCGTCCGCACCAACCGGACGACGCGCAAGGCGACGATAAGGGCGCGCCGCTGCCAGATCCTTGCGCGGAACACCATGCGCGGCATGCCCGGGGGTGTGGACTCGGCAAGCCCCGGCCCGCGCTCTTCGTCGCTGCCGTTCAGCGGGGCGCCGGCTTCCGGCGCCTCCCCGGAAGCCGCAAGGCTCCGGTCAGGTCCCCCGTCCTGCGCGGCGGGGTCAGACCCCTGCTTTGTAGCCGACACCACGCACCGTCAATACAACTTCCGGGGCTTCCGGGTCCTGCTCGATCTTGGACCGCAGCCGCTGGACATGGACGTTGACCAGGCGGGTATCGGCGGCGTGCCGGTAGCCCCAAACCTGCTCCAGGAGGAGTTCCCGGGTGAAGACCTGCCACGGCTTGCGGGCCAGTGCCACGAGGAGGTCGAATTCCAGCGGCGTCAGGGAGATCCGGTCGCTGCCCCTGCTGACAGTGTGGCCCGCGACGTCGATGGTGATGTCCGCGATCCGGAGCGTCTCGGGCGCCTTTTGGTCTCCGGGGCGGAGCCGGGCGCGCACGCGTGCCACCAGTTCGGCCGGTTTGAAGGGTTTGGGCACATAGTCGTCAGCTCCGGATTCGAGCCCTCGGACGACGTCGGAGGTATCAGACTTGGCGGTCAGCATGACGATGGGCACATCCGATTCGGCACGGACCTGGCGGCAGACTTCGATACCGTCCATGCCGGGAAGCATGAGGTCAAGCAGGACCAGATCCGGCCGCGAAGACCGGAAGACGTCCAGCGCCTGGGCGCCGTCGGCGCAAAAGACGGGTTCGAAGCCGTCATTACGGAGGACAATTCCAATCATCTCGGCCAGCGCTTCGTCATCATCTACAACCAGAATGCGTGCCTTCATAGTTATATATTCCCTTATCGGGATGGCTTTGTCCTGTTCAGCGCCTTCCGGCATGGCGGGACACTAGGCGGTCCGACGCCGGAACTATAGTCTTGGGGTCAAGCCCTGCGCTGCCGGCGGGCACCTTTGGAGAGGGCAGCGCGCGGGTATCAGGCGCAGTGGTATTGGGGGAGGAAATCAGTGTCACCACAGGAGTCGGAACCCGGCGAGCCCCGGCAGGGGCGGCCGGGCAACGGAGCAGACGACGGCGGATCGGGCGCCGGGAGCGCCAGCAGCCCCGTACCGCCGGGTTGGCAGCAGCCGTGGGAACCACCTGCAGGCCCGCAACCGCCGGCAGGGCAACAGCCGCCCGGCTGGGAGCAACAGCCGTCATGGCACCCGCCGCCCCAGTGGCAACAACCCCAGTGGCAACAGCCGACGCCGCCGAACCCCAGCAGCCCTTACCCGGGTCAACCACCGTACGCCGGCCAACCGTATGGGCCCCCCGGATACGGCGGCCAGCCGAATAACGGGTCCCCCTACCCCGGCATGCCCTACGGCACCCCGCCCTACGGTCAGCCGCGCTACGTCGCTCCCCCCAAACCCGGCATCATTCCCTTGCGGCCGCTGATGTTCGGCGAGATCCTGGATGGTTCTTTCCAAGCGATGCGCCGCAACGCAAAGGCCATGGTGGGCGCGGGCCTGCTGACCCAGGCCCTGGCCGCCGTCATCACCGCGGTAGTCACGGCCGTGAGTGCATCCTCGGCTGTATCGCTCGAAGGGTGGGCGCGCACTGCCACCCGGGGCGATATGGCGTCCATGGCCATCGGACTGATGGCAGGCGCCGCCGCGGTGACTGTCCTGTCCGTGTTCCTCTCCGCCGTCCTCCAGGGCGCCATGGTGGTGCCCGTGGCCCGGTCGGTCCTCAACCGCCCCACCGGCTTCCGGCGGATGATGTCCCTGGCGCGGCCCCGGATCGGCGCCCTCGTCGGATTGGCTGCGCTGCTGGTCGCGGCGGGAATTGCGGCCATGGGGCTGCTCGCCGTCATCCTGGCGCTCTTCTTCACCAACGTCCGGGGCGCCGCGTCCCTCTTCGCTTTCCCCCTGGTCCTGGGCGTCGTTGCCCTCTTCGCCTGGGTGGGCATCAAGCTCATGGTGGCGCCGGCCGCCGTCGTTATCGAAGAACTTGGTGCCTTCGCCGGGCTTCGGCGGTCGTGGGAGCTGACCCGGGCCAACTGGTGGCGGATCCTGGGCATCACGTTGGTGGTATCCATCCTGGTGGGCGTGATCAGCCAGGTGGTCCTGATCCCGGTGAGCTTCCTGCCCGTGGTCCTGGCCGGCGTCGTCTCGCCGCACGGCGGCAGCGGACAGGACGCCACCCTGGCAGTGGTCCTGGGCATCGTCACCGCCCTGGTCGGCGCTTTGGTCGGCGGGGTGGGGTTCGCCTTCCAGACCTCCGTCATGGCCCTGCTCTACATGGACTTGCGGATGCGCAAGGACGGCCTTGACATCACCTTGCTGCGCCAGGCGGAGACCGGGGCGGATCCGGACGGTATCCCGGGCCGGGGCCCCCGCCCGGGCACCAACACTCCGTACCCAGGGCAGGGTGCGGCGCCGGGAGCCTGGCCCTATGGCCACTGAGCCTCCGGTGCTTCCGGGCGCCGAAGAGGCACGGCGCTGGGCGGCGGAGGAACTGGCCAAACCGGAGTACCGGGAGGCCGCCCCGTCCTGGCTTGACACACTGTGGCGGAACTTCCTGGATTGGCTGCAATCCCTGGACGGCTCCCGGGGGGATGCGCCATCGGTCCCCGGCGTTGCCATCGCCCTTGTCATTGCCGGGATCATCGCGGCCGCCATCATCCTGGCGCGGCCCCGCCTCAATGCCCGAACCCGGCAGCCCAAGGACGTTTTTGAGCTCGGCAACTCCCTGGCGGCCGCGGACTACCGCGCCCGCGCGGAAGCCGCCGCCGCGGCAGAGAACTGGGGGGACGCCGTCGTCGACCGCTTCCGCGCCATGGTCCGCACCGCCGAACACCGGACGATACTGGATCCCCAGCCCGGCAGGACCGCAGACGAAGTGGCACAAGCGTTGTCCGTCCAGTTCGCTGCCGAAGCCGGGCCTTTGCGGTGGGCGGCAGAAACCTTTGATGGAATCCGCTACGGAAACAGGCCAGCGGGCAACGGGCAATACCGTGAAATGGTGGGACTCGATACCAGGCTGGAGGACATGAAGCCCGCATCCGCCGGCTCCGCAGGCACGGTGCCGGTGCCATGACCGGGCTTCCACCAGCGAACACCGGCTACAGCAACACACCAAGCTCCGGGGCGGCCGCCGGGCAGGCAGCGCGAGGCCGCGGGCCGTTCGGGTGGATCCGCAACCACCGTGGCCTGGCGGCCTCGGTTGTGCTTGCCGTTGCGGCGCTGGCACTCGTCATCGGAACGCAATTGGCCCCCAAGGGCGACACCGTTCCCCTGTCCGTCCACAATGCCGGACCCAACGGCGCCAGGGCGCTTGCGCAGATCCTCGGCCGCCACGGCGTGGACGTCCACACCCCGAACCGCTTCGATGCAGCGCTGGCCGACCTCCGGTCCAGCTCCTCACCCACGCTGCTGCTCTACGACCGGAACGGCATCCTTGGCAAACCCCAGCTTGCGGCCCTGGCAGCGGCGGCGGACCGCGTGGTGGTCATCTCCCCCAGGCTGGACACCCTCACCGCCCTCGACGTCGGCATCCACCAGGCCGGCGTCGTGCCTGACGCCGTCCCGGTCCTGGACCCGAGGTGCAGCCAGGCGGACGCCAACGCCGCAGGCCAGGTCACGGGCCAGGGAGGATTCGTGTACGACGGCGGCACCACCTGTTACCGGGCGGCAGGAACCGCCGGGATGCTCGCCACCAGCGGCGACCGGCGCACGGCAGTGCTGGGAAGCACGGCCGTGCTGGGGAACGACAAGCTCGACGACCTGGGCAACGCAGCCCTGGCGGTCAGGCTGCTCGGAGCATCGCCTGACCTTGTCTGGTACCTGCCCTCGCTGGAAGACGTGACGGTGACCGGCCACGGGAAGACCCTCGATGACCTGGCACCGGGTTGGGCACGCTTCCTGGGGCCTTGGCTGCTCCTGGTGGCGGTGGCGGCAATCGTGTGGCGGGGCCGGCGGCACGGGCCCTTGGTCTTCGAGCCCCTGCCCGTGGTGGTCAAGGCGGTTGAAACCGCGGAAGGACGCGCCAGGCTGTACCAGGACTCACGTGCCCTGGACCAGGCCCGGGACAACCTGCGGGCCGGCATGCTGGCGCGCATTTCAGGGAAGGTCCGGCTTGGCCCCGGCGCGGGGGCCGAGGACGTCATTGCCGCAGCGGCCCGGCTCCTGGGCAGGGATCCGGCTGCCGTGCGCGTGCTGGTGAATGAACGACCGGCAACCGAAGCCCACCTGGTGGCCTGGTCACAGGCCATGGACAAACTCGAGAAAGAGGTCATGACCCAATGAGCGAACACAGCAGCGGCCCGCAGGTCCTTAATTCGGTGGGCGGCGGCAATACAGCAGACGACGACGCTGCGAGGCAGTCGCTCCTTGCCGTCCGCCGCGAAGTGGCAAAAGCGGTGGTGGGCCAGGACGCAACGGTTACGGGCCTCCTGATCGCCCTGCTTGCGCAGGGGCATGTGCTGCTGGAGGGCGTCCCGGGCGTGGCCAAGACCCTGCTGGTCAGGGCGCTGTCCTCGGCCTTGAGCCTGGACACCAAGCGGGTGCAGTTCACCCCGGACCTGATGCCGGGCGACGTCACCGGCTCGCTGGTCTACGACGCCCATACCTCCGAATTCAGCTTCCGGGAGGGACCGGTGTTCACCAACCTCCTGCTCGCAGACGAGATCAACAGGACCCCGCCGAAGACGCAGGCCTCACTCCTGGAGGCAATGGAGGAGCGGCAGGTGTCCGTGGACGGCCGGGCCCGGAGGCTGCCTTCACCGTTCCTGGTGGCCGCCACGCAGAATCCGGTGGAGTACGAGGGGACCTACCCGCTTCCCGAGGCACAGCTGGACCGGTTCCTGCTCAAGCTCAGCATGCCGCTGCCGCAGCGCCAGGAGGAAATCGAGGTCATCCGGCGCCATGCCGCCGGGTTTGATCCCCGCGACCTTGCTGCCGCGGGAGTGCAGGCAGTAGCCGGTGCGGCGGATCTGGAACGGGCGCGTGAGGCAGTAACAAGGGTGGCTGTCGAACCGGAAATCATCGGCTACATCGTGGACCTAGTTAGGGCCACACGGAGCGCCCCCTCATTCCAGCTCGGGGTCTCCCCGCGCGGTGCCACCGCCCTCCTCAACACCTCACGGTCCTGGGCCTGGCTCTCCGGCCGCCCCTTCGTCACCCCTGACGACGTGAAGGCGCTGGCGCTGCCCTGCCTGCGCCACCGCGTGGCCCTGCAACCTGAGGCGCAGATGGACGGCGTACGGGTGGACGATGTCCTGGGCAGCATCCTGGCGTCCGTTCCCGTTCCCCGCTGATGGCCATCTCGGGTCGCTTCGTTGCACTGGTGCTGCTTGGCGTTGTCCCGGTACTGCTCCTCCCCGGCTGGCTGACCGTCCTGGCCACCGTGTCAGTGCTGACGGCCCTGGCGTGTACCGAACTGGTGTTCGCCGGGTCGCTGCGGCAGATCAGCGTGGTGCGCCCGGCGCCGGAAAATGTGACGCTGAACGGCCAAACGGACGCGGTGTTCACGGTCCGCAACGACGGCAACCGGGCGCTGCGGGGCACGGCCAGGGACGGTTGGCAACCTTCGGCCGGCGCCCGGAACCCGGTGCAGGACATCGACGTGCCGGCGGGCGAAAGCCGCCGCTACACCGTACGGCTTCAACCGGTCCGGCGCGGGGACCTCACAACGCAGCATGTGACCATACGTTCCTTCGGCCCGCTTCGCCTCGCCGCCCGCCAGCGCACCATCGGGTGCCCGGGCTCGGTGCGGGTCCTGCCGCCCTTCCATTCCCGGCGGCACTTGCCCTCAAAGTTGAGGAAGCTGCGCGAACTCGACGGCAAGGCTGCCGTGCAGATCCGTGGTGCCGGCACAGAATTCGACTCCCTGCGCGATTACGTCAGGGGCGATGACGTGCGCTCGATCGACTGGCGCGCCACCGCCCGCCGTTCCGCGGTGGTGGTCCGCACCTGGCGCCCGGAGCGGGACCGGCGCGTGGTGATGGTCCTTGATACTTCCCGGACCTCCGCCGCAAGGATCGGCGACGAAACCCGCCTGGACACCGGGATGGAGGCGGCGCTCCTGTTGGGCGTATTGGCGGAGCGCGGCGGCGACCGGGTGGACTTCGTTGCGTTTGACCGGCGGACCAGGGCCCGTGCCGCGTCCGCCGGGCAGGGAAACATCCTGGGGAGGCTGGTGCAGGCCATGGCCCCGCTGGAGGCGGAGCTGATCGAGATGGACTGGCCGGCGGTCCCGGCGCAGGTCAGGGCCCTCTCCGCGCATCGTTCCCTGGTGGTCCTGCTGACGTCGCTGGACGGTGGTGCACCGGAAGAAGGCCTGCTCCCGGCCGCCGAACGCTTGGCCAGCCAGCACGTCGTGGTGGTGGCCGCCGTCCGCGACCCGCAACTGGGCACGATGCTCCGCGATCGCAGCGATGCCACCGGAGTGTTCCGGGCGGCAGCCGCGGAACGCGCCCTTCTGCAGCGGGCAGCCCTGACCGCGGAGTTGCGGCGCTATGGTGTGGAAGTGGTGGACGCCGAACCCCATGAGTTGCCGCCCCGGCTCGCGGACATGTACATCCGGCTCAAGGCTGCCGGTAGATTGTAAAACCGGCGGCAGCTGTCCGTCACCGGCAACAGGAGGTCACCATGAGCGTCCCGATCTACCAGCAGGCCTTGGGCGCAGAGTTTTCCCGCCTGCAGCCCGAATTGCAGGAGTACTTCTCACTCGCCCCTGGATCAGGGCAGTACGGCGTGGGTGAAGGAACGTTCGACGTCGTGGGCTGCCGCCAGCGGTGGCTGCGCCCATTACTGCGGCTCACCAGCGGCGAAGAAGCATTTTTCCCGGAGTACGGCGAAAACGTCCCGTTCCGGATCGAGAACCATGCGCATCAGGATCCGTTTGGCCGATCCAGCCTGACCGCACGCCGGGAAATCCGCTTCCCCGGGCGCACCCGGCTTTTCCAGGACACCACCAGCGCCACCACGCGCGGCGGCGGCACGCAGCTGGTGGATTACGTCGGCCGGTACCGGCGCCTCGTCACGGACCTGAACCTGGGCGTCACCCCGGAAGGAAGGCTGCGCGGCGTATCCGAAGTTTCGCGGCTTTTCCTCGGACCGCTCCGGTTGCCCCTCCCTCGGGCACTGGATGCGAAAGCCTACGCGGAACAGTGGTGGGACCCCTCCGAAGGCCCGCACGGGCGGCACCGTATCCAGGTGAAAGTGATCCAGCCCCAGATTGGCCTGGTCCTGGTGTACGCGGGGGCCTTCGAGTACCGGCTCCGCCCCTACTCCGGCGGCAGCTCCGCCCAGAGCTACCTCCCCCGTTACGCCCAGCCGGACCGCTGGGAGAACAGGGTTTGAGTCTTATCCCAGCACCCGCTGGTTGAGCCCGTCCGCCACCTGGGTCAGCCTGCCGAGGACCGCCGTGGCCTGTGCAGGAGTGAGTCCCGCCAGTCCTGCCGAGGGCGTCACCCGCACCGCGCTGAGCAGTTGGGCGGGCAGGCCCAGCTGCCGCCAAGGACGCCATAGCGACTCCACGCCCTCGGCCACCTGCGGGAGCGTCCCCCCGGAGACTTCCAATGCACCGGCCCAGAAATGCTTGCCTGCCTCGACTGCCCCGGCGAGCTGTTCCCATTGCCGGTTGGTCAGGGCCTTCAACGGCAACGCAACGCCGTCGGCCCCCGCGGACAGGGCCAGCTCGATCGGTGCTTCGATGTCCGGGAGGGACACGACCACCTCGGCGGCTCCGGCTGCGCGGAGGGCGTCCAGGACCAGGCGCCAGGCCTCCCGCGCTTCGGAGACGGCGATCGCCCGCAGGGTCCGATACCCGCTGGCCGTGGGTATGGTGCCTGCCAGCACTGCTGTGATGGCCGGCTCGTCCACCTGGACCACCAGGCGGGTCCCCGGTACTGCTGCGGCAACCCGGCCAAGGTAGCCGCCCACCCCGGCGGCCAGTGAGGCTGCGAGGTCCCGGCGGGCGCCGTGGTCCAGCAAGGCGCGTTCACCGTTGTGCAGGTACAGGCCGGCAGCGAGGGTGAGCGGCCCCACCAGCTGGACCTTCAGTTCCCGGGCTGAAACGTCCTCGGCGCCGGCGACGTCCGCGAGGACATTCAGGTCGGTGGACAGGGCCGAAGCTGCCCGCCGCATGTCCTTGCCGGGGCGGTCAACAAGCCGCCACCCGTGGGGCTGGACATCAACGGCCAGTTCCTCAAGGAACGATGCGGTGCGGCCCAAGGCATCGGATCCAACGCCACGTTCCGGCAGTTCGGCGAGGAAAGGTAAATGCGGGCTGCCAAGTTCACCGCGAATGATCCGGGCGGCTTCGAGCGGATCCTCACCGGGCCACGGGCCCAGGCCAGTGGCCGTCACTTCCTGCGCAGCAATAACGGCCGGCTGCTGGCCGGGTCCGGGTTGGTGCTGTTCCCGGCTCACGCCAGTGCTGAGCTGTGGGGGTTGGCTTCGGCGGACGCCTGATGGTCCTCGGCGATGGCCTCATGGTGGCGGATAACCTCGCCGATGATGAAGTTCAGGAACTTTTCCGCGAAGGCGGGATCGAGGTGGGCGTCCTCGGCGAGTCGCCGCAGCCGTGCGATCTGGGCAGCTTCGCGCCCGGGGTCGCCGGCGGGCAACCGGTGTGCGGCCTTCAGGAAGCCCACCTTTTGCGTGGCCTTGAAACGCTCGGCGAGCAGGTACACCAGTGTGGCGTCGATATTGTCGATGCTGGAACGGATGGACAGCAGTTCAGCCATCACCGAATTATCCACGTGGCCTGCCAGTGAACTGGCGGATGGATCAAAATCGTCTGGGCCCGGGTTGTGCTGCGTCATGGTTCCAGTCTATGGGAGCGGATGGAATCGACGCGGGTATGAAGCGCCGGTGCCGGCTGACCGCCGGCACCGGCGCCACTGGCTCCTGCTTGCGGGAGCCACAGCCAGGCTCAGATGCCCAGGAGTGCCCGGTGTTCCTCCCGGCGTTTAGCCTGTTCGGCCGGGTCCGGCACTGGCAGCGAGGCGATCAGGCGGCGTGTGTAGTCATGGCGCGGGTTGCCCATGACCTGCCTGCCGATCCCCTGCTCCACCAGCTTGCCCTTGTACAGCACGCCCACCCAGGAGGACAGGATGTCAACTACGGCAAGGTCGTGGCTGATGAACAGGCAGCCGAAGCCAAACTCCTCCTGGATGTCCTTGAACAGTTCCAGGACCTTCGCCTGGACCGAAACGTCCAGGGCCGACGTCGGCTCATCCGCAATCAGCAGCCGCGGATTCAGGCTAAGTGCCCGCGCCAGCGATGCCCGCTGCCGCTGGCCGCCCGAGAGCTCGTGCGGGTACCTTCCCGCATACGACGCCGGCAACTGCACCGATTCCAACAGCTCGCCGACGCGCTTGCGCGCCTGGGCCTCGCTTGGCCGGGTGTGGATCAGCATGGGCTCCGCGATGCAATCACCGATGGTGAGTTGCGGGTTGAACGAGGCGGCCGGATCCTGGAAGACGAAGCCGATGTCCTTGCGGAGTGGTTTGAACGTGCGTTCGCGCAAGTTCAGCATTTCGTAGCCCAGGACCTTCAGGCTGCCTCCGGTGGTCCGGTTCAGCCCGGCGATGGCCCGTCCGATGGTCGTCTTGCCGGATCCAGATTCCCCCACAAGGCCGAACACCTCGCCCGTGGACAAGGTGAAGCTGACGCCGTCCACTGCCTTGAAGGCGGGTGTCCCCAGTCGTCCCGGGTATTCGATCACCAGGTTGTCGGCTGACACCAGCACTTCCCCGTCCTGGTGCGGACGTTCGGTGAGGCCGGCCGACGCCGAGTTGCGGCCCAGGTGCGGCACGGCAGCGAGGAGCTTGCGGGTGTAGTCCTGGCGGGGTTCAGCGAACAACGTCTTCGAGGTGGCCTCCTCGACGATGTCGCCCCGGTACATCACCACTACCCGGTCGGCGAGGTCGGCCACCACTCCCATGTTGTGGGTGATCAGGACGATCGAGGTGCCGTACTTGTCCCTCAGGTCCCGGAGGAGTTCGAGGATTTCCGCCTGTACCGTGACATCCAGGGCCGTGGTGGGTTCGTCGGCGACAATGAGGCCGGGATTCAGGGCCAGGGCTGCCGCGATCACCACACGCTGTTTCTGGCCGCCGGAAAATTGGTGCGGGTAGTAGTTGACGCGGTGCTCGGGGTCCGGGATTCCCACTTTGCGCAGGGCTTCGATGGCGCGTTCCTTGGCTTCCTTCGCTGATACGCGCCGGCTGCCGTCTGCCCCGGCATGGGCCCGGATCCCTTCGGCGATCTGCCATCCCACCGTGAATACCGGGTTGAGGGCGGTGGAGGGCTCCTGGAACACCATGGCCACGTCGCGTCCACGGATCTGGCGGAGCCGGCCGGGGCTCAGGCTGATGACATTGGTGCCGTTGATCAGCACGGCGCCGGAACTCATCGCTGTTTCAGGCAGCAGCCCCAGGATGGTTTTGGCGGTGACGGTCTTGCCGGAGCCGGATTCGCCCACGATGGCCAGCACTTCTCCGGCCCTGACTTCAAGGTTGACGTCCTTGACGGCATGGACGTCGCCGCCGTCGGTGGCGAAGGTGACCTGCAAGTGGTCGATCTCCAGCACCGTTTTACGGTCCTGTTCCGTGCGGTCCGAAACGGACCCAAGGTTTTCGCTCACGGGTTGCTCAATTCTGTTTCGGTGCCGGGTCCAGCTGATGCGGCAGATGCTTTGCGGCTGATCCGCTTCCGCCCGCGCAGGCGCGGATCGTTGAGGTCGTTGATGCTTTCGCCCACGAGCGTCAGCCCCAGCACGGTCCAGACGATGGCCAGGCCGGGGAACAGCCCCGTCCACCAAACGCCGGACGTGGTGTCGGCGAGCGCCTTGTTCAGGTCGAAGCCCCATTCCGCGGCTGAGCTCGGTTCGATGCCAAAGCCCAGGAAGCCCAACCCTGCGAGGGTCAGGATTGATTCGGAGGCGTTGAGGGTGAAGATCAGCGGCAGGGTGCGGGTGGCGTTGCGGTAGATGTGCCGGGTCATGATCCGGATGTTCGAGGCGCCCACCACCTTGGCCGATTCGACGAAAGGCTCCGCCTTGAGCCTGATCGTTTCGGCCCGGATCACCCTGAAGTACTGCGGGATGAACACGACCGTGATGGAGATGGCGGCAGCCAGGATTCCGCCCAGCAGGCTGGACTGGCCCCCGCTGATGACAATGGCCATGACGATCGCGACCAGCAGGGACGGAAAGGCGTAGATGGCATCGGCGACGACCACCAGGATGCGGTCCAGCCAGCCGCCGATGTAGCCGCTCACCAGGCCGAGGATGACGCCGGCGAAGATGGACAGGATGACGGCGACGATGATGACCAGCAGGGCTGTCTGGGTGCCCCAGATCACCCGTGACAGGACGTCATAACCGCCAACGGTGGTGCCCAGGAGGTGCTTGCCGCCGGGCGCCTGCTGGGTGGGGAAGTTGCCGTCGGCATCCGAGAGCTGCGCGAAGCCGTAAGGCGCCAGCAGCGGTGCTGCCAAGGCTGTGAGCAGGAAGATGCCTGTGAGGACGAGCCCCACGACCAGCATGAACCGTTGCAGCCCGACGCTCTTGTTGAAGTGGGAAACAACCGGCAGCCGCCGGAAGAAGGATGCCCGCGGGTTGGCCACGGGTTCCAGGGTGGTCTCGGCAGTCATGTCAGTACCTCACGCGGGGGTCGATCAGCGCGGCGATAATGTCCACGATGAAGTTGGTGACGGCGACGATGACGGCCAGCAGCACCACGATGCCCTGGACGGCGACGAAGTCGCGCGCCGTGAGGTAGTTGGCCAGCTGGAATCCGAGGCCTTTCCACTCAAAGGTTGTTTCGGTGAGCACGGCCCCGCCGAGCAGCACTGCGATCTGCAGGCCCATGACCGTGATGATGGGGATCAGCGCCGGCTTGTAGGCGTGCTTGGTGACCAGCCGGTATTCGCTGACGCCACGTGAGCGGCCCGCCTCAATGTAGTCCTTGCCGAGCGTGCCGATGACATTGGTCCGAACCAGGCGCAGGAAGACCCCGGCCGTCAGGAGGCCAAGGGCCAGAGCCGGAAGGACGGCGTGGGACATCACGTCGCTGAGGGCAGCCATGTTTCCGCTGCGCAGGGCATCCAGCCAGTAGATGCCGGTGGGGGCTTCCAGGGCTGTGAGGGACAGTTCGGTCCTCGTCCCGGCGCGGCCGGCGACCGGCAGCCAGCCCAGCCACACGGAGAACACCAACTTGAGCAGCATGCCGGCGAAGAACACCGGGGTTGCGTAGAACAGGATGGCCAGGATCCGGAGCACGGCGTCCGGCAGGTGATCACGACGGTGCGCGGCGATCATCCCGAGCGGTATGCCCACCACCAGCGCGACGATGATGGCGTTGATGGCGAGCTCCAGGGTGGCGGAGCCATAAGTGGTCAGCATCTCGGTGACCTTGCGGTTGTCCGAGAGGGTGGTGCCGAAGTTGCCCGTGACCAGCTGCCCCAGGTATTCGAAGTACTGCAGAAGCAGTGGCCGGTCGTAGCCGGCGGTGTGGATGCGTTCTTGCAGCTGTTCCGGCGGGAGCCGGCCGCCCATGGCGGCGGTAATGGGGTCGCCGGTGATCCGCATGAGGAAGAACACCAACGTGACGAGGATGAGGATGGTAGGGAAGATCAGCAGGAAGCGGACCAGGATGTACTGGGCGAGCCCTCCCCCTGCCGCTTTTTTCTTGGTCGGAAGGAGCGCGTCCGCATCACTTGGCGGCGCGTCAATCAAAGATGTCATCGGTACCTGGATTCGTGGTGACCGGGAGCCAGCATTCCCCTCGTTGCTGACTGATGACCGGCAAAAGGCGGGACACCATTGCGGCGTCCCGCCTCCGGCCCGTCAGAGCCCGATGGGGGTTGACTGCTTACTTGGACAGCACGCCAAGGCGTGTCTTGAACGAGGGGTCGAGGGTCTTCTCGACACCCTTGACGTCAGCTCCCGCCACCAGGAGCTGCGAGCCCTGCAGGAGCGGCAGGGTGGAGAGGTCCTTCGCCACTGCCGTCTGGGCATCGCCGATCAGCTTCTGGCGTTCGGTCTTGTCCGGAGTGACCAGCTGCTTCTGGATCAGGTCCGTGACGGTCGGGTTCTCGTAGTGGTTCTTGAGGAAGTTGCCCGGGATGAAGAAGGGCGTGAGGTAGTTGTCCGCATCCGAGTAGTCCGGGAACCAGCCGAGCTGGTATACGGGGTACGCGTCAGAGGTGCGTGCCTTGGAGTACGTCACCCATTCGGTGGACTGCAGGTCCACGGTGAAGAGGCCGGACTTCTCCAACTGTTCCTTGACCATGGCGTATTCATCGCCCGAAGACTTGCCGTAGTGGTCCGGGTTGTACTGCAGCTTCACGGTCACCGGACCGGTGATCCCTGCGTCGCTGAGGACCTTCTTGGCTTTGTCCAGGCTCGGCTTGCCGCTGCCGTCCCCGTACAGGTCCTTCATGGGCTGGATTGCGCCGGGCAGCCCATCCGCCACCACGGAGTAGGCGGGAACGTAGGTTCCCTTGTACACCTGGTCCGAGATGGCTTGCCGGTCAACAATGTCCGCCATGGCCTGGCGCACGGCCAGTGCCTTGCCAGGGTTGGCTTCAGGCGTCTTGGCGCCGAACGGCATGGTGTCGAAGTTGAAGACGATGTAGCGCAGCTCGCCACCCGGGCCCTTGTAGACCTTGACCTTGGAGTCCTTGCCGAGGTCGGCAGCGTCCGTGGCGGTGAGGCTTCGGCCGGCAACGTCGATGTTGCCGCCCTGGACGTCCAGCTTCAGGTTGTTGGAATCGGCGTAGTACTTGATCACGGCGCTGTCGTTGGCCGGCTTGCCGAGCAGTCCGTTGTAGTCGGGGTTGCTCTTGAGGCTGACGAGTTCGTTCTTCTTGTAGGAATCGATGGTGTACTGGCCGGCGAACGGCTTGGCCGCCACGATGTCTTCGTCGCTCATCACCTTATCGGCGGGGAAAACTTCCTCATCCACGATCGGACCGGTGTTGGTGCCAAGGACGCTCGGGAAGACTTGGTCGTTGGCGGCGTTCAGGGTGAACACTACGGTGGTGTCGTCCTTGACGTCGACGGACTTGAGGTTGGACAGCAGCGACGCCGGGCCGTTGGGATCATTGATCTTGAGGACGCGGTCGTAGGAGAACTTCACGTCCGAGGCCGTCAGCGCGTGGCCGTTGGCGAACTTCAGGTTGGGCTTGAGCTTCACGGTGAACTCGGTGGGTGACGTGAAGGACGCGGACTCCGCGATGTCCGGGCTGACCTCGGCCGAACCGGGCTTCGAGTTCATCAGGAAGGGGTAGACCTGGTTCATCACCAGGAATGAGCCTGCGTCGTAGGAACCGGCGGGATCGAGGGTTACGACCTTGTCCGTGGTTCCAAAGGTAATGGCACCGCCGCCGGCACTGCCGGTGGACGTTCCCCCGCCGCCAGAGGGCCCCGTGCATGCTGTCAGGGCCAGGGCGGAGATGCCTGCCAGCGCGATGGCGCGGTGCAGGGCCGTTGTGCTCTTGATCATCTGTGAACTTCTTTCCGATGAGTACGCGCACGCCCGCGGTCACAGGTTGATAGCCCCAGACGCCGGCGTGCAGTGCTGATCCCTTGATTCAATCAGAGAGTCAGCCCTCGGGACGGCCATTTCTGTGAGTTGAAACACAATATTTTCTCAATAGTTACCCGGCAGTGCGATGCGGAATCGTGCAGGCGGCCGGCCCTGGGCACAGCAAAGGACCGCCACGGTGGAACCGCGGCGGTCCAGGGAACGGCAGGGTTACAGCGCGGCCCGCTGGAGGGACCGTGCGGCGTCGATGGTGGCCTGGCCCAGCACGCGGCTGCCCTGGTACAGCACCACGGTTTGGCCCGGGGCCACACCGCGCAACGGAGCCTCCAGCCGGACCATCAGCTGGCTGCCGGCAGCGCCGTCCCGGGCCGGCTCCACCCAGGCTGTGGCGGGTACGGGATCCCCGTGCGCACGGACCTGGGCGTGGCAGTTGAATTCCGCCCCCGAGTCCACCTCGGAAATGGGAAGGCCCGCCCAGGAGACCTTGATGCCACGGATCTCGTCGATGGCCAGCAGGGCTTCGGGACCCACGACCACTTGGTTCTCCTTGGGCCGGATTTCCAGGACGAAGCGGGGCTTGCCGTCGGCGGCGGGGGTACCCAGTTTGAGTCCGCGCCGCTGGCCCACCGTGAAGGCGTTGGCTCCCGGGTGCTCCCCCACCTTGGCGCCGGACTCGTCCACGATGTCGCCTGTGGTCATCTCGATTTTCTCGGCGAGCCAGCCGGCGGTGTCGCCGTCCGGAATGAAGCAGATGTCGTGACTGTCCGGCTTGTTGGCGACGGAGAGGCCCCGCCGCTCCGCTTCGGCACGGACCTCGGCCTTGGACGGTGTGTCGGCCAGGGGGAACATCGAGTGCTTGAGCTGTTCGTGGGTCAGGACCCCAAGGACGTAGCTCTGGTCCTTCGCCCAGTCGGCTGCGCGGTGGAGTTCCCGGTTGCCGTCGGCGTCCTCGATCACTTTGGCGTAGTGGCCGGTACAGACGGCGTCGAAGCCCAGGGCAATGGCTTTCTCCAGCAGGGCGGCGAACTTGATCCGTTCGTTGCACCGCATGCACGGGTTGGGGGTGCGGCCGGCGGCGTATTCGTCGATAAAGTCCTGGACGACGTCTTCCTTGAAGCGCTCGGAGAAATCCCAGACGTAGTAGGGAATGCCGAGGACGTCGCAGGCACGCCAAGCGTCCCGGGAGTCTTCGATGGTGCAACAGCCCCGGCTGCCGGTGCGGAGGGTTCCGGGCATGCGGGACAGGGCAAGGTGGACGCCGACGACGTCGTGCCCGGCCTCGACCGCGCGGGCGGCGGCAACGGCGGAATCAACTCCGCCGCTCATGGCTGCTAGTACTCGCATGCTGGCTTTCTGTTGGGGGACGCTTGCTCACCGGGGCCCGGGCGGCAAGGCCGGGCGGGCGAAACGATCTTCGCCTATCCATTCTACGGACCCGCGCAAATCGCCCCTGGCCGCCGGGACCTGACCCGGCAAACCCGCCCAGGGCACCAGCGCCCTGCGGAATCAGCTGCCGTGCAGTGCCTGCCGTGCCACGGTACCTGCGGTTTGGATGGTGGACTCGTGGCCGGCCATTCCGGCCTGGCGTGCACGTGCATAAGCCTCGGGCAGTGCCGCAAGCAGGGCATCGACGTCGGCCTCGGTGGAAGTGTGTCCCAGGCTGAACCGCTGGGCTCCCCGCGCGGTGTCCTCGTCCAGGCCCATGGCCAGCAGCACGTGGGAGGGCCGCGGGACGCCCGCGGTGCAGGCAGAGCCGGTGGACGATTCGATGCCCGCCAAGTCCAGGAGGAACAGCAGCGAATCCCCTTCGCAGCCAGGGAAAGTGAAATGCGCGTTGCCGGGCAGCCGACCATCACCGGGCGCACCACGGAGTACGGCTTCGGGAACCCGTTCGCGGATGCCGTCCACAAGGCGGTCACGCAGGGCAGCGATCCGCGCCGCCTCGGCGGGCAACGCAGCTGCAACGGATTCCGCAGCGGCGGCGAAGGCCGCGATGGACGCAGTGTCCAGCGTCCCGGAGCGGACGTCGCGTTCCTGGCCGCCGCCGTGCTGCACCGGCGTCAATGTGACCGAGCGGCCCAGCAGGAGCGCACCCACTCCGACAGGGCCGCCGATCTTGTGGCCGGAAACTGACATTGCGTCGAGGCCGGATTCCTTGAAATCCACGGACAAGGAACCGAATGCCTGGACGGCGTCGGAGTGGACGGGCACGCCGGCCGCGTGGGCCAGCTCCACGATGCGGCGGACGGGCTGGATGGTGCCTACTTCGTTGTTGGCCCACATCACGGTCACCAGGGCGACACTGCCGGGGTCGCGTGCCAGCTCCGCCTCCAAGGTAACCAGATCCACCACACCCTCGCGGTCCACGGGCAGCCAGGTAACAGCCGCGCCCTCGTGGCGCTCAAGCCATTCGACGGTGTCCAGCACCGCGTGATGCTCGACGGCGGAGCAGAGGATGCGGCGCCGCCTGGGGTCTTCTGCCACGCGGGACCAGTACAAGCCCTTCACGGCGAGGTTGTCCGATTCGGTGCCGCCGGAGGTGAAGATCACTTCTGACGGGTGTGCCCCGACGGCCGCGGCAATGGTCTCGCGCGCGTCTTCCACGGCGCGGCGGGCCCGGCGGCCGGAACCGTGCAGTGATGACGGGTTTCCGGTACGTGCCAGCTCACGCGTCAGTGCGGTGAGGGCCGCACCGTTGAGCGGCGTGGTGGCGGCGTGGTCGAGGTAGGCGGGCACCGTCCAATTCTAGCGCCCGCTGCCGCGGCAGCCCCGGGCACCAACCTCGGACGCCCCGATGGCGGCAGCCATCAGTTCACCGGCCAGGTCATAGTTGCGGTCCGCCCCCGCTTCGGCTCAGGCCGACGGCGGCACCAGGGGCATGTAGCGCGCCACATCCTTGCGGGCGGCGGCGAGCGACCCCGGATCCGGGCAGGAAACGGAGATGTAGGCCGACGAGCCCGCAGTGCCGAAGACCCTGGCAAGAACCGCGGTCGGCTTTCCGCCGTGCGCGGCAGGTTCCAGCACGAGGACCTCGACGCTCTTGCCGGGCTCTTCGACGCTGCCGCCCCACTGCAACGTCTCCGTCGTCAAATACGAGGGCTGGATGGTGGCGTCCAGGTACTGGAACAGGGCCACGGTGGACTCCCGGTCGTCCCCACGGACCAGCGGGCCCTGCCCGGTGCTGACCCGGGCCGCGACCACGCAACCGTCAGCCTTGGCGTATTGGCTTGCACCGGCTACGTCCTTCGTGACCGGCTTCCACCCCGGTGCACGCTGCAGCTCGTCAGAGATGCCCACCGGAACGCCCGGGGCCAGGGTGCCCCCGGCCGCAAAGGGCAGGTCCCGGGCTGCCACTGCCGCGGCGTCGTGGCCGGGGGTGATCGTTGGGGTGGACAGGGCCGGCGTGCTTGGCGGCGTTTCCGGGGCAGCAGGGTCCCGGACACCCACGCTGCAGCCGGCCAGCAGCACTGCCATTGCCAGCGGCACCCCCAGGCGCCATCCCCGGCCCGCCGGCACGGCCGTCGTCGGAAAACCCATTTCCACCCCGCATCCCCTGCAGCCGGTGTTCGGCTGTGCATCCACGAGTCTAAACTCCGGCCGCGGGGAACCCCGGCACCCCGGGCGCTCGTTGACAATGCAGGCCGACCATCCGGGCTGGCTAGACTGGGCGGGCACTTCGCTTTCCCCGTGGCGCTTGAAGAACAGGACGATTGCTTGACCGAGAGCAGCAGCTCCCACTACCAGGTCCTCCGTGTGGCCGTCACAGCCACTGAAAAAGAGATCAAAGTGGCGTACCGGCGCGCAGCCAGGTCTGCCCACCCGGACCACGGGGGTGATGCCGCAACGTTCCGCCGGGTCACCGCTGCGTACGAGACGCTGATTGATCCGCAGCGCCGCAAGGCCTACGACCGGTCCTATGGGGCGGGCGCCGCGCCGGCCGACGCCGGCGCCCACTTCGATGCCCCCGCGGCAGGGAGCCGGGCGTCCGCCACAGTCCGCAGACCGGGCGGCGGGCGGAACACGGCCGGGGACCCTCCGGTTTACGTTCCGCCTTACGAAGGGAGCGGCGTGGTCCCGCTGATTCCGTTGGAGCAGGCCGGCCAGCAGGTCCATGGGATGCCCCGGAAGAGGGGAATCTTCGGCGCCGAGGCCCGGATCCAGCGTGAAATGCGCACGGTGCAGCTCCTCTCCCGCCAGGTGCTGACGGCCATCCCCGCGGCCCGGCTCATCAACGGCCTGCAGTCGCCGGCGGACAACAGCCACATCGACCACGCCGTCCTGTCCGGCTACCGCCTCGCCTTGGTCAACTCGATGCTCCTGCCCAAGGGCGCCTATGCCTGGGACGGCCGCACCCTCAATCACGGGGGGCGTGCCGTGGCGCCCCCGCAGCTTGCCCGGGTGGTGTGGGCGATGCAGGACATCTTTCCGGAACTGAACGTCACGGGGTGGACCGTGGTGTTCAGCCCGGATGGCAACCTCCATGAGCCGGTGATCGACCATCACCGCCGCCCGGCAGGGCCCATGGAAACGGTCCAAATCGTCAACGCGGCCGGCCTGGTGCGCGGCCTGAAGGAGTTCCTTGCCGCAGGACCGGCACCCAACACCGTGAACGTGCCGGTCCTGGCCCGGCTGCTGCGCGGCATGCACTGACGGCGGTTGGCTAGGATGGGGACGTGTTCCGCATCCTCTTCCATGCCCCAGAAATACCCGGCAATACCGGCAATGCCATCCGCCTTGCCGCCATCACCGGCGCCGAACTGCACCTCGTGGAACCCCTGGGCTTCGACTTCTCCGATGCCAAACTGCGCCGTGCAGGCCTGGACTACCACGACCTCGCGGTGGTGACAGTCCACCGGAGCATCGAAGACGCCTGGGAACAGCTCAAGCCGGAGCGGGTCTACGCCTTCACCTCGGACGGTACAACCAGTTACACCGACATCCCGTACCAGCCCGGGGACGTCCTGATGTTCGGCAGCGAATCCGTGGGCCTGCCTGCGGAGCTGAAGACCGACCCCCACGTGACCGCAACAGTGCGCCTGCCCATGCTCCCGGCGCTCCGCTCCCTCAACCTCGCCAACGCCGCCTCCATTGCCGTCTACGAAGCGTGGCGCCAGCAGGGCTTCGCCGGGGCCAAGCTCTAGCACCCCGCCCGGCGGGGACAACCGGGACTGAACTCTTTTTTCGTCGATCCCATCCGGCTGCCGCACGGCTCCGAATGCCTTTTGAAACACATTCAAGCGGAGCAAGGAGCGGCAGGTGACATTACTCGAGGCGCATTCCAGGCGCGAACACCGCAACAGCCGCGGCACTGCCCGGGAATCTCCCGCCGGAGACTTATGCTTGGAAGTGATGGAAACTCCCAACGCGCCGAATCCCGAAGGCTCCGCCGCGGTGACCGATCCCCCAGCCGACATCAGCCAGCGGCTGTCGACGCTGCTTGCCGCTGTCGCCCGCGGGGACCAGGCCGCGTTTGCCGAGTTCTACCAACTCACGTCCCGCCGGGTTTTTGGCATGGCACGCCGGGTCCTGATCGACCCCGAACTCAGCGAAGACACAACGCAGGAAGTCTTCCTGCAGGTCTGGCAGAACGCGGCCAAGTTCGATCCGCAGGCCGGGAGCCCGCTGTCGTGGCTCATGACCATCTCCCACCGGCGGGCGGTGGACAAGGTCCGGTCCTCGCAATCCTCCACGGACCGTGAAGCGAAATACGGCGCCAGCACCCAGGACATCGACCACGACAGCGTCTCCGACGAAGTCGGAAGCCGGCTCGAGGCCGAGGCGGTGGTCCGCTGCCTGGAGACGCTGACCGAAACACAACAGGAATCCGTGCGCCTGGCCTACTACGGCGGCCTGACCTATCGGGAAGTCGCCGAACGGCTGAATGCCGCTGTTCCCACCATCAAGTCCCGCATCCGCGATGGACTGATCCGATTGAAGACCTGTCTGGGGGTGAGTTGAATTGAGTGACATGGACAACAGCCGCAACGACCGTTCGCGTGCGTTTGGCGACACCGTCGCCATGGACCTTGCCGCAGGCCGTGCCATCGACCTCGCCGAACTCTACGCCCTTGACGCGGTCACGGAGCACGAACGCGACGCGATTGACCAGTACATGTCCACCGCACCGGAAACGGAGCGCCTCGTCTTCCTGGAGCGTGTCCGCCAGTCCCGGGAGACGCTGGCCCGCACCTTCCGCGCGGAGGAGGAGCCGCCGTCGGACCTGTTCGAACGGATTGTGGCCCAGCTTCCCGCGGGCAGCGGCCGTACCAGTGCTGACGCCGTGCCCCCGGCCGTAGGCGCGGTAAAACCGCCAGAACCAACCGACGATCTCGCCGAGGCCCGCAAGCGCAGGGCGGAGCGCCGTCCGTCCGGCACCAGGCGCTGGCTGGTGGGCGTGGCAGCCGCGGCAGCGATTGCGCTGGGCGGCGTGGGAGTGGGCGCCTACCTGGCCGACCAGAATGATCCCGTCAACCAGGTCGTGCGTGCCGGGGACCTGCGCGAGGCGTCCGTCAACGTTCAAGGCGGCGGCAAGGCGACGGTGCTGATCTCCGCGTCAGAGGATGCCGCCGTGGTGAAAATGAGCGGCGTGCCCGCTCCACCGGCGGGCAAGGTCTACCAGATGTGGCTCATTCCCAAGGACGGCTCCGCCCCGGTGTCGCAGGGCCTGATGGACGAACAGGCACTCTCCAAACCTGCCGTGGTCCAAGGCATCCATTCGGCTGCTTCGCTGGGCATCACCGTTGAGCCGTCCGGCGGTTCGAAAGCGCCCACGCTGCCGACGGTTGCGGCGGCACCGCTCGGCGCCTGACCCGGCACCGGCGACCAACGCCAAAAGCCCCCCGTTCCCATGATCGGAACGGGGGGCTTCTTGCGTCCTAGAAGCCGGCGATGGTGTCCGGCCCGTTGACCGCCACCACGTGGAAGGCCTCGGCACTGCGCCCGCGCGGCATTCCTGCCCGCGCGGCGTTGGTGCGCATGCCCTGGCGCACGGTGGCTTCCATGGCCTCCACGTCGGGGTGCTGGCTGACGTGGACATGGATGGCGGCGAGTTTCGCGTCAACCTGGTCGGTGACATCGACGAAGTGGTTTTCCCGTTCACCCGGTCCCGCATAAAGCCAGAGCCACGGCAGCTTGTAGGCTTCCAGCCCGGCCTCCGCCAGCTCGGGATAGGCGAAGGGGTTCTCCAGTGCTGGGTACACGGCCCGGGTCACCGCCTCCCCCACTGCCAGGTGGTCCGGGTGGCTCTTCTGGATCCGCTGCCAGTTCCGTTCAGGGTGCATGGCGAGCACGACGTCGGGGCGGACTTCGCGGATCAGCCGCACCACGCCTTTCATCACCTCGTGGGAGGCCTCAAGGTAGCCGTCACGCTGATGGAGGTAGTGGATGTCAGTGACGCCCACCAGCTCCGCTGCCCGGCGCTGTTCGGCGTCCCGCATGGCGATGATGTCCGCGCGGTGGGCAGGATCGAAGCCGCCGGCATCGCCGTCGGTCATGATGCAGTAGCTCACCTCCACCCCCGCAGCCGTCCACGCGGCGATGGTGCCCGCTGCGCCGAAGTCGATGTCGTCGGGGTGGGCCGCAAAACAGAGCACCCGCCCAACCCGGTGTAATTCCGGGTTGAACGGGCTCCCTGCCTGCTCGCTGGAAGCAGTCAACGGATCAGCCTTTGCGCTTCTTGATCTCGGCTGCGGCCTGGGGCAGGACATCGAAGACGTCCCCGATGATGCCGAAGTCGGCGATCTCGAAGACCGGCGATTCGGCATCCTTGTTCACGGCGACGATGACCTTGGACGTCTGCATGCCGGCTTTTTGCTGGATGGCACCGGAGATGCCTGCCGAGATATACAGCTGCGGGGAAACGGTCTTGCCGGTCTGCCCCACCTGTGCGTCGTGGCTGATCCATCCGGCGTCGGTGGCTGCGCGGGAAGCTCCTACGGCGGCACCGAGGGCATCGGCCAGCTCCTCGACGGGACCGAAGTCGCCGTCCATGCCGCGGCCGCCGGCAACGACGATCCGGGCGTCGGTGAGGTCCGGGCGGCCGCTGGCCACCTTCTGCTCGCGGGCAGTGATGCGGGCAACGTTGGCGACGGCGGGCACCTCCACGGTTGCCGTTTCGGGCGTGGTGGGTGCGGGCGCGGGTTCCGGAACCACGTTGTTGGCCTTGAGCGTGAGCACGGAAACGGCCGTCGTGGCCTTGCAGGAGGTGTTGTACGAGCCGGCCAGGACCGACTTGTGCGCGGTACCGTCCGGGTCCACGGCGACGACGTCGGTGATGACGCCGGCGTTGAGCCGGATGCCCAGCCGCGCCGCGATCTCTTTGCCTTCCGGAGAGTTATCCAGCAGCACGATCCCGGCTCCGGCTGCCTCTGCCGCTGCGGCCAGGTAGGCTGCCTTGGGCGCTACGAGGAAATCACCCAGGTCCTCGGCCGACGGGTGCAGGACGGTGCCCACACCGTATTCCGCCAAGGTGGCGGCGACGTCGTCGGAAAGGTCTCCGTTGACCGCGACGGCGCTCTCCCCCAGGGAACGAGCCAGGGTCAGCAGCTCCAGGCTGCTCTTCTTGAGCGAAGCTCCGGGGCTGTCGATGAATACCAGTACTTTTGCCATGTCGTTGTCCCCTTAGAGCAGCTTCTGGGCGGCCAGGAAATCAACCAGCTTGATGCCGGCGTCGCCCTCGTCGGTGATGATGGTGCCGGCAGTCCTCGGCGGCCGCTGTTCGGCGCTGGTGACGGTGGTCCACGACCCTGCAAAGCCAACCTGGGCAGGGTCCACGCCGATGTCTGCGAGGGAGAGCGTGGTGATGCTCTTGCGCTTGGCCGCGATGATGCCCTTGAAGTTGGGGTACCGGGGTTCGTTGATCTGGTCCGTGACGGACACGACCGCGGGCAGTGCTGCTTCCACAGTCTCCGATGACGTGTCGGCGTCGCGCCGGGCAGTGAGCCGGCCGCCGTCGACCTCCAGCGAGGATGCGAAGGTTACCTGCGGCAGCCCGAGCCGCTCCGCCAGCTGGGCTGGGACCAGCGAGGTCTCACCATCGGTGGACGCCATCCCGGTCAGGACCAGGTCCACGCCGCCCAGGTGCCGGACCGCCGCCGCGAGTGCCAGCGAGGTGGCAGCCGCGTCCGAGCCGGCGAGCGCGTCGTCCGTGAGGTGGACGCCTTCGGTGGCGCCCATCTGCAGCGATTTCTTTACGGCGTTGACGGCCCCGGCAGGGCCCATGCTCAGGGCAATGACCTGGTTGCCGGCCTTGCTTCCGCCTCGGGCCTCGGCAAGCTGCAGGGCAGCTTCCAGGGCGTATTCGTCGAGCTCGGACAGGATGCTCTCGTCGCGGTCCGCGGTGTTGCCCTCGCCACCCAGGTGTCGGTCGAACTGGGCGTCCGGTACATGTTTGACCAGGACTACGATCTTCAATGTCTCTTCCACTGTGTTTACAGCAGCCTTCCATGCTTGTGGACAGCCAGCCGGGTGGGTCATGGCCGCGGAATGCCCGGCAGGCGGGTAGCTCCTAGCTAACCATATCGGCGCGTCCGGGCGCCCTCTTCCGTTAACGCCTGTGTCAGGTTTTCCGTTGCGCCGGACATGCCGACGGCGGCGCCCCCTGGGTGGGGACGCCGCCGTCGTGATGGCTTGGGCGTGTCAGCTGGCTGCCGCGCCGAGCGTGACGTCGAACGTCTGCTCCTTGCCGCCGCGCTGGACCGTGATCTTGACCGTGGAACCTGCCGGCTGCTCGCGGACCGCCGCGGTCAGCTGGTTCGGTTCACCGATGCTGAGGTCGTTGAACTTGGTGATGACGTCGCCGACCTTGATCCCGGCCTTCCCTGCCGGCGAACTGGCGTCAACCGTTGCTACGTCGGCGCCTACCGAGAATTCCGAGGACGCACCGGAGGTACTCTTCGCCTTGACGCTGACACCGAGCTGGCCATGGGAGGCCTTGCCGTTGTCGATGATCTCCTGCGCCACGCGCTTGGCGTTGTTGATCGGGATGCTGAACCCGACGCCGATGTTGCCGCTCTGGGACGTCGAGGTGCCGGAGCCTGCGGACGCGATGGCCACGTTCACGCCGATGATCTCACCCTTGCTGTTGACGAGGGCGCCGCCGGAGTTGCCGGGATTGATCGCTGCATCGGTCTGGATGACGTTGATGGCGATGGATCCCTGGCTCGAGCTTTGCTGGCTTTGTCCGCCGCCCGGAGGCGCAAACTGGAAGCCCTGGTCACCGCCCTGGCTGTTGTCACCGCCCTGCGGGGCTGCCGACGATGCCACACTGATGGTCCGGTTCAGCGTGGACACGATGCCATCCGTCACCGTCCCGGTCAGCCCAAGCGGTGAACCGATGGCGATGGCGGTGTCACCCACGTTGAGTTTGGAGGAATCCCCCAGGGTTGCAGGAGTGAGGCTTGAGGTGTCGTCCACCTTGATCACCGCGAGGTCGGACAAGGGGTCCGTGCCTACGAGCTTCGCGGGAAGGACCTTGCCGTCGCTGGTGCGGATTTCAAGGGTGGCGTTGGCCGTCTGGCCGTCCAGCGTGACCACGTGGGTGTTGGTGAGAATGTGTCCCTGGTCGTCAAGGACGATGCCCGAACCGGTGCCACCGGAGCTGCCGCTGGTGGCACTGATGGTAACGACACTGGGGGAAGCCTTCACCGCGGCGGCTGTAATGGCGTTGACGTCATCCTTGTTATTCACGATGACCGTTCCCGGCTGGTTGCTGCCACCCACCGCCGAGGTGCCGGAGCCGGCGTTTCCAAACAGTTCACCTGCGCCCACCGTTGCCACGCCGCCGCCCACAAGCCCAGCGGCGAGGATGCTGGCGATGAGGGTGCCGATGCCGAAGGTCGCCTTCCGGCGCGGAGCATCCTTGGGATTGGGCGCCAGGCCGACACTTGAATGCTGCATACCGGGCCCCGCGCCCTGGCCTGGCTGGCCGTTCTGCTGCTGGCCGTAGTATCCGGACTGGCCGTAGAAAGGCTGGCGCTGCGGGTAAACGGGCCTGGGAGCGCCGGGGAGCTCCTGGGTGTGGTCCTGGCGTGCTGCCTGCGGCTGGTCCAGCCGTTCCGTGGGGTCGTGCTGCTGGTCAGCGGCACCGTACTGTCCCTGCTCGTGGCCGGCATTGCCCCCGCCCCCGGACTGAGTGTCCGCCGGGCCGGCTCCGGGCTGCTGCGGGTCCTGCTGCTGCCAGGGGTTCCGGCTGCCCGCGCTGCCCTCCGGGACCGGTCCTGGCGTGTGATTCTCAGTCATGGGACTTCCTTTCATCCTTGTCTGCCATTAACTATGACCCGTCCCGCTGGAACAAGCTCGGATGTTTGCTGAAAGCTTCCTGAACGTCGTGGCGTTCCCATAGAACCCCGCAATGTGTTTCGCTGGCGGCATATTCGGCCGCATGGACTGGCTGTGGGGTGCACCATAGAATCAAGATGAATTGCCACAGCGACCTGCGGCTTCACACCAAGCGTGGGGGCGCTGCTGGATTCGACGACTGATTCGTCCCGAGTCGGTGTCAGGCGTGCTGAAGGGTTGCACATGCGGTCAAAGTTCAAACGTTTCCTCGCCGTGATCGGCCTTGCCGGGCTGCTCACGATTCCCGCCGGCGCGGCCTGGGCCGAAGACCCGGTGACCATTCCCTCCGGAACGAACATTGTTGATAATGCCAACGTCCTGGGCAGCCGGAAGGGCGAAGTCCAGGACGCCATCCAGAAGCTACTGAAAGACCACAAGTACAACCTGTACGTGGTCACGGTGAAGACCTTCACCAACCCGACCGATCCGGCCCAGTGGACCCAGAAAGTAGCTGAGCTGAGGACCATGGGCAGGGCTGACGCCGTCCTGGCAATTGCTGTTGATGACGGCAAGTTCAACTTCGTCACGAATTCGAGCAGCCCCATCCGGTCCAAGCAGGCCAACATCAGCCAAAACGCAGTCACCGCCAACCTGGCCGGGGGCAAGAAGGACTATGCGCAGGCTGCCATCGACACCGCCTCAGCAATCGGCGACGCCGCCAATGGCGGAAGCGGCAGTGTGTCTTCCGGTGACGGTGCAGGCGCCGCGGTTCTGGTTGGAGCCGGCGTCGTCGTGGCAGGCGGCGGCGCCTGCCTGTACTACCGCAACCGCCGGAAGAAGGCCGCAGCCCAGGCCTCCACGGGCAGCTACGGCCCCCAAGGTGCCGAGCTGGACCCATTGGCTTCGCTGAGCGTGGACGAACTCCGCCGCAAGAGTGGCTCCCTCCTGATCGAAGCTGATGACGCCATCAAGTCCAGCGAACAGGAACTCGGCTTCGCCCAGGCGCAGTACGGCGACTCCGCCGTGGGGAACTTCACCAAAGCGCTGGAGGAAGCCAAAGCCCACATGGGCGAGTCCTTCAAATTGCAGCAGCAGCTTGATGACCACATTCCGGACACCGAAGAACAGCAACGCACCTGGCTGGGCGAGATTATCCGCCGGTCCGAGGCCGCCCTGGCCTCCCTGCAGGAGCAGAAAGCGGACTTCGACTCACTGCGTGAACTGGAAAAGAACGCGCCCCAGGCCCTCGCGGCCGTCAATGCCGGAGCCCGGGAAGCGGACGCCAAGATTTCCACGGCCGAGCAGTCGCTTGCCGAAATGCGGTCCAAGTACGCGGACAGCGCGCTGACACAGGTTTCTGACAACATCGTCCAAGCCAAGGAGCGGCTGGCCTTCGTGCAGAACGCCTCGGCAACCGCGCAGCAGAAACTGGACGGGGGCGAGCAAAGCCTCGCCGCCGTGGCAGTCCGCGCAGCCGAGGAGAGCCTGCACCAAACCAACGTCCTGCTGGACGCCATCTCCAAGCTGTCCGCGAGCCTCGATGAAGCCCGGAACAGCGTCGAAACGGCGGTGGTGGACACGGCGCAGGACCTGGCGCAGGCAAAGGCCATGATCCAGTCCGGAACCCACGCCGAGCTGGCGGGCCCCGTGGCTGCGGTGGAAGCGGCCCTTGCCCAGGTAAAGAGCGAAATCCAGGGCGGGAAGATCGATCCTGTCGCCACCCTGCAACGTGTCGAAAGCGCGCACCAGACCCTGGACCAGGCCTTGACCGGCATCCGGGACCAGCAGGAGCAGGCGCGGCGCGCCCAGGCATCCCTGCAGCAAACCATCATGTCCGCGCAAGCCCAAATCAGCGCAACCTCCGACTACATCACAGCGCGGCGCGGCGGCGTTGGCACCGAGGCGCGGACCCGACTGGCCGAATCCCAGCGCAACCTCGACTACGCCCTCTCCATCGCACGGACAGATCCGGTCACGGCCCTGACTTATGCACAGCAGGCCCACGCCCTGGCGGCGCAGGCAGCACAACTGGCCCAGGCAGACGTTGACCACTTTGACGGCTACGCCAACCAGGGCTTCGGCCGTGGCGGCATGTTCGGCGGCGGCGGTGGCGGCGGCCTGGGCGGTGCCATCCTTGGTGGCATCCTGATCAACTCCATCCTGAACGGCGGCCACGGCGGCTGGGGCGGCGGTGGCGGCTGGGGCGGGGACTCCGGCGGAGGTGGCGGCTGGGGCGGAGACTCCGGCGGCTTCGGCGGCGGAGACTTCGGCGGCGGAGACTTCGGCGGCGGCGACTCCGGCAGTTTCTAGACCCTCCGCCGGCCCAGACCGGAGCAATCCGGCCGGCGGACAACAGCAGTACACCACTGTGCACCGGTTCCAGTGGGTCAACACAGAGCAGGACGAAAGGCAAACACCATGGTTAAGCAGTCCATTTTCGGCCGGATCGCACAGCTGGCAAAGGCGAATATCAACTCTTTGCTGGACAACGCCGAAGATCCGCAGAAGATGCTGGACCAGATGGTCCGCGACTACACGAACAACATCGCAGAGGCCGAATCCGCCGTGGCCCAGACCATCGGCAACCTCCGGATGCTCGAGGACGACTACAACGAGGACATCAAGAACGCCCAGGACTGGGGCAACAAAGCCCTCGCCGCCTCCCGCAAGGCTGACGAATTCCGCGCCGCCGGCGATGTGGCCGACGCCGAGAAATTCGACAACCTGGCCAAGGTTGCCCTGCAGCGCCAGATGGCGGCCGAGAGTGAAGCCAAGGGCGCTGAGCCGAGCATCGCCTCCCAGCGCGAAATCGTGGACAAGCTCAAGGTGGGCTTGGACCAGATGAAGAACAAGCTCAACCAGCTGACCAGCAAGCGCAATGAACTCGTCGCCAGGTCCAAGACCGCCGCTGCCCAGTCGCAGGTGCACGACGCCATTAAGAGCATCGACATCATGGACCCCACCAGCGAAGTCGGCCGCTTCGAAGAGAAGATCCGCCGCGAGGAGGCCAAGGTCCGCGGACAGGAGGAACTTGCCGCGTCCAGCCTCGATGCACAGTTCAACCAGCTGGAAGACCTGGGAGAGCAGACGGAGATCGAAGCCAGGCTGGCAGCGCTGAAGGCCGGGGGCAAGCCTGCCCTCGGCGCAGGCAGCCAGGCATCAACGTCCGGATCCACGGTGGACGAAGCCGACTTCGACAAGCTCTGACCTGCGGGATATCCGCTGCATGGAACAAGACAATGGCCGGGACCGGTGTCCCGGCCATTGTCTTGCCTCCAGTGTGTAGCGTGGTGGTATGGCATCCACTGAACAAACGTCCCTGGTATGGCTGCGCGACGACCTGCGCTTGGACGACAACCCGGCGCTGGACGCCGCGGCCCGCCTGGGCGGTCCCATGACGGTGGTCTATATCCTCGACGAGGAGTCCGAAGGAATACGCCCGCTGGGTGGTGCTGCCCGCTGGTGGCTGCACCATTCCCTGGTGGCGCTGGCAGCGGACCTGGAAGGCAAAGGTTCCCGGCTGGTACTGCGCCGCGGTGCCGCGGCGGGCATCATCCAGGACCTGGCTGCCCGGACCAAGGCGACGCATCTTTTGTGGAACCGGCGGTACGGCCAGCCCGAGCGGACCATTGATGCCGGGCTCAAGGACTGGGCCGGAAGCAACGGCATCGAAGCCGCCAGCTTCCAAGCCAACCTCCTCTTCGAGCCTTGGACCATTACCACGGGCGCGGGCGGCCCGTATAAGGTGTACTCCCCCTTCTGGCGGGCTTGCCTGGCCGCGGCGGACATCCGCGACCCCCTGGAGGCACCTGGGACATTGCCGGGGCCTGCTCCGTCCGGCCGCGGACTGCCCGCCTCAGACACGCTCAGCAGCTGGGCCCTCCTTCCCACTTCCCCCGACTGGAGCGGCGGCCTGGCCGAGGCCTGGGAGCCGGGCGAAAAGGGCGCAGCACACCGCCTGGAGGAGTTCCTGGACGGCCCCATCGAGGAGTACGGCACGGGCAGGAACCTTCCCGGCACCGATGGCACCAGCAGGCTGTCACCATACCTGCGGTTCGGCGAGATCAGCCCGTTCCGCGTGTGGCGCGAGATCCGCCGCCGCCACCCCCGCAAAATCCCTGCCGACGTCGGAACATTCCGCTCGGAACTGGGCTGGCGCGAGTTCAACTGGCATCTGCTGTACCACAATCCGGACCTGGCCACCCAAAACTTCCGGCCGGCGTTCGACAAGTTTCAGTGGGGGTCGCCAGGCAAACGGGAACTTGCGGCGTGGAAGCACGGAAACACGGGCTATCCCCTGGTGGACGCCGGCATGCGGCAGCTCTGGCAGACGGGCTGGATGCACAACCGCGTCCGGATGGCGGCCGCATCCTTCCTGGTCAAGAACCTCCTGACAGATTGGCGGATCGGCGAGGAATGGTTCTGGGACACCCTGGTGGACGCGGACGCCGCGAACAACCCGGCCAACTGGCAGTGGGTGGCGGGTTCCGGCGCCGATGCCTCACCGTACTACCGGATCTTTAATCCCGTCACGCAGAGCAAGAAATTCGACGCCAACGGAAGGTACCTGCGCGAGTTCATCCCCGAACTTTTGGAGCTGGACGGCAAAGCCATCCATGAACCCTGGAAGTCAGGGGTCCAAGGCTACCCGGAACCGCTCGTGGACTTGCCGGAATCGCGGGAGCGGGCGCTGAACACTTACCAGCAGCTCAAGGACTCTGAGGCTAGCGGCTGACCTTGCCCATAAGGGACGCGATGGGGCGCAGGAAGATCGGACGCGCCAAGAACCAGGCGGCCACCATGACCGCGACCGACGCAAGGAAAACCCAGAAGCCGAACCAGCCGTCGTCGTCGCTGACACCGTACATATGGTTCAGGTTCCGCAGCGCGCCGGTGGTGAGCACCAGGAAGACGTGGACCACGATGAAGGCGACGAAGTAGATCATCACAGGGAAGTGGACGGCACGCGCCCATTCAATCGGGTAGGCCTTGTTGAGCCTGGCTGCCTTCTTTGGCCACGCGGAGGACATCCGCAGGCCGGTGATGAATGCCAGCGGCGCCGCAATGAAAACAGTGACGAAGTAGGCCAGGAGCTGCAGCGCGTTGTAGTTGATCCAGCCATCCTCCGTGGGCCAGTCCAGCGACGCGTATTGCAGCGCGGCAGAGAGGGCGTTGGGAACGACATCCCAGCTCGTGGGGACAATGCGCATCCACTGGCCGGTGGCAAACAGCAGGACAGCGAAGACCAGCCCGTTCAGGATCCACAGGGCATCAAGGGTCAGGTGGAACCAGAGCTCCAGGCTGATCTTGGTGGGCGCATTCCTGGTACGGATCAAGCCCTTGTTGTTGCGGGTCCAATGCCCGCTGGGACGGGTGGTGGTCCGCACCTGCCATCCGGTGCGGATGATCAGGAGCAGGAAGAAACCGTTCAGGAAGTGCTGCCAGGCGAGCCACGCCGGGAACCCAACAGGGGCGGAGGCCGGCAGTTCAGATTGGCCCGGGTAATCGGCCACGAACGACGCAACGGCGGGCAGTCCCATCAGCAGCCTGGCGGCCAGCACTGCCAGGACCAGTGCCACGAGGACGGCGGGAACCGCCCAATAGAGCCGGGACCGCTTACCCGTCGCGGCGCCGGGCTTCTTCGTGGGTGTGGCCATCGAACAACATACCTCTCAAGAATGGCGTATGGCTGCCCACGGATCGTGGGGTCCTCGAAAGAGAATACTAGGAACTATGCGCATCCAGGCAAAAAGAAGGCCCCGCCGGCGTAACTGCCGGCGGGGCCTTCATAAGTTGCGGGGACAGGATTTGAACCTGTGACCTCTGGGTTATGAGCCCAGCGAGCTACCGAACTGCTCCACCCCGCGTCGCTTGATCAACACTACCCTACTTTTGCGGCGGTCCCGACCACCCTGAGCACCACCGGGGCACGCCTCCCGAAAGGCTCTGCGCTGTCGCGCGGGCAAAGCAGAAGGCCCGAACATTGTTCCCAATGTTCGGGCCTTCTTCCAGTTGCGGGGACAGGATTTGAACCTGTGACCTCTGGGTTATGAGCCCAGCGAGCTACCGAACTGCTCCACCCCGCGTCGCAAGAACTACTTTACCGGGAGGTGAACCGGAGGCCAAATCGGCGGGGCGTGACGTCCGTTACGCCGGCCCGGCACCCGCGCCCGTGGAGGCTGGGATGCCGGGCCGCCGTCGTCGGACTAGCGGCTCGCTGACGGGGACGGCGTCGCCGAAGGTGAACCGGAGGCGGCCGGTGCCGGCGTCGCCTCCGGAGCCGTGACCGGAATCTTGGCTTCGGCCTCCATGGCCTTCTGCAGTGCGGCCGCGACCTTCTTCTGGGCCTCGCCGTAGGCGGCGAAGTCGCCCGCCGCAAGGGCTGTCTGGCCGGCCTGGATGGCCGAGTTGGCGTCATCCAAAGCCGCCTTCAGCTGGGCCTTGGCGTCGGCTGCCGCAGGCGTCGAAGGCGCTGCCGGCCCGGCGGGCGTTTGCCCGTTATTGGCCGAGTCTCCGGCTGCTGCCCCCGAATCGCCTCCGAAGAGCTGCTTCAGGGCTGCGTCCAGGGTGGGCGCGAAGCCCACCTTGTCACCGAATGCCACCAGCACCCGCTGCAGGGTCGGGTAGGAGGTCTCGCCCGTCGACTTGAGGTAGACGGGCTGGACATAGAGGATGCCGCCGCCCACGGGCAGGGTGAGCAGGTTGCCGTTCAGCACATCCGATGCGCCCTGCCGCAACAGGTTAAGGGCCTGCGACACGGTGGGGTCCGAGTTGAACTTATTCTGCGCCTGCCCGGGGCCGGGGACCTGGGTCTCCGGCGGAATCTGCAGCAGCCGCAGCTTGCCGTAGCCGTCAGCCTTCACCCCCGCCTGGTTGCCGGCGTCCGAGTCGGCGGCCAGGAAGCCATACAGGACGTTCCGTGCGTTTCCGTTGACAATTTGCGGAATGAACGACGATGTCAGCTGGAACGCCGGCTTCTGCTGGTCGGGCATCTGCAAGGACATGTAGAACGGCGGCTGCTTGACGTCCGTGTCCACAGTGGGATCAGCCGGAGTGCTCCACACGTCGTTGTTCTTGTAGAAGCTGATGGGATCCGTCACGTGGTACTGCCCCAGGAGCTCCCGCTGGACCTTGAAGAGATCCTCCGGGTAGCGCACGTGGCTCATGAGCGCACCGGACATCTCGGAGTACGGCTTCAGCGAGGACGGGAAGACCTTCTGCCAGGCCTTCAGGACGGGGTCGGTATCGTCCCAGGCGTACAGGGTGACCGAGCCGTCGTAGGCGTCCACCGTGGCCTTGACCGAGTTCCGGATGTAGTTCACCGTGCTGTTGGGCAGCGCCACGGCGCGGCCGGAACTGGTCTGGGAATCAGCCGTCGCATCGGAGAGCTGCTTCTGCTGCGAGTAGGGGTAGTACTGGCTGGTGGTGTATGCATCCACGATCCACTTGACCCGGCCGTCCACCAGGGCGGGGTAGGATCCGCCGTCCACCGTCAGGTACGGGGCCACCTTCTGGACGCGTTCGCGGGGGTTCCGGTCGTACAGGATTTGCGATTCGGAGTTCACCCCGTCCGAGAGCAGCAGGTCCGAGGACTGGAATTTGATGGCGTACAGGATCTTGTTGAAGAAAGAGCCGACGTTCGGACCGCCGTTGCCCTTGAAGGTGTACTGGGTTTCGCCTTCGCCTTCCTTGCCGGACGGGCGGTCCTGTTCGCGCGGGGTGGCGCCGTCCGGAGCTCCCACGATCGAGTATTCCGGCGAGGACTCGCCGAAGTAGATCCGCGGCTCGTAGGTGGAATCACTGCCGAGGACGCCGGTGGAAGGGATGCCGGACTGCAGGAACTCAGGTTTGCCGTCCACCGTGAACTTGTTGCCCTTGGCGGCCACGACGCCATAGCCGTGCGTGTACACCACGTGCTGGTTGAGCCAGCCCTGCTGGTTGGTCTGCACGTTGGTGGGGTTCAGCTCGCGCACCGCGATCACGGTGTCCTGGATCTTGCCGTCCACCTCGTAGCGGTCCACGTTCAGGGCCTTGGGGAACTGGTAGTACGGGCGGTACTGTTCCAGCTGCGCGAAGGCGTCCGAGATCAGGTTGGGGTCCAGGAGCCGGATATTGGCCGTGGTCTGCGCATCAGGTGCCAGCGCACCGGTGCTGGCCGTGTTCGTGGCGTCGTAGCGGGTTTCCTGGATGCCGTCCAGGCCGTACGCCCTGCGGGTGTTGTCGATATTGCGCTGGATGTACTGGCTTTCCAGCGTCTGTTCGGACGGACGCACCTGGAACTGCTGGATCACCCACGGGTAGACGCCGCCGGCCAGGATGGACGTAATAATCAGCATTGCCGTGCCGATCACCGGCAGTCGCCAGCGGCCGATGACGGCAGCGACGATGAACAGGACTGCCACCAGGGCGGCCGCGACGGCGAGGATGGCCTTGGTGGGGATGACGGCGTTGACATCGGTGTACAGGGCGCCGGCCCAGCGGCCGCCGTTGTTCTGCACGGACGAGAAGCGGTCCAGCCAGAAGTTGACTCCCAGGAGCACCAGGAAGGCCGCACCCGTGACCGCTATATGGATTTGTGCTGCGCGGCTGGTGAAGACGCCGCGCTCCATGAGCCGGATGCTGCCGTACAGGTAGTGGGTGAGGATCCCCGCGATGCCGGCAATGACCACCACGCTGATGAGGAACCCGGTCACGAACCCCAGGAAGGGCAGGGTCATCAGGTAGAAGCTGATGTCCATGTTGAACTGCGGGTCGTTTTGCCCGAAGCCCACCTGGTTGAAGAAGAGCAGCACCTTCTGCCACTGGCTCGCCGCGGCGCTGCCCGCAAACAGGCCGAACAGGATGGGAAGCCCCACCATGACAATCCGGCGGACCGGCTCAAGCTGGGCCTGGTACCTGTTAAGGTTGTCCCGCACCTCCGAATCCGGCGCGTAGACCGGCCGGGCGTTATAGGCGATCCGGATCGCGAAGAACACAGCCGCGAACATGAGGGCGAAGCCGGCCACGAACGTGGCAATCTTGGCCAGGTTCTCCGTGATGAAGACCTCGATGAAGCCCAGCTGCCGGTACCAGAGGACGTCGGTCCAAACGTTGGCGAAGAAAATGAAGCCCACAACCACCAGGGCGACAACGATCAGGGTGGGCGTCAAGGCGCCGCGACGTGAAGGGGGTCTGCCTGTGGGCATGGTGCTGGCGGGACGGGACAAACTGGGTACCTCATAGCTGGTCGTCAGAATATTCGAAGCGTGCGAGCGACGCACCCTACCGGCCAAAAACGGCTGGTATGGTCCGTCATCTGTGCCACGAGTGGCGGTGGAGCTTAGTTCCTGTCGGTTCTAGATGCGCCCAGTCTAGTTGTTTGCGCAGGTCGGCAGGCCGGACGTGTCCTGTCCGCTGCCTGCGGCTTCCACCGCGTGCCGGGCCTGGGACAAGTTTTCCACCCGGACCACCTGGAGTCCGTCCGGAACATGGCCGGCCACCTCGTCGCAGTTTCCGGCCGGCGCCAGGAAGAGCGTGGCGCCGGATGCGCGGGCACCGCGCATCTTCTGTGCGATCCCTCCGATCGGGCCCACCGTGCCGTCCGGGGCGATGGTGCCCGTGCCCGCGATGTGCTTGCCGCCCGTGAGGTCACCCGGCGTCACGGTATCGATAATGCCCAGCGAAAACATGAGTCCTGCGCTCGGTCCGCCCACCTTGTCCAGGGAAATCTGGACTTGGAAGGGGAAATTGAACAGGTACTTGAGCATGACGCCAAGAATGTAGCGGCCTTGGCCGTTGTCCTTGGGCGTGATGTCCAAGGTAACGGGCTGGCCTCCTCGCTCCACCGTTACCGTGGCCGGTGCACCCTTGCCTGCCGCCAGCTCATCCTGGATGACGGACAGGGACGTGATGTCCTTGCCGTTGATGGTCTTCAGGACGTCGCCTTGCTGGATCTTCCCGGCGGAAGCGGAATCCTTTGACAGGTCCGCGGCCTGGAGCTGCTGGCTGAAAGGAATCTTGAGTTCATTCAGAGCCGACGCGACGGCGTTTTCCTGGGACGTGGTCATGGCCACGGCGCTTTGCTCCTGGGCCTCTTCCTTGGTGGTACCCGTGGGGTAGATCAATTCTTCCGGGTACACGGCTTTGGAACTGTCCAGCCACGCGGAGAAAGCGCTGAGGATGCTGACGGAGCCGGTGGGCCCGCCGTCAACGTAGACCGTGGTCAGGTCCAGGCTTCCGGCCGCAGGATAGGTTTCATGGCCGCTGACACTGATGACCGGATGCCCTTGGCTCTCCCCCAGCGTGTTGTAGGTGGGCCCGGGGGACTCGATGACATACGGCACAGGCAGGGTCCCAACAGCAATGCCCAGCCCCAGCGCCGCCAACCCGGCAACCATCATGGTGGACAGGCGCCTGCCCGGCCGCCCGCCGTCGTCCGCAACCATGCCCCCTCCTGAGCCGCTGCCGTCCTCGCCGTCAAGGGGGCCGTTGCCTCCCGTTGGTTCCGGACCGGAGAAGGGGCGAAGCTCGGGAACGTGGTCCTCGGAGGAATGGCCGCCACGGGTTGTAGTCACCCCACCAACAGTACGCGGTGAAGATGTCCCGGGGCGCTTTGCCTAGAGCGAACGACGGCGGCGGGCGGCAGACAGCCACGCCCCACCGGGGTACCGTGAAGACTGATCAACAGTCACACCATCGATCGGCGGGACCATGACCTCCAACCCACTCAATCCGTCCAACGGCGACGACAATCCCAAGGATCCGTTGACCGAGATGCTGCAGAACCTGATGGGCGGCAAGGGGATGGAAAACTTCGACCCCGCCGAGCTCGCCAAGGCTGCCGGCCTGCCTGACGACCCCAACCTGCTGGCCCAGATGTTCTCCCAGGTGCAGGCGATGATGAATGCGCCGTCCGAAGGACCCGTCAACTGGACTCTGGCGCACGACAACGCCCGGCGCGTCGCCGCCGGCAGTTCAGATCCCTCCGTCACCGCGCAGCAGTCCCGGGACGTCGACGAAGCACTCCGCCTGGCCGAACTGTGGTTGGACCCGGTAACGGACCTGCCCGCCACCGGGCTGATCGGCAAAGCCTGGTCCCGTGCCGAGTGGGTGGAAGCAACCCTTGGCACCTGGAAGCGGCTGACCGAACCGGTGGCCAACAGCATCGCCAACGCCCTGTCCTCGGCCATGACGGAGCAGATGCCCGAGGAGATGAAGTCCATGATGGGCGGCGCCTCCTCGATGCTGCAGAACATGGGCGGGGCCATCTTCGGCATGCAGCTGGGCCAGGCCATCGGGGCCCTGTCCAAGGATGTTGTCAGCTCCACCGATATTGGCGTCCCGCTCGCCGACCTTGAAATGGCGCTCCTGCCTGCCAACGTCGCGGCATTCGGCGAAGGCCTGTCGCTGCCCGAGAACGACATCCGGCTGTTCCTTGCCGTGCGGGAGGCCGCACACGCACGCCTGTTCGTGCAGGTGCCGTGGTTGCGTGGCCACCTGCTGGGCGCCATCGAGGCCTACGCCCGTGGCATCCATATCGACACCTCCCGCATCGAGGAGCTCGCCCGGGACATCGACCCGAGCAACCCGGAAGGCATCCAGGAGGCCCTCTCCCAGGGCGTGTTCATGCCGCAGCGGACCCCCGCCCAGGAGCAGGCACTGGAGAAGCTCGAGACAGCGTTGGCCCTGGTGGAGGGCTGGGTGGACGAACTCACCGCTGCCGCCACCGAGAACCTGCTGCCCTCCGCCGGCGCCCTCCGGGAAACGGTGCGGCGCCGCAGGGCCACCGGCGGTCCGGCCGAACACGCATTTGCCTCCCTGGTGGGGCTGGAGCTGCGGCCCCGGCGCCTGCGCGACGCCGCGACGCTGTGGGCAACGCTGAAAGATGAGCGCGGCATTGAAGGCCGAGACGCCATTTGGCACCACCCCGACCTGCTGCCCACCGCGGAAGACCTCGATGACCCGAAGGGTTTCAGCTCCCGCCGGAAGCTCGCCGAAGCGAGCGACAGCGAGGTCGACGACGCCCTGCAGAAGTTGCTCAGCGGCGGTTTCGACGAGGCGCCCGGTGCTGACGGTGACACCGCCGCCGGCACGGACACAAATGACGGCGGCCAGGACACGGACGACGGCGGTTCGGACCAGCCGAAGAGCTGAGATTGGTTGGCGCGGCCGGGGGTTTCCCGGCCGCGCCGGTCCGTTAAGCCGGGGTGATGGGCCTGCGCGCGGTTGGCGCCGGACGTTGAGCGGTGGGTGGTCCTAGTCGGCGTCGCCCGGCCAGGGGTTCCCGGCAGTGTTGGGCACACGGTCCGGGGCGGCAGCGTCTTTGTCCAGGCCCCGTGCGGTGGCGTATGAGACACCTTCGAGGAACGCCTTCGCGCGCCCGGTGTGGGGATAGGCCTCGAGCAACCGCCAGAACGCCGCGTTGTGCGAGGCCACCAGCAGGTGCGCCAATTCGTGCAGCAGGACGTAGTCGATCACCCATTGGGGCATCGGGCGCAGTTTGTCCGACAAGCGGATGGTCCCGTCGGCGGGGGTCGCGGAACCCCACCGCGAGTTTTGGTTTCCGACCCAGCGTACCGATGTGGGCGTTGCCCGGCCGCCAAGGTATGTTTCAGACAACTGGGCGGCATGGGCGGCCAGGGCTTCGTCGGTGGCGGGACGCCGCCGGCCGGAAGCGGCGCGCCGCTCCCCCTGCTTGTGCAGCTTTGCCAGCATCCGGTGGACCCACTCACGTTCCTGGGCCGCGGTGAACCGGGCCGGAATGGCGACCACGGCGGTACCGTCTTCCCAGAATGCCGCGACGGTCCGGGTGCGGCGCGCCGACCGCCGCACCTCCACGGGGGATCCACCGGTGGTGGTCAGGACGGCGGCGGGCTGCCCGTGGCTGCCTGGCGGGCTGCCGCGCCTCACAGCACGCTGCTTTCGGCAAGGACCTTCAGGACATCCTCCCCATAGCGTTCAAGCTTGGATGGACCGATGCCGGCAAGCCCGGCAAGTTCTTCGAGGGACGCAGGCCGCGCCTCAGCTATCGCAGTGAGGGTGGCGTCGGTGAAGACGACGAACGCGGGAACGTCAGCGGACTGGGCGACGTCGCGCCGCCAGTTCCGGAGGGCGTCAAAGGTCTGTTCCTCGTAGCTGGGCGGACACGCGTTGCAGCGTCCCACCTTGCGCTCCGCCCCGGTGGACAGCATGCTGCCACAAACCCGGCAGACTGCCGGAGCGGCCGCCTTGCGGCGCGGAACCGGTCCCTTGCCGCGGGCGCTGGAGCTGGCAACGGAGTCGGGCCGCAGCCCGTCGAGGAAACGGGACGGCTTGCGGTTGGCCCGGCCGCCGGGAGTCCGCGCCGTGCTCCACGACAGCGAGAGGTGTTCACGGGCGCGGGTGATCCCGACGTAGAGCAACCGGCGCTCCTCATCGACCGATTCAGGCGAATCCGCGAAGGAAATGGGCATCAGGCCTTCGCTGAGCCCCACCAGGAACACGGCATCCCATTCCAATCCCTTGGCTGCGTGCAGGGAGGCGAGCGTCACGCCTTGCACGGTGGGGGCATGCTGGGCGAGGGACCGCTCCTGGAGTTCGTTGACGAAGTCGCCGAGCCCGAATTCCGGACCGCGGTTCTGCGCCAGTTCATCGGCCAGTGCCACCAGCGCCGCCAATGACTCCCACCGCTCGCGGAGGGCGCCACCACTGTGCGGGGCGGAATCCGCGTAGCCGAGGGAGGAAACAATGTCCCGGACCACCTGGCCCAGTGGTTCCGGGGAATCCGCTTCGCTGACGGCCCTGGTGGCGGCGCGAAGCTGGAGAATGGCGTCCCGCACCTCCTTGCGCGCGAAGAAGCGTTCGCCACCCCGCAGCTGGTAGCCGATTCCCGCAGCCGCCAGCGCCTGTTCGTAGGCCTCGGACTGGCCGTTGGTGCGGAAAAGGACCGCGACCTCGCTCGCCGGTGTCCCGGCGTCGAGCAGTGCCTTGATCTTCAGCGCCACGGTGGCGGCTTCGGCTTCGTCGTCCGTGCATTCGGTGAACTGGGGCACGGGGCCGGCGGGACGCTGGGCCACGAGTTGCAGGGGCGTGGCCCAGGCGGCGTCTGCGGCAGGGCCGCCGCTGCGCCGGCCCGCCAGCAGGTCGTTGGCCAGCTTTACAACCTGGGGTGTGGAACGGTAGTCCCGGATGAGCTTGACCACGTTGGCCTGCGGGTAGCGGGTCTTGAAGTCCAGCAGGTGACGGGGGGATGCTCCGGTAAAGGAGTAGATGGTCTGGCTGGCGTCGCCCACCACGCAGAGTTCGTCGCGGCCGCCAAGCCAGAGTTCGAGGAGCCGCTGCTGCAGCGGGGAAACGTCCTGGTATTCGTCCACCACGAAGTGCCGGTACTGCTCCCGGACCGTGGCCGCCACCTTCTCGTCCTCCTGCAGGATGCCCACCGTAATCAGCAGCACATCTTCGAAGTCGATCACGTTGCGGTCCGTCTTGACGTCCTCGTAGGACTGGAAAACGCGGGCCACCGCCGTGAGGTCGAATCCCCCGGGTGCACCGCGTCCCTGCGCGTTCTCCAGGTAATTGGCAGGCGTCAGCATGGACACCTTGGCCCATTCAATCTCCGAGGCGAGGTCGCGGATGGACGCGCGGTCGGTGCTCAGCCTCAGCCGCCGGGCGGCCTCGGCGAGGATCTGGGCCTTGTGATCCAGCAGGTTCGGCAGGGTGCCGCCCACCGCTTGCGGCCAAAAAAACTGCAGTTGGCGCAGCGCGGCGGCGTGGAAGGTCCTTGCCTGGACATTGCCCGCTCCCAGGTCCCGCAGGCGGCTGCGCATCTCGGCCGCGGCCCGGGCGGTGAAGGTCACCGCCAGCAGTCGCTGGGGCGTGTAGACCCCCGAATGGACGCCGTAGGCGATGCGGTGCGTGATGGCGCGGGTCTTGCCCGTACCCGCTCCCGCCAGGACGCACAGCGGACCGTTGAGGGTGCTGGCCACTTCACGCTGTTCGGCGTCCAGCCCCCCGAGGATCCGGTCCTCCAGGGAGGCTGCTCCGTCAAAATTCTCTGTAGTCACTTCTGCTGCTTTGTTTCTCGACTACCGCGTGCTGGAGTCTGGTGGATGGAGTTACTTAGGCTCCGGTCAGGTCCCGGATCCGGCCGCCGTACCAGTGCTCAATCAGTGAGCGGGCAATCGAGAGCCTGCTGGAAATGGTGATTTCGCCACTGAGCACGGCTTCCTGGAGTTCCTCGCGGCTGAACCAGCGGGCCCTGGTGACCTCGACGCCGTCGGGCGTTGCCTGGGTGTCTTCGGTAACGGCGGTAAATCCAAGCATAAGGGAGGCAGGGAACGGCCACGACTGGGAGCCCAGATACTGGCAGGCCGAAACCCGGACCCCGACTTCCTCCTGGATCTCGCGGACGACGGCCTGCTCCAGCGATTCGCCCGGCTCAACAAAGCCGGCAAGGGTGGAGTAATTAATGGCATCCACGGGACCCCCGCCACCGAGCAGCAGCCGCCCGTCCGCGCCGACGACAGTGACGATGATCGCAGGATCGGTCCGGGGATAGTGTTCCGAGTTGTCCGCCGGGCAACGGCGGACCCAGCCGCCGGCTTCCACGACTGTAGGCGTGCCGCAGCGCGGGCAGTGTATGTGGCCGGCGTGCCAGTTGGCGATGGCGCTGGACTCCACGAACAACGCCGTGGAGGTGGCGGTCAGGCCTGCCGCAACGTCCCTGAACCCCGCCCAGGCCGCATCCGCGGGGATGCCGGCCGTACCGGGTTCGGGCGGTTCAGGCAGGACAAACAGCAACAGCTCCGTGCCCTCCGGGAGGTCCGAACCGGGCAGTGCGGAGCCAAGGTACACCACGAGGTGCGGGGTTGCCCCGGCCCTTTCAAGCTCCGCCAAAAGTTCCCTGGCGGGGGCGAGCACCATGGTGCTTTCCTGCACCAGGCCCTGCCGGCCCGACAGGACGACGGCCAGCGCATCCGGACCGGCCAGCAGGTCATCGATCATGCCGGGCCTGATGCGGGCAGCAGATCCCCGGTCCACCAGGGCCGGCCGCACCGGGAGCAGGGTGTCCGCCAGGTGGTTCGCGGGCAACCCTGCCGGCGCAGCCTGGTGAACGGGCAGGACAGACTCCGTATGGCTCATGAGTCCACCGTACTGACTGCCCCGGACATTTCACATTTCATGGTGCGGTTTGCCGGTAGGTAACGCCCCCTGAATTCAAGCAATCTCAAGACTCGCCGCCGGCAGACCTCAGTCTGGGACAGCTGGCAATCTACCGTGGAACGGTGAGAAGAAAACCGATTGAGCTGGCGGCCATTGCAACCGCGGCAGTCCCCGGACTGACGCCGACGGCCGTTAGTTCTGCACCGGATGATCCCGCGGACTTCGACTCGGCCCTGCTCCTGGATTCAGAAGGCAAGCGCTGGCGGGTCAGGTCGCCGCGGCACGCGGAGGCCAGCGCCCGGCTGGAAACGGAGTTCCTGGTGCTGCGGGCCTTCGCTCCGGCCGTGCGGGCCGAACTGCCCTTCCTCATGCCCACGGTAGCCGGCAGCGTACGGCTGGGAACCTTAAGCACCTTCGTGTACTCGCACCTGTCGGGCACCACGCGCAGCGTTGAGGAATTGACGTCCGGTCCGGGCAGCGTCGCCCGCGAAATCGGTACCGCCCTGGCTGCCATCCACGACCTGCCCCGGTCTTTGGTGAGCAACGCCGATCTCCCCAGCTACACCCCCAACGAGTTCCGCCAACGGAGGCTGAACGAGCTGGACCAAGCAGCAACCACGGGTAAGATTCCGGCCGCGCTCCTGCGCCGCTGGGAACACGCAATGGAGGACGTGTCCCTGTGGCGGTTCAACCCCTGCGTGGTCCACGGCGACCTGCACGAAGACAACCTGCTTATCGAGTCAGGGCGGGTCACGGCGGTCACCGGCTGGACAGACCTGAGGATCGGTGACCCCGCGGACGACTTCGCCTGGCTGGTGGCTTCGAATGAGCAGGACTTCGTTGATGCAGTTCTGAAGTCCTACACCTCCGGTCGCCGCGACGCCCCGGACCAGCACCTCCTTCGCCGGGCTGCATTGTCAGCGGAGTTTGCGCTGGCACAATACCTGGTCAAGGGGCTTGCAGCTGGTGATGAGGCCATGGTCATCGAGGCAGAAGGCATGCTGGAGAGCCTGGCCGGCGACATCGCCGAGTTTGGTGGGCAGCCAATAAGCGTCGAACCCCTTCCGGACCCCGCAAGCCGGGACAATGCGGAAGCGGCTGCACCGGCGTCCTCGGAGAGTACCGCGTCGACCGCCGTGCCCACCCCGGCACATTTCGGGTCCTCCCCCGCCGTCACGGTTGTTCCGGTCCCGGCAGAACCGGCAAAACCGGCAGCGCCCGCACAGCCCGCCGTGCATGTGACTCCCATCCCGGTGGAGGAGGCACCCGACGCCGAGGACGGGGCGTCGACGACCCAAGGACCTGATGACACCTCCACCGCCGCCATCTCGGTCATAAACGTCAAACAGGGCTGAGCCGCACCGGGACGCACGCCGGCTGCGCGCAAAGTAAACCCGCGCCTCACGTCCGGGCGAGGGCGCGCGACACTATTCCTTCCAGCTCGGCGGCCGACCCGAGGTCGTGCGGCCGCACCACGGCGTTGTCCGCCACATAGAAGAACGCAGCCCGCACGTCTTCCAGCGGAACGCCTTTCAGGCGTGCCCAGGCAAGCCGGTACACGGCAAGCTGGATCGAACGGGTCTTCAGCTGCCCGGCTGACGGGCGGCGGCCGGTCTTCCAGTCCACCAGGTCCCAGCGGCCGTCGGCGTCCTGGAAGACGGCGTCGACCCGTCCCCGGACAACTACGTCACCCACCCTTGTTTCGACCGGCACCTCAACGAAGGCCGGGGACCTGTCGGCCCATGGGGATGCCTTGAACGTGGCCACCATGTCGTCAAGGTCGTACGCAGCATCGATGTGATCGTCCGACCCCGGCGCCTCGCCGAGGTCAAGCATCCCCGCGGTTCCGAAGTACTCCTCCACCCAGGCATGGAAGGCCGTGCCCTTTCGCGCCGACATGCCCGGTTCGCGGGGAACCGGCCTGCGCAGCCGCCCTGCCACTGCTTCAGGGTCCTCCCCGAGGTCCACGAGGGTGGAGGCGGAGATGTGGGTAGGCAGGTGAACCTCCTGGCCGCCTGACCTTCTGGCCCTGCGTTCCAGCAACAGCGCAGCTTCCCTCGCCCAGCCGGCGGCCGCTCCCGTGAGCAGCGCCCCCCCGCCGTTCCGGGGCACGCCCGCTCCGCTGGATTTCCCGGACGCCTCCGGCAGCTCCACGCCGGCCTCCAGCAGGCCCAACACCCGCCCGGCCGCAGCTTCCATGGCTGCCCTGCGGCCACGTGACATGCGGAGCCGCGCACCGGTCCGCGCGTCCGTCGGACCCTCCAGCGGGTCATAGGGCCACACCGCTTCTTCTGTCTCCAGCGTCAGCGGGCTTTCTTCCGGAAGGGCAGCCTCTTCCAAGGACAACCGATGGATCACAGCGGCAGCCTGAAGTTCGTTGCCGGCCGGCTGGGTCAGTGGTGCAAGCTCCGCCAGGAAGGGGGACATCTCGGCCCGGCCGGCGCGAGAACCCACCCAGGCGGCGCTCGATACCCACAGCACATGCTTGGCCCTTGTGTAGGCAACGTAGGCAAGCCGTCGTTCTTCTTCTTTCCCGTGGGCCTGCACCGCCGCCTTGAAATCTTTCTCAGCATCCAGCCACCCCTTTTGGTCCGGTTGTTCCACGTCCCACTGGGGAAGGTCCGCCCGGTCTCCGCGCAAAGGCCAGGGAAGGGCTGCCGACCCGCTGCTCCAGCGGGAATCCCTGTCGCTCGGGAAGGCTCCCGCGTTCAGCCCGGGCACGAAGACAACGTCCCATTCCAGGCCCTTGGACGCATGGACGGTCAACAGCTGGACTGCTTCCCGGTTCACGTCGCTGGCAGGTGCTTCCAGGCCGTTCTCCTCAGCGGAGGCAGCCTCCAGCCATGACAGGAAGGCGAGGATATCCACCCGTTGGGAGGTTCGGAGGAATCCCGCCGCGGCGTCCTGGAAGGCGTCGAGGTTACGCCGCGCCTGATGGATGCTGATCCCGGGCCGTGCCGCCACCTCGATATCCAGGAGCATGGCCCGTTCCACTTCACCCAGGAGGGTGGTGAGGTCATCGCCAAGGTAACCGCGCAATTGGCGCAGTTCCGCCGACAACCGGGCAAGACGCGTGCGGGCCGGCGCACCAAGGGTCCGTCCGTTCGACGACGTCCATCCGTCGCGCGGCAGGAAGTCCAGGGCTTCCACGAGGCTGGCGCCGTCCGTGAGGTCACTTTCCAGGACCGGCCCCTCACCGGCGTCGCTGTCGGTGTCGGTGACGGTGTCGGTGTCGGTGTCCTCGAGGTTGAGTCCGGCGGAGGCTTTGCCCCGGTTTCGCGCCAGTTGGCTGGACCAGTCCCGCAGCGCCATCAGGTCCGCGGGACCTATGCGCCACCGTGCACCGGCCAGGAGCCGCATGAGGGCATCGGAACGGCCCGGGTCCGCAAGGACTCGCAGGGTGGCGACGAGGTCTACGATCTCGGGGGTGTCCAGGAGCCCGCCAAGGCCCACGATTTCGTAGGCGATGCCACGGGCCTCGAATTGCCGGCGGATGGTTTCCATCTGGGCGCGCCTGCGGCACAGCACGGCCAAGGCAGGGGCAACGGCGGTTCCGTCCGCCGTGGCTTCGAAGTCTGTGACCTTGTACCTCAGGACGTCCTCGGCCAGCGCGGCGGCCTCTTCGACGTCGCTGGCGAAGCGTCCCAGCACCACTGCTCCATCGACAGCGTGGGGGCTGGGTTGCAGCGGGGGCACTTCGGCCACGGCCGCCGTCGCTCCTGCCGGCCCGCGCCTGGCGGCCGACAGGCCAAGGGACTGGGACATGACGTTTGCGGCAGCGAGGATGGAGCGGCCGTTCCGCCAGGCTGTGGTCAAGTAGGAGGTTGGGGCGGGCGCCCAGCCCGACCCCGTGCCGGTTTCAGCGGTCCGGACGGGAAATTCACGGACGAAGTGGAACAACTGCCCGGCGGAAGCGCCGCGGAACCCGTAAATCGACTGGTTGGGGTCGCCGACTGCCGTGACCGCATGGCCGCCGCCGAAAAGGCGGGAAAAAAGTACCAGTTGCGCGTACGACGTGTCCTGGAACTCGTCGAGCAGGACAACCTTGTACCGCTGCCGCTCCATCGCGGCCGCCAGGGGAACCTCCTGCGCCACTTTCGCGGCGAGAGCCACGAGGTCCCCGAAATCGAGGGCGCCGCGGGCACGTTTCGCCGCAGCGTAGCGGCCCACCATATCAGCGACGCTCGCCCTGGTCCGCAGCATTCCGGCAAGCTCCGCCGCTGCCTGCGGCGGGTTCTTCTTCTTGTCTGCCAGATACGGCAGGGACTCGAATTCCGAGAGGCGCGCCATCAACCAGGCTTCGACGTCCTCGGGTTCCTGGAGGTGTTCGGCGCACTCCCCCGCCAGTTGGATCACGGCCTTCACCAGGGTGGATTTCGCCGCCCGGAAGTGGGCGTATTCGCCGTCGTAGGCCTCAACCACCTCACTTGCCAACTGCCATGCCTGCGCGCCGCCAAGCAATACCACATCGCGTTCCACACCCAGCCGGAGGCCGTAGTCCGAGACGATGCCGCTGGCGAAGGAATGGTACGTGGACACCTTGGGTTCCAGTGCGTCGCTGCTGAGCAGGCCCTCCGGAAACATCCCGCCGCCGGCGTCCTTTGCGGCAAGCCGCTGCAGGGCCAGCAGCTTCGACCGGATCCGGCTGGCGAGCTCGCCGGCAGCCTTCCGGGTGAACGTCACCCCCAGGACTTCCTCGGGCGTCACCCAGCCGTTGGCCACCAGCCATACCACTCTGTCCGCCATGGTGGCGGTCTTTCCCGAACCCGCCCCCGCGATCACCAGCCGGGGCGACAGGGGGGAAGAGATGATGGCCGACTGCTCCGGCGTCGGGATGTTCTTTTCGCCGAGCAGCACGGACAGCTCTTCGGGACTGAAACGGGATGTGGCGGCCTCCCCTGCAGTCAGGACCTCCATCGGGTGGCTCATTCGGTGACCTGCCTTCCACGGGCACACAGCGGACATACTTCGGGAAGCCGGCAGCCATGGCCGCCGTGGCTGCCCTTGGCCGGATCGTGCCGTGCGACGAATTCGCTGCCACCCATCACGGCGGCCGCATCCTTGACCATGTCCAACGCCCAGTTTTCCTGCGGGTCCAGAGGCTCCTGCTGCTGGATGGACGGGTTCTTGGCCCCGGTGCCGAGCTGCGCCAGGATGGCACCGCCGGACAAGCCGTTCCCCTGCGGGCCGGCCTCGAAACCGCCGGCGACCACCGCTGCCTGGTATGCACCAAGCTGTGGATGGCTGGAGAGCTCACCCTTGCCGGGCTGCCTCTTGCCGGTCTTGAGGTCCACCACCACCAGGCGGCCCTCGCCGTCGACCTCCAGCCGGTCCACCTGCCCGCGGAGCACTGCATCGCGCGGCGCCGCTGCGTCCACCACCACGTCCCCTAGGGCGACATCGAAGTCCTTTTCCACGCCCAGCAGGCTGCGGCCTTCAGCCCTCATGGCCACCACATACTGCGCCAACTTCCGCACCATGGACTCGGCGCGCTGAAAATCCAGCCGCCCTTCCCAGTTATCCTTCATCCCCAGCGCCGGCCAACGGCGCACCAGCTCCGCAACGTACTCGGAGCCGGACGCTTCCGGCATGTCCTGGGCGATCGCGTGCACAAGGGTGCCAAGGCTGCGGGCAAAGTCGGTGGCCGCCTCGCCGCCCGCCGCCTGGACGAACCAGTCCAGGGGCGACTTCTGCACGGTCTCCACCTTGGACGGGGACACGAACACGGTGGACCCCGGCGGCACCACGGCCTCGGAGGAGCTCAGCGGAGCCAGCCCCCACCAGGTGTCCGGGTGGGCACCGGCGACCGCAGGTTCGGCGGCGGCCAGGCGTGCCAGCACTTTGGCCGCCTCCTCCCTGTGCGCGGGATCCGCAGCATCGGATTGGGCATATTGCCGGAGTTCGGCGACCAGGGCACGCAGGGTCATGGGCCGCTCGACCTGGGTGAAAACGCGCCCCTCCTGCCCCGGTTCCAGTGGTGCGACGAAGTCCAGGAAGGATGACGGTTGGTCGTCTTCCGATGAGACGGCGGTGCACACCAGGAGTTCGCGTGCCCGCGATACCGCCGTGGAGAAACTGCGCAGTTCGTCATAGCGGATATCCCTCAACCGGCTCAACGGATCCCGTTGGAGCGCATACTCCGGTCCGTGTTCCACGGCGTCGGCGTAAAGGGTGCTGCCGAGCAGTTCGCCGCGGAGCCTGGTATTGGGCCACACACCCTCCTGCAGGCCCGCAATGATGACGACCGGCCATTCGCGGCCCGCGGCGCTGGCCGGCGTCATCAGTTCAACGGCGTCATCCAGCTGGGCGCGGGCAGCGAGGGTGTCCATGGGAAGCTCCTGGTTCAGCAGGTATTCCAGGAACTGCTCAGGGCCCGCGCCGGGCATCTGGTCCACATAGCGTTCAGCGGTGTGGAAGAGGGCCATCATCGCGTCGAGGTCGCGGTCGGCCCGGGCCCCGTGCGGACCGCCCGACAAGGCAGTTGAGGTCCATGCGGGGGCGAGGCCGGTGGAGTTCCACAGAGCCCACAACACTGATTCGGCATTGGCGCCGGGCAGGGCGGCTGCCGCCCGGCCGGCCTGGATCATCCTTGCGGTTCGCCGCGCTGCCCGGCCTTCAAGGCCCAAGGCGCCGAGCGCCCCGGGCTCGAGCAGTGCCTCGACCAGGAGGACATCGCTGGCCCGCCCGCCGCCACCGAGGAGTTCCTCCCGGCGCAGCGATTGCCGGAGCCGCCGGAGCTCGATGGATGTGGCCCCTCCGATGCGCGACGTCAGGAGGGCCACGGCGGCTTCCGGCGTCAGCAGGGCCGGATCCAAGGCAATGGCGAAGGCATCCAGGAGCGGCCGGACCGCCACCTCGTCCCGGACCGCGGATTCAGCCACGGGGACCCGGACCGGGATGCCCTGCCCGGACAGGTACCGCTGCAGCTTGCTGACCTGGCCGCCATTGCGAACGATCACCGCCATGTCGCCAAGTCCGCGGTTGTGGTTGATGTGCTGGTCGAGGATCCGTTGGGCAACATAGCGGAGTTCATGGACCGGCGTGGGGACCAGGTGGGCCTCGACACGGCCGGGCCGGACATCTTCTCCGTCCGGCGCCGGACCATCGTCCCGGGCCGGCCGGCCGATTGGCTCCAGTCGCCGCGCCAACTGGCCGCCGGCGCGTTGCGAAATGCGGCCGGCAACACTGAGCCATGATTCGGCCACCGCGGGTGCCAGGCGGTGCGCGTAACGGAGCGGGCGTTCCAGGACGGGCTCCTGGCCTGCCAGGAGCCGGGGCAATTCTGCCACGAGGTCCGGCCTGGCGCCACGGAATCCCTGGACTACGGTGTCCGGGGACGACGTCACGTAGGAGTCGCTGCCGGCCGCGATATCGGCCAGCAGTTCGAAGATGGCGGGGTTGGCTTCCTGGATATCGTCCACCAGGACCACTTGCAGGCGCTCGCGCTCGGCCGCCAGGAAATCCGGGGCGTCCTGGAAGATCTGTCGGGCGGCTGTGATGATTCCGGCGGGGTCGAACGCTTCAGGCATCCGCAGGTCCAGGACGTCCCGGTACTCGGCGTAGAGCGCTGCCGCCGCTTTCCAGTCCGGACGTCCGCACTGGTCCGCCAACCGATAGAGATCCTCGGCAGTCCGGCCGGATTCAATCACACGGTCAAAGAGCTGCCGCACCTCCTGTCGGAAACCACGGGTTTCCAGTGCACGGTCAAGATCGGCCGGCCACGGCAGCTCGAGGCCGGGAATCCTGTGTCCCTCCAGGAGCTCCTTGATGATCAGGTCCTGCTCCGGACCGGACAACAGCCGGGGTGGCCTTGAGAGCTGGATGACGCCCTCGGCCTTGGCCCGCCGGATGAGGTCGAATGCATAGGACGCCCAGGTCCTGGCGGGAGTGGTGCTGAGGCTCCGGTCAAGTCGGGCCGTGAAGCGGTCCCGCAGGAAGTCTGCGGCAAGGCGGGTGGGCGCCAGGATCAGCATGCGCTCCGGATCCACCCCGTCACGGAAAACGCGCTGGACTGCTGCCTCGACCAGGACGGTGGTCTTTCCCGTGCCCGGTGCGCCGGGTACCAGGACCGGCCCGGAACCCTGCGGAACATCCACCGCTGCCTGCTGGTCCGGCGTGAGCTGGATTGCTTCGGCGTGCACCCGGCGGGGCGGGAGCAGCCGGAGGGCCGGGGCACCGGGGAATGCGGCCTCCGGAGCTTCCTTCGGCTCCTGCCGCGGGGCCAAGGAGCCGTCCAAGGGGATTGCTACTGTCACAAACTCATTCCATCATCAGCCACTGACAAACTCCGGAGCCGACCCTCCAACTCTCCGGCGGCGTCGTCGATCCGCTCAAAATCCTCATCGGTGGGGGCCCAGCGTGCCGCAGCCAAATCCACGCGCCAACGTCCTTCGCCTGTCCGCAGGTACGCGGCATGGTCTCCCTTCAGCGGGGTACCCTCCTCGAGGTAGCGGTATAAGGCCTCGGCTTCATGGCCTTCGGGAGCATGCCCGCTCGCTTTCAGGACGCGCCACCAGGGCACGCTGCTTCCGTAGTGGCTCATCACCGAGCCCACCTGCCGGGGCCCACCGGAGCCCAGGAGCTCGGCGACATCCCCGTACGACACTGCGGATCCCGGCGAAACCAGCCTGACAACGGCAAGGACCGCCTGGACATACTCTTTCCGCATTGATCCAATGTAGCGGCAGTGGCGTTCCACTAAATTGTCGGCGGGTCCCCTTAGCGTTGAACCATGAGCTCCTGGCACACCCTCCCCCGCGCAGCATTTGATCTTGAAACCACCGGCCGCAATTCGCGTGCGGCCAGGATCGTCACGGCGTCGATCACCGTGGTGGACCATGAAGGCGGGGTCATCAAGGAGCACGAGTGGCTGGCGGACCCGGGTGTGGAAATTCCCACGGAAGCCAGTGATGTCCACGGCATCACCACCGAGCAGGCAAGGCGGGACGGCCGGCCGGCCCATGAGGTGACGCGGGAGGTCGCCGCCGTCCTGCAGGAACTCTTTGACTCGAAAATTCCGGTCATCGCGTTCAATGCCAGCTACGATTTCACCGTCCTCGCGGCGGAGTCGGCGCGGTACGGGGTGCCGCAACTCCACCGCTTCCCCATCCTGGACCCGTACATCATGAACAAGCAGGTGGACCGGTACCGCAAGGGCAAACGGACACTCACGGCCCTTTGCGAGGAATACGGCGTAAACCTGGACAACGCGCACACCTCTGCCGCCGATGCTCTCGCCACCCTGCGCGTCCTCGATGCGATGGCCGGGAAGTTCCCCAAATTGCAGATGCCGGCAGGCAACCTGCACCAACTGCAGATCGAATGGGCCACGGCCCAGGCCGCCGACTTCCAGAACTACCTCCGCAAGACCAAGCCTGCGGCAGTGATCGAGGGAGACTGGCCGGTCCTGCCGCCCCAGGATGCCACTGCCGGAGGCTTCTAGCCCGCTCCTGCCGCCTGCCGGATTGGGAGGCATGTCACAGTCACGTTGCTTAATGCAAGTTCCCCCTCAGGTCGGCTGATCCTTCGTCCGGGTGGCCGCCAGGCGCTTTGATCACTCCGTAATTCCTTCCGTGGCTGATCATTATTCGGTCAAGCAGTCACGGAACGGCACTTTCTTCAGCTCACAGTGCCTGATAGCGCTGGTGAGACAATAAAGTTTTGCGGTCACCGCCTGCCCAGCCCGGCTGGACCAGCGCCGGGAGCAGGTGCCAGGCGCCACAGCGCAGCCCTGCGGCCCGGTCGACTTAGGACTCAATGAAAGTGACAACCTGATGAAAATCAAAGCGATGAAGTGGCTCACAACCGCTCCTGTTGCCCTCGCCCTTGCGGTTTCGCTCGCGGCGTGCGGCGGCTCCTCCCAGCCGAGCGGCACCCCCACCGACGCCCTGAAGGGCAGCGACCAGCAGACACTGGACAAGTACACCACCGCGGACGTCACGCCGATCGACAAGATCGACAAGACCAAGCTCGGCCTCATCACCGAGGGCACCCTGCGCGTCGGCACCCTCTCCGATGCCCCGCCGAACATCTTCATTGACCCTTCCGGCAAGTTCACCGGCTACGACAACGAGCTGCTGCGGGCTATGGCCGACAAGCTGGGGCTCAAGATCGAGTTCGCCTCCACAAAGTTCCAGGCGCTTCTCAGCCAGGTGAAGAACAAGCAGTTCGACGTCGGCTCGTCCTCGATTTCCACAACGGACGCCCGCCGCGAAACGGTTGCGTTCACTAACGGTTATGACTTCGGCTACATGGCTCTTGTGACTAAAGAGGATGCCAAGGTCCAGAAATTCGCCGACCTGAAGGGCAGCCTTCGCATCGGCGTCGTCAGCGGCAGCGTGCAGGAGGACTACGTCAAGAACACCCTCAAGCTTGAGCCTGTTTCCTTCCCCGACTACAACACCGTGTTCGCCAGCCTCAAGAGTGGGCAGGTGGACGCTTGGGTGGCTCCGTCCCAGCAGGCCACCGGCCAGGTCAAGCCCGGCGACGGCACCAAGATTGCTGAGAAGAAGCTCAACACGCAGAACTTCACCGCCTACGCCGTAGCCAAGGACAACCCTGCCCTGCTCGACGCTCTTAACTCGGCCCTCGACGCCGTGGTTGCCGACGGGACCTGGTCCAAGCTGACGGCCCAGTGGTACACGGACCGCCCGACGTCCGCCGAGCAGACCCCCGAGGGGTGGAAGCCGGGCAGCAAGGCCGTCAAGGTCCCCGCGAAATAGATACCGGCTACCAGGAGAGATAGCGACGCCATATGGATTTCCTGACACGACTCGGAGAGACCTTCTTTGACTGGGGGAAGATCGCTGAGGTCTTGCCAAGCATGTTCACCGTTGGCCTGCCCAACACCTTGGTCCTTGCGATCACCTCGGGACTTATCGGTGCCTTCCTCGGTCTGATTCTGGCTCTCATGGGAATCTCCCGTAATCCCGTGGCACGGTGGGCGGCCCGGGTGTACACGGACGTTTTTCGTGGACTCCCGGCCGTCCTCACCATCTTGGTCATCGGACTTGGATTCGGACCGATTTTCCGCGAGATATCGGGTAGCAACAGCCCCTACCCCATGGGCGTTGCGGCTCTGTCGCTCATGGCCGCCGCGTACACGGGCGAAATCTTCCGCTCCGGCATTCAAAGCGTAGACAAGGGTCAGCTTGAGGCGTCACGGGCCTTGGGGTTCGGTTATGGCCCGTCCATGCGCCTAGTCGTGGTGCCGCAAGGTATCCGCCGGGTACTTCCTGCCCTGATGAACCAGTTCATCGCTCTGATCAAAGATTCCTCGTTGGTATTCACCTTGGGCTTGCTGGCAACGGAACGGGAATTGTTCCAGATCGGCCAGGACGCCGCCGCACGCAGCGGGAACCTATCCCCGTACGTGGCAGCGGCTATTTTCTACCTCGCCATGACCATTCCACTCACTCACCTGGTGAACTTTATTGATTCCCGCCTCCGCACCGGACGGCCGGAAAAGAAAGAGCCGGACGAAGCTGCAGCGGTCGTCGGGAAGGGAGCCCAGGCATGAGTGAGTTCACGTCCGGAACACTGAGCGCAAAGAATATCCACCTGTCCTTCGGCAGCAACCACGTGCTGCGGGGCATTGACCTGCACGTTCCGCAGGGCACCACGGCTTCCGTCATTGGCCCTTCGGGGTCGGGCAAGTCCACCCTGTTGCGGGTCATGAACCGGCTGATTGAACCGGACCAGGGGGACATCCTGCTGGACGGCCGTTCGGTCCTGAAGGACAACCCGGATGAACTCCGGCGCCGGATCGGGATGGTGTTCCAGCAGTTCAACCTGTTCCCGCACAAGACGGTGGTGGAGAACGTCTCGCTTGCCCTGCGGAAGCTGCGCAAGCTCTCCAAGGAGGAAGCGCGCGCCGAGGCCCTGGAGCAGTTGGACCTTGTCGGGTTGAAGCACAAGGCTGATTCCCGGCCCGCCAACCTGTCCGGCGGGCAGCAGCAGCGCGTCGCCATTGCCCGCGCGCTGGCCATGAAGCCGGAGGTGATGTTCTTCGACGAGGCGACGTCCGCGCTGGACCCCGAGCTGGTCAAGGGCGTGCTTGCCCTGATGGCGGACCTGGCCAAGGGCGGCATGACCATGGTGGTTGTCACCCACGAGATGGGCTTCTCCCGCAATGTCTCGGACGCGGTGACGTTCATGGACGCCGGCGTGGTGGTGGAGTCCGGCCCTCCTGAGCAGGTCTTCACCGAGCCACGGACGGACCGGCTGAAGGGCTTCCTCGCCGACGTCCTGTAGGCAGCCAAGCAGACACGGACCAAAAATCCCCGCCTCCCGGACTGTTCCCCCTTGTACGCAGGGGGGAAAAGTCCGGGAGGCGGGGATTGTCCGTTTAACGGTCGACGGCGGTCCTAGGCCTGGGCGGCTGCGGCCGCCTTGGCTGCGGCCGGAAGTGCGTCGTAGATCCGGTTCATGGCGTCGTCGTCGTGCGCGGCCGAGAGGAACCATGCCTCGAAGACCGAGGGCGGCAGGTAGACCCCGGATTCCAGCATGGAGTGGAAGAACGGGGCGTAGCGGAACGTTTCCTGCGCCTGGGCGTCGGCATAGTTGTGGACACCATGGGCGGAGGTTCCGAAGGCCACCGAGAAGAGGTTCCCGGCGAACTGGACGGAGTGGTCCACCCCGGCCGCATCCAGGGCGGTGGAAACTGCGGAGGACAGTTCCAGCGAGCGGACGTCGATGAAGGAGTAGACATCCCGCGTGGCGTGGGTCAGGGTGGCGACGCCGGCCGCCATGGCCACCGGGTTACCGGACAGCGTCCCGGCCTGGTACACCGGGCCGGTAGGTGCCAGATAGTCCATGACGTCGGCGCGGCCGCCGAGGGCCGCCGTCGGCATTCCGCCGCCGATGACCTTGCCGAAGGTGAGCAGGTCCGGGGTCCAGGGCTGTTCGGCGTCGGGGGCACCGCCGGTGAGGCCCCAGTAGCCGGAGTAGCCGGTGCGGAAGCCGGTCAGGACCTCATCGACGATGAGGAGCGCGCCGTGCTCCCGGGTGATCCGGGAAAGGCCCAGGTTGAAGCCCTCGCGGGGGGTGACGACGCCCATGTTGGCCGGTGCCGCCTCGGTGATGACAGCTGCGATGTTCTGTCCGTGCGCGGCGAAGGCTTCCTCGACGGCCTGGAGGTCGTTATAGGGCAGCACCAGGGTTTCAGCGGCGGTCGCTTCTGTGACGCCGGCGGACCCGGGCAGGGCGAGGGTCGCCACGCCGGAGCCGGCGGCGGCCAGCAGTCCGTCAAGGTGGCCGTGGTAGCAGCCGGCGAACTTGATGATCAGGTTGCGGCCGGTGAAGCCGCGGGCCAGCCGGACCGCCGTCATGGTGGCCTCCGTGCCGGTGGACACCATCCGCAGGCGTTCGACGGCGGGCACGCGCTCCTGGACGATGGCCGCCAGGTTCGCCTCATCAGGCGTGGACGCACCGAAGGAAAGGCCACGGTCGACGGCGGCGTGGACGGCATCCAGCACGGCCGGGTGGGCGTGGCCCAGCAGGGCCGGTCCCCACGAGCAGACGAGGTCCACGTATTCCTTGCCGTCGGCGTCGGTCAGGTAGGGGCCCTTGGCTGAGACCATGAACCGAGGCGTGCCGCCGACGGAGCCGAAGGCGCGGACCGGCGAGTTGACGCCGCCCGGCATCAACTGGCGGGCGCGGTCGAAGAGTGCCTCGTTGCGAGGATTGCTGGAAGTCATGGTTCCTATTCTCTCAGTTAGCCGTAAGCACGGTTAGCCGGCGAGCAGCTCGGCCACCCGGGGCGCCACCGCCGTACCCATCAATTCGATCGAGCGCATCATGGCCGCATGCGGCAAAGGCCCGTTGCTGTATTTCAGGTCGAAGCGGTCCACGCCCAGGTTGCGTTTGAGCCGCACGATCTTTTGGGCCACCGTCTCCGGCGAGCCGACGTAGAGGGCGCCCTCGGCCGAGCAGAGGGCATCGAACTCGCCCCGGCCGGCCGGCCCCCAGCCGCGCTCGGCACCGAGCTTGTTGCGCAGCTTCAACCAGTGCGGGAACAGCTCTTCGCGGGCCTGCTCATCGGTGTCGGCCACATGGCCGGGCGAGTGCGTAGCCATCTGCTGCATCGGGTGGCCGTACTTGGCCATGGCCTCGCGGTAGAGGTCGGCGAGGGGCCGGAAACCGCGCGGCTGGCCGCCGATGATGGCGAAGATGATGGGGTAGCCGTACTGGGCGCACCGGAGGACGGATTCGGGGGTACCTCCCACGCCGATCCAGGTGGGCAGGAGGTGGTGTTCCAGCGGCGGGTAGACGCTCAGGCCGGCGAGGGCCGGGCGGGTGCGGCCTTCCCAGTGCACAGGTTTCTGTGCGCGGACCTTGTCGAACAGCTCGAGTTTCTCTTCGAACAGGACCTCGTAGTCGGCCAGGTCCAGCCCGAACAGCGGGAAGGATTCGATGAAGGATCCGCGCCCCAGCATGACTTCCGCCCGGCCGTTGGAGATTGCGTCCACGGTGGAGAAGCGCTGGAACACCCTGATGGGATCGTCCGAGCTCAGGACGGTCACGGCAGAGCCCAGGCGGATGCGGGTGGTGCGTGCCGCAGCGGCGGCGAGGAAGACTTCAGGCGCGGACACGGCGTAGTCCTTGCGGTGGTGCTCCCCCACACCGAAGGCGTGGAGTCCGACGGCGTCCGCCAGTTCAGCCTGTTCCAGCAGTTGGCGCAGGACCTGGGCATGCGGCTGCGGGCTGCCGTCGGGGGCCTCACCCACGTCGCCGAAGGTGTTCAGGCCCAGGAGGATGCGGTCGTCCCCCACCGGCGCGGTGGGTCCCGCCGCCTGGGCGGCCGTCACCGGGATTCCTTGAGCCAGCCGGCCAGTTCGGTGGCCCAGTACGTGAGGACCATGTGGGCGCCGGCCCGGCGGATGCCGAGGACGGACTCGGTGATGGCGGCGCGGCGGTCGATCCAGCCGTTGGCGGCAGCGGCCTCGATCATCGCGTACTCGCCGGAGATCTGGTAGGCGGACACGGGCACGGGGTTCATCGCGGCGACGTCGGCCACGATGTCGAGGTAGCTCATGGCCGGTTTGACCATGATGATGTCCGCGCCTTCAGCCAGGTCCAACTCCACTTCGCGGAGGGCTTCGGTGCGGTTGCCTGCATCCATCTGGTAGGTCCGCCGGTCTCCCTTGAGCTGGGAGTCCACGGCTTCCCGGAATGGTCCGTAGAACGCCGACGCGTACTTGGCGGAGTAGGCGATCACCGACGTGTTGAGGTGGCCGGCGTCGTCAAGGGCTGAGCGGATGGCGGCGATCTGGCCGTCCATCATGCCGGAGGGGCCCAGCATGTGGGCGCCGGCCTCAGCTTGCGCCACGGCCATCCGGGCGTAGATTTCCACGGTGCGGTCGTTGTCTACGTACCCGTCGGCGTCGAGCACCCCGCAGTGTCCGTGATCCGTGAATTCGTCCAGGCAGACGTCGCTCATGATCACCAGGTCGTCGCCCACTTCCGCGCGGACGTCCCGGATGGCCTTGTTCAGCACACCGTCCGGATCCAGGGACGCCGAGCCTTCGGCGTCGCGGGTTTCCGGGATGCCGAAGAGCATGATGCCGCCCAGGCCGAGTTCCACGGCTTCCGCCGCGGCCCGTTTGAGCGTGTCGGTGGTGTGCTGGACCACGCCCGGCATGGACGTGATGGGGTTGGGTTCGGTGAGGCCTTCCCGGATGAAGGCCGGGAGGATGAGTTCGGCGGGCGCGAGCCGGGTTTCGGCGGTCAACCGGCGCATGGCGGGGGTGGTGCGCAGGCGGCGGGGGCGTTGGTTGGGGAAAGTCATGGGTCCTGTCCTTCGCGTGGTTCATCAGGCTTTTGGGGAGCGGGGAGGCGGGCGGGCCGGTCAGGGCGGGTTGAGGGCCTTCGCGACGGCGGCAACCAGCCCGTCAGGGGTGGGCTCGTCCGCCACCGCAGCCACGTCCTGGCCGAGCGCCACGGCCTGCTCCGCCGTCGACCGGCCGATGACGACCAGCCGGCAGCCCGGGCGGCCCGCGAGGGCTGAGAGGCGTCGCACAGCGCTGGGCGAGGCGGCTATCGCCGCATCGATGCGCCCCGCGGCGATCTCCGCCGCGGCGCCTTCCGGGGTGAGGAGGGAGTACGACGGCGGCTGGTGGCGTGCGCCGCCGTCGTCCGCTTGGACGGCGAGCCGGCGCTCTGCTGCCGCCGGGTAGTCCACGGTGCGGTAGGCAGTGACCGTCGTGACATCGCCCCCTGCCGCCCGCAGGCCATCGGCCAGTGTGGCAGCGGCGATGTCGGCCTGCGGCAACAGGATCCTGCCGCCTCCCGGCCAGACGCCCAGCAGGCCCGCTGCCGACTGCTCTCCGGCCGGAACAAGGGAAACGGTGAGGCCACCGGATTCCAGGAGCCTGCGCGTCGCCGGACCGATGGCCGCGATGCGCGTGCCTTCAGGGACCAGTCCGGCCAGGCCGAAGCCCCGGTCTGCGGCTTTTTCCAGCAGGACGTGCACGGTGGTCGCGCTGCTGAGCACCAGCCAGTCAAAGGCGCCGGCGGCCAGGGCATCGCAGGCGACGTCCACCGCGTGCTGGTCCGGTGCCCGTTCGAAGTCGATCAGCGGCAGCAGAACCGTCTCGGCGCCTGCCCTTTCAAGGGCGTCCACCAGGGCGGCGGCGCGTTCCGGGCTCCGGGTGACCAGCACCCTGGCACCGGCCAGGGGTCCGCCGCCGGACGGTTCACCGCTGCGCGGCGTGTCCGGTCCGGGGCTCGGCGAAGGCTGCGTCATCGCCAGGTCAGGACGCCTGCAGGTCTGCGATGTCGGCGGCTCCGGCGGCGAGGAGGACCTCAGCCAGCTCAATGCCCAGCAACGTGGCGCCGACTTCCGTCAGCCCGTCCGTGGCCCGTTTGTCCCGTACGGTGGCGGTGCCGTCCACGGCGCACACCACTGCTTCGAGGTGGAGCATGCTGCCTTTTCGGTAGGCGTACGCACCGACCGGTGCGGCGCAGCCCGCTTCGAGCCGGGCCAGCAGGGCCCGTTCGGCGGTGACCGCCAGGCGGGTGTCCGGGTCATCCAAGGCTGCAAGCGCCTGGGCCAGCACCTCGCGGGACCCTTCGGTGGCACCCGGTTTCGGCGGGGCATCGGCCGTGCGGCACTCGATGGCCAGTGAGCCCTGCCCGGCGGCGGGGAGCATCACGTCCGTTTCGAGGTATTCGCTGACGCTGTCCAGCCTGCCGATGCGTTCCAGTCCGGCGGCGGCGAGGACCACCGCGTCGAGGTCACAGGATTTTCCGGGCACCACCTGGTCAGTGGAGTTGCCGGGCAGTCCGGGCACGCGGCCCAGCCGGGTGTCCACATTGCCGCGGATATCGATGATCTCCAGGTCGGGCCGGGCAGCACGCAACTGCGCTGCCCGCCGCGGCGAACCGGTGCCCACCTTGGCTTCCGCCGGCAGGTCGGCCAGCTTGAGTCCGTCGCGGGCGCACAGGACGTCCCGCACATCCACCCGCCGCGGCGTCGCCGCCAGGCTCAGGCCCACGGCTGCGCCTGTGGGCAGGTCCTTGAGCGAGTGGACAGCGACGTCGCACTCATCGCGCAGCAGCGCATCACGCAATGCTGCAACGAAGACGCCGGTGCCGCCCATTTGCGACAACGATCCGGTGAGGACGTCACCGTCGGTCCTGATGTGCACCAGTTCCACCGGGAAACCCCCGACGGCGGCCAGCTGGTCCGCGGTCTGCCGGGTCTGGGTCAGCGCGAGCTTGCTGGCGCGGGTTCCGATCCGGACAGTCACTGCTGTGCCGTTTCCCCGGCCGTCCCCGCGGGATAGGGGTCGTGCCCGGTTCCCACTGTGGTGTCAGCGCCGGAGATGGTGGGCTTTTCGCCACGGAAGTTGGCGCAGCAGCCGGGCCGGCACACGTCGTACCAGGGCCCGAGATCCGTCACGGCCGGGCGGTCGCTGATGTTGTTCGCCACGGTCCGCTCGCAGATGAGGTCCACGAGGCCGTCGACGAACGCGCGGTGCGTGCCGGGAGTGGGGACGCGGGTGGCGGCCAGTCCGAGGTTGGCGCAGGTTTCCATGGCTTCGGTGTCCAGGTCCCAAACGACTTCCATGTGGTCGCTGACGAAGCCCAGCGGCACGATGACGATTCCCTTGACCCCTTGGCCTGCCAGTTCCTCGATGGCGTCATTGATGTCCGGTTCCAGCCACGGAACATGCGGGGCGCCGGAACGGGACTGGTACACCAGGGACCACGGAGCGGCCAGGCCGGACTCCGCCTTGACCCGGTCCATGACCGCGGCGGCGTTGGCCAGGTGCTGGGCCACGTACGCCGAGCCTTCCTCGAACTCGCGCGGCTCGCCCTCGGAACGGCCGGCAGCCTCGGCGTCGCGGGTGGGGATGGAGTGGGTGGCGAACAGGACGTGGACGGGAGCCTCCGGGGTGCCTGCGGCCGCCAGTTTGGCCAGGACGTCCGCCAGGCCTGCGGAGGTGCCCTCGACGAACGGCTCCACGAAACCGGGGTGGTCGAAGTACTGGCGGACCTTGTCCACTTCCAGCCTGCCGTCCAGGCCGGTTTCGGTCAGGGCCATGCCGATGTCCTCGCGGTACTGGCGGCAGCTGGAGTAGCAGGAGTAGGCACTCGTGGTGAGCATCAGCACGCGGCGGTGGCCGGCGTCGTACGCTTCCTGGAGTGTCTGCGGGAGGTAGGGCGCCCAGTTGCGGTTGCCCCACAGGACGGGAAGGTCGATCCCCCGGGACGCCAGCTCGGCCTCCAGGGCTGCCTTGAGCTCGCGGTTTTGCTGGTTGATGGGGCTGATGCCGCCGTTGGCCCGGTAATGGTGGGAGACCTCTTCAAGCCGTTCGTCCGGAATTCCGCGGCCGCGGGTGACGTTGCGGAGGAACGGAATGACATCGTCCTGGCCTTCCGGTCCGCCGAACGAGGCGAGCAGGACGGCGTCGTAATTCTTTGGCGCCATGCGTCCGGCTTCCGTAACGGGGTTGACCGCTGCCTGCGGATCCAGCGGGCTCATGCGAGGACCTCGGCAACCTCATCGGCGGTGATCCGGCGGCCGGTGTAAAAGGGCACTTCTTCACGGACGTGGTTGCGTGCCTCGGTGGCGCGCAGGTGGCGCATCAGGTCCACCAGGTCCACGAGTTCGGGCGCTTCCAGTCCAAGGATCCATTCCCAGTCCCCCAGCGCGAACGAGGAAACGGTGTTGGAGATTACCTGGGGGAACTCCCGGCCCAGGAGTCCGTGCTCCCGGAGCATCGCGCCGCGCTCCTCCTCCGGCAGGATGTACCACTCGTAGGAGCGGACGAACGGGTAGACACAGAGCCATTCAGCCGGCGCGACGCCGCGCGAGTAGGCGGGCGTGTGGTTCTTGGCGAATTCGGCCTCGCGGTGGACACCCATGGCGGACCAGACAATCTCGGTCCCGGCAAACAGGGTGCTGCGGCGGATGTCGCGGATGGCCTGCTGCAGCGCCTCGGGCTTGGGCCCGTGGAGCCACACCATCACGTCGGCGTCGGCACGCATGGCGGAGACGTCGTAGCTGCCCCGGTGCGTCACGCCCGCCTCGGCGAGCCGCTCCAGCAGGGCTTCGAAGTCGGCGGCAGCGTCTGCGCTGCGGACCACCGACGCCGACCGCTTGAAGACCGTCCAGAGGGTGAAGAACTGCTCGGCTGATTCTTCGGTTTTAGTGACAGATTCGGCAGAAGTGTGGCTCATGGTTACCAGTTTGCCCCTTCACCGCCACCAAGTGGAAACCGAACAGTTCTACAACTCGTAGAAGTGATTAATGTCACATTATCCCGCCCCGCGGGTCAGGCTGCACGGCGTTTACAACCGGCGCATGCGCAGGAACACGAGGCCGGCGGCGGTCCCCACGCCGACGAGCCCGACTCCCAGCCACACCATGGCATCGGGGACACCCGGCAGGGCCTCGATGGACGAAACCGGGCGGCCCGGACTTGCCGGGACTCCGGCCGCCTGCGCGGTGCGGGCTGCCGGGGACGGCTGGGCGCCCGGCTGCAGGGCAGTGCTGGACGGCAAGCCAGTTGACGGAGCCCCGCCGGTTTCCGGACCGGCAGCAACCGGCGCCGTACTCTCCTGGCCTGCTGCAGCGTCACCGGCGGCCGTGCCGGGCGTTGCTGCTGCGACGCTGGATCCCGTGCCCGGATCGACAGCTCCGGGCGCGGGAGGGACCGCCGCCTGGGCAGCCGCCGGCGCTGCTGGGGACACCCCTGCCGCGGAGCCGGACGCCGCGCCGGCACCCGTGGACGCGGCAGGTGGCGGGGCGGTGGCGGGGCCGGTCCTGGCGGACGACGGCGAAGAGGATGGCGAAGGAGTCGACGACGGCGCAGGGGTGGTCGGCATGGGGGTCCGCGCGGCCGGGGACAAAGGAGTCCCGGAGGTGGTCGGGAGCGGAAGATCGGGAAGCAGCGCGGACAGCGGGCCTCCCGCCGAAACGGCGGCGGACGCTGTTGTGCCGGCACTCAGCGACGCTTCCGCCGTGGGATCCTGCGGCGGGACTGCGTCCTCGGCCAAGGACGCCTGGACGCCGGTGGAAAGAACCAGTACCGCTCCGACGGCCGCTGCTGCGGTGCCTCGCCGGAGTCCCCCATGGATACCGGTCCGGGACATTGGAAGCTCGGACCTGTGTTGAACCATAGTCATCGACCCTAACCAGAACGCCGGCCCGATTGAAAACCGGGAACTGCCCGGCCGCAGGTTCTGGACGGGGGCGTCAAGGCGCCCCGACGCGCTGACCAGCAGTGATGGTCAGGCGCCGGTCATCCGGCCAATTTGTTCCCGGGTATCGGCAACAACGGCAGCCAGGCCGTTCCCGGCCATCCAGCCGCCGACGACGGCCAGGCCGCCGGCAGCCGTGCACGCCTCCCGGATGGCTGCCGCCCGCGCCCGGTGTCCCACCGCGGCGAAGGGGAGGGACCCGCGCCACCGCACTACGTCCCAGTCCCGGATGTCGCCGGCCGCGACGGGAACGCCCAGCAGTGCTGATGCGTCGCGAAGCGACGCCGCGAAGAGCTCCTCATCGGAGTCCGGGCCGCCCGGCTGGGCGGAGGCGCCGTCCACCCGGCCGTAAGACAGCCGCAGCACGTGGCGGCCGGGGCCTGCAGCGGCGGCGAGCCAGTCCCATTTGCCGGTGGCATGGGTGAGTGCCTTCGCCTCGACGCCTGGGGTTTGCGGGGCCACCAGAATCCCGGTTCCGCGTGGCCGCCGGTCCAGGTCCGGCTGGTCCAGCACCAGGGTGACAAGTTTGACGTCAGGCCCCGAGGCCGGCTGCTTCCCTGCGATCGCAGGGACCGCAGCTTCCAGGAGCCCGACGGCGGCCGGACCGTCGACTGCCATGACCAGCAGGTCGCCGGTGAACGGCGCGCCGGCGGCGTCCACCCGCCACCCTGTAATGGTGCGGCTGACGGCCGTCGCCGCCGTGCCCGCCAGCAGGGTCACCCCCCGCGACCGCAGATCGGCCACCAGGGCATCCACCAGCGTGTGCATGCCACCGTCAAGACCGGCGACGGCGGACCCGGCCTTGGCGGGACGGCCCGGATCGGTGGCTCCCGCACCGATTGCGGGCCGACGCTGCGCAGACACCGCGGCAGCGAGGGAACCGTGATTCCGCAGCCCGGTTCGAAGGCCCGGCGCCACCATGTCGACGTCGAGCAGGCCGGGATCCGCGGAGTGGACACCGCCCACGACGGGGGAAACCAGCCGGTCCAGCACCCGCGCGCCCATCCGTGCCCGGACGAGGGCGGCAACGCTGGTTACGCCGGTACCGGCACCCACCGAGGCAGGCAGGAGCCGGTCCAGCGAGGCACGCAGCGAGCCCATGATGCCCAGGGTCCGCCGGACCTCCGGGTCCCAGGGGTTGGCCGGAATGCCCAGCACGCCGGTCTTGGGCAGTTCGCGGGGCCCGTCGGGAAGCTGGACCCAGGCACCGCCCGGGCGTGGGGAAACGATCCTTCCGCCCAGTCCCAGTTCGGTGGCAAGGCGGGCTACGGCGTCGGACCTTGTGGCGAAGGATTCCGCACCGCTGTCCAGCGTGAGGCCGGACACGGTGTGGCTGCCAACGCAGCCTCCCCAAGCGTCACCGGCCTCGAGCACGGTGACGTCAAGGCCGGCTGTGGCGAGCTCCCGGGCGGACAGGAGCCCGGAAATCCCGCCGCCCACCACCAGCGCCGTGCCGGGCTTCGCCGGAGAACTGCCCACGGGTTACGCCGGCGGGATGGAGTGGATGAGCTCCACCACCCGGGTCAAGACGGCCGGATCCGTTTCGGGCGGCACGCCGTGCCCCAGGTTCAGGACATGGCCGGGGGCGGCGGAACCGGCCGCGATGACCTCCCGGACGTGGGCTTCGAGGATGTTCCAAGGAGCTGGGAGCAGCGCGGGGTCGATGTTGCCCTGCAGCGGAACCGTTCCGCCCAGCCGGCGGTTCGCCTCATCAAGGGGGAGCCGGTAGTCCACCCCCACCACGTCCACGCCAACGTCACGCATGGCCACCAGGAGTTCGGAGGTTCCGGTGCCGAAGTGGATGAGCGGAGCACCGAGGTGGCGGACGTGGTCAAGGGCCCGGGCCGAGGCCGGTGCGACATAGCGGGTGTAGTCGGCCAGGCCCAGCGAGCCGGCCCATGAGTCGAAGAGCTGGGCCGCCGAGGCACCCGCCTCCAGCTGCGCCTGGAGGAACATGCCGGAGGCGTCTGCGGCCCAATTTGCCAGGGCGTGCCAGGTTTCGGGGTCGGCGTGCATCATGGTGCGCGGGCCAAGGTGGTCGCGCGACGGCTTTCCTTCGACCATGTACGCGGCCAGCGTGAAGGGGGCGCCGGCGAAACCGATGAGCGGCGTCTTGCCCAGTTCAGCCACCGTCAGGCGGACGGCCTCGCGGATGGGCTCAAGCGCTTCCCAGGTCAGCTGCGGGAGGGCGGCAACGTCGGCGGCCGTGCGCACGGGCTTGTCCAGGACGGGCCCCACCCCCGGCACGATGTCGACGCCGACGCCGGCCAGCTTCAGCGGAATCACGATGTCGGAGAAGAAGATGCCGGCGTCGACGTCGTGGCGTCGTACGGGCTGCAGCGTGATCTCCGAGGCCAGTTCGGGCCGGAGGCAGGAGTCCAGCATGGCGATGCCCTCGCGGACCTTGAGGTACTCCGGCAACGACCGGCCCGCCTGCCGCATGAACCAGACGGGACGGCGGGAGGGTTTGCCTCCGCGGTAGGCCGTGATCAGCGGTGAGTCCGCTGTGCGGCCGTCCATCAGTGGATGGTCTGCGGCGAGGGCGCCGGCAGCGGAGACGGCAGGGCTAGGAGTCATGCTTTTGATTGTGCCCAAAAAGAGCCGCAAAAGATAACGACAACCTGTCGCCGTGCGGCCCTCGCAACGGGAAGGTGTCCGGGATCACCGCAGGGTGTGGCGACTATCCTTTCCGGCGGTTGTTCTACCGGGCAACGAAAAAGCTATGATTGGTCTGCTGTGGTTCTTTTCTCATTGGTGGCTACACACGCCGACATCGATCTTGAAACCGTCGCTCAGCTGAGCAACGGTTCCTCAGGGATTGCCGCGTCCACCCTCATCGAATCCCCCGCCGTGGCCGGCGCCGTGGTCCTGGCCACCTGCAACCGCTTCGAGATCTACGGTGAAGCCCCCAACGCTGCCGACGTCGAGGCTGCCCGCGCCGCCCTCGTCGCCCGCATCAGCGAGGCCAGCGGCTTGGCTGAACCCTTGGTCTCGCGTTCGTTCAATACCCGTACCGGGCCCGAGGTGACCCAGCACCTGTTCGCCGTGAGCGCCGGGCTTGACTCCGCCGTCGTCGGTGAACGCGAAATTGCCGGGCAGGTACGGCGGGCACTGATTACCGCACAGCACGACGGCACCGCCAGCGCCGGACTGGTCCGGCTCTTCCAGGCCGCGTCCAAGACCGCCAAGGACGTCGGCGCCCAGACTGCCCTGGGTTCCCGCGGCCTCTCCATTGTCTCGGTGGCCCTGGATCTTGCCACCGACCTTTCCGAAAGCCCCGACTGGTCTGCAAAGAAGGTAGTGCTTTTCGGAACCGGCGCCTACGCAGGCGCCACCATGGCCCTCCTCCGCGAACGCGGCTGCACGGACATCAGTGTCTACTCGTCTTCAGGGCGGGCCGAAGGATTCGTGGCAACACGCGGCGGCACGGCGCTGGACGCCGAGTCCCTGCGACCGGCGGTTGCTGCGGCTGACGTCATGATTGGCTGCAGCGGTTCGGACACCCGGGTGGAAGCCGATGAACTGGCCGAGGTCCGTGCGGATTCCACGCAGCCGTTGATCGCCATCGACCTTGCCCTCACCCACGATTTCGACCCCGCCGTCGGCGAACTGGACGGCGTCGAGCTGCTCACCCTGGAATCGGTGCGCCTCGCTGCCCCACAGGAGCAGGCCGAATCGCTGACGCACGCAAGCGGCATCGTCAACGGCGCCGCCAGGGCGTTCGAACAGGAACGCGAAGCCCGCTCGGTGGACTCCGCCATCGTTGCCCTGCGCCGCCACACCATGAACGTGCTGGACGCGGAGATGGAAAAGGTCCGGGCCCGCCACGGCTGCACCGCCGCCGCGGAAGAAGTCGAATTCGCGCTCCGACGGATGGTCAAGCAGCTGCTGCACGTGCCCACCGTACGCGCCCGCGAACTTGCCGCCAACGGGCAGCAGGATGACTACGTGGCCGCTTTGGAAGCCCTGTACGGCATCACCGTCGAGCAGCCCGGAGCCGCTCCGGCCGCAACCGCGGAGGCCGAATGCCCGGTGGACCACACAGGCCGCGAAACCGCCTGACGTCCCGGCAGCAACGCCCGCTCACTTCCTGCCCCAATTGAGCCAACGCCCGCTCACTTCCTTCCCTTCTCACGCCAACGCCCGCTCACTTCCTTCAAGAAAGTGAGCGGGCGTTGGGTTGGAAGCTGTCGAAAGTGAGCGGGCGTTGGGGAAATTGGTGTCGAAGGTGAGCGGGCGTTTCCGTCAGTAGACGGGCTTGTCAGGCTCCACCTCGCGCACCCAGGCCAGGATCCCGCCGTCGAGGTGGCTGACCCGCTGGTAGCCTGCCTGGCGGGCCGCCGCGAGGACGTTCGCCGAGCGCGTCCCGGCCTTGCAATGGAACACGATGTCCCGGTCCTGCGGGAGTTCGCCCCACGCCTCGCCCGCCAGGATCCGTCCCTGCGGGATGAGCTTGGCTCCGTCGATCCGGACGATGTCGTACTCGCCGGCCTCCCGGACGTCCACCAGTTCGAAGTCCTTGAGCCCGGCTTTCCGCGATGCCAGCATGGTGGCCAGCTGGGTGGCGGTGATGGTGTGTTCCGTGTCCGTGGTGGACTCCGGGGCAATCCCGCAAAACGCCTCATAGTCCGTGAGTTCGGTGATGGGTTCCGCCGCGGGGTCCTTGGAGACCCGGATCTCCCGCCAACTGCCGCCGAGGGCATCGAACAGCGCCACGCGGCCCAGCAGGGAGCGGCCGACGCCGGTAATCAGCTTCACTGCCTCGGTGACCATCAGCGAGCCCACGGCGGCGCAAAGCATGCCGAAGACGCCGCCCTCGCCGCAGGACGGCACGGAACCGGCGGGAGGGGCCTCGGGGTAGAGGTCCCGGTACGTGGGGCCGTGCTTCTCCCAGAAGACACTCACTTGTCCGTCGAAACGGAAGATGGAGCCCCAGACGTAGGGTTTGCCCAGGATGGCGGCGGCATCGTTCACCAAATACCTGGTGGCGAAGTTGTCAGCGCCGTCCAGGATCAGGTCGTACTCCGCAAACAGTTCAAGCGCGTTGCCCGAATCCAGGCGCACGTTGTGGAGGCGGACATCCACCAGCGGGTTCAGGGCGGCGATGGCATCGCGGGCCGACTCGATCTTGGGCCGTCCCACATCCTGCACGCCATGGATGACCTGGCGCTGCAGGTTGCTCAGGTCCACCACGTCGTCGTCGATGATGCCCAGCGTCCCCACCCCAGCCGCGGCGAGGTACAGCAGTGCTGGTGAACCGAGGCCGCCGGCTCCGATGACCAGCACTTTGGCGTTCTTGAGCCGCCGCTGCCCCAGCGCGCCGATCTCGGGAATGATCAGGTGCCGGGAGTAGCGTTCCACCTCGGCAGACGTCAGGGCAGCTGCCGGTTCCACCAGCGGATCCAGCGAATGGGTTGAAACATTTGCGGTGAACGTCGAAGCCATACTTCAATGTATGCCCCGGGATACCGCCGGGTCATATTACCCCGCAGTAAAGTGAATGTAACTGCAATGGAAAGAAGGACAACTGTGGTCCCTGAAGCACGGGCTGACCGCCCGCCCGCGGCCGAACCGCAAACTCCCTCCCGCCCCGCAGGCCAACGGTCCGCCCGGCTGCCCCGGGACGAACGCCGCGCGCAGTTGCTTGCCGCCGCCCAGGAAGTTTTCGTTGCGAACGGCTACCACGGGGCCGCGATGGACGAAATTGCAGAGACTGCCCACGTGAGCAAGCCTGTCCTGTACCAGCACTTCCCGTCCAAGCGTGAGCTGTACCTGGCCCTGCTGGAAAGCCACCTGACGTCACTGACCGAGCTGATGCTGGGGGCGTTGAACTCCACCACGGACAACGACGAGCGCGTTCAGGCCGTCATGCGCGCCTACTTCCACTTCATCGCCAACGACGACCAGGCACACCGCCTGGTGTTCGAATCGGACCTGATCAACGATCCCGATGTCAGCTCCAGGCTGGAGACCTTTAATCGGACCTTCGCAGACGCCATCGCCCGGGTCATTGCCGAGGACACCAAGCTCCCCCACCTGGAGGCGGAGCTCCTGGGCCGCGGCCTTGCCGGGATGGCGCAGGTCAGCGCCCGGTATTGGCTGGAAACGGACGGCAACCTGGACCTCAACGTGGCCAGCGACCTCATCTACCGTTTAGCTTGGCGCGGAATCTCTCGCTTCCCCAAAGAGTCCTAGACTACAAATAAGACATCATCGACGAACCAGGCTGGGAGGCCCCCTTGGAAATTAAGATCGGCGTTCAAAACGTTGGCCGCGAAATCGTGCTCGAATCAGACCAGGATGCTGAGACGGTGGCCAAGACTGTTGGTGAAGCCATCAATGACGGCACCCAGTTGCGCCTGAAGGATGACAAGGGACGCCTGATCATTGTGCCCGGCAACGCACTTGCCTATGTGGAAATTGGCGCTGAAGAGGTCCGCCGCGTAGGTTTCGGCCAGTTCTAGGCTGACCGCACGTTCCAAGGAGATCCATGCTGTCGCTGACCATCGTGGTGCTTGCCACGCTCGCCGCCGGGTTTATCGTCTGGGCCAATGACAAACGCCATTCCCGATACGGCGCGGGCGTGCCCGCCGGGATCGCCGTGGGCGTCGCGGCGATGGCGTGGATCATCCTCATGACGGCAGGTTTCGGCTACCTTCCGGGTTTGACGTGGCTCCCCTGGGTCCTGCCCATCGTCCTCGGCACCGCCGCGGCCATTGCCGCCGTCGCCTACCTGGGCCGCACCCGGACACGCCATGACACCGAACGGCTGAACGCGGTCCTGCGGGGCTGAACCGACCCTGAGTAAAGCTGTGGCCACCACCCGGACGGGTGGTGGCCACAGGCTTTTTGGGGGCTAGAGGAACTCGGCCCGGCCCTCCATCGCCGATGAGGCCAGGGCGTGTTCCCGGCGCGGGATGCGTCCGGCTGCCCTCGCCAACCGTCCGGAAACCACGGCGTGCTTGAACGCTTCGCCCATCAGCGCCGGGTTCTGCGCCCGCGTCACGGCTGTGGCCAGCAGGACGGCGTCGCAGCCCAGTTCCATGGCCAGGGCGGCGTCGGAGGCCGTACCGATGCCCGCGTCCAGGACCACGGGAACCGAGGCCCGGGAGACGATGAGTTCGATGTTGTGCGGGTTCAGGATGCCCAGTCCGGTGCCGATCGGTGCGCCGAGCGGCATCACGGCGGTGGCACCAAGATTTTCCAGCCGCAGCGCCAGCACGGGATCGTCGTTGGTGTAGGCAAAGACCTTGAAGCCGCGGTTGACCAGCTGCTCGGTGGCGTCAACGAGTTCCACGGCGTCCGGCAGCAGGGTCTGCTCGTCGGCGATGACTTCCAGCTTCACCCAGTCGGTTTCGAGGGCCTCCCGGGCCAGTTCCGCGGTGAGGACAGCGTCCCGGGCCGTGAAGCAGCCAGCGGTGTTGGGCAGGACTTTGATCCCGTGGTCCACCAGCAACTGGAACAGAGAGCCGGTTTCCGCGGTTGAGTACCGCCGCATGGCCACCGTGGTCAGTGCCGTGCCGGAGGCCAGGAGCGCAGCGCCCAGGCCGTCCAGGCTGGGTGCACCGCCGGTGCCCATGATGAGCCGGGATCCGAGGGCGACGCCGTCGATCACCAGGGTGTCATCTGCGGCTTGGCTTGCGGTGTTGATGGTGCCGGTTTCGGTCATGGGGTCAGCCTCCTTGGACTGCAGTGACGAGTTCGATGTCGTCGCCGTCGGCGAGCGCGGTACCGAACCATTGACTGCGCGGCACCACCTGGGCGTTGTGGGCGACGGCGACGCCCAGTTTCCTGCCGTCCGTCGCCTGGCCGTTGGGGGCCAGCGGCCGCCCGGTGACCTGGCTGACGAGCGTGGTGATGGAGGCGCCGTCCGCCACGGTGTGCGGGTTTCCGTTGAGGGTGATGTTCACGCTGTCTCCTTCAGATGGGGGCTGGGGACGGCCACGGCCGACCCGGAAAAACGGTCCGGGCTGAACGGTGCCCAGCGGGGATCGGCGGCCCCGTCCAGGAGTGCCGTGCAGATCGCGGCGGCGGCGGGCGTGAGCAGCACCCCGTGCCGGAAGAAACCGGTCGCGATGACCAGCCCCGGCACGTGCCCGTCGGCTGGGCCCCCGGATCCGAAGGACGCCGCAACCCGGCCCAGCAAGGGTGCATTGTCGGGGGTTCCGGGGCGCGCCCGGGCGGTGCATTCCAGGAGTTCAAGTTCGGCGACGGCGGGCACCAGCGCCTGGGCGTCCCGGAGCAGCTGGTAGACGCTCCCGGCGCTCACGGCGTCGGAGAGGGCGTCCTCCCGTTGGGAGGCGCCGATGACTACCGTGCCATCCTCCCGGGGCACGATGTACACCGGGATCCCGTGGACCAGCCCGCGCACCGTGGCTGTCACCAACGGGCGGAGGTGCTGCGGCACGGAAAGCCGGAGGATGTCCCCGTGCACCGGCCGCAGCGGCAGGTCAAGGCCGTGGGGCAAGCCGTCAAGGGACGCCGCGTGCAGGCCGTTGGCCACGACAGTTTCCCCCGCCAGGACTGTGCTGCCGCTCCCAAGGCGGACGCCGGCCACCGTCCCGTCCTTCCACAGCAGTCCGGCCGCCCGCTCCGGGACGGCAAAACCTTCCGTTGCACCGGCAACCGCCACCGTCGGGGTTTCCCGTACCGTTGCGGCGAGCGCCAGGCGCACGGACGCTATCAGCCTCCTCGGGTCCACCTGGTGGTCGGCCGGGGTGTCCAGCGCACAGGAGATCCCCGGGCTCAGCAGGGGTTCGCGGCTGCGGGCTTCACGCACGGTCAACGGTGCCACCTCCAGGCCGCTGGCCTGCTGCACTGCGCGCAGGTCCATCAGCGCCCGCCGGTCGGCAGCGTCGACACCGACAGCGAGGGTGGGTGTCATCAGGTAGCCGGTCCCGGCTCCGGCTGCTGCGGCGACGCCGGCAGCGAAGCCGGGCCAGCGGGATGATGCGTCGAGCATGAGCTCCAGGAGGTCCTCTTCCTGGTAGTGCAGCTCGCTGACGGGGGCCAGCATGCCGGCAGCGGCCCAACTGGCGCCGGCGCCGGGCGCGTCATCGATGAGCGCAACGGACCGGCCGGAGCGCTGGATCTCCCAGGCGATTCCGTGTCCCACCACTCCGGCGCCGATGACGGCGACGTCGGCCCGGATGGCGTCATCGCCAGGTCCGGGCAGGCAGTTCCTGGTGCTGGTCATGGTGTGGTTCCTTCCCTACGCCGGTATTAGCCGGATCAGGTCAAGCGGTCGGCTCCGACGCCCTCTCAGCCCGGCGCTTTGTGACAGCTGCCGCGGGCTCCCGCAGTACCAGCCCAGTTTAGAGGAACTAGGCTGGCAGGCATGAATATGTCCCCCTCCTCCTTTCCTGCCCTTGGGGCGGCCCGACTGTACCTCTGCACGGATGCGCGCCGGGACCGCGGCGACTTTGCCCGGTTCGTGGATGCCGCGTTCGCCGGGGGCGTGGACATCATCCAGTTGCGCGACAAGAGCATCGAGGCGGCCGAAGAACTGGACCTGCTGGCGGTCTTGAAGGAGGCCGCGGTTCGCCACGGGCGGCTGTGGGCCGTTAACGACCGGGCCGACATCGCGGTGCTGTCCGGCGCACCGGTGTTCCACATCGGCCAAAAGGACCTCCCGTTGGCTGCGGCCCGGACGCTGGTCAACGGCAATGCGGCCATCGGGCTGTCCAGCCACAGCCCGGAGCAGGTGGATGCCGCCCTCTCCGCCGCTGCCGGGCCTTCCCACCTGGACTACTTCTGCGTGGGGCCTGTCTGGGCCACGCCCACCAAACCCGGCCGGACCGCCGTCGGGCTGGACCTGGTGAAGTACGCCGCCAAGGCTGCCGCGGAAGTACCCAACCCGGTGCCGTGGTTTGCCATCGGGGGCATCGACCACGGAAACGTGCACCAGGTGGCGGAGGCAGGAGCACGGCGGATCGTGGTGGTGCGTGCCATCACGGAGGCGTCGGATCCCGCGGCCGCTGCGGCCTCCCTGCTCGACGCGCTGGACGCTGCCGGCCCCGGGCCTGCGTAAACCCAGGACTTGGAGTTACGCTGACTTTTGTGTCACATCATCGGTTGGCTCCCAATGTCCGCGACCACCGGAACGCCTTGGAAGAGGCACTGGGCGCGTTGCGGACCGAACTCGAACTGCCGGGGCCTTACCCGGCCGCGGCAGTGGACGACGCCCGCGCCGCCGTGGCGGCCCTGAAGCTGCCGTCCTATGACCTGACCGCCGTCGCATTCGTGACCATCGACCCCGCCTCGTCCACGGATCTGGACCAAGCCGTGTTCATCGAGCCGGACGGGGGCGGCTACCGGGTGCTGTACGCGATCGCCGATGTTCCTGCATTTGTTGCGCCGGGTGGTCCGCTGGATGCTGAAACCAGGCGCCGCGGGCAGACGTTCTACGCTCCCGACGGCCGGATCCCGCTGCACCCGGAGGTCATCAGCGAAGGGGCCGGGAGCCTGCTGCCGGGCCAGGAGTGTCCGGCTTTCGTCTGGGAATTCACGCTCGACGCCGACGCAGCAGTGATGTCCGTGGGCGTCAGGCGGGCGCGGATCCGCAGCCGCGACAAGCTCAGTTACAGAGGTGCACAAGCAGCCCTCGACGCCGGCACCGCTCCCCCGGTGCTGCAACTGCTCCGGGAAGTGGGGCTGAAACGGGTGGCGCTTGAGCGGGAGCGCGGGGGCGCCAGCCTCAACATGCCGGAGCAGGAGATCGTTCAGCTGCCCGACGGCGGCTACCGGATCGACGCCGCCCCGCAGCTTCCCGTGGAGGACTGGAACGCGCAGATTTCGCTGATGACGGGGATGGCGGCCGCCCAGCTCATGCTGGAAGGCAAGGTGGGCATCCTGCGCACCATGCCGGCCCCCGATGAGCGGTCGCTGAGGCATTTCCGGCTGCAGACCGAAGTGCTTGGCAGGCCGTGGGACGGCGAAGTCAGCTACGGCGAGTACCTGCGGTCGCTTGACCCCACCGATCCCCGCCAGCTGGCCATCATGCATTCGGCCGGGATGCTGTTCCGGGGCGCGTCCTATACGGCGTTTGACGGGACGGTCCCGGACGACGGCATCCAGTCCGCCATCGGCGCCGCCTACGCCCACACCACCGCCCCGCTGCGCCGGCTGGTGGACCGCTTCGTGCTGGTAATCTGCGAGGCCCTCAGCAACGGCGGTGATGTTCCGGAGTGGGCACGGGAGGCGCTGCCGCTGCTGCCGGGAATCATGGCCGGTTCCGACCAGCTGGCGTCGCGGATGGAGCGGATGGCGCTGGACACGGTGGAGGCGGCATTGCTGCTGAACCACATCGGCCAGGAATTCGACGCGATCGTGATTTCCGGGTCCAAGCCCCAGAACGGGAACGGCAACGGATCCGCCAAGAACGGCAATGGAAACGGTAACGGAGCCACCAGGAACGGCAACGGGAACGGCAGTTCCGGGATCATCCAGATCGCCGAACCGGCGGTGACGGCCCGCTGCGCCGGCGAGCTGACGTCCGGTACCAAGGTGCGCGTCCGGCTGCTGTCCTCCGACATCACCACCCGGCAGATCCACTTCGAACTGGTTCCATAAGGGCCCGATGGACGCGGCAGGAAGGGGCAACACGGGGATTTCGCCCCTGTACGGCTAGACTGGGAAGGTAGAACTGGATGCCCGGTCGTTGATTTCCTTGATTTGAAACCAACAAGCCCGCCCCTACGCGATCTTGAGATTTGCCAGTTGGTCACCAGTGCCAGCATTAGATAGCCCGCGATCGGCTTCCACTGGATTAGCTTGCGCGCCCGAGCGTGCTCCGGAACGGCCAGGACTGGCCGGCCCGTTGAGCAGGCAGCGCCATTGCCCAAATGAATAAGGAAACTCCCCGTGAGTGAATTGCATACCCACCAGCTCCTGACCGATGCGTCCGGCACCGAGACCATCGAGCCGGAAGAGACCATCATCTCGGACGAGACCCCGCACGAGATCGCGGAGAAGTCCTTTGCCGACTACAACGTCCGCGCGGACATTGTCGAGTCCCTCGCCGACGCCGGGATCACGCACCCCTTCCCCATCCAGGCCATGACCCTGCCGGTGGCCTTGGCGGGCCACGACATCATCGGCCAGGCCAAGACCGGTACCGGCAAGACCCTGGGCTTCGGCATCCCGGCGCTGCAGCGGGTCATCGGACAGGACGACCCCGGCTACGCCAAATTGGCCGTCCCGGGCGCCCCGCAGGCCCTGGTCATTGTCCCCACCCGCGAGTTGGCAGTGCAGGTGGCCAACGACCTCCAAACGGCCTCCCGCAAGCGCAACGCCAGGATCACCACCATTTACGGTGGCCGCGCCTACGAGCCCCAGGTTGAAGCACTCCAGCAGGGCGTCGAAGTAGTAGTGGGTACCCCGGGACGCCTGATCGACCTGTACAAGCAGAAGCACCTGAGCCTGAAGAACGTCAAGCTCGTGGTCCTCGACGAAGCCGACGAAATGCTGGACCTGGGCTTCCTGCCGGACGTTGAGACCCTGATCGCCGGAACCCCGGCTGTCCGCCAGACGCTCCTGTTCTCGGCAACCATGCCCGGCCCCGTCATCGCGATGGCGCGCCGCTACATGACCCAGCCCACCCACATCAGGGCAGCCGATCCGGATGATGAAGGCCTCACCAAGCGCGACATCCGCCAGCTCATCTACCGTGCGCACAGCATGGACAAGACCGAGGTGGTGGCACGCATCCTGCAGGCCCGGAACCGTGGCCGGACCATCATCTTCACCAAGACCAAGCGCACCGCCGCCAAGGTGGCCGAGGAACTGGTGGACCGCGGTTTCGCCGCCGCAGCCATCCACGGCGACCTGGGCCAGGGCGCACGCGAACAGGCGCTCCGCGCGTTCCGGAACAACAAAGTGGATGTGCTGGTGGCAACGGACGTCGCCGCCCGCGGCATCGACGTGGACGATGTCACCCACGTGATCAACTACCAGTGCGTCGAGGACGAAAAAATCTACCTGCACCGGGTGGGCCGCACCGGCCGCGCCGGCAACAAGGGCACTGCAGTCACATTCGTCGACTGGGATGACATGCCGCGCTGGGCGCTGATCAACAAGGCCTTGGGCCTGAGCGTCCCCGAGCCCGTGGAAACCTACTCCTCCTCACCGCACCTCTACAGTGACCTCGACATCCCCGAGGGCACCAAGGGACGTCTCCCGCGCGACAAGCGGACCTTGGCCGGCGTTGACGCCGAGGTGCTTGAGGACTTGGGCGAAACCGGCAAGAAGAACAGCCGCGGCGGCCGGGACGCCTCCCGTTCCCGCGAGCGCGACGGCCGGGGACGCGGAAAGGACGACGGCGGAAAGGCCGGCGGCCGGGACTCCGCCCGCTCCGGTGAGCGCCGTCGTCGTACCTCCGACTCCGCCCCTGCCGCCGACGCAGCCGCCCCCGCGGCCGACGGCGACCAGCCCTCGCGCACCCGCCGTCCCCGGACCCGCACCCGCCGCCGCAACGGCGAAGTGGTTGCCGCCGCGGACAAGGGCGGACAGCCCGGCAGCTCCGAGGGCTAACTGCGTCGATGACAGACACTGTTTGGGCGCCGGACGGCGGCAGCCTGGTGGTTCACGCGGACAACGCGGAGTACCTCCCAACACTGCCGGACGGCGCCTTCACGCTGATCTACGTGGATCCGCCCTTCAACACGGGCAGGCCGCAGCAGCGGCAGGAAACCCGGATGGTGGCCAACGCTGAAGGCAGCGGGGACCGGGTGGGTTTCAAGGGCCGTTCCTACGACACCATCAAGGGCGCGCTGCACCGCTACGACGACGCGTTCAGCGACTATTGGTCTTTCCTGGAACCGCGGCTGGTGGAGGCGTGGCGCCTGCTGGCTGATGACGGCACCCTTTACCTGCACCTGGACTACCGCGAAGTGCATTACGCCAAGGTGATGCTGGACGCCATTTTCGGCCGGGCATGCTTCCTGAACGAAATCATCTGGGCGTACGACTACGGCGCCCGGGCGAAGAACCGGTGGCCCACCAAGCACGACAACATCCTGGTGTACGTCAAGAACCCGGCCAAGTACCACTTCGACAACGCCGAGGTGGATCGTGAACCCTACATGGCCCCCGGGCTGGTGACGCCGGCCAAGCGCGAACTGGGCAAGCTGCCTACGGACGTCTGGTGGCACACCATCGTCTCCCCCACCGGCAAGGAAAAGACCGGGTACCCCACCCAGAAGCCGGAAGGGCTGGTCCGCCGGATTGTGGCCGCCTCGTCCCGCCCCGGCGACTGGTGCCTGGACTTCTTCGCAGGCTCCGGCACCCTGGGCGCCGTGGCGGCCAAGCTTGGCCGGAAGTTCGTGTGCGTGGACCAGAACCAGCCCGCGATCGACATCATGGCCAAAAGGCTCGGTGCGCACGCCACCCTGGCCGTGTACCAGCCCACCTGACGCGCCCCCTTGATCAGGGGCGGATGACCGCGGCTCCGGTACCCAGTTCTTCGATCCGCGCCAGCATTCCGGGGGCAGTGACGTTCTCGCCGAGCAGATTCGGCTTGCCCGTACCGTGGTAGTCGGAGGAGCCGGTGACCAGCAAGCCATGCTTGGCGGCGAGCTTGCGCAAAAACGCCCGCCCCTCTTCCGGATTGTCCCGGTGGTCGATCTCCAGTCCCGCCAGTCCGGCGTCGATCATCTCTTGGTAGGTCCGCTCCCCCACGATCCGGCCCCGGGCCGACGCTACCGGGTGGGCAAACACCGGCACGCCTCCCGCGGCACGGACAAGTTCGACGGCGGTGGCCGGGTCCGGTGCATAGTGCGGGATGAAGTAGCGGGACCGGGAGGTGAGGATCGAAGCGAACGCCTCGGAACGGTCTTCCACCACCCCCGCTGCCACCAGGGCATCAGCGATGTGCGGCCGGCCCAGGGTGGCGCCCGGAGCCACGTGGTGGATCACGTCGTCCCATGTCAGGGGGTAGTCCTCGGCCAGGATGGTGACCATCCGTTCGGCCCGCGTCAGGCGCGAGTCCTTGGCTTTGGTGATCTCCTCCAGCAGGCCTGGATGGGTGGGGTCGTGCAGGTAGCTCAGGAGGTGGACGCTGATGCCTTCCGCGGTCCGGCAGGAGACTTCCATGCCGGGAACCAGGGCCACGCCGTGCGTGACGGCGGCCGCGGCCGCCTCGGCCCAGCCCGCGGTGGAATCATGGTCGGTCAAGGCCACCACGTCCAGGCCCGCACGCGCGGCAGAGGCCATGACGTCGGCGGGGGGCTCTGTCCCATCGGAGACGTTGGAGTGGGCATGCAGGTCAATCCTCACTTGTCCAGACTAGTGGACCCCGCCCCTCCGCACCGGAGCCTGTTCGCATAGCCGCGACGCTGGTGAGACGATGGTGCCGTGAACGATGCCGATAACACCCAGAACTCTGCTTCCCAGCCGCTGGAGGAGCGCGTCAACAACCGCTCTCAGCGGCCCAGTTCCAACGCTTTCAAGGCCTTCATGGCCAGCAACTGGGCGCCGTCCAGCCAGGAGCTCCCCCAGCGCGACGCCGTCGCTGGCTACGCCGCAACCCGGCGCAAGGCAATCTCCGCCCTGTTCAAGGGCGAACGGCTGGTCATCCCCGCCGGACCGCCCAAGGTCCGCTCCAACGACTGCGACTACCGCTTCCGGCCGCACTCCGGCTTCGCCCACCTGACGGGCCTCGGCCTGGACCACGAGCCGGACGCTGTCCTGATCCTGGACCCGGTGGAGGAAGGAACCGGCGACGACGGCGGCAACCACCGCGCCACGTTGTACTTCCGGCCGTTGGCGGGCAGGGACACCGAACAGTTCTACGCCGATTCCCGCTCCGGCGAGTTCTGGATCGGGGCGCGCCCCACCCTCGAAGAGTTCCAGGCCCGCCTGGGGCTGCCCACCGCCCACATCGACCAGCTCGAAACGGCCATCACCAAGGATGTCGGCGCTCCCGAGATCGGCGGCATCTCCATCCGCCTGGTCCGCAAGGTGGACGAAAACATCGACGCCCTGGTGGATACGGCCCGGTACAACACGGCGAAGGACCCGGAGAACCTGGACCTTGAGGTCCTGGACGCCCTGGACGAGAAGCTCAGCGAAGCACTCTCCGAGCTGCGCCTGCTCAAGGACGAGTGGGAGATCGAGCAGATGAAGATCGCCGTGTCCGCAACGGTTGAGGGATTCGAGGAGGTCGTCAAGGCCCTCCCCCGTGCGCTGACGCATGCCCGCGGCGAACGGGTAGTGGAGGGGGCGTTCTTTGCCCGCGCCCGCGAGGTGGGCAACGAACTGGGCTACGACACCATCGCGGCCTCCGGCAACAACGCCACCGTGCTGCACTGGACCCGCAACACCGGCCGGGTCCACGCAGGCGACCTCCTGCTCCTGGACGCCGGTGTCGAGGCGGACTCGCTCTACACGGCGGACATCACCCGTACCATTCCGGCTGATGGCACTTTCACCGCGGTCCAGCGCAAGGTCTACGAGGCAGTGCTCGACGCCGCGGACGCCGGCTTCGCCGCAGCGCAGCCGGGGACAAAATTCCGCGACATCCACACCGCGGCAACCACGGTCCTGGCCGAGCGCCTCGCCGAGTGGGGCCTGCTGCCGGTCAGCGTGGAGGAGGCGGTCAGCCCCGAGGGCCAGCAGCACCGCCGCTGGATGCCGCACGGAACGAGCCACCACCTCGGCCTGGATGTGCACGACTGCGCCCAGGCCAAGCGGGAACTTTACCTGGACGGCATCCTCACCGAAGGCATGGTCTTCACGATTGAACCGGGCCTCTACTTCAAGGCGGAGGACCTGGCGATTCCCGAGGAATACCGTGGCATCGGCGTCAGGATCGAGGACGATATCCTCATGACCGCCGACGGCCCCGTCAACCTCAGCGCGGCCCTGCCCCGCAAGGTTGAAGACGTCGAGACCTGGATGGCCGGCATTTACCGGACCGAAGAGGCCTGACACGGGCACACACGGGAAAAGCGTGGCCACCGGACTGGGTCCGGTGGCCACGCTCTTTTCGTTTCGCCGTCATCCTGCGCGCGCCGTCAGGAAGGCAGGGGTGTCTGCGGAGCTGGCAGCCCTATTGTCCGCTGCCGCCCCGGTGCGTGTCCTCGTCCTGGCCGTACTGCCCTGCGTTGTGCTCCTGGTTGTGGCCCGCTGCGGATTGGGTGGCCGGTTCGTTGGAGTGTTCCGGGGCGGCTGCGCCGTGCTGCGCGGCGTCAGCCGTGGGGCCCTGCGGAAGCCGGACTCCGTACTGGGGCCGGCCGTCCGGCAGGTCGGGGTACCGCACGGTGCGGACCGGCTGTGCCGGCGGCTGCCCGTCGTCATACTGTTGTCCGGCCTGTTGCTGGCTTCCGGCGCCCGGGGAGCCGTGGCCTTCCTGCGGCGGAGCTGCAGTGGGCCGCTGGCCGTAGGGGTCGTTCCACCCGGCGGGCCTGGCCGGTCCTTGGCCAGGCTGCTGTTCCTGCCCCGGATGCTGCTGGTTCGGCTGGTTGTAGTAGTTATGCTGCGTGTACGGGCCGTGCCCGGACGCCGCGTCGGAGCGGGACATCGGCAGCTGCTGCAGCAGGCGCCGGGCCTCATGGGCTGCCTCGGGAGCCACGATGACGTCATAGTTCGTGGCCACTACCTGGCTGGTGGAGGTGAAGTCCCGCTTGCCGCGCTGCATGGCGTAGGTGACGATGCCGAAGAGCATGAAGAAGGCCGCACCCATCAACACCGACGTCATGATCGAGAAGTAGCCGGGCGAGGGCGCGAAGAAGGACAACATGACGCCTACGAAGAGGCCGAACCACATGCCGCTCAGTGCTCCGGAAAGGGCCACCCGGGGGTAGCTCAGGCGTCCCGTCACCCGCTCCACCATCTTCAGTTCGTTGCCCACGATGGAAACCATCTGGACCGGGAACTGCTGGTCCGCGAGGTAGTCAACCGCCTTCTGGGCGTCGAGGTAGGAGTTGTAGGACCCGACGGTGTCACCGGTGGGTACGGCCCGGGCGTCATCCGGTCCGGTGGGGCCGCCGGTCTTGGGAGCACCAAAAATGTTGGACATACACCCATTCTTGCCCATCAAGATGGGTGCTGCCTGTAAATTCAGCTAAAAGAGAGCAGACTCGGTAGCCTGTAGTGGTGAGCACAACACCTACCCGTGTCTTCGTGGCACGCCTCCTGGGCCTGGATGTCTTCGACCCCTTGGGTGACCGCCTGGGCCGGCTGCGCGATGTTGTTGTGCTGTCCAGGGGGACCCAGGGTGCGCCGCATGTGGTGGGTATCGTGGTGGAAGTTCCGGGGAAGAAGCGCGTCTTCGTGCCCATGACGCGGATCACCTCGATCGATCAGACGCAGATTATCTGCACCGGCCTGGTCAACCTGCGCCGGTTCGAACAGCGTGGAGCCGAAACCCTGGTGGTGGCGGAGATGTTCGACCGGCGGGTCACCCTCCGCGACGGCAGCGGCGACGCCACCATCGAGGACATCGCGATCGACCAGCACCGGTCCCGGGACTGGTTCGTCAGCAAGCTCTTTGTCCGGCGCGGCCACTCGCTGTCCCCTCTGAGCCGCTTGCGCCGCAATGAAACCCTGATCATTGACTGGGCGGACGCCCAGCAGGGAGCACGCACCGAGCCGCAGGCAGCCACGCAGTTCGTGGCCAACCACGAAGACCTCAAGCCCGCAGACTTTGCCGAGGCATTGCAGGAGATGAGCGACAAGCGCCGTTTCGAAGTTGCAAGCGAACTGCAGGACGAGCGGCTGGCCGACGTCCTCCAGGAGCTTCCCGAGGACGATCAGGTGGAAATCCTCTCCGCGCTGGATGTCCAGCGCGCCGCCGACGTCCTTGAGGAAATGGACCCCGACGACGCCGCCGACCTCCTGGGCGAACTCCCTTCCGCCCAGGCCGAGGAACTCCTCCAGCTGATGGAGCCCGAAGGCGCCGAGGACGTCCGCCGCCTGCTCGAATACGACGAGGACACGGCCGGCGGCCTGATGACGCCCGTGCCCGTGATCCTGCCGCCGGAAGCCACGGTGGCCGAAGCCCTGGCCCACGTGCGGCGGGAGGAGCTCTCCCCTGCGCTGGCGTCGTCGATTTTCATCGCCCGGCCGCCGCTCGAGACCCCCACCGGCCGCTTCCTGGGCGTGGTGCACATCCAGCAACTGCTCCGGTTCCCGCCGTTCGAGGCACTGGGCAACCTGGTGGACAAGAACCTCGAGCCTTTGTCCGACCAGGCCCACATCAGTGAGGTGGCACGGACCCTGGCCACCTACAACCTCAACTCCCTCCCGGTGGTCAACGACGCCGGCCGGCTTGTGGGGGCGGTGACTGTTGATGACGTATTGGATCACTTGTTGCCGGACGACTGGCGCGCCCACGATGGCGAAGCCCCGATAAGAAAGCTCGGTGGCCGCATTGGCTGATAACAGCGCCCCGAAGAACCCCAACCAGCGGAGCCTGGCCAACGCGGAAGCAAAAGGCAGCCTCGACACACCCCTAAGCGCCCGTCAGCGGATCCTGCCCAAGTTCAAGCCGGATCCGGACGCATTCGGGCACGCCACCGAGGGTTTTGCCCGGTTTATGGGCACGCCGCAGTTCCTGGTGTACATGACGGTGTTCTGCATCTTCTGGTTGGGCTGGAACACCTGGGCGCCCGTCGAGTGGCAGTTCGACTCGAGGGACCTCGGCTTCACCCTGCTGACCCTGATGCTGTCGCTGCAGGCTTCCTACGCGGCACCCCTGCTGCTGCTCGCGCAGAACCGCCAGGACGACCGCGACCGCGTCTCGCTGCAGCAGGACCGGCAGCGCGCCGAACGCAACCTGTCCGACACCGAGTACCTCACCCGGGAGTTGGCCTCCCTGCGGATCGCGCTGCGTGAAGTAGCCACCCGTGACTACGTCAGGGCGGAGTTGCGCTCACTCCTGGAGGACATGTTGGAAGCCCAGGAGGAACTCCGGACCCACGACGACTCCGGCCCCGGTTCCCATGAGTCACCGCGGGACAAGGTCAAGGACAAACTGCGTGAGCAGAGGGACCGGCAGCGTGGCCCGCGGACCCAGCAGATCCCCCGGGTCAAGCCCGGCCATTCCACCAACGAACGCTAGGCCGGATCATCCGGCTGCACTTCGCCGCACCAGCACGAAAGCCGAGGCCCCTCACGTGAGCGCCCCCATGGATCCGGCACCATCCAGCAACTCCCCGCTGCTCCAGGCCGTCACCCACGCCCTGGCAACCGTTATTGACCCTGAGCTCCGCCGCCCGATTACCGAACTGGGGATGGTGGACTCCGTCCAGGTGTCCGACGACGGCCGGGTCACCGTCGCAGTCCTGCTCACCATTGCAGGTTGCCCGCTGCGGGACACGATCACAGCCGATGCCCGCAAGGCCCTGTCCGCGGTCCCCGGCGTCACCGCCGTCGACGTCGACCTGAAGGTCATGGACCAGGCCCAGCGGAATGCGCTCAAGGAGAAGCTGCGCGGCCCCGGCGGCGCACGCACCATCCCGTTCAACCAGCCCGAGTCGCTGACCAAGGTCTATGCGGTGGCCAGCGGCAAGGGCGGGGTGGGGAAATCCTCGGTGACCGTAAACCTTGCCACTGCCTTGGCTGCCCGGGGCCTGCGCGTGGGCATCGTGGACGCGGACGTCTACGGTTTTTCCGTCCCCGCCTTGATGGGCATCACCCAGGCTCCCACCCAGGTGGATGACATGATCCTTCCCCCGGTTGCCTACGGTGTGAAGGTCATCTCCATCGGGATGTTCGTCACCGGGAACCAGCCTGTCGCCTGGCGGGGACCCATGCTGCACCGGGCCCTGGAGCAATTCCTCACGGACGTCTACTTCGGCGACCTGGATGCACTGTTCCTGGACCTTCCCCCGGGGACCGGGGACATCGCCATTTCGGTGGCGCAGTTGCTGCCCAAGGCCGAGATCCTGGTGGTCACCACGCCCCAGGCTGCGGCAGCGGACGTGGCCGAACGCGCGGGTGCGATCGCAGCCCAGACCGGCCAGAAGATCGCCGGTGTCATTGAGAACATGTCGTACCTGGACATGCCCGGCGGCGGCAGGATGGAACTCTTCGGAAGCGGCGGCGGGACAGTCCTTACCGGGCGGCTCAGCACCACGCTCGGCGTTCCGGTGCCCCTGCTGGGCCAGATTCCGCTGGATATCCAACTTCGCGAGGGCGGTGACGCCGGGGTTCCGATCGTGCTTGGCAGGCCCGATTCCGCGGCAGGGGTGGCGTTGGCAGGTATTGCGGCGCAGCTTGCCGCCACACCGCGGGGCCTTGCCGGGATGAAGCTGGGCCTCCAGCCCCGCTGACCAGCGCCCTAGGTGGCTTCGGTATCGAAGGGAGCGGTTTCGCCCGGGGCAAGCCGCTCCACAACCCGCTCAGGACGGGAAGGTGTGGCGTCGGCCACTGCAGCCGCGCCGGAAACCGCCGCCACCGCGGCCGGGGCTCCCGCACTGACGGGTTTGGTGTCGTCGTCGAACAGTGCTTCCTTGATGATGCGGCGGGGGTCGTACTGGCGGGGATCGTATTTCTTCCAATCGACATCGTCGATGTCGATGCCTACTTCTTCCTTGATTTGCTCACGGGCACCGGAGGCCATCCGGCGGACTTCCTTGACCAGGTTTGCCAGCTTCTGGGTATATTCGGGCAGCCGTTGGGGGCCGATCACGAGAACGCCTATGATCAGCAGAATTATGAATTCCGGGCCGTTGATACCAAACACTTTAGGAAGATTACCCTCTCCGGGCTGCCAGTGACGATTCCCGTCCGGCTGACGTGGAAACAGTCCGCGTCACGGGGTGAACAGGGCTGCGATCTTGCTGATGCCGCGCTCCAGCCGTGACTCCAGCGGCTCCCCGGACTTTCCTGCGGACGGTTCTGGAACGGAGGCCGCAACACCCTCGGTGGCGGCATCGGCGACGTTCTTGAGGATCGGAAGGGCGTCGTCGGCCCGCGCCGCAGGAAGGTCCGAGCGGTAGGTGATGGTGAGGCCGGCGGTCCGGTAGGTCGCAGACGCCGGGGTCAAGGACCACGCCTGCGACGTCCCGGCACCCGGTTTGGACGGGTGCTGTTCGGTGACCGTGGCGTGGTGGGCACCGTCGGTAAGGCGCAGCTCCACCGCCGGTTGTCCTTCCACCAGCACCGCCCGTGCGGCTTCGAGGTGGAATCCCATGGCCTGCAGTTCCGGGCAGGCCCAGCCTTCAGAACGCAGCGAGGCCAGTTGGGCGGGATCCAGCGGGCGCCCATCCGTTGGGCTCTGCGAGGAAACGTGGGAAAACGCCGCCTCCGTTCCTGACGGTTCCCCCGCCACCGGATCCCCCGCTGCGGTGAACGCCCCCACGGCGAGCACGCCGGCCGCGGCCATGGTCCCTCCCGCGGTGAACGCCAGGGCCCGGGCGGCCATCCGGCTTCCGGTGGGGCCCGCGGGTGCTTCAGGCTGCGCCGCAAGTTCGTGGGTGCGCGCCAGAAGCCGTGCCGTCAGGTCCTCGCTGGCGGGCGGGACCGGCGCTTGGCGGAGGCGCTCAAGGTACTGCCGTTCCCGGCGGACAGTGGCGGCACACTCCTGGCACGCCTCGAGGTGGCTGCCGGAGCGCTGGTGCTTGCCGCCGAAAGGAAACTGGGACCTCATGCGCCGATCAGAGGATGCCCGCTATGCGCGGCATGGAGAGCTTGCGGCGTCCCTGGTGCGGGCGCGGGTCACGGTGTGCCAGCTTTTCCCGCAGCATGGTCCTGCCGCGGTGGATACGGGAACGGACGGTGCCGAGTTTGACGCCGAGCGCCTCGGCCACTTCGTCATAGGACAGGCCTTCGAGGTCGCAGAGGACGACGGCGGCACGGAAGTCCGGCGGGAGTTCCTCCAGCGCTGCCTGGACATCGAGGTCCAGGTTGTTCAGCTCGAAGCTCTGCTCGGGGCCCGGTTCGCGGCCGGGCAGCCGGGACTCGGCGTCCTCCGCCAGGGCGTCGAACCGGATGCGCGTCTTCCGGCGCGCCTGGTCGAGGAACAGGTTGGTGGTGATGCGGTGCAGCCAGCCGTCCAGGGTGCCCGGCTTGAAGTTTTCCAGTGAACGGAAGACGCGGACGAACACCTCCTGGGTGAGGTCCTCGGCGTCGAACTTGTTCCCGGTCAGGCGGTAGGCCAGCCGGTAGACCTTCGCGGAGTGATTGGTGACCACTTCTTCCCAGGTGGGACGGACCCACTCATCATCGGGATTGTTGACTGCAGGGACAGGTGCCACAACTGAAGATGACATCGTCCACTCCCCTCGTGGAATGCTAACGCCCGGATACTGTTGACATCTCTGATTCGGCGCCGGTCACCTTTTGGATGAGCGGATTCCAATCATGTCAAACTTGGCTGGGAATTTCCTGACCGCAGGGTAACTTCAGCCTTCGGCGCAACAGCCTCTTCCCGGGCCGGCGGGGCCGGACACAGTAGGCTAAAGGGGACATTCCCCCTTCACGCCCAGAAAGCGATAATTCATGAGCGCCGACAAGTCCAGCAGCTGGTCCTATGCAGAAGATCTGCCCGCTGAGGATGAGGTCATGCTTCGGGCCCGGGAACGTTCCTTTGAATTGGGCGTGAGTGCCATCAGCCCCGGTGTCGGCGCGGTCCTGACGGTCCTTGCTGCCGCGTCGAAGGCGCAGACCGCCGTCGAGATCGGCACCGGCGCCGGTGTCTCCGGCGTCTGCCTGCTGCGGGGCCTTGGCCCGCACGCTGTCCTGACCACCATTGACGTGGACGTCGAACACCTGCGCGCGGCCCGCGAGGCGTTCACCGAGTCCGGCAGTCCGGCAAACCGCACGCGCACCATTTCCGGCCGGGCCGGCGATGTCCTGCCGCGCCTCACTGACGGCGCGTATGACCTGGTCTTCATCGACGCCGACAAGCCCGGCCTGCCCGGCTACGTCGAGCAGGCCATCCGGCTCCTCAAGAGGTCGGGCCTGTTGATTATCAATGACGCCCTGGACAAGGACAAGGTGGCCAACCCGGCCGGCCGCGAGGCCACTACGGTAGTGCTGCGCCAGGTGGGAAGGGCCATCCGCGACGACGACCGGCTGGCGTCGGCGATGCTCCCCACCGGCGACGGCCTGCTGGTCGCCGTCAAGAAGTAGGCCGGAAACAGGACAGGGTCCGCGGCACGAGGCCACGGACCCTGTCCGGCACGACTATTCGGTAACGCCCACCAGGCATTCCTTGAGGTTGGCTGCTTCGGCAGCGTTCAGCTCGACCACGAGGCGCCCGCCGCCTTCGAGCGGGACGCGCATGATCAGGCTGCGGCCCTCCTTGGTGACTTCCATTGGGCCGTCGCCGGTACGTGGTTTCATAGCCGCCATGAGGAATTCCCCTCCATTTTGTTCCAGGACTGATCAGCCCGGGCGGGCTGGGTCCGCATGTCGATCAAGCGGCTGTGGCGGGGTGGTGCTCCCCCCGCCGAGGCTGCGCGTTTTCTGGATGCTTGTGTCCTTGCTTACTTACTATTATCGCGGATTTACCCGCACGTAGCTAATCGATGGACATTTCCGTGCGCCGGGCATTCCCGGCCTGACCTGCACGGAAGCCCCTCCCGCTAGGGCGGATAATCGCCGCCTCCCGGCAGCTGGGCCCAGGCCCACAGCCACACGATCCACACGATCTGCAACAGCACGAACATGGCCACCACGGTTCCGCGGTAAGCCCGGGACCGGGAAAGGAAGGCAGCGCCCAGGGCCAGCGGAAACAGGGGCAGCAGCATCCTGAACGTGCTGGTCTGCGGGTGGAGGAACATCAGCAGGTAGCCCATGTAGCAGGCACACCACAGCCGGAGTTCGGCACCGAGCCGCACTACCGGGGGAAGGAACAGCATCACGCCGAACAGTGCCACAAAGACCAACGGCGCCAGCAGGCCAAGGACGGGGCCGAAAAGTTCGACGCCGGTATCGAACCAGGGCTTGAACGGCACCAGGTCCTGCCCCCGCCACACAGTTTCGGTCTTGGTGTAGGCCTGTGGGTCACCCGTGGCGGCCCACGCGGCAGCAGGCCAGACCAGTGCGGACACACCTGCGACGGCGGTGAGTCCAGTCAGCGCGGCGAGGTCCCGCACCGAGTGGGATTCTTCTTCCGTTCCCGGCGCGGCGCCGCCCCGGAGACGGTCCACGGCGCGCCAGACCAGCAGCAGGCCCACCATGGCCGCGAAGGGCACGCCCACGGGCCGCGACAGGCACAGCACGAACACCACCGGCATGGCCCACAGGTATTGGCGGCGCAGCACCAGCAGGAGGGCCCACGCAAGCAGCAGGAGGGACAATGGTTCGGCGTACGGCACCTGCAGCACGGCCGAAACGGGAAAGGTCGAGAAGAACGCGACGCCCCACATCGCCTGGCCATGGTCCGCCCGCTGCCGGAACAGGACGTAGGCCAGCAACGCGGCGCCCCAGCCGGCCAGCATGGCGATCACGGTCAGCGATGCGGCGGAATTCATGCCGGTGAGGCGGCTGAGCCCGCCGGCCAGCGCGGGAAAAAGCGGGTAGAAGGCCCACGTGTTTTCCTGCACGTTTCCGGCGGCGTCCGTGGGGAGCACGGAAGGGTAGCCATCGGCGATGACCGTGGCGTACCAGCGGGCATCCCAGATGTTGATGAAATTCCAGTAGTCCGGCTTCGGCGGGAACCAGGGGTTGACGCCCTGGTGGAGCGCGGCGGCCATGAAGATGCACGCCGAGACCAGGCGGGCGGCGGCATACAGGACAGTGGTTTGGATCCACCACGGCCAGCCGCGGACGGCGGAAGCAGCCCGGAGTGCGGCAGTGTGGGCAGATGCCAGGGGGCTGCGGCGGTCCACCGTGCTCACGGGCCGCCCGTCCCCGGCACGGCGGTCCCGCGGGCGGCCTCGTCCGCGTCCGCGGAGGTGCCCGGGTCAGCCGGTGCCGGGTTCGCGGGGGCGGCCGGGCCGGCGTCGGAATCCGGTTCCGGTACGTCGCCTTCCATCGCAGCCAGCCGGCTGCGGAGCTCCGCCACTTCCCGGTTCCTGGCGGCGAGTTGGTCCCGCAGGTCCTCCAGGACCTGGTCCACCTGGTCCATCCGGTAGCCGCGCAGCCCGAGCGAGAACCGTAGTTGGTCCACGTCCTCAGGTCCGGCGTGTGCCGGCAGCAAGACCGGTGGGAGGTTTGCGGGCGGGTCCTCGAGGCCGGCACCCAGCAGTGCAGGCAGCCCGGCACCGCCGGTACCGCGGGAGCGCCGGCCCAGGCCGGCCCACAGGACCGCCGCCACCAGGACCACGGCGAGGAATACCAGAAAGAAACTCACTGTCCCATCGTGCCAGATCCATCCCGCCGGTCCGCGGCCCACGGCACGGAACCGGGCCAGGCCGTGGCCCCTGTACTACTCCGGCCGCTGCTCACCATTCATGGACGGGGTCACGGCAACGTGAAGCACACGGTCCACCGCTTCGGCGGGATCGTCAACTAGCTGGATCAGGTCCAGGTCCTTCTCCGAGACCATTCCCTCGGCCACCAGGGTGCCCCGGATCCATTCGATCATCGGCCCCCAGAATTCGACGCCAAGGAGCACGATCGGGAACGACGTCACCTTCCGTGTCTGGACCAGGACCATGGCCTCGAACAGCTCATCCAGGGTGCCCAGGCCGCCCGGCAGCACGATAAAGCCCTGCGCGTACTTGACGAACATGGTCTTGCGGGCGAAGAAATAGCGGAAGTTGATACCCAGGTCCACCCACTGGTTCAGGCCCTGCTCGAAGGGCAGCTCAATGCCCAGGCCCACGGATACGCCGTTGCCTTCCACCGTCCCCCGGTTGGCCGCCTCCATGGATCCGGGGCCGCCGCCGGTGATAACCGCCACCCCGGCCTCGGCGAGCTTGCGCCCCACCTCGACGCCCATTTCGTAGTACTTGCTGCCGGGCTTGGTGCGGGCGGAACCAAAAACGCTGACGGCCTTTCCAATGTCCGCCAGCGCACCGAATCCTTCGACGAATTCGCTCTGGATCCGCAGGACCCGCCAGGGGTCGGTGTGGACGAACTGGCCGGGGCCTTTGGTATCGAGCAGATGCTGGTCGGACATTTCCACGGCGGCCTGCTTGCGGCGCAGTTCAAGGGGCCCTTTGCGGCGTGGCTGGGTTGTCTTGGCCGGATCAGCGTTGGTACTCATTCCCCTAGGCTAACCTCCGACTCCAGGTATCTCTTGAATCACGATCGGCATGAACTTGGGGTGATTGGCGTCATAACCCACCGTTGTTCGCTAGATTCTTTCCTATGACTACTCATGTGCCCGGCGATGCCCTCGTCTCCCTGAACGCCGTTAATAAGCATTACGGCCAGCTGCACGTTCTGAAGGACATCAACCTGCAGGTCCGCAAGGGCGAGGTTGTTGTGGTCATCGGACCTTCGGGCTCCGGTAAGTCCACCCTCTGCCGCGCCATCAACCGCCTGGAAACCATTGAGGGTGGAACCATCACCATCGACGGGAAAGTCCTGCCCGAGGAAGGCAAGGAACTGGCCCAGCTCCGCGCCGATGTTGGCATGGTCTTCCAGTCTTTCAACCTTTTCGCACACAAGACCATCCTTGAAAACGTGACGCTCGGGCCCATCAAGGTCAAAGGCGTTTCCAAGACGGCCGCGGAGAAAGATGCCATGGCACTCCTGGAACGGGTAGGCGTAGGGCACCAGGCGCCCAAGCTTCCCGCCCAGCTTTCCGGCGGACAACAGCAGCGCGTCGCCATCGCGCGCGCCTTGGCAATGAAGCCGAAGGTCATGTTGTTCGATGAACCCACGTCCGCGCTCGACCCCGAAATGATCAACGAGGTCCTGGACGTCATGGTCCAGCTGGCCAAGGAAGGCATGACCATGATCGTGGTCACCCACGAGATGGGCTTCGCCCGAAAGGCTGCTGACCGCGTGGTCTTCATGGCAGACGGCCAGATCGTGGAGGACGCCACCCCGGAGGAATTCTTCAACAACCCGAAGAGCGACCGTGCCAAGGACTTCCTCTCGAAGCTCCTCACGCACTGATCCCCAAGCAACCACACTCAGTTCGCATCCAGGCCGAGAACCCAACGGCCATCAATGAAAGGAATGTCATGAAGGCATTTATGTCCCGACGAAAGTCCTTCGTCGTGGCGGCTACAGCCGCCCTCGCCCTGTCCCTTAGCGCTTGCGGTGGCGGAGACTCCGGAGGCTCAAGCAACCCGAGCCCCGTCGAGAAGCCGTCGTTCGCAGCCGGTACCACCATGGAGAAGCTGTCCTCCGCCGGCACCATCAAGATCGGCACCAAGTTCGATCAGCCGCTGTTCGGCCAGGTCGGCCTGGATGGCAAGCCCGTCGGTTTCGACGTTGAAATCGGCAAACTGATCGCCGCCAAGCTGGGCATCGCCGCTGACAAGATCGAATGGTCCGAAACTGTCTCCGCAAACCGCGAGCCCTTCATCGAACAGGGCAAGGTGGACATCGTCATCGCGACTTACACCATCAGCGACAAGCGCAAGCAGGTCGTTGATTTCGCCGGCCCGTACTACGAAGCAGGCCAGGCCTTGATGGTGAACAAGGACAACGACTCCATCAAGAAGCCCGAGGACGTCAAGGGCAAGAAGGTCTGCTCCGTAACCGGCTCCACCCCCGCTGCGACCATCGTGGACAAGTACGGCGCCGAACTGGTGCCTGCCGCTACCTACTCCGCCTGCCTGGAGCCGCTGCGCAACAAGCAGGTTGAAGCTGTTACCACTGACAACGTGATCCTCGCCGGGTTCGTTGACAAGGAGCCGGACGCTTTCAAGCTTGCATCAGAAGAAACCTTTACCAAGGAGCCTTACGGCATCGGCCTGAAGAAGGGCGACACGGAGTTCCGTAACTGGATCAACGACCAGCTTGAGTCCTTCGAGAAGGACGGTTCTTACAAGAAGGCCTGGGAAGCCACCGCAGGTTCAGTCATCAAGACTGCACCGAGCCTGCCGGCCATCAACCGCTACTGAGCAGCGTTCCATAGGTGCCGGGGCCGCCAAGCAGCCCCGGCACCACCGCCTTCACTCCGTCCACGCATACAGCCGAAGGATCTTATGGACGTCATCATTGAAAACCTGCCCTTGTATTGGGAGGGTTTTCTCCGCACTCTTTTCCTTTCCGTCGTATCGGGTATCTTCGCGCTGATCCTCGGAACGTTGCTGGCCGCAGCGCGGGTATCCCCGGTGGCGGCGTTGCGCGGTTTCAGCACCGTCTACGTGGAAGTACTCCGCAACACACCGCTGACCATCGCGTTCTTCTTCGCGGCGGTCGTGCTCCCCCGCCTCGGGGTCAAATTTGAGCAGTTCGAGGTCGCCGCAATTATCGCCCTCAGTACGTACACGGCCGCGTTCATCGCCGAAGCTGTCCGGTCGGGCGTCAACAGCGTGCCCGTGGGCCAAGCCGAAGCAGCCCGCAGCATTGGCATGAAGTTCAGCCAAGTACTCTCGCTCATCATTCTTCCGCAAGCACTGCGGACGGTGATCCCGCCGCTGATCAACATCCTGATCGCGCTGGTGAAGAACTCATCCGTTGCCGGCGCCTTCTTTGTCCTGGAGCTGTTCGGCTATGGCCGGCAACTGGCCAACGCCAACGGTGACGCGGTCATCACAGTCCTGTTGGGCACGGCTTTCTTCTATCTGCTCCTCACCGTTCCGCTGGGAATCCTCGCCAACACGGTGGAACGAAAGGTGGCGATTGCCCGATGAGCTCCGTCCTGTATGACGTCCCCGGCCCCAAAGCACGCCGGGTTTCACTCATTGCTTCAATCATCGGCGGTCTCCTGATCCTTGGCCTGCTGGCCTGGGTGGTCATGACCTTGGCCCAGCAAGGCATCTTCGAGGGCCGCCGCTGGCAGATTTTCACCCGCGCCGATGTTTGGCGGCTTCTCGGCAACGGCCTTGGTTCGACCCTGTCCGCAGCCGCCCTGGCAGCAGTCATCGCATTTCCGCTTGGCCTGCTGCTATGCCTCCTGCGGATTTCAGACGCGGCGGTCATCCGGATACCCATGCGCATCATCCTCGAATTCCTTCGCGGTATGCCCGTTGTCCTGATGATGCTCTTTATCCTCCTCGGATTCGGTACGTCCGCATTCATCGCTGTCGTTGCCGGCCTGGTCCTCTACAACGCGGCGGTGTTCGCTGAAATCATCCGTGCCGGTATCCAGTCCCTCCCCAAAGGACAGCGCGAAGCCGGCCTGGCCATTGGCCTGACGAGCTTCAAATCCCGGATGCTGATCGAACTGCCGCAGGCGATCCGGCGCATGATGCCGTCCCTTGTAGCGCAGATGGTGGTCCTCCTGAAGGACACCTCGCTGGGTTACATCGTGGCCTACGGCGAGCTGCTGCGGGCGGTGCAGGTCATGGCGGACTTCCTGGGAACGCAGTACCTGTTCCCGATCTTCTTTGTGGCGGCAGCGATCTACATTGCCATCAACATCTCCGTGTCCAGGATTGCGGTGTGGATCGAACGCCGCGGCTCCCGGAAGGCAGCTGGCGGCGTGGCAACTGCAAACACGACGGCGGACCTTCAGGTCGGACACGCCGGACCCGTTTAGCACACCCTGAACAAAGAGCAGGTCCGCAACTCCCGGGAGTTGCGGACCTGCTCTTTTTAATACAAACAGTATTATTCGGCGAGCCAATCCTGCAGCGCCCGGAGGCAGGCGCGGATTGCGTCGGCGGATACGTGTTCGTTGTCCTTGTGCGCCAGCAGCGGGTCGCCCGGGCCGAAGTTCACCGCCGGGATGCCCAGCTCACTGAAACGGGCGACGTCGGTCCAGCCGTACTTGGGCTTGGGCTCGGCTCCCACGGCGGCAACGAAAGAGGCGGCAGCAGGGTGCTGCAGGCCGGGGCGGGCGCCGGCCGCGGCATCGGTGCGGACCACGTCGAAGCCGGCAAGCAGCTCACGGACGTGGGCTTCCGCCTGGTCCGGGGTCTTGTCCGGGGCGAACCGGTAGTTGATCTCCACCACGCAGCGGTCGGGGATGACGTTGCCGGCCGTACCGCCGTTGATCTTCACCGCGTTAAGGCTTTCGCGGTAATCCAGGCCGTCAACGGTGACGGTACGTGGTTCATAGGCGGCCAGGCGCGCCAGGATGGGGGCCGCGGCGTGGATGGCGTTGCTGCCCATCCAGGCGCGTGCGGAATGGGCGGCTTCACCGGAAGTGCTGGCCTCGAACCGGCTGGTTCCGTTGCAGCCGCCTTCCACCGTGCCGTCCGTGGGTTCCAGCAGGATGGCGAAGTCCCCCTGCAGGAGGTGGCCGTGGTTGCGGACCAAACGTCCCAGTCCGCTCTTGACCGCCTCCACTTCCTCGTGGTCATAGAAGACGAAGGTGACGTCGCGTCCGGGCTGGGCGCCGCCGTCGAACATTCCTGCTGCCAGCGCCAGCTGGACCGCCACGCCGCCTTTCATGTCCGTGGCTCCGCGGCCGTAGAGGATGCCTTCGCCAGGAACGCCGGAGTCCCAGCTGGACGGGACCGTCCCCCTGGAACCTTCCGTCAGGGGCAGCGGGACCGTGTCCAGGTGTCCGGCGAGGATGACGCGTTCGCTGCGGCCCAGTTCCGTGCGGGCAACGATGGCGTCCCCGTCCCGGACCACGGTCAGCTGGGGAATCCCCCGCAAAGCGGCTTCCACGGCGTCCGCGAGCTGCTTCTCATTGCCCGACACGCTGTTGATGTCCATCACCGCGGCAGTCAGCAACGCCACGTCCTGGCGCAGGTCAAGGATGGACAGGGACGAGTCAGGGGCGGTTTCAGCAGTCACGAAGCCAGTCTAGTTCGAACGGGCTGCCCGCCCCTCGATAGACTGGAGCACATGACTGAGACCGCTTCCTCTGCCGTGCCCGAAACCCTCACCCCTGACACCGATGACCGTTCCGCCCACGGCTTTGGCGTCGCCACCATCGCCACCGGCGATGCAAGCGTCCTGGACGTCTGGTTCCCGGCACCGGCGCTTGGTGTCGCCGCCGAGAACCTCCGCTCGGTGGAGCACGCCGACGAAACCCTGACCCGCATTGCCGAGAACGGCGCTGACGAGGACCGCGGTACCGAGCAGAAGGTCGTGTTCGTCCAGATCAACCTCGATGAAGCCCCCGCGGACACCGCCGACGCCTACCTGCGCCTGCACCTCCTCTCGCACCGTCTGGTCAAGCCCAACACCATCAACCTCGACGGCATCTTCGGCAAGCTCCCCAACGTCGTGTGGACCAACTTCGGCCCCGCCGCGGTCGAAGGCTTCGAACTGACCCGCGCCAGGCTCCGCCGGCGCGGCGCCGTCACCGTCTACGGCATCGACAAGTTCCCGAGGATGGTGGACTACGTGGTGCCCACCGGCGTGCGGATTGCCGACGCCGACAGGGTCCGCCTTGGCGCGCACCTGGCCGCCGGCACCACCGTCATGCACGAGGGCTTCGTCAATTTCAACGCCGGAACCCTGGGGACCTCCATGGTGGAAGGCCGCATTTCGGCCGGCGTCGTGACCGGTGACGGCAGCGATGTCGGCGGCGGCGCATCCATCATGGGTACCTTGTCCGGAGGCGGCAAGGAAAAGATCACCATCGGTGAGCGTGTGCTGCTCGGTGCCAACTCCGGCGTGGGTATCAGCATCGGCGATGACTCCGTTGTCGAAGCCGGCCTCTACGTCACGGCCGGCACCCGGGTGCGCATCCCCGGTCCCAAGGACGAGGTCGGCGAAGACACCACCAAGATCGTCAAGGCTGCTGAACTCTCGGGCGTGCCCAACCTGCTGTTCCGCCGCAACTCCACCACCGGCGCCGTCGAGGCGCTCCCCCGCGCCGGCCAGACCGTCGAGTTGAACGACGCCCTGCACGCCAACTGATCCGCCGGTGGGACGAAGACGCGGCCTGCGCCGCCTGGCGGTCCTCCTGCTGGCCCTCGCGCTGGCAGCGGGTGGCATTTATACCGCTGTGTACTTCGTGCAGCGTTCCGAAACCCTCGTTTCGGAACGCTGTACTGCCTCGGCGGGCAACCGCAGCGGGGAGCTGGCACCGGACCAGGCGGCCAACGCCGCCCTCATCACCGCCGTGGCGGTGCGGCGTGGATTGCCGGCCCGCGCTGCCACCATCGCACTCGCCACCGCCATGCAGGAGTCGAAGCTGCGCAACATCGGGCACGGGGACCAAGCCGGTCCGGATTCGCGGGGGCTCTTCCAGCAGCGGCCCTCCCAGGGTTGGGGCAGCGAAGCGCAGATCATGGACCCGTACTACGCCGTCAACGCTTTCTACGACGCGTTGGTGAAGATTCCAGGATACGAGGCGCTCGACATCACCGATGCCGCCCAGCGGGTTCAGCGCTCGGCCCATCCCGGCGCTTACGCCCAGCACGAGGACATGGGCCGGGCGTTTGCCTCCGGCCTGACCGGCCAGACACCGGAGGGGGTCAAGTGCACGCTGCGCTCGGCCACCGCCACAGGGAATGCGGCCGCGGTGGCGGGCGAACTGGAGCAGGCCTACGGTGGCGTGGATTCCCAGGCAGACGGCGCCACCCTGGTAGTGGAAGCCGACGGGGAGATGGCGTGGTCCATTGCCCAGTGGGCAGTGGCCAACGCCAAGGACCTGGCGGTGACCCGCGTTGATGTTGCCGGGCGGACGTGGCAGCGTTCAGGAGGCGACTGGCAGGATTCCACCACGGCAGCTGGGCAGGTGCGCATCACGCTGCGGCAGGGCGACGGCGGCAGTTGAGCCTGCGGGGTCAGACCAGGATTTCCAGCACCGGCTGGACGTAGCTGCGGAACAGCTCCGGCTGGCCCATCAGTTCCTGGCTCATGATGATCTTGTCCGGTTCCAGGTACCACGCCCGCTGCTCGTCCAGCGGCAGTTCGATGATGGTCAGGCGGAAGTCCCGCGAATCGCGCCCGATTTCCATCAGCCTGTCATCCACCATCTCCGCAAGCAGTTGGTCGGTGCCGCTGGCGACCCGTTCCCCCTCCAGTTCGGCATACTCGCTCCTGCGTTCCCTGGCCCAGGTGAGGGCTGAGCCGAAGTGCGCCTGCAGGACACGTTGCAGGGCCGGGGAGTTGCCGAACGCCTCAAAATCCGGTGGAGAGAGTTCGGGCACCGTCTGCGGGTGCGCCTTGAGCAGTTGGTCCCACCAGGCCTCCCATTCGGTCTTCAGTGCGCTGAGTCCACCAACCTCCGCGGTCAGGTGGGTATGGTCGGCGGACCTGATCTTGGGAGCCGTGTGGGACAGCACGGGACGGCCCACGCCGTTGAGGGCCGCCGCATCCCGGACGTAGAGCGCAATCATCATCGGTCCGGACGTGTCCGTGGTGATTTGCCATCCTGAACCGCTTGCGTGGTGCATTCAAAGTCCTTCCCTGGCCGCCTTCCGCCGGACATCATGAGGCTGTCCGGCGTACCGGCTTTCAGTCTATTCCCGCAGGCCATCCGCGGTAGTGCCGGACATGCTCCGGGTACCGGTCATCGGGCAAGGCTGTCCAGGTGCCGGTCAAGGACATCGCGGCACATTTGCGCAGTCATCCAACCCGGCTGCAGCAACGCGTGCATGCACAGGCCGTCCAGGGTGGCCAACAACCGCTCCGCCTCCAGTACCAGGTTGTCCTGCGGTTCGTCCGGCAGCAGCGCGGCAACCACCGTCCCGACGACGGCGGCGACCTCCCGGTGGCTGCGGTCCGCCACGCCTGCAAGGAACGGCCTGATCCGCGCTGCGTTCTTGAAGGCCAGCCAGGCGCAGGCCTCCACCGCGCTCTCCTGGTCCAGCGGCAGCAATCCGCCCAGCAGGGTTAAAACGGCCTCGCGGTGCTCTGGGCTGCCCGGGACGGCCCCGTCCACAGCGGGCAGCAGTTGCTGGAGCCGTCCGACGATGCGGTCCACCACCGCGCCGAACGAGAAAGTGAGGAGTTCTTCACTTCCCGCAAAGTAGTGCCGGACGGAGCCCACCGCCAGGCCGGACTCGTCAGCCACTTCACGCAGCGAGGCGCGCTCCAGCCCGTCAACGGCGATTATCCGGAGAACCGCCTGGACCACGTCCTGCCGCCTGGCATCTGCATCAACAATTTTGGGCACCCTCCTTATTAGCACACTTGTGCTTCTTTCCGGGTGTCACATCGCGCCCGCCATCCGGAAAGCAGGGGCGGCCGGCACCTGCCGTGGGATAGCGTTGGGGCATGAGAATCTTGGTTACAGGTGGGACCGGCTACATCGGTTCCCACACTGTTCTTTCCCTGCAGGAAGCCGGCCACGAGGTCGTTGTCATTGACAACCTGGTCAACTCGAGCGAAGAGTCGCTGCGGCGGGTTGCCGAGCTTAGCGGCAAGGCCGCCGAGTTCCACCACGTCGACCTGGTGGACGAAGCTGCCGTCGAAAAGGTGTTTGCGGGCGCCGCCATCGACGCCGTGATCCACTTCGCCGGCCTCAAGGCCGTCGGTGAGTCGGTCCGGGAGCCGCTGAACTACTACTACAACAACCTGGTGGGCACGCTGAACCTGATCCGCGTCATGGACCGGCACGACGTCCGCTCCATCGTGTTCAGCTCCTCCGCCACCGTCTACGGTGAGCACAACCCCATTCCGTACGTGGAAAAGATGGAGATCGGTGCCAACAACCCCTACGGGCGTACCAAGGAGCAGATCGAGGACATCCTCTCGGACCTTGGCGCAGCGGACACCCGGTGGCACATAGCACTCCTGCGCTACTTCAACCCGGTGGGCGCGCACCCCTCCGGCAGGATCGGCGAAGACCCCCAGGGCATTCCCAACAACCTGGTTCCGTTCATAGCCCAAGTGGCCGTGGGCCGGCGCGAAAAACTCATGGTGTTCGGTGGCGACTACGACACCCCGGATGGAACCTGCCTGCGGGACTACATCCACGTTGTCGACCTGGCCGAAGGACACGTGGCTGCGCTGAACCACATTGCCGCCCGCACCGGAGTCTTCCGCTGGAACCTGGGCTCCGGCAAGGGGTCCTCCGTCCTGGAGGTGCTGCGGTCCTTCGAAAAGGCCGTCGGCAAGCCCATCCCCTACGAGATCACCGGCCGCCGCGCAGGAGACCTGCCGGCGTTCTGGGCCGACGCCACGTCCGCGCTGGCGGATCTGAGCTGGTCCACCACCAAGACGGTGGACCAGATGTGCGAGGACCACTGGCGGTGGCAGAAGAACAACCCCCAGGGCTACGCCTCGTAGTCCCCTTGAATATGGCACAACGCGAAGCGGCCGCCCACCTTGGAAAGGTGGGCGGCCGCCGTCGTTATGGCCGGTTTCAGCGTGCCGGGTAGTCACGCTCCGGCTCACCGATGTACAGCTGGCGCGGGCGGCCGATCTTGGTGTTGGGGTCGCTGATCATTTCACGCCACTGCGCGATCCAGCCGGGCAGGCGGCCGATCGCGAACAGGACCGTGAACATCTTCTCGGGGAAGCCCATGGCCTTGTAAATCAGGCCGGTGTAGAAGTCCACGTTCGGGTAGAGCTTGCGCTGGATGAAGTAGTCGTCGTTGAGAGCCTTCTCCTCCAGGCGGAGTGCGATCTCCAGCAGCTCGTCGTTGCCGCCGAGCTTGGTGAGGATCTCGTGGGCCGTGGCCTTGACGATCTTGGCGCGCGGATCGTAGTTCTTGTAGACCCGGTGCCCGAAGCCCATCAGGCGGACGCCGTCTTCCTTGTTCTTGACCTTCTCCATGTAGTCCTCGGGCTTGAGGCCCTCGGCCTGGATCTGGCGGAGCATCTTCAGGACGGCCTCGTTGGCGCCACCGTGGGCGGGGCCGAAGAGGGCGTTGATGCCTGCCGAAACCGAGGCGAAAAGGTTTGCGTTGGATGAGCCCACCAGGCGCACCGTGGAGGTGGAGCAGTTCTGCTCGTGGTCCGCGTGCAGGATCAGGAGCAGGTCCAGCGCCTTGACGATGACCGGGTCCAGCTCGTACTGCTCTGCCGGCAGGCCGAAGCTGAGGCGCAGGAAGTTCTCCACGAGGTTCATGGAGTTGTCCGGGTACAGCATCGGCTGGCCGATGGACTTCTTGTGCGCGTAAGCGGCGATGACCGGCAGCTTGGCCATCAGGCGGATGGTGGAAACCTCCACCTGCTCGGCGTTGAACGGGTCCAGCGAGTCCTGGTAGAACGTGGACAGCGCGGATACTGCGGAAGAAAGCACCGGCATGGGGTGCGCGTCACGCGGGAAGCCGCCGAAGAAGCCCTTGAGCTCCTCGTGCAGCAGGGTGTGGCGCCGGATCTTCTGGTCGAACTCATCCAGCTCGGTGGGCGTCGGCAGGTTGCCGTAGATCAGCAGGTAGGACACCTCAAGGAAGCTGGAGTGCTGCGCCAGCTGCTCGATGGGGTATCCGCGGTAGCGCAGGATGCCCGCATCGCCATCGATGTAGGTGATTGCCGAGGTGGTTGCTGCGGTGTTCATGAAGCCGGGGTCAAACGTCACGGCGCCGGTCTGCTTCAGCAGCTTGGAGACGTCGTAACCCTCGTTCCCTTCAACAACCTGGATGCGCGGGAGCTTCAGCTCGCCACCTGCATGGAGCAGGGTCGCAGCATTGTTGGTCTCAGTCATGGAGTCCCCTTCATGAGGCGTCTGGGCCTCTGTCGAAAGCTTGATCCAACATCAGGTGAGCCGCGCACTGATCCTGAGAAGACAGGTTCCAACACCCGGGCTGCCTTCTTGTAGAAAGCCACCATTGATAGTCACTTAAAAACTACCGCTCCTTGGCGGGTGTCACTAATCCGCAGCCCGCCGAGACAGCCTAAAATGCCCCGGATGTGGGACGAGTCACACGAATATTACGTGCTCCTAGGAACCTGCTCCTGACAGCCTGGCCACCGCTGCGTCAATGCGTTCGTCCGTGCCGGTCAGGGCAACCCGGACAAAACCATTGCCGGCATCACCGTAGAAGACGCCGGGTCCCACCACGATGCCCCGGTCCGCGAGGCGGTCCACCGTGTCCCAGGTGTCCTCCCCGGCAGTGGACCAAAGGTACAGTCCGGCGTCGGATTCCTTGATCTCGAGGCCGAACGCCTGCAGCGCGGGCACCAGCCGCTCACGCCTGCCCCGGTAGAGGTCCTTCTGCGCCTCAACGTGCACGTCGTCGCCCAGCGCCACCCGCATGGCCTCCTGGACCGGGTACGGAACGATCATGCCCGCATGCTTGCGGCTGTTGACCAGGTTGGGCATCAGGTCCGGGTCACCGGCCACGAAGGCCGCCCGGTAGCCGGCCAGGTTGGACTGCTTGCTCAGCGAGTAGACCGCCAGCAGGCCCTGGTGCGAGCCGCCCGCCACGCGTGGATCAAGGATGCTGGGAACGCGACGGCCGCCGCGCTGGACGTCCCAGTCCCCCCAGCCGAGCTCCGCGTAGCATTCGTCCGAGGCCACCACGGCACCCAGTTCCCGGGCCTGGACCACCAGCGCCCTCAGCGACTCGGCATCCCGCACGCTGCCGGTGGGGTTGCCGGGCGAATTGACCCAGATCAGGCGCACCCGGGCGCGCGTGGCGTCGTCGAGTTCGTCCAGGTTATCCGTCGCCACCGAGGTGACGCCTGCAAGGGTTGCGCCGATATCGTAGGTGGGGTACGCCACCTTGGGACGGACGACGACGTCGCCCGGCTTGAGGCCCAGCAGCAGCGGAAGCCAGGCAACGAGTTCTTTCGAACCCACGGTGGGCATGATGTTGCGGGGATCCAGGCCGGACACTCCGCGCCGGCGTTCGAACCAGCCGGCAATGGCGTCCCGGAGCGCCGGCGTGCCGTGCACGGTGGGATAGCCGGGGGCATCGGCGGCAGCCTTCAAGGCGTCCTGAACCAGTGCCGGGGTGGGATCCACCGGCGTGCCGATCGACAGGTTGACAGCCCCGCCGGGGTGCCTGGACGCCTTGGCCAAATAAGGTGCCATAGCCTCCCAGGGGTAGTCGGGCAGGGCCAGGCCAAACGAATTCACTGCTGCTGTCACGGCGCTCGTCCGGGTCAGTGGTCTTGGTTCTGCGGCGGCAGAGCGGCGATCATCGGGTGGTCCTTGCCCGTGTTGCCGATCTTGGCCGCGCCGCCCGGAGACCCGAGGTCATCGAAGAACTCGACGTTCGCCTTGTAATAGTCGGCCCATTCATCCGGAGTGTCATCCTCGTAGTAGATGGCTTCCACCGGGCAGACCGGTTCGCAGGCGCCACAGTCGACGCACTCGTCCGGATGGATGTACAGCGAACGCTCGCCCTCATAGATGCAGTCCACGGGGCATTCTTCGATGCATGCCTTGTCCTTAACATCCACACACGGCTGCGCGATTACGTACGTCACGTCCCTGGCCTCTCCACGTTGGGTTCCGGCGACCCGCCGGTTCTTGCATCCGGCAGCACGGCCGGACTCTTGACATCTGAGCCTATTATCTCCCAGCACGTTCCCGCGAACCTAGCCGGCACCCTAGTATGAACTGGTGAGTCTGCCTGCTGCCGCGCCCGCCCGGTTCCTGACCGCTGCGGCCCCGGGTACCCGCGTCGTGGTCCGTTACCGCATCGACGGAGGCCTGACCGACGCCCTGGGCCACCTGCTGGCATGCGACGCCGGTTCCTGCACCATCCGCACCCGCCGGGCCGACGTCGTTATCCCCCTGGAACGCGTGGTGGCGGCCAAGGAGGTTCCGCCCGCTCCCCCGCGGCGCCCCGCGCGGTGACGGCCGCCCCCCCGCGCCACCCCTCGCGCCACAGGCTCGGGGTTGCTGCGCAGCACGGACATTAAAGCGGCACGGACGTTAAAGCAGAATGCCACCGGTGCAGTACCGGTGGCATTCGTGGTGTTCAGGCGTTGTTATGCCTTGGCGCGGGCGCGGTTGGCCTTGGCACGCTCGTTGGTGTCCAGGATGACCTTGCGGATGCGGATGGCCTCCGGGGTCACCTCGACGCACTCGTCCTCGCGAGCGAATTCAAGCGACTCTTCGAGGGTCAGGTCGCGCGGCGGCGTCAGGTTCTCAAAGGTGTCGGAGGAAGCGGCACGCATGTTGGTGAGCTTCTTTTCCTTGGTGATGTTGACGTCCATGTCATCGGCGCGGGAGTTCTCGGCAACGATCATGCCCTCGTACACCTCGGAGGTGGGCTTGACGAAGAAGGAGCCGCGTTCCTGCAGGTTGATCATGGCGAACGGGGTCACAACACCGGCACGGTCGGCAACCATCGAACCGTTGGTACGGTACTCGATGGGACCGGCCCAAGGCTCGTAGCCCTCGGAGATGGAAGCGGCGATGCCTGCACCGCGGGTGTCGGTCAGGAACCGGGTACGGAAACCGATCAGGCCACGGGCCGGGACGATGAACTCCATGCGGCACCAGCCGGTGCCGTGGTTGGCCATGTTGGTCATCCGGCCCTTGCGGGCGGCCATGAGCTGCGTCACGGCACCCAGGTATTCCTCGGGAACGTCGATGGTCATGTGCTCCATCGGCTCGTGGATCTTGCCGTCCACCAGCTTGGTCACAACCTGCGGCTTGCCGACGGTCAGCTCGAAGCCTTCGCGGCGCATCTGCTCCACCAGGATGGCCAGCGCCAGCTCGCCACGGCCTTGGACTTCCCAGGCGTCGGGACGCTCGGTGGGGAGCACCTTGATGGAGACGTTACCGATCAGTTCCTTATCCAGGCGGTCCTTGACCTGGCGGGCAGTGACCTTGGCACCCTTGACCTTGCCGGCCAGCGGCGAGGTGTTGATACCGATCGTCATGGAGATCGCGGGATCATCCACCGTGATCAGCGGCAGCGGCTGCGGGTTCTCGGCGTCCGTCAGGGTCTCACCAATGGTGATCTCCTCGATACCGGCGACGGCGACAATTTCGCCGGGGCCGGCGGATTCGGCCGGCACGCGCTCCAGCGCCTTGGTGGCCAGCAGTTCGGTGATTTTGACGTTCTTGAGCTCACCGTTGGCGCGCGCCCAGGCAACGGTCTGGCCCTTGCGCAGGGTGCCGTTGTAGATGCGCAGCAGTGCGAGGCGGCCCAGGAACGGGGAGGCGTCGAGGTTGGTGACGTGCGCCTGCAGCACACCCTCCGGGTTGTAGGTGGGGGCCGGGATGTGCTCGATGATGGTCTTGAAGAGCGGCTCCAGGTCCTCGTTCTCCGGAGCGGTGCCGTCGGCGGGCTGCTCGAGGGAGGCGCGGCCAACCTTGGCTGCGGCGTAGACGACCGGCACTTCGAGGATCTTGTCCAGGTCCAAGTCCGGCACTTCGTCCGCGAGGTCGGAGGCGAGGCCCAGGAGCAGGTCCATGGACTCGTGGACGACCTCTTCGATGCGCGCGTCAGGGCGGTCGGTCTTGTTGACCAGCAGGATGACCGGCAGGTGCGCGGCGAGTGCCTTGCGGAGCACGAAGCGGGTCTGCGGCAGCGGACCTTCGGAAGCGTCCACGAGCAGCACGACGCCGTCGACCATGGACAGGCCGCGCTCCACCTCGCCACCGAAGTCGGCGTGGCCCGGGGTGTCGATGACATTGATGGTGATGGTCTCGCCGTTGGAGGACGGACCGTTGTAAGCCACCGTGGTGTTCTTGGCCAGAATGGTGATGCCCTTTTCACGCTCCAGGTCACCGGAGTCCATCACACGGTCTTCGAGGTGGTTGTGCTCGGCAAAGGAGTTGGTCTGCTTGAGCATGGCGTCGACCAGGGTGGTCTTGCCGTGGTCAACGTGGGCCACAATCGCGACATTGCGGAGGTCACTGCGTGATGCAGTGGCCACCGCGGTGTTGGTGGTGGTTTCAGACATGCGTAATTGCTCGATTCAGTGGAGTCAGCTGTTGTATCGCGACATTTCCAACTGGAACGCACGACGGACAAGGCCCTTGGCACAGGGCGCCTGCATCTATTCTAGCCGGTGAGCCTTTTGTTGGCCTAAAATCCGGCGGGACCACGTGCCCGCTGGGTGCATCCTGGCAGGGCGGGTCCCGCAAAGTGTGACGAAATTCACTGGCACTTCCGGGAGCGTGGCATGATTGCTGTGACGCAGAGCCCACCTTCAGAGCAAGTCGGAGACCACGATGCCCCGTGCGACGGCCACCACGCCCAGCGGCGCCGCCCGCGCCGCCACCATGGTGGCGTCCGGCCTCCTGGCGGCCTCTGCGGTCCTGGGGCTCGCCGGGTGCGGGGCGCCTGCCGGCGACGGGGTCAGCTCCCTCTCGCGGGCCGCAGCCTCCGGTGGACAGGCCCCCGCCGCCGCCATGAAGACGAACGTTGCAGCCACGTCCCGGCTGCTCAATACCGGGAACGGACGGCTTGAGGCGGTGGTGCCGGACATCAGCAGGACTGTCCTGCTGATCGGGGATTCCCAGTCTGAACCCCTGGACGGCTGGCCGCGCCTGGGCCTCGCCGCTGCCGGGTACGACGTGTATTTTTGCGGCCGGGGCGGCACCGGGTACGTCGCGGCAAACGGTGCCACCGGCAACTACGTTGACGCCCTGGAGCGCGGGGACTGGTTGCTCCCGTCAGGCACCCCGGCGCTGATCGTCATCGAAGGTGGCGGCAATGACGCGGCCACCGGCGCGAGCAACACCCAGATTGTCCGCAACGCCGAGCGGCTGATCGCCGATCTCAAAACCCGCTACCCGGGCACTCGGATGGCAATGATCGGCACCTTGGCACGCGGCGCGGACAACGGCGGCGGTCGCCGCAGCGAAGTGGACGCCCTGGTGGGGTCCGTGGCCGCCGCCCACGGCCTGCCTTTTGTTTCAGCCGGGGACTGGCTGACCCGCTACGGACTCGCCAAGGACCTGGCTGATTCCGTCCACATGAACGCCGCCGGCCGCGTGGCCCTGGGCGGGATCCTTGAGCGACGGCTCAGGGAGTTGAAACTGGATCGGACGTCGGCCGCCAGCCAGGGTTCGCTGGCGGCAGTCCCCGGCGGCACCAGCGGGCTGCAGGACTGAGGCTTAAACAGGTGAAGCCGGGACCCACCGTCCCGGCTCCACTTGTTTGGGCTGCGCCCTACGCCACCTCAGGCGGCAGCATCAGCTTCGCACCGGGAATGGCGTTGAGCAGCGCCTTGGTGTAGTCCTGCTGGGGCGACTCGAAGACATCGTCCGTCGAACCGGTTTCCACCAGCCGGCCCTTTTCCATCACGCACACGTGGTCGGCGATCTGCCGCACCACGGCGAGGTCGTGGGTGATGAACAGGTAGGTCAGCCCAAGGTTGGCCTGGAGGTCGGCGAGCAGGTTCAGGACCTGCGCCTGCACCAGGACGTCGAGGGCGGACACGGCCTCATCACAGATGATCACCTCCGGATCGAGCGCCAGGGCGCGGGCGATGGCAACACGTTGCCGCTGCCCGCCAGAGAGCTCGTTCGGGTACCGCTGCATGGCGGACTGGGGCAGCGCCACCTGGTCCAGCAGGGTCCGGACTTTCTTTTCCCGGCTTGCCTGGTCCCCGATCTTATGGACCCGCAACGGTTCTTCGATCGTGCGGTAGATGTTGTACATCGGATCGAGCGAGCCGTACGGGTCCTGGAAGATCGGCTGGACCCGCCTGCGGAACTTGAACAGTTCGGCCGGTTTCAGCGCCGAGGTGTCGACGCCGTCGAACAGGATCCGGCCCTCCGTCGGCTTCTCAAGCTGGAGCACCATCTTGGCCACCGTGGACTTGCCGGACCCCGACTCCCCCACGATCGCCGTCGTGGTTCCGCGCCGCACATCGAAGCTCACGCCGTCGACGGCCGCGAAATCCGCCGCCTTGCCCAGCCCCTGGCGGAGCTTGTACACCTTCCGCAGGTCCTGGATCTGCAGGAAGGTATCGGACTTCGCCGTTTCGGCAGCAGGCGCCAGCAGGTCGGTCGTCTCCACGCCCTGTTCCTTCGCCACCTGGATACGGCGGCTGGCGAGGGACGGGGCCGACTCCACAAGCCGCTTGGTGTACGGGTGCTGCGGGTTGCGGAGCAGTTCCAGCGACGGTCCGGCTTCAACGACGCGGCCCTGGTACATCACGACAACCTTGTCCGCGCGCTCGGCTGCCAGGCCGAGGTCGTGGGTGATCAACAGGACGGAGGTGCCCAGTTCGTTGGTCATGGTTTCCAGGTGGTCCAGGATCTGCCGCTGGACCGTCACGTCAAGGGCCGACGTCGGCTCATCGGCAATCAGCAGCCGCGGCTGGCAGGACAGGCCGATAGCGATCAGGGCTCGCTGGCGCATGCCGCCGGAGAACTCGTGCGGGTACTGGTTGGCCCGGCGCTTGGCGTCCGGCAGCCCTGCCTGGGAAAGCACCTTGGCGATGTCGTCCGGCCCGCTGGGCCGTCCGTTCGCGCGCAGTGTTTCCCGGACCTGGTAGCCGATCTTCCAGACCGGGTTCAGGTTGGACATGGGGTCCTGCGGGACCATGCCAATGGTGTTGCCGCGCAGTTCGATCATGCGCTGCTCGCTGGCGTGGGCAATGTCCTCGCCGTCGAGCAGGATCTGGCCGCCGGATACCTTGCCGTTGTTGGGCAGGAGGCCAATGGCCGCCAACGCGGTGGTGGACTTGCCGGAGCCGGACTCCCCCACGATGGCCACGGTTTCGCCGGGCATGATGGTCAGGTGTGCGTCCCGTACGGCCTTGACTTCGCCGCCACCGGTCTTGAAGGTGATGGCGAGGTCGCGGATTTCGAGCAGCGGCCTGATCCCGGTGGTGCCGGCCTCGTCAATGCGGACGTCTGGAGTTGTCATCTCTTTATCTCTCATCGCTGACGGCTCTTCGGGTCGAGGGCGTCGCGCACGGCGTCACCCAGCATGATGAAGCTCAGCACCGTGATGGACAGCGCCGCGGCCGGGTACAGCATGATTTCCGGCCGGGTCCTGATCGATGCCTGCGCACCGGCAATGTCGTTGCCCCAGGACATGATGCTCTGCGGCAGGCCGATGCCCAGGAAGGACAGGGTGGCTTCCGCCACGATGAACACGCCCAGTTCAAGCGTTGCAAGGACGATGATCGGTGCAAGGGCGTTCGGCAGGACGTGGCGGATCAGTGCCCCGAACTTGGAAACACCCAACGCCCGTGCCGCCGTAACGAAGTCCGCGTTGCGTACCTCAATCACCGCGCCGCGGGTAATACGGGCCATCTGCGGCCACGCGAGCAGCGATATGACGAACACTACGGTCCACACGCTCTTGTTCTCGCGGAACAAGGGAAGCTGCGTGATGACCAGCGCACCCAGGACCAGCGGCAGGGCGAAGAAGATGTCGCCCAGGCGTGCCAGCACGGCGTCGATCCAGCCACCGTAGTAGCCGGCGAGGGCGCCGAGGGTCACGCCGATGACCAGGACGCAGAGCACCGAGAGCAGGCCCACGGAAAGCGAGGCTTGCGTGCCGTGGATGACCCTGGAGTAGACGTCGCAGCCCTGGAACGTGAAGCCGAACGGGTGCCCCGCGGTGGGGCCGCCTTCGGAGTTGCCAAGTTCGCAGCCGTCGTTGGGGGGCGTGGAGGTGAACAGGCCGGGGAACAGCGCAATCACGACCAAGGCAAGGATCAACAATGCCGAGATGATGAACAGCGGACGACGGCGGAGCTTGCGCCAGGCGTCTGCCCACAGGCTGAGTGGGGCCTGGTCAGTCTTGACGGCATCCGTTGCCTGCAGCGGGGTCTCGTCGATGGGGGCCACAAAGTGGTCATTTTTACTGGTCATAGCGGATCCTCGGGTCAAGCCAGGCGTACAGGAGATCGACAAGCAGGTTGGCCACCACGAACACCAGCACCAGCACGCTGACGATGGAGACGATGGTGGGGCCTTCGCTACGGAGGACTGCCTGGTAGAGCTTGTTGCCTACGCCGGGAACGTTGAAGATGCCCTCGGTCACGATGGCACCGCCCATCAGGCCGCCAAGGTTGGCGCCGAGGTAGGTCACCACCGGAATGAGCGAGTTGCGCAGGATGTGCGCCAGGACCACCCGGGGGCGCGAGAGCCCCTTGGCGGTGGCGGTCCGCACGTAGTCGGCGTTCATGTTTTCGCTCACGGACGCACGCGTCAGCCGGAGGACGTAGGCAAAGGAGACGAGCCCCAGGACCACGGCCGGCAGCAGCAGGGTGACCCAGTCGGCGTTGGCGCCCACAGTGGGTTTCGCCCAGCCGAGCTGCACGCCAAAGACGAGCTGGAAGACGAAGCCCAGCACAAACGTGGGAACGGCGATAACCACCAGCGAAGCTACCAGGACCGTGGAGTCGAACCAGCCGCCGCGGCGCAGGCCCGCGAATACGCCGAAAGCGACGCCAAAGATTGCCTGGATTGCCAACGCCTCGACGGCCAGCATGGCCGTCACGGGGAAGACCCGGGCAAGGCTGGCCGCGATGGGCTGGCCGGTGAAGTCGTTGCCCAGGTTGAAGGTGAAGAGGTTCTTGAGGAACAAGCCGTACTGGACCCAGAAGGGCTGGTCCAGGTTGTACTGGCTGCGCAGGGTGTCAATGACTGCCTGCGGGGGCTGGCGGTCGCCGAAGAGTGCGGCGATGGGGTCGCCGGGCAGGGCGAACACCATGTAGTACACCAGGAGGGTCGTGCCGAGGAACACAGGGATCACCTGCAGGAGTCGGCGCAGGATAAACCGGATCACAGGATCACCTGCCTTCCGGTAGGGGGGAAAACGCGTTCATGAATGCCTTCCTGCCGCTTGCAAGCCAATGGGGGCCCGGACGTAACCGGAACCCCCATCAGCCTTCGGCAAGTTAGATCTGGGCCTACTTGGCGGTAATGCCGTAGTAGAGGATTTCACCGTTCCAGCCGGTCTCGGCCTTCACAATGTTGTTGCTCCACACGATCGGGCGTGCCTGGTCCCAGAGCGGCAGGCCGGGCAGGTCCTGGAACAGGACCTCCTGGGCCTGGTTGAACTTGGCGTTGGCCTCGTCCGTGCTCTTGGCTGCCAGGCCTTCCTTCAGCAGCTTGTCGAACTCCGGGTTGGAGTACTTCTCGTAGTTGGAGGAAGCGCCCGTGGCCCATACCGGTCCCAGGAAGTTGTAGAGCGACGGGTAGTCACCCTGCCAGCCTGCGCGGGTCAGGCCCGGCAGCTGCTGGGACTTGCGCAGGTTGAGGACCTCGGCGAACTTCGCGAACGGCTGGATTTCAGCCTGGATGCCGAGGTTGTTCTTGAAGCCGTTGGCAACAGCGTCGATCCATTCCTTGTTGCCACCGTCGGTGTTGGAGGCAATCTGGAGCGGCTTGGAAGCGTCGTACGGCTGGATCTTGTCGGCCTGGGCCCACAGGTCCTTGGCCTTGGCGGGATCGAACTTCAGGACTTCGCTGCCCTTGAGGCCTTCCTTGAAGCCGTCGATGACCGGCGGAGCGAAGGCCTTGGCCGGGGTGCGGGTGCCGTTGAAGACAACCTTGGCGATTTCCTCGCGGTTGATGGCGTAGGACAGAGCCTGGCGGCGCAGCTTGCCGGCTTCACCCTGGAAGTTCGGGTTGTAACCCGGGATGTTCAGGGTGGAGTCGGTGGCAACAGCCTTGGTGGCGTTGCGGTCCGGGAAGTCGTTGACGTAGGTCTTCAGCGCGTTGGACGGCAGGACGTCAGTGATGTCCAGGTTGTCCGACTGCAGGTCCGTGTATGCGGGGCCCGGATCGGTGTAGAACTTGAAGGTCACGCCGCCGTTCTTGGCTTCGCGGGTGCCCTTGTAGTCGGCGTTCTTCACCAGGGTGATGGACTGGTCGTGGACCCAGGAACCCTGCTTTTCGAACTTGTAGGGACCGTTGCCTACCGGGTTTTCACCGAAGGTCTTGGGGTCAGCCAGAGCGGCGGAAGGAAGCGGGTAGAAGGCGGAGTAGCCAAGGCGCAGGGACCAGTCGGCCTCAGGCTGGGCGAGCTTGACCGTGATGGTGGAATCATCGGTTGCCTGCAGTCCGGACATCGTGTCGGCCTTGGGAGCCGGGGTGGTGGTGGTCTTGCCGTCGGCACCCTTCACCGAGTTCACGGCCGAGACGTCTTCGTAGCCGGCGATGGACTCGAAGAAGAAGCCGTTGTTCTGCAGGTTCTTGGAGTTCGCGGCGAAGTTCCAGGAGTCAACGAAGGTCTTGGCCGTGATGGCTTCCCCGTTGGTGAACTTCGCGCCCTGCTTGACCTTGATGGTCCAGTTCTGCGCGTCGGACGACTCGATGGAATCGGCCAGTGCGTTTACGGCCTTGCCGTTGGCGTCGTAGCTGCGAAGGCCTTCGAAAAGCAGGTTTACGACGCGGCCGCCGTAGACCTCATTGGTGTTCGCCGGCAGCAACGGGTTTTGTGGCTCATTGCTGTACGCGGTGATGACCTTGTTCGGATCGCCGGCAGCAGTGCTGGACCCGCCAGTGCTGCCGCCGCCGCCGCACCCGGTCAGGGCAAGCGCGGCGATTGCCACGATGCCCAGTGCTTTGGAAGTGCGCGTAAAACGCATTCCGCCTCCTATGAGTTGTGGGAGAGAGATATTGGGGAAATCTTGTGCTTCCCCGCAGGCTGGACACAGCTGAGTGCTGTGACGAAACCTACATATACGGGTTAGCCTAACCGCACGAAGTCCGGATACTGGTACTCCGTTGCCAAACCGTGACCGGAGCAGTCAAATACCCCGAGAGTGGTGGGCAGTTACGCACGTCACATGCTACTCGTCGGTACGCCAGACGGCGAATCGGGGCCGTGATCGTTCACGTTTAGGCGCCTCCGTTCGCAGCGAAGGGCGCTCCCGGCCTACGCCAGCCGCCAGTCCCAGACGTTCCACCAGACACCCACGGGACCGGGGCTGGTTTTCACGCCGGCCACCCGGGAGTTGAACGCAGTGGTGCCCAGGGTCTGGTAGAGCGGCAGGCCGTAGGCGTCCTCCCAGACGTGCCTGTCGATGTCGGCAAGGAGTTCGTCCTGTTTGCCAAGGTCGGTGGTGACGGCCAGTTGCGCCATCACCTTGTCCGCATCGGCGTCGGAATAGCCCGTGAAGTTGCTGCCGCCTCCGGTGCGGAAGATCTGCGGTACCCGGCTGACTCCCGCTTCCGTGCCGATCCACCCGGACAACGCCGCGTCATAGCCGCCGCGGCTGAGCGATGCTGCCCAGTCGGCGCTTGCCTGGCCGCCGTCTTCCACCCGGAAGCCCGCCCGTTCGGCCGAACCCCGGATCAGTGCGAAGGCCTTGGCGCGGTTGGGGTTGTCCCGGTTGTAGAGGATGCGCACGGTGGGCGTGGCGCCCCTCAGGAGGCCCTTGGCGGCGTCGATGTCCACCTCGGCGTAATCCGAGGAGCCGTTTTTCTTTACGGTGTCCGCGTATTTGGGCTGATCGGGCAGGAAAACCTGTGAATCCAGCGGTTTGTTGTCCACTGCCTGGCCGCCCAGCACGGCATCCACGATGTCCTGCCGGGGAACAGTTTTGAGGAAGGCCTCGCGGACGTCTTTGTCCTTGAAGGGGCCGGCGAAGTTCAGGTCGAGGTGGTCGTAACCGGCCTGCTTGTAGCGTTGCACAGTGATGCCCTGCCCGGACAGGCCCGTGAGCAGCGCATCGGTGGCAGCGGATGGCTGTGGCGAGATGATGTCCGCCTGCCCGTTGCGCAGGGCGTCGACGGCGGCGGGCACGGCACCGGTGAATCGAACGTTGATCTCGTCAAGCCAGGGTTCCTGGCCCCACGTGTAGTCCCGGTTCCGAACCAGTTTCATGGAAACCTCCGGGACGATGTCCCGGACGATGTAGGGGCCGTTGGAAAGGTACAACGCCGGATCATCCGGGATTATCTTCGTGTCGAACCCGGTGTTCCAGAAGTCGCTGACCTTCTTGAGGGCCGCGATGGTTACGGGCTTCTCAGGATTGCCGCGCGGCGTGTCCTTCAGGAGGTCGACCAGGTCTCCTTCGTCTGTTAGCCCGCTCTTGGCCGCGACCACATGGGCCGGGAGCCCGACGTCGAATGCCACTTCCCAGTCGGCGTACGGTGCGGCGTACTCGAGGGTGATGGATCTGCCGTCCGAGCCGAGTTCCGGAAAGACCGTCCCTGCCAGGCCTGTGGCGTTGGAGGCTGTTGCGAAGTATTTGGTGCCTTTCCCGGTGCCGGGGTCGACGTCGTCGAAGTAGCCGGATCCGGCAGCCCAGCTCAGGAGCAGGTCGGCGGCGCCTACCGGAGCACCGTCGGACCACTTGACTCCCTCGTTGACCGTGTATTTCACCTTGAGGGGCTGGTCCGACACCTTTTCGTAGTGCCCGAATTTGTCGTTGCGGACCACCTTGGAGCTGTCATCGAGGAAGAAGAAGCCGGAGTGCGTAATGGCGCCGATCTTCGTGTTGATGTCGGTGTTGCCGTTTGCGCTGTACGGGTTGAAGGAGGAGAAGGCGTTTACTTCCGCGACGGTCACGCTGCCGCCGCGCTTGGCCTCCCCCACCACCACCGACGGCGCACCCCCGCCGGAGCAACCGGACAGAATCAGGGCGGCCGCCACCGCAGCAGTGAGCAGTTGCATCAGCTGCCTGGCCGGCATGCCGCCTCCTTTGTGTTTTTCCCTCTCCGGAGGGCAACGGGCCGCCACGAACACGCCCGGTGAAATCAGGATACGCGGTGCCACTGCCCAGTCATCGAATCCTGTCCCCCTCTCCCGGAAACGGGGGCTTCCGGACCAGCCGGTCACGGCCGGGGTCATCCAGCAAGGCGTGGGCACGGGCCCGGTGGTTTTCCTTGACCGCCGGATCCATCCGGTCCCACAAGGACACGACCATCCGCGAGCGCGGATTCCGTTCGAAGACCGGACGGTGGTCATCGATGAACGACCAGTACAACCCGTCCCAGTCAGCCATCCACTCCCCCGCCGGCAGGTCCGACATCTTCCGCAGGTAGTTGCTGCCCGAGACGTAGGGTTTGGTGGTGATGTCGGCCCCCACGGCGAACTGGCTCATGGCGTAGACGTTGGGCACCATCACCCAGTCGTAGGCGTCGATGAACATCTCCATGAACCACGCATAGACATCGTCAGGGTGGATCCGCAGCAGGGACATGGCGTTGCCCAGCACCATCAGCCGTTCGATGTGGTGGGCATAACCGGTGGCCAGCACGCGCGATATGACCAGGTCCACGGGTGCCAGCCCTGTCCTGGCATCCCACCAGCCCGCACCGGGCCGGTTCCGGTGGTTGAGCAGGTTGGCTGTTCGCATCCGGCGGCCCCGCACCCGGTAGGTGGCACGCATGTATTCGCGCCAGCCGATCACCTGCCGCACGAAACCTTCAAGCGAGGCCAGTGATGTGGCGTCGCCGGCGCCGTCCAAGGCAGCGTCCAGGACTTCGCGCGGATCCAGCAGGCCGACGTTCAGGACCGGAGTAAGGAGGCCGTGGTTGATGAACGGATGCTCGGCTGAGATCGCGTCTTCGTAGGGTCCGAAGCCGCCCAGGCGCTCTGAAACAAATTCCTGCAGATGCTCGCGGGCCTCCCGGGTCGTGGTAGGCCAGGCGAACAGGCGCGGGTCGCCCGGGGCATCCGGGAATTCCTGCGCCACCCATTCAATCGCGAGGCCGACCTCGCGGGATGCCTCGTCGCTGTGCCGGCTTCGGGCCGCCAGGGAGGGCTCAGCCAGCGCATCAAGGTCGAACGCGCCTTGCTGCTGGGGAGCGGGGTGGTCCCGGAAGCGGCTGACGGTGGGTGGAACATGCCCCCGGGGAAGCTTCTTGCGGTTCTCCGCGTCGAAGGACCATTTTCCGCCGGCCGGTTCGCCGTTATCGACCAGGATGTCCAGCCGCCGGCGTTGCCAGATATAGAAGTCCTGCATCCGTGGCCGGTTATGGGAGAACCAGTCGTCGATCTGCGTGCGGGCCGTCAGGAAGTTCGGCGTCTCGAGCACGTCTTCGCTGCGCAGCCGGTACCCGCCGTCGGCCAGTCCCGCAGCCAGGTCCTGCTCAAGCCAGTCATCGACGACGTCGAACCAGGTGACGGACAGCGGACGCCGTTGCCTGACCAGCTCGGCAAGCTGGACGCGTGACGTCCGGGTCCGGTCGCTGGCGAGGACCACCACGTCGTAGCCGAGCCCGCGAAGCCGGCGGGCGAACCTGGCCATGGATGCGCGGTGCAGCACCAGTTTGTGGGAGTGGAAGGCGTACTGGCGGAAGTAGAGGTCATGCTCGATGAGCACGAAGACGGTGTCCGTGCCCGTCTCCTCCCAGTGCTTCTCGAAGAGTTGATGGGGCAGGACAAGGCGCAGGCGTGGTCCATCAGTCATAGGGAAACCCTATGGTGCCTCGGTTTCGGCCAGGGCCGCGGGCGGTAGGGTGGACGGACGTCAGGCCATGGCATTGGGGGAAGAATGCTTGAAAACACCGCACGGCCGTCACAGCCGCCACCACCTTCAGCCCATCGCCGCGTCCGGCAGGCGGACCTGCCGGCAGAACAGTTGTCCGCCCTGGAACCGGTGCCGAAAGGACGGCTGGCCGGTTGCGTCCTGGCATTGCTCCTCGGCGGCTGGATGCTCGCAGTCCCGGTTGTCCTCATTGACCGGCTCAAGGATTCTCCAGGAACGACGGCGGGGGTGCTGTCCGTCGTCGTCGTTGCCTGCGCTGTTGTCACCGCCGGCCTCGGGGGGTTCCGTTTCTTCAACCCGAGGGATGAGCGCAAGCCACTGCGGTTGTCCCTTTCTGCTGCCCTGACGGCAAGTATCGCTGCCGGCGCCGCGTCTGCCCTGGTGCCCGAGTACGGCGTGCTTCTGGTGATTCCGGCAGTGTTCGCCGGAATACCTGCCCTGGGCCTGCTTGTGAGGGACGCCAGGGCAGGCTGACCGCCGGGGCCTGCACCCGTTCTGGTCCCGGCCGGCCTCAGCTACGGGTGGTTTGCTGGAGGCAACCGGGCGACACCACCCTGACCGTACCCGCCGGATTGTTGACCAGGGCTGCCGCGGGGCGGACAGGCCGCCGCTGCAGGTCGCCACCGCAGTTGGGACATGACCTGTTGGGGAAGCGCTCGACGCAGTCCGGGCACCACGTGCATTCAAAGGTGCAGATGTAGGCGGGATCGGACGGCGCAATGTCGCGGTCGCAACATTCGCAATTGGGACGGATCTCAAGCATCCGACAACTCTAGCCAATGGGACCCGCACAAACGCCCGGTACACCTTGAGGCTGGACTCCCGGACGGCCACTGCCTGTGAACGTTCGACAGGGTGGATAGGCTGGGTGCATGGCGACCGTTATTCTCGTGCGGCATGGCCGCACCACTGCCAATGCCACGGGGCTGCTGGCCGGCCGGGCGGCCGGCGTCGGCCTGGACCAGCTCGGACGGGACCAGGCGGCACTGACCGCGGACCGGCTCGCGCCGGTGCCGTTGGTCGGCGTGGTGTCCAGTCCGCTTGAGCGGTGCCTGCAGACCGCCCGGTTCATCCTGGACCGCCAGGCCGGTGCGCCGCATGCGCCGACCGATCCGGATCTCACCGAGTGCGATTACGGCCAATGGCAGGGCCGCCTGCTCAGCGAACTCGCAACCGACGCGCTGTGGCCGGTCGTGCAGTCGCAACCGTCCGCCGTCGTCTTTCCGGGCGGCGAAGCCATGGCCACGATGCAGGCCCGGTCGGTGGCAGCTGTCCGACGCCACGACGCAGCCTTCGAAGCCGAGTACGGGCCGGGGGCCGTCTGGGCAGCGGTGAGCCACGGCGACATCATCAAGTCAATCCTCGCTGACGCGCTCGGCATGCACCTTGATCTGTTCCAGCGGATTAACGTCGGTCCCGCGTCCGTATCGATCGTGCGCTACGGTGCCAACCGGCCGAGCGTCTACGCCACCAACACCGATGCCGGCGACCTGTCGTGGTTGTCGAAGGGCATGGACTCCGTCGACGCTCCGGTAGGCGGCGGCGCGGGGCACAAGGCGCCGTGAACCCCATGTGCCTAGAATACTGACATGCCTACACGTGTTCACGAGTTTGACTGGCCTGATCGGGTGGTTGTTGGCACCATTGGCCTGCCGGGGGCGCGTACGTTCTACCTTCAGGTACGGGCAGGGGCGCAGCTGGTGAGTATCGCCATGGAGAAGCAGCAGTCCGCCCTGCTTGCGGAGAAGATCGACGAAATCCTCGACCAGCTCATCACCGTCGAGGGCAATCCCTTCAGCATTCCCACGGGCACGCCCCCTGAACTTGTCGACAACGACCAGCTTGAGGCCGTCCAGGAACAGTTCCGCACCGGGGCCATGAGCTTGGGGTGGGACCCCAGCACGGCCCAGGTGGTGATTGAGGCGCATCCCATTACCGATGCCGATGACGACGACGAATCGTTTGACGAGGACTCCGACGAGTCGGAAATGCTGGTGGTGCGGATGCCTGTCGGCACCGCCCGTGCCTTCGCCAAGCGGACCCGTGAGATCGTGGGCGCCGGACGTCCAGCGTGCCCGATCTGCGGCTACCCCATAGACGCCGACGGGCACACCTGCACCCTTCCCGAGGCCTGATGCCGGCGCCGGACCTGCTGGCCGCCGAGCTGACTCTCACCGGCCGCATCACGACGGCATCAAACGCTACGTTCCTGGGCAGCATCGGCGACGTGGCCGTCGTTTACAAGCCGGTTGCAGGCGAGCGGCCGTTGTGGGATTTTCCCGCGGGATCCCTGGCCCGCAGGGAGGTGGCCGCGTACCGGGTCTCGCAGGTCCTGGGCTGGGACATCGTGCCCCGCACCTGGCTGCGCGATGGTCCGATGGGCGAAGGGATGGTCCAGCTCTGGCAGGAGCGGGACCCCGCCCAGAGCCCCGTGGACCTGGTCGCTACGGAGCAGGTGCCGGAGACGGGCTGGAAACAAATCCTCGAGGGACAGGACGAGCGTGGACGGATGGTCGCGCTGGTTCACGAAGACTCGCCGGCCCTCAGGCGCATGGCAGTGTTCGACATCATAGTCAATAACGCCGACCGCAAGGGCGACCACATCCTTGCCATGCCGCGCGGACACCGGCACGGCGTGGACCATGGGCTCACCTTTCACAGCGACCACAAGCTCCGCACGGTGCTGTGGGGATGGCTGGGAGAGGCCCTGACCGCCGAGGAGCGCGCCGGCGTCGACCGTGTCAGCGCGGGACTTGACGGCGAACTGGGCCGGGACCTGGCGGACCTGATCAGCGCCGAAGAAATCGCATCGCTCGCCGCCCGCTGCGCCCGGTTGCGCCAGACGGGGCGGTTTCCGGCTCCGAGCGGCGAAATGTCGGCGGTACCTTGGCCGCTGTTTTGAGGAACTTCCCCGGATGCTTCGCAGCCATCGCACCGGCGCCCCTGGACTAGACGTTGAAGCGGAACTCCACCACGTCGCCGTCGGCCATGACGTATTCCTTGCCCTCGATCCGGACCTTGCCGCGGGACTTTGCCTCGGCCATGGATCCTGCTTCGACGAGGTCGTTGAAGGACACCACCTCGGCCTTGATGAACCCGCGCTGGAAATCGGAGTGGATGACACCGGCGGCCTGAGGTGCTGTATCGCCCTGCCGGATGGTCCAGGCGCGGGTTTCTTTTGGCCCGGCGGTGAGGTACGTCTGGAGCCCCAGGGTGTGGAAGCCAACACGGGCGAGCTGGTCCAGGCCGGATTCGTCCTGGCCGTTCATCTCGAGCATCTCGCGGGCTTCTTCCTCGTCCAGTTCGACAAGGTCGGACTCAAGCTTGGCGTCGAGGAAGATGCAGTCGGCCGGGGCCACCAGGGCGCGCAGCTCGGCCTGCTTCTCGGGGCTACCGAGGATTCCCTCGTCGGAGTTGAAGACGTAAATGAACGGCTTTGCGGTCAGCAGGCCGAGTTCCTTCAGGTGCTCCATCTCCAGCTTGTCGCTCTTGATCGAGGAGAAAATCGTGTCGCCACGTTCCAGCACCGCCTGGGCGGCCTTCACGGCGGCCAGTTCGGCGGCTTCGCGCTTCTTGATCTTGACTTCTTTTTCGATCCGCGGGACGGCCTTTTCAATCGTCTGCAGGTCAGCGAGGATCAGCTCGGTGTTGATCGTCTCCATGTCGGACCGGGGGTCCACCTTGCCGTCGACGTGGATGACGTCGGGATCGTCGAACACGCGGACCACCTGGGCGATCGCCTCGGCCTCGCGGATATTGGCCAGGAATTGGTTCCCCAGCCCTTCGCCCTCCGAGGCGCCCTTGACGATCCCGGCGATGTCGACGAAGGACACGGCGGCGGGAAGCACGCGCTGGGAGCCGAAGATGGCAGCCAGCTTTTCCAGCCGCGGGTCCGGCAGGTTGACGACGCCGACGTTGGGCTCGATCGTGGCGAACGGGTAGTTCGCCGCGAGCACCTGGTTGCGGGTCAGTGCGTTGAAAAGGGTTGATTTGCCGACGTTGGGCAGTCCGACGATGCCAATAGTAAGAGCCACGAGCATTGATTCTACCCGCCGGGGCCCTGCCGCCAGTACCCGGGGATGTCACTGGCCGTGATTGTCAGAGGCCCGTGCAACAGTGAAGCCATGGATGCTTTTGCCTTGATTTTGGCCCTTCTGATGTTGCTGCTGGGTGCACTGGCCGGTGCGGCGGCCATGTACGTCCTGCTGCGCAGGAACTCCCGCGGACTGGAGGCGGACTTTGACGCGGTCTCGTCCCGGCTTTCGGAGGTGACGGCCCAGTTGGCAGCGGCCGACGCCGAGCGGCGGCTTTTGGCTGCCCAGAACCGTGAGCTCGGTGAGGCGCGGACGCAGGACGGCAGCGTGCTGCGTGCCCTGGCCCCGGTGGCCGAAAAACTGTCCGCGGTCCAGCATCAGGTGGCGCTCCTGGAACGGGACCGGGTGGAACAGTACGGCCAGCTGGCACAGCAGTTGCAGGAAGCCCGGCTGTCCGACGAGCAGCTGATCCGCTCCACGCACGCGCTGGAATCGGCTTTACGGTCAAACAGTGCCAGGGGCCAATGGGGCGAGGTACAGCTTCGGCGGGTCGTGGAGGCCGCGGGGATGCTCCGCCACGTGGACTTCGTGGAGCAGGCCCACAGTGCGGGCCACGATTCTTCCGTCCGCCCCGACCTGGTGGTGCAGCTGCCCGGCGGGAAACAACTTGTGGTGGACGCCAAGGTGCCGTTGTCGTCCTACTTGGAGGCACAGGATCTCGGTGTGGCGGATCCCCGCACGGTCCAGCCCTCCGGGGCGCGGTCCGCGAATGATGCCCGCAGCCAGGCACTGCTGGCAGCGCACGCCAAAGCGTTGAGGGCGCACGTGGACGCTTTGGGCACCAAGAAGTACTGGGACATTCCGGGAAATTCGCCGGAACTGGTGGTCTGCTTTATTCCCGCGGAATCGATTCTTGCGGCGGCGCTGACGGCAGATGCCGGACTCCTGGACTATGCATTGTCACGCAACGTGGTCCTCGCCTCGCCAAGCACGCTGCTTGCGGTATTGAAGTCCGTGGCGTTCACCTGGCGCCAGGATGTCCTGACGGACAGCGCACGCGAACTGTTCGAGCTCGCGCGGCAGCTGTACGACCGGATGGGGACGCTGGGTGAGAACGTCGGGAAGCTCGGCTCGTCCCTGAAGTCGTCGGTGGATCGCTACAACGCTATGGTGGGGACCCTGGAAGCGCGGATCCTGCCCACGGCCCGGAAGCTCAACACCCTGGAAGATTCAGGCCTCGTCACGCCGGCCTTGGTGGAAGCAACCCCGCGCGCGCTGGTGGCGCCTGAACTCCAGGGCGACGACGAAGCGGCCTGAGGACCGTCGGGGGTGCTGGAAGGGCCTGGCAGGTGTTTGAAACTGCCCGGCCCTTCCTTCACGCTGTTGCTTGCCGCCGTCGGCCTGCTGTGCTGGGTCCCCGGCGGCGGGGGTGGTCAGCTGCGGGTCCGGCGGCCGCCCAGGGCGCGGCTGACATCGCCGGCTTCCTTGAGGGTTGCACGGAGTTCCTTGGGCAGCGAGAACAGCAGGTCCTCCTCGGCGGTGACCACTTCTTCCACCGCGCCGTAGCCATAGTCGGCCAGCAGCCGCAGGACGTCCTGCACCAGGACCTCCGGAACTGAGGCCCCGGACGTGACGCCCACGGTGGCAACGCCTTCGAACCAGGCTTCGTCAACCTCGTTCGCGAAGTCCACCCGGTACGAGGCCTTGGCGCCGTATTCCAGCGCCACCTCGACCAGCCGGACGGAGTTGGACGAGTTGGCGGAACCCACCACGATCACCAGGTCTGCCTTGGGCGCGATCTTCTTGATGGCCACCTGCCGGTTTGTGGTGGCATAGCAGATGTCATCGCTGGGCGGGTCCTGCAGGGTGGGGAACCGGTCCTTGAGCAACCGGACGGTTTCCATGGTCTCGTCGACGCTGAGGGTGGTCTGGGACAGCCAGATGACCTTTTCCGGATCGCGGACGGTCACCTTGTCCACTTCGTGGGGCCCATTGATGATCTGGATGTGGTCCGGCGCTTCACCGGAGGTGCCTTCCACTTCCTCATGGCCGTCATGGCCGATCAGGAGGATGTCGAAGTCGTCCTTGGCGAAGCGGACGGCTTCCTTGTGCACCTTGGTGACCAGGGGGCAGGTGGCATCGATGGTGCGCAGTCCTCGGCTCTCCGCCGATTCGACGACGGCCGGGGAAACGCCGTGGGCCGAGAAGATCACCAGAGCGCCCTCTGGCACTTCGTCAGTCTCGTCCACGAAGATGGCGCCTTTTTCCTCGAGCGAGCTGACAACGTGGACATTGTGGACGATCTGCTTGCGGACATACACGGGCGGACCGTAGTGCTCCAGGGCCTTCTCGACGGCGATCACTGCGCGGTCAACACCGGCGCAATAGCCACGCGGAGCGGCCAGCAGCACCTTCTTGGTTCCGTTCACGGGGGCCGCGTCCGCCACTTCTTGGGGAGAGCGGCGCCGGCGCGGAACGGTTGGCATCGAAAGGGGTACAGCCGAGGTGGTCATCCCTCCATGCTACCGGCTGGCCTGCACCCGTTTCCGGGAGGCGAACAACGTCACAATTCCCACTGCCGCCAGGACCCCGCCAGTCACCGCGGTGGCACCGATCCACGCCTGGAAGTCAGCCGCTGCCACACCCACGAATTCGTCGCGGAACATGTTTGCCACCGAACTGCCCGTGTCTGCGGTCGCGGCGCGGGCCGATCCCAGCTGCAGTCCGAGCGACCAGAGACCGGCGAGGGCCAGGCCGCCAAGGCCCGCACCGAACAGGACTGTCCAGCGGCGGCGGGCTGCGACGAGTGCCAGCAGGAACGCAATGCCGGCACCGATGGCGGCGATGTAGCCCATGGGCGCGTAGGTGGACAGCCGCTCCGCCCACTCGCGCTGTGCGGGTTGGCCGACGTTGATGAGGGCCTGGTCCGGCGGGTTGAGGGGAAGCCGCGTGGTGCGGGAGATTTCCTCCGAACCGAGGGCAACCAGCGGGGCTACGTCAAGGGTCAGCGACGACGCCGGAACGTTGCCGGCCTCCCCCGCCGGGCCTGCGAAGTTCAGGCGGTGGCTCCTGCGAAGGGTCTCCTCCCACGCTGCGGGGTAGCCGGGAAGCTGGGTCAGGGACTCCGCGGCCTTCTCCAGGACCGAATCGACCAGCCCGGACAGGGCGCTGAGAACCGAACCCGTATCGATCGTTCCCACGGCCGCGGCAGCGAGTTTCTTCTGGAAGTCCGCGTTCTTGCCCAGCGGCGCCGCAAGCCGGACGAATCCGTCTTCCTGGATGATGTTCCGGTCCACCCACATGGCGGGGACGGCGACGGATGCCAGGAGGATGCCCAGCACGGTGGCGAGGGCGGAAATGAAAGTGCGCACGGCAGGTCCTTCGGGGTTGGGGGCCTCACTCCATCCTAGGCAGGCCGCCTGGCCGTCCCTGTCAGCCCCGGGTGCTAGACCTTATGGATAAGGTTGATTGACCGCCCACAACAGTTGAAGGACCCCATGCCCGCAGCACCAGCCCCGCACCGGCGTCCGCATGTCTGACCAGGCATCCCTTCCGGGTGCCGCACCCACCACTTTGCCGGCCACCGCAGCGGAAACCAGCCCGGACAATCCGTGGCCCCTCCAGCTGTTGTCGCAGAAGCTGAAGGCGCACATCGACCGCACTCCGTCGGCATGGGTGGAAGGCCAGGTCATCGAACTGAACCGCCGCGGCACCAACGCGTACATCACCCTTCGCGACGTTGATGCGGAAGTATCGCTGCCCGCGTCCGTCTGGACGAAAGTGCTGGAGCGGCAGAACCTTCCGCTCGAGCGGGGCTCACGGGTGGTTGCGCTGCTGAAACCCGAGTTCTGGATGAAGACCGGCCGGTTGAACATGCTGGTGCGGGACATCCGTCCCGTCGGCCTGGGCGACCTTCTGGCCAGGATCGAACGGCTGCGCCAGGCGCTGGCCGCGGAGGGCCTGTTCGCCGATTCGAGGAAGAAGCCCCTGCCGTTGCTGCCGCACCGCATCGGCCTCATCACCGGCCGCGACTCGGACGCGAAGAAGGACATCCTGCGCAACGCGGCATTACGGTGGCCGGCCGTGGAGTTCGAGATCCGTGAAGTAGCGGTGCAGGGCAACACCGCGGTGTCCCAGGTGGTCCGGGCACTCCGTGAACTGGATGGGTTGCCGGAAGTTGACGTCATTGTCATTGCCCGGGGCGGTGGCGCCCTGGAGGACCTCCTGCCGTTCAACAGCGAGGACCTGGTCCGGGCAGTGGCTGCCGCGGCCACCCCCGTGGTCAGTGCCATCGGGCATGAGGCGGACCGTCCGTTGTTGGACTACGTTGCCGATCTTCGGGCCTCCACGCCTACGGATGCTGCCAAGCGGATCGTTCCGGAAGTCTCCGAAGAACTGGCAGGCGTCCGCCAGGCGCGGGAACAGCTGCGGCGCTGCATGGAACGGCTGGTGGACCGCGAGTCGGACCGCCTGGCCTCGCTCCACTCGCGGCCCGTGATGGCAGCACCCGAGGGTATGGTTTCCGTCCGCGCCGAGGAAATAGAGCGGCTGCTGCGGCGCTCCTCGGCGGCCGTGAATTCCACGGTGGTGCGGGCGGCCGACCAACTGGAGCACCTGAAGGCCCAGGTACGCGCGCTGTCACCGCAGAAGACGCTCGACCGGGGGTACGCCGTCGTCGAACTGGCAGGTGACCAGAGCGCCCGGATTGCGGCGTCCGGCCACGCCGTTGTCCGCCGCCCTGCTGAGGCGCCGGCAGGGTCCGCTTTGTCGATCCGGGTGGCCGAGGGCCGATTTGGCGCCACGTCCACCGGGGTGCTGCAACCAGGCAAACCAGACCACCAGCAAGGATTGGAAGAGAAGGCATGACCGAACAAAAACCGGAGTCGGACGTCGCGGGGCTGAGCTACGAAGAAGCCCGGGAGCAGCTCATCGCGGTGGTGGGCAGGCTGGAAGCAGGCGGGGCAAGCCTGGAAGAATCCTTGGCATTGTGGGAGCGCGGGGAGGCGCTGGCCGCACGTTGCGAGGAGTGGCTGGAGGGCGCACGGAAGAGGTTGGCAGCCGCACGCGACCAGCCGCTCTAAGCCGCCGCAGCCGCCGGTCAGGACCGGGCCACGAGCTCCCGTTCGATATCCACGTCGAACTCTGCTTTGGGCCACTCCAGGCGAAGATCGGACAGTGCCGACATCACCAACTGCTGCACGGCGATCCGGGCGTACCACTTCTTGTTGGCCGGAACCACGTACCAGGGGGCCGCAGCCGTGCTGGTTGCGTCAAAAGCAGCCTGGTACGCCGCCATGTAGTCGTCCCAGAAGGCCCGTTCCTTCAAGTCACCGCTGCTGTATTTCCAGTGCTTGGCGGGATTGTCCAAGCGGGCCAACAGCCGGGACTTCTGCTCATCCTTGCTGATGTTGAGCATCACTTTGACGATCCTGGTGCCGGCGTCTGCCTGGCGTCCCTCGAATTCGTTGATGGCCCGGTAGCGACGGGTGATCTCTTCCGGCGTGGCCCAATTGTGGACCCGGTGGATGAGGACGTCCTCGTAATGGGAGCGGTCGAAAATCCCCACCATCCCGGCCGCCGGCACCTCCTTCTCGATGCGCCAAAGGAAATCGTAGGACTTCTCCTGCTCGGAGGGGGCCTTGAATGCCTTGAACTGGACGCCTTGGGGGTCCATGGTGGCCATGACGTGGTTGACGATGCCGCCCTTGCCAGCGGTATCCATCGCCTGCAGGACCAGCAGGATCCGCTTCCTCCCGCCGAACCGTGACTCCGCGAACAGCTTCTCCTGCATCTCCGTGAGCTTCCCGTCCAGGTCAGCCAGCAGCGCTTCGCCGTCAGCTTTGTTGCCGCTGTAGCCCGGAGTGGCGTCGGGGTCCACCGCGGCCAGGGAAAATCCCTTGCCAACGCGCAGGGTGTCAGAGGGGTGCTGGTCGAAACCGACAATGCTGGCCACGGGGGTCCTTCCCTGGGAGGGTCATGGACGCGGCGCGCCCGTGACCACAGGCTAGTTCCCCTGGTACCGGCTTAGGAAGTCCCCCATCCGGCCGATGGCTTCCTCGATGTCCTTCACGTTCGGCAGCGTGACCATGCGGAAGTGGTCCGGCCGCACCCAGTTGAATGCCCGGCCATGCGACACCAGGATCTTCTGTTCCCTCAGGAGGTCGAGGACAAACTTCTCGTCATCCCTGATGTGGTAGACCTCCGGGTCAAGGCGCGGAAAAAGGTACAGGGCGCCCCGTGCCTGCTGCGTGCTGACACCTGGAATCGCGTTGAGCATGTCGTAGGCCTTGTTGCGCTGTTCCAGCAGGCGGCCGCCCGGAAGGATGAGGTCGTTGATGCTCTGGTAGCCGCCGAGTGCCGTCTGGATGGCGTGCTGGGCCGGGACGTTGGCGCAGAGGCGCATGTTGGCCAGCAGGTTGATGCCCTCCAGGTAGTCGGCGGCTTCCTTCTTGGGCCCGGAGATCGCCATCCACCCGGCCCGGTAGCCACACACCCGGTACGCCTTGGACAGGCCGCTGAACGTCAGGCACAGGACGTCGTCGCCGGTGAGCTTGGCGAGATTCACATGGACGGCGTCTTCGTACAGGATCTTCTCGTAGATCTCGTCGGCAAAGACCACCAGCCCGTGCTTCTCGGCGAGCTCCACGATGCGCTTGAGCGTGGCATCGGGGTAGACGGCACCGGTGGGATTGTTGGGGTTGATCACCACGATTCCCTTGGTCCGGGGCGTGATCTTCGCTTCCATGTCCTCAAGGTCCGGCTGCCAGCCGGATTCCTCATCGCACAGGTAGTGGACCGGTTTGCCACCGGCGAGCGCCACGGAGGCGGTCCAGAGCGGGTAGTCCGGCGTGGGAATGAGGACCTCGTCGCCGGAATCGAGCAACGCCATCAGGGACATGGTGATGAGCTCGCTGACGCCATTACCCAGGTAGATGTCGTCTACGTGGATGTTCTGGATCCCTCGGGTCTGGTAGTACTGCGAGACGGCGGTGCGTGCGGAAAAGATGCCGCGGGAGTCACTGTAGCCCTGTGCGTGGGGCAGGTGGCGGATCATGTCCACGAGGATGGCGTCGGGCGCCTCGAATCCGAACGGCGCGGGGTTGCCGATGTTCAGCTTGAGGATTCTGTGGCCTTCCGCTTCCATCTGCTGGGCGGCCTGCAGGATCGGTCCACGGATGTCATAGAGGACGTTGTTGAGCTTCGTGGACTGCCTGAATTCTGCCATCCCTCAAATATGCCACAGGAAGGATGCATCACCGTTGAGACCTCCGCCACACGCGCGACGGCGGCTGCGGGACCTTTGGAAGTCCGGCAGCCGCCGTCGTGATCACCTGCTGCTCCGCCCCTGTGGGCGGGGAAGGCGGGCTGTTACTTGACGATGCCCTTGTCTTTGAGCCAGGCGGCTGCGGCCGTCTTGGCGTCCTGCTTCTGGCTGCCGCTGACAGCCCGGTTGAGGTTGATGAGGTCATCGGTGGTGAGGATGCTGGACACTGAGTTCAGGGCCTGCTTGGCCTTGTCCGTCATCTTCGCCTTGTTGTACAGCGGCAGGACCTGCTGGGCGATGAAGTTGTTCTTCGGGTCCTCCAGCACCACCAGGTCGTTGTCGGCGATCGACGGCGTGGTGGTGTAGATATCCGCCACCTGCACCTGGTCCTCAAGGAGCGCCTTGAGCGTCACCGGGCCGCCGCCGTCGCTGAAGGGCTCCAGCTTCTTGGGCACGCAGTTGTAGTTCTTCTTCAGGCCCGGCAGGCCGTACGCGCGCTCACCGAACGTGGCCGGAGCGCCCACCACGATGTCGCTGCAGACCTTGGCGAGGTCTTCGATGGACTTCAGCTGGTACTTCTCCGCGGTTGCCTTGGTGACAACCATGGCGTCCTTGTCCTCGGCCTTGGAGGCGTCGAGCACGGCCAGGCCGTCCGGGAGCTTGCCCGGCAGTGCCTTGGCAATGTCGCCGGCGGAAACCTCGGTGGCTTCCTTGTTGACGTAGAGCAGCAGGTTGCCGCTGTAGTCCGGCACCACGTCCACGGAACCGTCCTGGACGGCCTTGAAGTAGACCTCGCGGGAGCCGATGTTCGGCTTGGTGGTGGCGGTGATTCCGTTGGCGTTCAGGGCGCCGGCATACAGTTCGGCGATGATTTGGCTCTCCGGGAAATCAGCGGAACCAACCACCAGGGACGTTGCCCCGCCGGAGGCGCCGCCGCTGGATGCCGGCGCGTTGCTCAGCGGATTGGACGAACCACCGCAGGCGGATAACGCCACTGCCAGGCCAAGCCCGGCGGCCAGGCCGCCGAAGGCCCGCCTGCCGAGGCGTGGGGGACGGCTATCTTTCATGACTTACCTCCTTGTACAACAGTCTCCGCAACCACGGGGTCTGTGAGATCAACCGCAGCCTCCTGGCTGCGGTGGGACTGCTTCGAGGTGCCTGTTGCCAGGAACAGCCTCTGGAATAGGGACAGGACCAGGTCCACGGCGATGGCCAGGACAGCGATAAGCAGGGACCCGCCCAGCATCTGGGGAAAGTCGCTCAGGACCAGGCCGTCGAAGAGATATCGGCCCAGGCCACCCAGGTTGATGTAGGCAACCACGGAAACCGTGGCGATCACCTGCAGCACGCCGGTCCGGAAGCCGCCGAACATGACCGTGAGGGCATTGGGCAACTCGGCCCGGAACAGGACCTGCAATTCCGTCATGCCCATGGCCCTTGCGGCGTCCACCACGTTACGGTCCACGCTGGAGATACCGGCGTACGTCCCGGCCAGGAGCGGTGGGACGGTAAGGATCACCAAGGCCCAGATCGGGGGCATCAGCCCGATACCGGCCAGCAGCACGAACAGGATCAGCAGGCCCAGGGTGGGCAGGGCCCGCAGCGCACCGGCAAGGGCAACCACAGCCACCCTTCCCCTCCCGGTATGGCCAACGAACAATCCAACCGGGACCGCTATGGCGGTGGCGATCAGCATGACCAGACCGGTGTACTGCAGGTGCTCGACCAGGCGGGTGGGGATGCCCATGCTTCCGGACCAGTGCATCGGATCGGCGAGCCACGCAACGGTGTCCGAGATGACGTTGCTCATGCTCCCCCTCCCGTCCCGCTTGCGGCGAGGGGCCCCGTGGCGGCGGAGGCCCCCGTGCGGCCGGCGCCGTCCCCGCCTCCGCGCCGTTTACCTGTCCGTTCCCAGGGCGTGAGGATACGTTCCAGCAGGACGAGGAGGGCGTCCATGACCAGCGCCAGGACCAGGATGGCGATGATCCCCACTACCACCTCGGTGACGAAGTCCCGCTGGAGGCCGTCAGTGAAGAGCATGCCCAGGTTGCCAACCCCCAGCAGGGCGGCAACGCTGACCAGGGAGATGTTGCTGACCGACACTACGCGCAACCCGGCGAACATCACCGGAAGGGAGAGCGGCAGGTCGACCTTCAGGAAGCGTGCGAGCGGTTTAAACCCCATGGCCTGGGCGGCCTGGCTGACTTCGGCATCCACGGAGTCGAACGCGTCGAGCGCCGCGCGGACCAGCAGCGCCACAGCGTAGATGGTGAGCGCCACCACCACATTGACGGGGTCCAGGATGCGGGTGCCCAGGACGGTGGGGAGGATGATGAACAGTGCCAGCGAGGGAATGGTGTACAGCAGGGACGACGCCGTCAGCACCACGGAGCGCAGCGCACCGCTCTGCCGGGCCAGCTGGGCGAGCGGGATGGAAATCACCAGGCCCAGGACCATGGGAACGAGCGCCAGGACCAGGTGCTGGCCGCCGCGTTCGAAGACCATGCCGCTGTTGGCCAGGAACCACTCCATCAGAGTGCCGCCTGCCGCAGCTGCCGCGCTTCCTCGATCAGTGCCAGGACCTCGCCGCCGCGGACTACCCCCAGCACCCGGCCGTCGGGATCCACGGCAACACCAAGGCCCGACGGCGATGACAGGGCCGCGTCCAGGGCCCGCCGCAGGCTCTCGCCGGGGCGGAACAGCGACCCGCCGGGAACAAGTTCAGTTTCGGTGCCGGGCGCCGACCAGCCCAGGGGCCGTTTGTCGGCATCGACCACCAACTGCCAGCCACCGGCCGCACCGTGGTCCGACACGTTTCCTTGGGCGCCCCGGATAATCGTAGGTACGGGGTGCAGGACCACGCCGTCGGACGGGGTGAACCCAAGGTGGCGGAAGCCGCGGTCACGCCCCACGAAGGAGGCGACGAAATTGTTGGCGGGCGCCCGCAGGATCTCCTCCGGCGTGGCGTATTGAGCCAGTTTGCCGCCGGTGGCGAAGACGGCCACCCTGTCCCCGAGGATGGTGGCCTCGTCAATATCGTGGGTGACAAAGACGATGGTTTTGGCAAGGTCTTTTTGCAGGCGCAGCAGTTCCTGCTGGAGTTCGTCACGGACCACGGGGTCCACTGCACTGAACGGCTCGTCCATGAGCAGCACCGGCGGGTCTGCTGCCAGGGCGCGGGCCACGCCGACGCGCTGCTGCTGGCCGCCGGAGAGCTGGGAGGGGTAGCGCTTGCCGAGGGACGACGCCAGGCCCACAACGTCCAGGAGTTCCGAGGCGCGTTTGCGGGCGTCAGCCTTTGAGACACCGTTCAGCCGGGGCACGGTGGCGATGTTGTCCAGAACCGACCGGTGCGGCAGCAGCCCCGCCGACTGCATGACGTAGCCCATGGAGCGGCGCAGTTCCGCGGCCGGGACGGAGGTGACGTCCTTGCCGTCCACCGTGATGGTTCCCGACGTTGGTTCCACCATGCGGTTGATCATCCGGAGCGACGTCGTTTTGCCGCAACCGGAAGGACCGACAAAGACGGTAATGGTGCCCTTGGCGATGGACATGGACAACCCGTCCACGGCAGGCTGGCCGCCGGGGTACTGCTTGGTGACGCTCTGGAACTCGATCATCGCCTGGTCCATGGTGCGGACTTACCTGTTCTCTCGGACGGGCTGATCCCAGCACCGCGACTTTGCCATCAGCACGCTGATAGTTACGGTAACCCAATCAGGGGCCGGGTTCACCAGATCTGGCCCCAAACCCCACAAAGGAATCCCTACTGTGACCATTCGGTGCCGCGGCGGGGGCGGATGGGTATCCGGGCGGGAAAGAGCATGTTCGGCCGGCCGGGGCCCGCCTAAAGTGAAGGCGTGACCAATTTGGAAGTTTCACCCCAGCAGGAAATCTGTCCCCCGGCCCCGGCGGAAGGGAGATCCGGACCCTGCCTGCAGTTATGGCCGGAGCGCGAGGTGCCGCTGGGCGGGGTGCGCGCCATGAACGTCAAACGCACATTGCCGCAGCGCGGGTTGCCGACGATCGGGGCATGGTGCTTCCTGGACAGTTTTGGTCCGGACCGGACAGCGATGTCGGTCCTTCCCCATCCCCACATCGGGCTGCAGACCGTGACGTGGCCCTTGGCAGGACATATCCGGCACCGGGACAGCGTGGGCAGTGACGTGGTTGTTCGGCCTGGAGAACTGAACATCATGACTGCCGGGCACGGGGTGTCGCACTCCGAGTTCGCAGTGCTTCCTGCCGACGGTGGCGGGTTGCCGCTGCAGCGGGGCGTGCAGCTTTGGGTTGCGCTTCCCGATGCCCACCGGCACCGGGCGCCTGCCTTCGAACAACACCGGGAGTTGCCGGTGGCGGATGGCCGCGGGTTCTCAGCCACGGTCATGGTGGGTGAGTTTGGCGGCGTGGTGTCTCCCGCCACGATGTATTCGCCAATTGTGGGCGCAGACGTCGCCTGTGAAGGGGACGCGGTTCTGCCGCTGAACCCGGACTTTGAGCACGGTGTCCTGGTGCTCGACGGCGGCCTGGCGGTGGACGGGCAGGATCTGCCTGCGGGGCCGCTGGGCTACCTGGGCGCCGGGCGGAGCGAACTGGAGGTCCAGGCACGCCCGGGCACCCGATTCCTGCTGATCGGCGGTGAGCCTTTCGGCGAGGAACTGTTGATGTGGTGGAACTTCGTGGGCCGCACGCACGAGGAAGTGGAACAGGCCCGCGGGGACTGGGAGGCCCAGGCAACACTTCCGGACGCCATGGCCGCCGGCGCCCGCTACGGCCTGGTGCACGGACACGGGCCGGATGCCGGGGCCGAAGCCGGCCGCATCCCGGCCCCGCCCCTTCCGGGGGTCCGGCTGACGCCCCGGAAACGCACCGTGGACTAGGCGGGCCGGGCCACCAGCTCCAGCACACCGAAGACAGGTTCCTGGTCCAGGACCCTGACGTCCGTGACTCCGGCGTCGGCCAAATTCCGACGGAAGGAGTCCTGCAGGGGCACCACGTTCATGCCCAGGCCGCCGCCAAGGATCACCGGACCGTGGAGTCCCAACTGTCCCAGCACCTGGCCGGCCAGCGCGGCAAGGTCCTTGCCGGCCTGTTCCAGCAGGGCTGCGCTGTCCGCGTGTCCTTCTGCCGCCGCCTCCACGACGTGCCTGGCCTGCTGCGCCCAAAACCGCCTCCCGGTTTCGGGTGAGTGGAACAGCGCTATGAGCTTGTTCGGGTGGTCCAGTCCGCAGCTCTTGAGCAGGGCGGAAGTGAGTTGATCGATCGGCAGTCCTTGGTTCATCCGGCGCAGGCTGTGCCGCACCGCTTCCCTGCCCAGCCAATAACCGCTGCCTTCGTCCCCGAGAAGGTAGCCCCAACCGCCTGCCCTGGCCTCGCCGCCGTCGGCATTGCGTCCCCAGGCGGCCGAGCCGGTGCCCGCAATGACCGCCACTCCTGTTGCGGCCCGCCCGGCGGCGAGCAGGAGGCGCGAGTCGTGCACAACGGTGACGGTAGCCCCCGGGACGAGGGGCTGGATCAGGCCGGCAAGGGCGGCGGCGTCCTGGTCGGTGTCGATGCCACCGGATCCGGCGTATACCCGTGCCACGGGGCCGGCTCCGATCCGGGCGAAGAGGTCCGCCAGGTTGCGGGCTGCCTCATCCCGGGTGACGTTCTGGACGTTGGAGCTTCCGGCGGACTCGTCGGCGACGGGGATGCCGTCCTCGAAGCGGACGCCATGCGTCTTGGTGCCGCCGATGTCCAGCCCGATCGTGATGCCGTGCAGTGGATTGGCGGGATTGTCAGCGGGCCCGGCGTGGGTGGTGGGGGTGTTCTGGGTGTTCGTCACGTCACAAGGGTACTTGCCCGGGTGGCCAGGCCGGCCACCAGGCCCGGGCCTTCGGCCACCACCAGTTCGCGGAACAAGCGTGCCGGCGCAGGCTCGGCGCCGGGTTTCCTGCGCCGCCAGCTGACGCCGACCTCCCGGAAGGCCAGCCGGGAATCCAGCGGTACTTCCACCCAACCGAGGTCTCCGGTTTTGGGGCGGCCGGTCCAGCCCGGTGCCCCTGCGGCGGGTGGCAGGATGCCGACGCCGAGCCCGGCTGAGACGAGCCCGCGGACTGTGTGGGAGTCCTGGCTTTCGAAGGCGATGCGCGGCCGGAACCCGGCGTCCCGGAACAGGGCGTCCGTCAGGGAGCGCAGACCATAGCCTGGGCCGAGCGCTACGAATGGCTCGGTCCTGATGTCGGCCAGCCGGGCCGTCCGCTGCCGCGCCAGCGGGTGGGCATGGTGGACCACCAGCCGGAGCGGCTCACGGTACAGCCCCGCCGAATCAAGGGTGCGTCCGGGGGCGGCAACCGGAGCCGTGAGGGCAAGGTCGGCTTCCCCTGCTGCCAGTTCCTCAATGCAGGAGTCCCTTGCGCCCTGGCTCAGCCGGAACCCGGTCCCGGGATGCCGGGCGCGGAAGGTGCTGATCAGCAGGGGCAGCGTGGCCTCGCCGAAGGTGTGCTGGAAGGACACGGAAACCGTCCCGCGGACCACCTCGGACTCATTGCGCACCAGATCCAATCCGGCCTGGAACTCCGCGAGCGCCTGCTCGATGTAGGGCAGGAGCGTGCGCGCGGCAGGGGTGAGGCGGACGCCGCGTCCGTCCCTCACCAGGAGCTCGGTGCCGACGGCGGCACTTGCCCGGGCCAGCGCCCGACTCACCGTTGACTGGGGTACGCCCAGAAGCTCGGCGGTTTCCGTGACGTGCTCGGTCCGGCCGAGTTCAGCCAGGACCGGAAGAAGCGGCAGGAGCTGCGCCAGTTGCTTGCGGTCCGGTTCCACTTCCGCTTCCTTCCTTGCCCGCCGGGGAGCGCCTGTCTTCGGAGCGGCCAGCGGGGCGGCGCATCTGGTCGGCAAATTCGATTTTGCTATGAGTTTGACATAAAACATGCATTGGATGCATCAGTTGGGGCGGGACTACGCTGGCGGCATGCCAAAGACTCAGCGCGGCGGCGTTGCCGCTCCCCCACGCTGGACCGGCCACGCCAAGGGATCCAAGGCCTACGGGCGCATCCTCGCCGGACTGTCCTGCGCGGGTGTGGCGACGTTCGCGCAGCTCTACTCCACGCAGGCCGTCCTCCCGCTGCTGGCATCCGACCTGCAGGTCACCGCCGCCGAAGCCGCGCTCACCATCTCGCTGGCCACCGTTGGCCTGGCAGCCACCGTCATTCCCTGGTCTTTCCTGGCGGACAGGATCGGCCGGGTCAAAGCCATGATGTGGGGCATTTCCACGGCCACCGTCCTGGGACTGCTGGTGCCGTTGTCATCCGGGTTCGCGATGCTTCTGGCCCTGCGACTGCTGGAAGGAATGGCCTTGGGCGGCATCCCCGCGATTGCCATCGCCTATCTCAACGAGGAGGTCAGCAAAGTCCACGCGGCGCTCGCGGCAGGAAGCTATGTAGCCGGGACCACCTTGGGCGGCTTGTCCGGCCGGCTGGTGGCGGGCCCGGTCGGCGAGCTCTGGGGATGGCGGGCCGCGGCCCTGGCCGTTTCCCTGCTCGCGACAGCCGCCGCCGTCGCGTTCCTGGTCCTCGTTCCCAGGGCGCAGGGCTTCGTGCCCGCGAAGGTGGCCGGACTCCGCGGAGCCCTGCGGATGCTCGGCGGCCATCTGCGCAATGTCCGCTTGCAGGCCATCTATGCGCAGGCCTTCCTGATGATGGGTGGTTTCGTGGCCGTCTACAACTATCTCGGTTTCCGGTTGTCGGGCGCCCCCTTTGGACTCCCGGCCACCGTTATCAGCCTGATCTTCCTGGCGTACCTGTCCGGGACGTTCTCCTCCCGCTGGGCAGCCACCATGACCACCCGGTTCGGGCGTCGCAACGTCCTCCTGGCAGGGCTTGCCCTTGCCATGGCCGGACTCGCCCTGACCCTGGCCTCGAACCTGGTGCTCATCCTGGCCGGCCTGGTGGTGTTCACCGGGGGCTTCTTTGCGGCCCACAGCATCGGTTCCGGCTGGACGGGCGCCATAGCCAGCACCGGCCGGGCCCAGGCGGCGTCGCTGTACAACCTGGCGTACTACCTTGGCTCCAGCCTGCTCGGCTGGGCCGGCGGCCTGGTTTTCCAGGCCTGGGGCTGGAACGCCCTGGCGGGAGCCGTGATCGTCCTGGCGTGCCTGACGGCCGCAACTGTCGCCGTCGTCCATCCTGGAACGGACCCCGCCGCCGCCTGACGGCCTTGGACCGACTCGAATTAACGGGCTTCAAGGCACCGCCGGGCAGCCTGAATGTTCGGCCGGGCGTGCTCCTGTACCGCGGATGACGGCGTTTCTGCGGTCTAGGATGAACAGAGGACCCGTTGGAAGGAAACGCTGTGAGCACGAATGCCAGGAACATCAGGCCCGGGGCGCACCTGGAACCCCTGGATGCCATTGACGAACGGCTCCTGGCAGCCTTGGTGGCCGATGCCCGGATCTCCAACAAGCAACTCGCCGAGATGGTGGGAATAGCCCCGTCGACCGCCCTGATGCGCACCCGCGCTTTGTCTGAGCGGGGCATTGTGCAGGGCTACGAGGCAAAGTTGAGCCTGTCGGCGATCGGCAGGTCTGTGCAGGCACTGGTGGCCGTGCGGCTCCGCGCCCACGACCGCGACCAGATCGACCGCTTCACGGCACGGGTACCGCACCTGCCGGCTGTCCTCTCCACCTTCCACACGTCCGGGTCGGTGGACTACCTGCTGCACATCGCCGTCGGCAGCACCGAAGACCTTCGGGACTGGGTGCTGGACAACCTGGCTACCGACCCCGTCGTGGGCCATACCGAAACCACCCTGGTCTTCGAACACATCCAGGGCAACCACGGCCCGCTCCCGGAGTAGCGGGGCGCCTGGCTGTGACCGGGGTTGCCCGGTAATGCCGTCAGGCGGCGCTGCGCCTGGCGGACTGAACGAGCGTCGCGGCGGAGAGGACCAGCGCCGCCGCGCCGCACACCAGGACGAAGCCCTGGACCGCCGCGCCCATCCCCACCGCAGCGCTGGCCCACCCCAGGCCAAGGACCGGAACTGCGCTTCCCAGATACGTAATGACATAGACGGTGCTGATGATCTGCGCGTGCCGGGCGGGCTCCACCCTGGCCGCGACATCGTTGAAGACGGTCCGGAACGCCAGTCCCTGCCCCACGCCGGCGGCTACCGCAGCTGCCACCAGCAGCGCCGGGTTGTGCCAGGCACCGGCGGCTCCCAGCATCACCACCGAAACGCCAAGGACGGCAAGGCCCGCCGGCACCGTGAACCGGCCTCGAACTGTGACCAGCTGGCTCAGGGCCGAAGCCCCCAGCGGCAGGCCTGCCAGGATGCCGATCAACGGCCGGGAATCCGTGGCCAGGAACTGGGCGAAATAGCCGGGAGCCAGCGAAAGGCTGAAGCCAAAGACGGCAAAGCTGAGGAAGCCGACGCCGGATGCCAGCCAGAAGGCTCCGCGCGCCTGGCGTGACACGGAAGGGCGCCGGGGCGCCAGGGCGTGGAGCGGCCGGGTCGGTGCCGGGGCCACGATGGCAGGGCGCGCACGGATCAGGTACAGCGGAACCAGGAGCCCGGCGAGCAGCAGGGAGTGGACGACGTAAGGGGCCGTGGTGGCGCCGGGAAGCAGCGACAGCAGGCCGCCGATGACCGGGCCTGCGGCGACGCCTCCTGAGGACGCCAGGAGCGTAAAGCGCGATGCCCACTCCGGCCGGGATGGAAGCAGCTCCCGCAGGGCGGCGGCACTGGCTCCGGTGGCAAGTGCCACGGCGGTTCCCTGCAGTGCCCGGCCGGCACAGAGGGCAGCAAGCGACTGCGCTTCCGCAAAGATCCAGCCGCCGGCCAGACCCGTCAGCACAGCAACCAGGAGGGCTGCCCGCCGTCCGATGTGGTCCGACCAGTGGCCGGCCACCAGCAGGGTTCCCACCAGCGCCAGGACGTAGCTGGCAAACGCTGCCGTGACGTCCAGGCTCGAGAGCCCAAGGCTGGACTGCAGGAGGGGATACAGCGGTGTGGCCAGGTTGGCGCCTACGAGGAGCATGAAAATGACCGCACCCGAAATAACCAGCCGGGCCGTGGTGGAGGCATTCCACCCGGCGTGGGTGGCCGCTGCCGGGCGCATGCGCAGCTCACTGAAGACCGTCATCGTGCCGCCTTAGGGATCGCCGCAGCGGACAGTCCTTGTGGGACGCCGGTGCGGATACAACTGTGATGCTTCAAGCCTGCAGCAGGGTTGCGCGATCCAACAGTTCTTGGATGGATAATTGAGCACAATCATCAAATATCAGATCCCAATGTGGTGGAGAGTGACGATCGTGAACAAGTTGGACCCCACTGACCTGAAGATCCTCCTGGCCCTGATCAAGGATCCGCGGATACAGATCGGGGAACTCAGCGAGTCCCTGGGCATTGCCCGGAACACCGCGCAGTCCCGGGTGCGCCGAATGCTCCGCGCAGGTGTCCTGCGTCCGGGCGGCCGCGAGGTTGACCTGGATGCGGTGGGCTATGACGTCGTGGCCTTCGTGACCATCGAGGTCTCCCACCGGGAACTGGACGGGGTGGTGGCGGCGCTGCGGCTTATCCCGCAGGTCCTGGAGGTCCACGAAATCTCCGGCCGCGGGGATGTCTGGTGCCGGGTGGTGGCCACGGACACGCACAATCTCCAGGCATCGCTGCGCCAGGTCCTGAGGATCAAAGGGGTCATCCGGACCGAGACGGTGCTGGCCCTGCACACCCATATCCCCTACCGGACAGAGCCCCTCATCAGCGGCCTCAGCAATGCCGCGTCCGCGGCCGCTAGGATTTCCTGAATGACCATCATCGATAACGCCGTCTACGTCAACGGTGTCCGCCACGCGGAGCCCGAAAGCCTGGAGCAGACCTTCGAAACCCTTGCCCGGCATGGTGGCATGGCGTGGATCGGGCTTTACCGGCCCACGGCGGAGGAAATGGCGGCGGTGGCGGCGGAATTCGGGCTGCACGGCCTGGCGGTGGAGGATGCGGTCTCAGCCCACCAGCGGCCCAAGCTGGAGCGGTACGACGACAATCTCTTTACCGTCCTGCGCCCGGCCCGGTATGTGGACTCAGACGAAACGGTGGAATTCGGCGAGCTCCACGTCTTCACGGGCAAAAACTTTGTGGTCACGGTACGCCACGCCGAAACGGCCGGCGTAGCCAGGGTGCGGCAGCGCCTGGAGGCCCGGCCCGACCTCCTCCAGCATGGGCCCGAAGCCGTCCTGTACGCCCTTTTGGACCGGGTGGTGGACGACTACGCCCCGGTGGTGGCCGGGCTCGAGAACGACATCGACGAAATCGAGGACCAACTCTTCAGCGGCGATTCTTCGGTGTCCCGGCGGATTTACGAATTGGCCCGGGAAGTCATCCAGTTCCAGCGCGCCATCCATCCCCTCCCGGAAATGATGGACCAGCTGAAGCGTGGTTTCGAAAAATACGGGGTGGAGACCGATTTGCGGCACAACCTGCGGGACGTTGAGGACCACGTGGAACGGGTGATCTCCCGCGCAGACTCCTTCCGCGACATTTTGCAGAACGCGCTGACCCTGGATGGGACACTGACGGCAAACCGGCAGAACGAGGTCAGCGCCGAGCAGAACGAGCAGGTCAAGAAGATCTCGTCCTGGGCGGCCATCCTGTTCGCGCCGTCGTTCGTTGCCGGCATCTACGGCATGAACTTCGACAACATGCCTGAGTTGCACTGGCCCTGGGGCTATCCCATGGCGCTGGGCCTGATGGTGGCCGCAGCGGCACTCATGTACGGAATCTTCAAGAAGAAGGGCTGGATTTAAACCAAACGCCCAAGGCCCCACCCCATTGTGGAGGGTGGTTCCTTGGGCGTTTGGCGCGTTGCGTCAGGATCAGGTCAGGCGTTGGTCCTGCGCTTGAGCCAACCCCAAACACCTGTTGCGACGAACAGGACCAGGCCGATGATGGCGAGCCAGAGCAGGCCCTTCACGACAAAGCCGACGATGGACAGAATGAGCCAAATGACAAGAAGTCCGATGATTATTCCCATGGGGCCACTCTAGGCCCGCCATGGAGTAACGGCCCGGGCATTCGACTGCGTTTCGCCCATAAACATTGCGCTGGGGGCAGGGTTCTGGTGGAGCTAAGGAGATTCGAACTCCTGACCTCTTCGATGCGAACGAAGCGCTCTACCAACTGAGCTATAGCCCCGGAATTGACCGCGGCCTGCGTGGTACTCCAGGCCGGTGCGGAACCGGTGTCCCTAGGCTACAAATAATCCGTGTCCAACACCAAATTGACGCGCCCGGTGCGGCACAGCGGCTGGGAATGCTTGCAGGCCGCCTACGCCCGACGGCGCTGGAGGACGTCGTCGAGGTTGCTCAAGGCACTCTGTGCCTTGGTCAATTGGGGTGAACCCGCAGGCTGGGACGCGGCTTCCGGGGCGTCGGCACCGGCGGCCCCCTGCTTCAGCGACGGTTTGCCAACCGCTTTCGGAGCCTCCGGCAGTTCAAGCGGCAGCGGCTCGGGGCGCTCAGCCTTGGCTGCCTCAACGTAGGTTGGCCTCGGAACGTCAACAGGCTCCCAGGGACTGCCCACGGGAGCGACTGCCGACGCGGCGGCCGCACTGGTGTCACCGGCGGCAACGGCGACGGCGAGGGCCGCCTCACGCAGTTCCATTGCCGTGAGCGGTTTGGCCTTGGCCTCACCCGCTTCGGCGTCAAACAACGGGCTTTCCGGCCGGGCCGGAGCTGTGTCGGTTTTGGGCACGGGGACGGGGTCCGGCTCCTGGCGCCGGGAAGGCGCATTCATGGCGGAGCGGAAGGCCGCGTTGACCTTCGCTTTGCGGTCCCGGAGGGCCAGCCAGCGGAGCAGGGCCACCGCGCCGAAAGCCAGCGTAAAGGCGGTGAGGGGAAGCGCGGGCGATCCCACACCGAAGGGAAGGAGCACACCCGAGATGAACGCGGTCACCAAGCACAGCAGACCCGCCAAGGCCACTGCCGTCCGGCCGTACCGGATGCGGAACCGGGCCGGGGGCGGGGTGCTGGCAGCGCCGGCAGCGGCTGCGGCGCTCTTGTTGGGTTCCATGGCTTTCTCCTGCTGGGCGACGACGTTCAACACTTTGCCGGCGGGCTGGTCCGGCCTTTCATCGGCGGGGACGTCTGCCAGGAAGTCGCCGGCGGCCTGGACCTGGCGCCTTCGGTTCCGGAGGACGTACGGGGCGACCCAAAGGATCCAGAGCGCGACGGCAACCACGAGGATCACTGAGCTGCTTAGGGGGAAGTCCACACTCAAAACCGTATGAGCATCATGCCTGCTCAGGCCGCATTAGCCCCGGTGTGTCGTACCCCTGTCCACAAACCGATGGATTTATGACGGGCGGGACGCCAGCCATGGCGCCAGCAGGCCCGCCGGGATCTCTTCGGAGGTCAAGGCAAACGAACGGTGATCCGCCCACCGGCCATTAATGTGCAGGAAACGGGGCCGGTATCCCTCGTCCCGAAATCCCAGCTTCTCCACCACCCTCAGGCTGGGCGCGTTCTCGGGCCGGATGTTGATTTCCATCCGGTGCAGGCCAAGGGTCCGGAAGCAGTGGTCTGTCACCAGGGCCACGGATGTGGGCGCGATCCCCCGGCCGGCCCGGGCTTGATCCACCCAGTACCCCAGCGTGGCCATCATGGCCGAACCCCACACAATCGAGGACACCGTCAGCTGGCCCACGATGGCCGGATTCCGAAGTCCCGGCGTCCGCTCGGTTATGACGAATGGAAGCGCCGTGGCCTGGGCCGCCTGCGCGTTCAATGAGCGCACCATATGACGGTAGTCGGGCAGCCCGCCTCCCGGTTCGGGGTTGGAGGCCTCCCAGGGCGCCAGCCACTCGCTGTTCCTGGACCGCACCTCGCTCCATTCCCTTTTGTCGCGGTAGCGGATGGGCCGCAGGACCAGGTCACCGCATTCGAGGGTGACCGGCCAGATGGGACCGGTACGCACGGCGTCAGCTGGAAAGGCCGGCGGTGAAACCGGGCAGCCATTCCCGCAGGCCGGGGCCCAGGTCATCGCTGTCGACGGCCAGCTGGACGCAGGCCTTCAGGTAGCTGAGTTTGTCCCCGGTGTCATAGCGGCGGCCGCGGAACACCACACCGAAGACCCCGTAGCCCTCCCCGTCTCCGGACGCGAGTTCCTGCAGGGCATCGGTCAGCTGGATCTCGCCGCCGCGGCCGGGTGCGGTGTGCTCGAGGACATCAAATACCGCGGGGTGCAGGACGTAGCGGCCGATCAGCGCCAGGTTGGACGGTGCTTCCTCGGGTGAGGGCTTCTCCACGAGCCGGTTGACGCGGACATAGCCTTCGCCGTCCAGTTCCTGGACGTCGGCGCAGCCGTAGGCACTGATCTGTGCCGGCTCCACCTCGATGAGGGCGACGACGGACCCGCCGGTCTTCGCCTGCACGTCGATCATTGTGCTCAGCAGTTCGTCACGGGCATCGATGAGGTCATCACCCAGCAGGACAGCGAAGGCTTCGTCGCCGACGTGTTGTTTGGCGCGGAGCACGGCATGGCCCAGGCCGTGCGGGTCGCCTTGCCGGACGTAGTGGATGTCGCCCAACTGGCTGGCTGCCTGGATGGAGGCGAGCTTCTCCGTGTCGCCCTTGTCGGCAAGCGTCGATTCGAGCGAGGGCACGCGGTCGAAGTGGTCTTCCAGTGCACGCTTGTTTCGGCCCGTAATCATCAGGATGTCGTTCAGGCCCACATGGACGGCTTCCTCCACCACGTACTGGATGGCAGGTTTGTCCACGACGGGGAGCATTTCCTTCGGCATTGCCTTGGTGGCCGGCAAGAACCTGGTGCCCAGGCCCGCTGCTGGGATGACGGCTTTGCGGACTCTGGGGTTACTGGTAGTCACCGGACTAATCTAACGTCAGCGTCAAGCATTTCAGTAACCACCGGCACAGCGGGCCGTCATCCGCCCGTGACGCCGCGGAACGCCGGTACCAAGGAAGGACACCATGCAGGAGCAGACGAATTCCGCCAAGGACGATATCCGGGCGGCCCACCGGCGCCGGCGCGCCGCGCTGACGGAGGCGGAGCTGGACGCCGCCGGTTCGGCATTGGCTCGCCACGGGGAAGCCTGGGCAGCATCCGTCACTGCGGGGCGCCCAGGCACCGTATGCGTCTACCTGGGTGTCGGCAAGGAACCGCCCACCATGCCGCTGGTCAAGGCGCTGCACGGCAGCGGCCACGAGGTCCTGCTTCCGGTATGCGAGCCGGACCGGGAGCTGAGCTGGGTGTTCTGGACCCCGGACACCAGCTTCGAACGCAGCCGGTACGCGCCCATCCTGGAACCCGCCGGGAGACGGCACGGGCCCGACGCGGCCGGAAGCGCAGCGGCGCTCATCATTCCCGCCACTGCCGTGGACCTGTCAGGCAACAGGATCGGCCAGGGGGGCGGCTACTACGACACCTTCCTGGGGCATCTCGCCACTGCCGGGAAGGAAATACCGCTGGCCGCTGTTATCTACGACGATGAATTGCTTCCCGCGGGGCGGATTCCTGCCGAGGAATTCGACCGCCCGGTCCCGGGTGTCCTGATGCCTTCCGGGTACCGGGGCCTGGCGGGTGGCGGCTGAGCCCGGTCCCTTCCGGGCGCAGTGATAGAATTAGCACTCAGGCCCTGCGACTGCTAACGGATTACCGGGTGGCAGCACGGGACCTCTCGTTTGCCCAAGAGGAGGAGCACCAGTGCCAACATATGCTTACGCCTGCAAGGATTGCGGCCACGCCTTCGATATCGTCCAGTCGTTCGCGGACAGCAGCCTGACATGCTGCCCCGAATGCGAGGGCACGTTGCGCAAGAAGTTCAACAGCGTGGGTGTGGTCTTCAAGGGCTCAGGTTTCTACCGTACCGACTCCCGCGATTCCAAGGGCAGCTCGGTCTCCCCCGCCCCGGCAGCGACGCCGGCGACGCCGGCGGCATCGCCAGCCCCGGCTGCAGCGGCCAGCTAGCCCCAAGCACTGATGACGACGACGGCCGGCACCTTCGGGCGCCGGCCGCCTTTGTCCACATAGCCGCAGCCACCACTGTCCTGCCGCTTCGGCTGCCCATAGCGTGGGCGCATGCCTGCATATCCACGCCGCGGCCGCGACAGCCTCCGGATTCCCACGACGTCCCGCACCACCGGCCGTCCCGCCAAGGCCAACCACCCCATCCCGGCGCGGATTGCGTCCTGGCTGGGCCGCAACCGCCGCCTGGCCGCCGCCCTGGTCCTGTGTGCAGCGGCGGCCATCACTGTCAATCAACTGACGCCGGCTTCGCTCTCGACCGTGACAGCACTTGCTGCTGCGCGGGATCTTCCGGCAGGTACCGCTGTGACGGCGGCAGATTTGGCCAGCGTTCATGTGCCGCCCGGGATGGTGGCGGAGGGCTTCCTCCAAGACACTGCTGCAGCCGCCGGCAAGCAGCTCGCCGGTCCGTTACGAAAGGGCCAGCTCGTTACCGACGCCCAACTCCTGGGACCGGGCCTTCTCGTTGGGACGCCTCCGGGCTCGGTCGCGGTTCCGCTCCGCATGGCGGACCCGTCCTCCATTCAGCTGGTGGCCCCGGGCCAGTTGGTCAATGTGGTGCTCACATCTGCCAACGGGTTTGACCAGCAAGGCCCCTCCGAGGTGCTGGCGTCTGCGGTTCCCGTGCTGTGGACTTCGAACAAGGGCGGCCAGGGTGGCCAATGGCTTGGTACAACGGAGACCGACGGGTTGATAGTGGTGGCAGCAAACGCGGAACAGTCATCCCGGCTGGCTGGAGCGTCAACGCAGGGCCGGCTCTTCTTCGTCCTGGTTGGTCCGCCGTGACACCACGGATACGATTCCTCAACAACTTCCGGGTTGCCCGGGCCCAAAGGCTTGGCTGCTGGTCAGCCCCGCTGCTGGTCAGCCCCAGTGCGGCGGTTTCTGTTCCTTCAGCCACGCGTCGTGGTCATCCTCCCGGTCGCCCCAGCTGCGGGCGTCGTCCTCCGCAGCCTTGCTGGGCAGCACAGCGTCGGTACCTGAGGTGGCCCGCCCTGGCGCTGGAGTGGAGTGAGGCGCACCTGCCGGATTTCCGCCGTCAGGTACCGCTTCCGTCTTCTCGTTCTCGCTCATATCTTCTCCGGCCCGATCTTCCGCGGACCCATTGTTGTCGGAAATATCGCTGCCGGAACCATTGTCGTCGGAAACGCTGACGTCGGAAACACTGTCTTCCGCGACCATGCCGTTGGCCTCCTTGGCGTCCAGGCCACCGGCCCGCCGGCCCTGGCTGGGGCGGATGCCCGCGGCGGGGTCTCCGGAGTCACTCCGGTTCCCGCCATTGGCGTTCCGCGGCAGATAGGCAACACCGGCGGCCGATGCTGTATCGATACCATTGAGCGCCTGGTCCACGTCGTCGTCAAGGAATCCAGCCGAGTGCCCGGTCCTGCCCGGCAGCACCAGGTTTTCCAGGCCGAGGTACCCGGCAATGCGGTCGGCACAGGACGACGGGTCGGTGAATACCTCGATGGTCCACAACGGCATATAACGCCATCCCAGGCGCTCCAGCAGCTCCGGGCGGAGCCTGCTGCGTTCCCGGACGCTCATGGTGCGGTACTGCCCGGTGCCGTCAGACTCGATCGCCACTGGTCGTGGCAGGTCGGCATCATCCTTGCCCATGGTATTCAGCGGGTCAGCCGCGGCCACAACGTCGATGGCGCCGTCGTACTGGTGCCAAACCCGGGCGCCGCGGGCGCGCAACCGGTCACCCAAGTCGGCGACCAGCGGGTCCGCACCGAGTGCCTGTTCGCTGGCGGCAGCCCGGGAGGCGGGAGTTCCGAGGTCGGTATTACCCGAAATTTCGCGGTTCAACAGCGTGTACAGGTCCACCGCCCCGTGCGTGAGCCTGGTGTGGTCCAGGTCCTCGGGCCGGAAGCAGGTGAGCACATGCATGGACCGGCGCGCCCGCGTCATGGCCAGGGCGAACTTCTCCCTGCCACCTTCCGCGGACAATGGTCCGAAGTTGTGCAGCGCCCGGCCGTGCGGGGTGCGGCCAAAACCTGGGGAGAAAATAACATGGTCGCGAACCAGCCCCTGGGCCCTCTCCAGGTCCACCACCCTGAAGGACTCAGGACCGGCACCGAAGAAGCTGGCCATTCCGGGCTGGTTGGCCAGCTGGAGGCGGATGGACTCGCCAATCCTGGCGGCATGCCGCAGGCTGGCGGTGACCACGGCGAGCGAAGTGCGCGGACGCAGGCGGGCGTGCTCGAACACGAGCTCGACCACCCGGTTGACCTCGGCCACCACCGACTCCACACCCTCGTGGTCTGCGCTCGGCAAGCCGGTTCCGTCAGGCAGGTACTCCACCAGCAGCGACCGGTCCAAGCCCGTCGCCGACTGGCCCTCGGGCAGCCGGCGCAACCCGCCGTCGTAAAAGTTCTTGCTCAGCTGCAGGACGAGGTCCTCGTCCACGGCCCGGTACACCACGTTCAGCCGCCAAACCGGAAGCACCGCAGAGAGAGCCGTGAAGGCACTCTCCACCCTGTGGTGGGCGGACTCACCGGCGGCGAGGCGTTCCACGCCCACGGTAAAGGTCCGGGGCGACGCGATGCGCGGGTCGCCGAACGCAATCACCTGGCGTGCACGGGCGATCGACGGCAGGACGGCCTGCAGGGACGTGGCCTCGGCATCCAGGATCACGACGGCGTCGAAGTGTTGCTCTGCCGGGAGCAGGCCGGTCATCAGGTACGGGCTGACAGACCACACCGGAACCAGTGTGCCGATCAGGTCAGGAGCCTGGGCGGTCAAGGACGGGAGCGACACCCGGCCGTCCTTGAGCAGGCTCCGCAGCAGGCCCGCCTGGCGCGGCTGCTCGGCGATCGCCCCGCGCCAGCGTTCCGCCAAGTCCCAGCGAAGGCGTGCGGCGCCGCTGGCGATGTGCGCGTTGTCCGCCAACCGATACTCGGCCTCGAGCCGGCGCAACGCGTCGCCGTCGGACATGGCCAAGTAGTCATCGCCGCTGATCATGGCCTCAAGGGCCGACTGCCACCACGCCAATTCCAGCTCGGCTGCAACGGACCGTTCCGGGACTTCCCGCTCCGCGAGGTCGGCAAGGAGTTCGCCCAAACCGTGCTCACGCATGTTTTCGATCAGTAGGGTGCGTTCGGGCAAGGTCTTGAGGGTATCGGTGTCCGCCACGAGGCGTTCCAGCCGCTCCATCAGCTGGCCGTAGGGCGCAGTGGCGAGCGACCCGCCGGCATCCGTGTGCCGGAGCGCCTGGCCCAGCTGTTCCAGCTCCGCGTCCAGCGACCGGTACATGGCGTTCATTTCGGCAAGGCCGGACGGAACCGCCGGATGGCGTTGGGTGGTGGCATACCCGGCCCAGAGGGCGCGCTGCTCCTGGACCAGGACCAAGGATGTGTGCAGGTCGGCGATGTGCACGCCCGGGCGGACGTATTCCTTGGCCACCCGCCGAAGCCTGGAACGCTGCATGGACGTCATTTCGATGCCGCGCTCACGGCGCCACGCTGACGGTGCCGTGGCGGAAATCAGGTCCGTCACGGGCCGGTCAAAGATGTCCGGCGTGAATTTGTCCAGGCTGCCGCGGACGGCAACCAGCAGCTCGAGCTGCTCGCCCCATTCCGCAAAGGACTCCCCCAGCCGGATTTCAGCGTGCTCGGCGACGGCGTCCATGCGGTCGCGCAGCACCGGGAGGCTCTTGGCCACGGAGCGGACCAGATCCTGCGCTTCCTCGGTTTCCTTCCGGGTCAGCAACCGCGCGCCGTGCCAGGGGCTGGTGGTGGCGGCCTTGCTGAAGCTGCCCAGTTCGGCAGCACGGCGAAGCCTTCCGGCCAGCTCCTCGCGGTCGCGGATGCTGTCCAGGACACTGCGCTTCAACCGGACGGTGGTGGCCGGCGCCGGATGGATCGAGGTGAGCTCCGCGAGGGACTGCATGGCCTGGTAGGGCGAGCAGCCCCACCGGTCCCGGACGTTGTGCAGCGACGCCACGTGGTCCATGAGCGCGTGCCGGTGCTCAGTCAGGGTGGTGTGCAGGTTGCCCAACTGCGGTTCCAAGGACTTTTCGTTGCGGACGATCGCCCGCACCAGCTGGCCCTTCAGCTGCTGCGCCGTGACGTTTCCGGAAAGCTGGAACAGGATGGATTCCAGTCCCAGGGATTCGAGCTGGCCGGAGACTTCATTCAGGCTGGCCCGGCGGTCACCAACCACCAGCACCGTCTTCCCGGCGTCCACCAGGGCACCGATGGTGTTGATCGCGGTCTGCGTCTGGCCGGTACCCGGCGGGGCGCTGACAACGAGGGAGTCACCGGCTCGGGCCGCATCAATCACATACTGCTGGTCCGTGTCCGCGTCCAGCAGCAACAGCTCGTCCTTGGGATGCCTGTTGTCCAGGTGCGGGAAACGCGAGGGGTCCGGGTCTTCGACATCCACAACTTCGCCCCCGGCGGCGGTCGCCAGCGCGGACACAATGGGGTGGGAGTCGTTGATCCACGGGTCGTCCAGGTTCCCGGAAAGATCGGCGAAGGTCGAAACGAGCAGGTTGTGCTGGGTTTCTGCGCCATGGATGGGCCGGATCAGCGTGGCCAACCGGTCAAGGACGGGCTGCGGGTCGAACCGTGCGGTGCTGTAGGCGAGGCGGGTCACGGCGTTGACGTCGAAGACGATCCCGTGGATGTTCTTCAGGTGGCGCACCAGGGCGGGGTTGATGTGCGCCTGCTCGGTGAGCTGCAGCTCGAAGTCGTCCTCCCCCGGACGGACGGTGAGGGATATGGCGGTCAGCATGACGGGGGCGGACACGCGCTGGGGTTTGCCTCCGACGGCGGACGTCCACACCACAGTGCCGGCGGACAGGTACCCGGCGTCGATGCCGCGGTCGTTGGAGAGCTCAAAGATCTTTGACCGGATGTTGCGCGATGCCCTGGCTGCCACGACGTACTGCTGGCGGTCCCGGATCAGCGTGGACAGGCGTGTGCGGCGCCCTGCCATGAGCTGGGCGAGCCCCGAGGGATGCGCCGAGGTGAGGTCGATGGAGCCTTCGGGGGTCTTGGTGAAGCGCAGCATCGTGTCCGCGCCAGTGACGGGTTTAAGCCCGGACAGCCATTTGCGAAGCTCTTCCGAGCCTTCCGGGTGGCCTTGACCAACTGACACTTCTGCCTTCTTTTCTGCGTTTGCACGTGACGCCCTGGACCATACCGGCATAGATTCGAGAGTAGCCGCTCCGGTGCCGGACTTTGGCGACCGCAACACTGGAGCACAGGAAATTGCTGGGATTCTCCCGGGAAAAACAGTGGCCGGCCTCCGCTGGCGGAGGCCGGCCACTCAGGGGACTATTCCCATTCGATGGTTCCCGGCGGCTTGCTGGTGACGTCCAGCACCACCCGGTTGACGCCGTCCACCTCGTTGGTGATCCGGTTGGAGATCCGTGCCAAAAGATCGTAGGGCAGGCGCGACCAGTCGGCGGTCATGGCGTCCTCGGAGGACACGGGACGGAGCACGATCGGGTGGCCGTAAGTGCGGCCGTCCCCCATGACGCCGACGCTGCGGACGTCGGCGAGAAGCACAACGGGCATTTGCCAGACTTCGTCGTCCAGGCCGGCGGCAGTCAGTTCGGCACGAGCGATGGCATCCGCCTTGCGGAGCAGGTCCAGCCGTTCTTTGGTGATGTCGCCGACGATCCGGATGCCCAGGCCGGGGCCGGGGAAGGGCTGGCGGCCGACGATTTCCTGCGGCAGGCCGAGCTGTGCGCCCACGGCACGGACCTCGTCCTTGAACAGGGCGCGCAGGGGTTCGACGAGCTCGAACTGCAGGTCCTTGGGGAGGCCGCCCACATTGTGGTGGCTCTTGATGTTGGCAGCACCTTCGCCGCCGCCGGATTCGACGACGTCCGGGTACAGGGTGCCCTGGACCAGGAATTTGATCTTCTCGCCGTGGGCAGCAGCATCGGCGATGATGGCCAGTTCCGCTTCCTCGAAAGCACGGATGAATTCACGGCCGATAATTTTGCGCTTGGTTTCCGGATCGCTGACGCCTGCCAGTGCCGAAAGGAAGCGCTCCTGCTCGTTGGCGACGTAGAGCTTGACGCCGGTGGCGGCGACAAAGTCGCGCTCCACCTGCTCTGCCTCGCCTTCACGCAGCAGGCCGTGGTCCACGAAGACACAGGTGAGCTGGTCGCCCACTGCGCGCTGCACCAAGGCGGCGGCCACGGCAGAATCGACACCGCCGGAGAGTCCACAAATGACCCGGGCGTCTCCCACCTGCTGGCGGATGCGCTCCACCTGCTCCTCGAGGATGTTGCCGGTAGTCCAGTTGGGTTCCAGCTTGGCTCCCTTGAAGAGGAAGTTCTCCAGGACCTGCTGGCCGTAGGCGGAGTGCTTGACCTCCGGGTGCCACTGCACGCCGTACAGGCACTTCTCCTCATTGGCGAAGGCCGCGACTTCAGCGCCGGCGGTGGTGGCCAGGACATCGAAGCCTTCGGGCGCCTCGTGGACGGAGTCGCCGTGGCTCATCCACGTCTTCTGGTGCTGGGGCATGCCTTCGAGCACGGAGCGCCCGTCACCCAGGATGGTGGTTTCGGTGGATCCGTACTCCCGCAGCCCGGTCTTGTCCACCTTGCCGCCCAAGGCGTTGGCCATGGCCTGGAAGCCGTAGCAGATGCCGAAGACGGGGACTCCGGCTTCGAAGAGGTCGGCACCGACGCTCGGGGCGCCGTCGGCATAAACGCTGGAGGGGCCGCCGGAGAGGATGATGGCGGCGGGATTCTTGGCCAGTAGCTGCTCGGTGGTGTAGGTATGCGGAACCACTTCCGAATACACATTCGCTTCCCGGACGCGGCGGGCAATGAGCTGCGCGTACTGGGCACCGTAATCAACAACCAGCACCGGCTTCTGGGAAGTCTGGGATGCAGTGGGAGTAGTCACCGTAATAGCCTACTTTGCACCGTTGCACCGACGCACCTTGAGAGACCTCCCTGTGACGGAGCAGACGTCAGTGAAGGCGGAAACGCTCAGTAGCGCTGGGGTGCCTGCGGGTTGGCGGCGAGCTCGGCCTCAACCTCGGCGTGGAACTTCTTTTCGACGATGAAGGACAGGAACGGCACCACGCCGCCGAGGGCCAGCAGGACCAGCTTCAGGAACGGCCAGCGCATGAGGGACCAGAGCCGAAAGTTGGAGATCAGGTACACCACGTACATCCAGCCGTGGACGATCAGGACCGTGACGGAGACGTTCACACCGTTCAGTACCGCCGGCGGTTCGGCGTCGGCGAAGCCAAAACCGAAGGGCTGGCCGGTGAGTGCGCTGGTGCCGCCGGCAAACAGGTACTGCCCGAAGCCGTACCGGGCCACCAGTTCCGCGCACAGCAGGAGCAGCATGGTGCCGGTCAGGTAGGCCATGACCTTGTAGAACTTCAGGGCCGACCGGATCTGCGCTTCGGTGCCGCCGAAGCGGCGCTTCTTGCCGGATCCTTTGGCGCCGGAGGCTTGGGACGAGGGGGTGGCCGGTTTCGGATCAATCATGGCTGTACCTTCTGCTGGTGCTGATCAGGTTGCTGCTGTTCGTTCTGGTGCTGTTCCGGTTCATCCGACTCCTCGGCTTCGTCGAGGGCCTCTTCAAGGTCCCGGTGGTAGTCGTCCTTGACCAGCCGCCACCAGATGAAGAGGGCGAAGCCGGCAAAAACCACCCATTCGATGGAGTAGAAGAGGTTCAGCCAGTTGATCTGCTGCGACGGTGGCTGGGGGCCGATGTTCAGCGGAAGCAGGCTGCCAGGCACGGACGCGGCGCTGACATCTTTGCCGCCCGCCACCTCCGCGGTGGCCGAGACGAATCCCGGGTAGCTGCTGACGCCCCAGTAGTTGATGAGTTCGGCAACAGACACGGCCGAGGCCTCCCCCGTTTTGGGGGCCTTCCCGGGAACCGGCGCTTCAGAAGGAATCAAGCGCCCCGTCAGTTGCACCAGGCCCGACGGAGGGGCTGGCGCGTCGGAAGGGTCCGCCACCCAGCCCCGCGCCACCGGAATCCAGGTTTGTGGGGAGGCAGCCGCACCTTTAAGGGTGGGGGCGCCGTTAACGGCGAAAGCGGAAACTACCCAATAGCCGGTCTTTCCATCGTGCAGCCTGCCAGGGACGAGCACCTGCTTGTCGGGACTGTAGGTTCCCTCCGCGGTGACCATCTGGTCTGAGACGCTGCCGTGGAAGAATTCGCCGGGCTGGAGGGTGCTGGTGAGCGGCTGGACCTGTTCGGTGGCGGGGTTGACCGGCGCTTCGGGCTGGGTGGACCGGCCGAACTGCCACTGGCTGAGCAGCACGAAGACCCCGGAAAGCGCGATCGCGAAGATGAAGCCTGCGATCCATCGGGGTTTGAGGGCTGTTTTCCACACGTCTTAACCGTACTTCGTACTTCTGTAGAACAACTAAACGCCTGTGCGTTCGGATGCGGCGCAGGGACCCGGCTGCTTAGTGGTCGAAGAACACCAGGCTGGAATTGATGAGCTCGGCGATGACTTCTGCATCGTAGGCCCGCCGCAGGGATTCCCGGAAGGATTCCTTGGACAGCGACCGGGCCAACGTGGCCAGCACTTCCAGGTGGTCCGAGAATGAACTGGCGGGCGTGGCGATCAGCAGGATGACGGTGGCCGGGCCGTCCGTGGCGCCGAAGTCCAGGGCATGGCCGTACTTGGTGATGCCGACGGCGATCGACGTCCGGGAGACGAACTCGCTGCGGGCGTGCGGGAGACCGACCCCGCCGGGGAGGCCGGTCGCCAGCTGGTGCTCGCGCGCGTTGACGTTCTTGAGGAATCCGTCAAGGTCGGAAATTCGCCCGGCGGCATGGAGCCGTTCCGCCAGCTGGTTGGTGGCGTCGGTTTTGTCCGTCGCTTCCAGTTCCAGAATCACCATCTCGGGGGTGGTGAGTTCGGCGTCATACGGGTCAAGTGGTTCCGCCAAGGCGTATCCCTTCAGTCAGCAGTGCGGGGCGAGCGGCCCCTCAGCGCAAGGGCACGATGTCTTCCACGCCCAGGCGGGCAGCGTCCGCGGATTCGTCGTCCGGCTGTTGCTGGCTGAGGCGCTCGGCCTCCACCCTGGCAATGTAGTGGCGGACTTCGTTTTCGCGCTGCGCGTCACTCCAGCCAAGAACGTCACCCATCAGTTTAGCGACAACGGGGGCAGCAGACACGCCCCGGTCCCACGCCTCGATCGAAATCCGCGTACGGCGGGTCAGGACGTCCTGCACGTGGCGGGCCCCCTCATGGGTGGCGGCGTAGACGGCTTCGGCCTGCAGGTAGTCATCGGCCCCGGGGATGGGTTCGGCCAGCTCCTTATCCTGCGCGATGATGGCCAGGACCTCGGGCGTCATTGATCCGTACCTGTTGAGGAGGTGTTCAATGCGGGCCACGTGCACGCCGGATTCCTCGGCGGTGCGGTTCCTCCGGTTCCAGGCGGCCCGGAAGCCGCTGGCACCGAGAAGCGGGATGGTTTCGGTGCAACTGGGCGGAACCCGTTCGTCCATGGTGCGGGTGGCTTCGTCGACGGCGTCCTTGGCCATGACCCGGTACGTGGTCCACTTTCCGCCGGCCACCACCACCAGGCCCGGGACGGGGTGCGCCACCACGTGTTCGCGGGAGAGCTTGGCCGTGGAGTCGTTTTCACCGGCGAGCAGCGGCCGCAGTCCGGCATAGACCCCTTCAACGTCCTCCCTGGTCAATGGCCGCTTCAGCACCTTGTTGACGTGCTCGAGGATGTAGTCGATGTCCTTGCTGGACGCGGCCGGGTGGGCTTTGTCCAGGTGCCAGTCAGTATCGGTCGTGCCGATGATCCAGTGCCGCCCCCAGGGGATGACGAACAGGACGGACTTCTCCGTGCGAAGGATCAGCCCCACCGTTGACTGGAACCGGTCCCGCGGAACCACCAGGTGGATGCCCTTGGAGGCGCGGACCTTGAGCTGGCCCCGGTCGGTGACCATGGCCTGGGTTTCGTCGGTCCAGACGCCTGTGGCGTTGATGACCTGCCTCGCGCGGACCTTGAACTCCGTGCCGTCCTCGCGGTTGGAAACTTTGGCTCCCACCACCCGCTCCCCTTCGCGCAGGAAGTCCACCACGGCCATCTGGTTGACGGCGTGGGCTCCGTAGTAGGCGGCGGTACGGATGAGGTTGGCCACGTACTTCGCGTCGTCCACCTGGCCGTCGTAGTAGCGGATCGAGCCCACGAAGGCGTCGTCCTTCAGGCTGGGGGCGGCACGGAGGGTTCCACGCCTGCTCAGGTGTTTGTGGAACGGCACGCCGCGGCTGTGCCCGCTGGAGATCGACATGACGTCGTACAGCGCAATGCCGGCGCCGACGTAGGGCCGTTCAATGAACGGCTTGGTCAGCGGATAGAGGAATGGCACCGGCCGGGCCAGGTGCGGGGCAATTTCCGAAAGCAGCAGTCCGCGTTCCTGGAGGGCCTCCTTGACCAGGGCGAAGTCAAGCATTTCCAGGTAGCGCAGGCCGCCGTGGATGAGTTTCGAGGACCGCGACGACGTTCCGGCGGCCCAGTCGCTTGCCTCGACGATGCCAACGCTCAGCCCGCGGGTCACGGCGTCCAGTGCGGCTCCCGCACCGACGATGCCGCCGCCCACGATCAGGATGTCCAGTTCCTGGCCAGGTTCCGCGGTGGCGCGCAACCGCCCTATGGATGCTTCCCTGGCTTCCGGGCCGAGAACTCCGCCGTTTGCAGGAACACTCTTCATTGAACGCCTCCAGTGCCGCTAGTGCCGGTAGTAAACCCACACTACTTGCTGGAAGCGCGCTTTGGGCAGGGCGGCGGTGACTGCCGCCCCGCCCAAACGGGTCAGTTCCCCGCGTAAGGCGAGACCACGACGTCGACCCGCTGGAATTCCTTCAGGTCCGAATAGCCGGTGGTCGCCATGGAGCGGCGCAGCGCGCCGATGAGGTTGGACGTGCCGTTGGTGTGGTGGCCGGGTCCGAACAGGACTTCCTCCAGGGGTCCCACGGTGCCCACGTTGGCGCGGTCCCCGCGCGGGAGCTCCGTGTGGTGGGCTTCCTGGCCCCAGTGCCAGCCTTTGCCCGGCGCCTCCTCTGCCCTCGCCAGGGCGCTGCCCAGCATGACGGCGTCGGCGCCCATGGCAATGGCTTTGACGATGTCACCCGAGGTGCCCATGCCGCCGTCGGCAATCACGTGGACGTAGCGGCCGCCGGACTCGTCCATGTAGTCACGGCGGGCGGCCGCGACGTCGGAAATGGCTGAAGCCATGGGCGAGTGGATGCCCAGGGCGCGACGCGTGGTGGTGGTTGCGCCGCCGCCGAAGCCCACCAGCACACCTGCCGCGCCGGTACGCATCAGGTGCAGTGCCGGGGTGTAGCCCGCCGCCCCGCCCACGATGACGGGGACGTCGAGTTCGTAGATGAACTGCTTCAGGTTCAGCGGTTCGTGGTTCTTGGAGACATGCTCGGCGGACACCGTGGTTCCGCGGATGACGAAGATATCGACGCCGGCGGCGACGACGGTCTTGTAGTGCTCCTGGGTGCGCTGCGGGGTGAGCGATCCGGCCACGGTGACGCCGGCCTCGCGGATCTCGGCCAGACGGGAGGTGATGAGTTCCGGCTGGATGGGCGCACGGTACAGCTCCTGCATCCGGCCTGTCACGGCGGGGCTGTTGACCTCGTCCTGAAGGGCCGCAATCTCGTCCAGCACGGACTGCGGATCCTCGTACCGGGTCCACAGGCCTTCCAGGTCAAGGACGCCAAGGCCGCCAAGCTTGCCGAGGGCGATGGCGGTCTGCGGGGACATGGCCGAGTCCATCGGGGCGGCGATCACAGGCATGCTGAACTGGTAGGCGTCGATCTGCCAGGAGACGGAGACGTCCTTGGGGTCGCGGGTGCGACGGTTGGGGACGATTGCAATGTCATCCAGGGAGTAGGCACGACGCCCACGCTTGCCACGGCCGATCTCGATCTCATAAGTCACTGCTCTAGGTTATCCCAGCAGCTCCGCTGGCCGGGTCCGGACTGCAGGCAAGGGTGCAGCCCTGCCCATGGAAGAACTGCCTGGCTACCGCGTAGCCTTGGGCAGGGGGATTCGGTGAACGCTCCCCGCGCCCACCTTCCGAGGAGAACCAACCATGGCCACCTGGTCCATACGTCGCTGGCAGCCGATGATGAAGCAGACCTCGCCGTCCCTGCCAGCTGGCTCAACGACACCCCTCCCGCAGGCTGACCAGCACGCACACGCCGGTACAGGTGCGGCCGGCGTTGAAATCGCCGCCGGTGACGAAACGCAGCCTGCGACCGCGGCCCCGGGCCTGGCGGACCGGCTGCGCCATGGACTGGGCTTGCTTCCGGCATGACACATCACAATCCCTTCCCCGCAGATGCGCCCGTCCACTCCCTCGAGCACTGGCTGGCTCCGGAACTGGCTCGGATCAGCCCGCCAAACGCTCCGTCCCGGCTGCGTCAACTGGCTGACGCCCAAGGTACCGGAGCCGCCGGCTGGAGCAGCGCAATCGCCGGCGGTCCCGTCCTGGCCCTCGCGGGCATGTTTTTTGCCGTCACGTCGGGGAACCCTGCCGCAGCGCTCGTACTGGTCCCTCTGGGGGTTGGCCTGATGCTTTCGGGCCTCTTTGGATGGAAGCGTGCCCGGGCCACCCTGCCCACCCCCGACAGGGTCCTGATCAGCCGTGGCCCGGGATCCGCCCGTGGTGGCGTCGCCATGATGTCCGTACTGGCAGTCGCGCTGGGCGCCATCATGGTCCTCTACCTGCCCTCGGCCACGGCGAAGGGCAATGGTGCGGCAATAACACTCGTGGGAGCCTTCGTACTCATCCTGCTTCTCCTGGTCGCATGCATCGTGGTCCCGTCAACGGTCATGGGCCGCGCCCGGCAGTCGTTCCGGGAAAGGGTGCAATCCAACCCAGAGCTTCGGCGGGCAGTTGAAGAAGATTTGGCCCTCTGGCGCGATCCTCATGGCAATGCCGCCTACGGACCGCTCTGATAACCGGTCAGCGGCAGGATTGTGATGGGCAAACGCTGGATCTTCGACGGGCATATTGCAGGTATTGGCACGGCATCCGGGCTCCGCGCCGTGGTGGGCATCTGGCAAGACTCCCCCTTCGGTTCGTTTGCCGACGTCATGGTGCAGCAACCCTCGGGGCACCGGCTGCTGTTGGCACCCCGGCCGGATGTGGCAGAGTTCATCGCGGCCACCTACACGTTCGATGAGGTGCGTTTGGTTGACGTCTCCGCCGTGTTGGGTGAACGGGCGCTAAGGGTCGACGCCGGCCCCTTGGCAATCCGGGCCGTGACCGGGGCGAGGACCTTCCTGGGTACGGCTTTGCGGGCCGTACCGCGGCGCCTTGCGGTGCACCCGCGCTGGCTTTCCGCCGTCAGTCCGCTTGCCGCGTTGGCGGCCCCGGGAGCCCGCACCTACGGCACGGCGGGCAGCGGCAGGGCGGAGTATTACGGGGTGAGCGACCTGCACCACGTCACCTCCGCTGTCGTCCGCTGGGAAGGCGCCGACGCCGGGACCCTGGCTCCCATCCGGCCCGCCGTGACGTTCGGGTTCAGCAGCGTCCCGCCCAGGCCGAGCGTGGCACGGGTCCGCACCACCGTGGTGCAGTCCTAGGTTCCGGTCGGTTCCTCGACGGTCAACTGGGATTCGAACATCCTGAAGTACCTGCCGCGGAGGGCCACCAGTTCTTTGTGCGTGCCCTGCTCGACGATCCTGCCGTCTTCCAGCATGTAGACGACGTCGGCCTTTTCGATGGTGGCCAGCCGGTGGCTGATGGCAATGATGGTGCTGTCGCGGTCGGCGAAAAGGCGGGTGAATATCCTGTGCTCGGCGAGGGCGTCGATGGCGGACGTCGGTTCGTCCATCACCATGAACGAGGCGTCCCGGTAGAAGTTCCTGGCCATGGCCAGGCGCTGCCATTGGCCGCCGGAGAGACCGCTTCCTTTACGGCCCCGCGGATCCTCCATCCAGTTGCTGACGTGGTTGTCCAGGCCGTTGGGCAGTTTGTTGATGAACTCCAAAGCTTCGGCGTCTGCTGCCGCCCGCCGGATGCGGCCGTCATCGCGCCGGCTGTCGACGTCGCCGAAATAGATGTTCTCCGCGGCCGTGGCGAACTCGTACTTCAGGAACTCCTGGCTAAGGACTGCCAGGTGCCGGTGCCAGGAGGTGACGTCGACGGCGGCGAGGTCCACGCCGTCGAGCAGCACCTGTCCGGAGTCCGGGCGGTAGAGGCCGGCGAGGATGCGGATCAGCGTCGACTTTCCGGCGCCGTTCTCCCCTACGATGGCGATGTGCTGGCCGCGCCTGATGGTGAGGCTGATTCCCCGAATCACCTCGATATCGCTGCCCGTGTAGGTGAAGCGGATGTCCTTCAGTTCCACTTCCTGTGGAGCCTCCAACAGGGGCGGTGCATGTTCGGCGTGAACGGGCATCCCCATGAAGGTCTCGTAGTCCGTCAGGTTGGCCAGGTCTTCGTCAATGGAACTTAGTGAGGACACCAGGTTGTTGGCGGTGGACAAGGCGCGGCTGACGATCTGCTGGACGTACAGGAATTGGCCTACGGGCTGGGCCCGGGCGATGACTTGGCCCACCACCCAGATCAGCGAGACCACCTCGGCGCCGTACTGCAGGGCGTCCGCAGCCAGCTGCCTGGGGATGTAGCGCCGCTGGTAATCAAGACGGCGCCGTTCGTCCGCGTCGCGGAGGCGGGAGCGGAGGTCCATGAGGAAGCGGACGATCCCGTAGAGCCGCATCTCTGCGATGTGCTGCGGGCGGAGCAGGTTGGTTTCGATCATTCGGCGCTGGCGGCGTGAGTCCACCTGGGTGTTCCAGTGCGCAATCTGCTCCCGGGAGAGCTTGAACTGCAGGTACACGCTGGGAATGATGGCCACCAGCACGATGACGGCGATCCACCAGCTCACCAGCAGCAGGGCACCGATGGCCAGGATGACCGAGACCAGCTGAGTGAAAATGGCGGCGATCCGGTCCAGGACGCGGGCGTACGAGTCCGAGAACCGCTTGGCGCGGTCGTAGAGGTCCACCGTCTCCTTGTCGTCGTAGCGCCAGAATTCCAGCGCAAGGAATCGTTCGTACATTTGGTCGCCCACGATGGCGCCAACCTTGAAGCTCATCAACTGCTGGATGTAGCGGTCGACGCTGCTGAAGGCGCCCCAAAAGAGGCCCAGCGCCGCGGTGACCACGACGTAGACGATCGCAAGGCGTCCGGCTCCGGCGTCGCCCGCATATGCAGCAGCAAGCGCCGTGGTGGTCCGTGACGCAAAGTAGGTGGTGACCAGGGGAAGGACGGCCGAAATCAGCGAGCCGAGCACCTTCATGATCACCGCGCCCGGGGACGCCCGGAAACTGACCCTGAGGACCTGTGCTACGGCGCGCGCGTACGGCCTGATGGCAAGCCGTTTTTGCGGATCGCGTTTTGGGGTGAGTTCCGCCGGATGGCGCGGTTGGGACATGGAATCAGCCTAGTGCTGGCACCGGTTGAAACGGTCAGCACCGGACGATCTGCTGAACGACGTCAGACACGACCTGGACCGACAGCACGAACGGTTTTGCGAAGTATCCGGCCCGGACGGGGTCCTCTTCCGGGAGGTCGTTGAGGTCTATGAGGTTGGCGTCGTCCGGTTCCCATGGCGGGAGGTCTTCAATGCC